>JAXLVX010000049.1:0-23550 GCA_046328795.1 Anaerolineales bacterium | reverse complement strand
CGGGCGTCGCCAGATTAGGGTGCGTGATAAAATTGGACTGTTGAGTTGAAAGGAAGGCAGCATGGCTCTGGAAACAATGGAAAAATTACTCAAGCAGGCAGATCGCCTAACTCCGAATGAGCAATTGCTCCTTGCGACGCGCTTGATCGAGCGGGCAAGGCAATCCGCCAAGCCGATGCGGGCAAGCGATTTGCTCAAATCTGGTTTGGTGGGCGTTTGGTCCAAGCGGCGGGATATTGGCGATAGCGTTACATTTGCTCGCAAGTTACGGTCGCAAGCGCAAACTCGGAGTCGCGCCTCGTGATTCTGCTGGACACTGATGTAATGGTTGATGTGTTGCGGGGATTTGGTCCAGCCGTTGAATGGCTGGGCGACCTTCGCGATCAGGAAATTGGAGTCCCTGGCTTGGTAGCCATGGAGTTGATTCAGGGTTGCCAGAATGCTCGCGAGCAAAAGCAGTTAGAAAGAACGCTGGCTGATTATCAACTATACTGGCCCGACTCGGATGATTGCGATCGCGCACTGAAAAGTTTTTCCAATCACTATTTGAGTGACAATATCGGATTGTTGGATGCTTTGATTGCCGAGACTGCAATTGGATTGAATGCCGATGTAGCCACGTTCAACGTCAAGCATTATCGAGTGATAAAGGGGCTGCGAAGTATTCAGCCATATAAACGATAAATATCGCGGGGGATTAATTTCGATGCCAAACACCACACACGACATAATCATCATCGGCGGCGGGGTGATGGGATGCGCGACCGCGTATTACCTGCTCAAATTCGATCCGCGCTTGAACGTCGCCATCATCGAAATGGACCCGACCTACGAGAAAGCGTCCACGCCGTTATCGGACGGGAACACGCGCATCCAGTTCAATATCAAAGAGAATATTCAAATGTCGCAGTACGGGCTTGAAGTCCTTGCGCGATTTGCCGAAGAGATGGAAGTGGATGGCGTCAAGCCCGATCCCGCCTTTCGCCAACAGGGGAATCTGTTCGTGCTGGATGAAGCGAGCGTGGAAGAGTCGCGTGATGGATGGGAGTTGCAAACGAGTCTCGGCGGTTTGGTCTATTGGCTGACGCCAGAAGATGTGCAGAGGGAGTATCCGCTTTACAATCTCAAGGATTGCGCGGCTGGGACGTTGGGCGTGCAGGACGGAACGATGTCGCCGATGGCGGTGCTGGATGGATACAGAAAGAAATCCGTTTCAATGGGCGCGAGATATATTCAGGCGGAAGCGATTGAAATTCTGAAAGTGGGGAATCAAGTCGCTGGAATTAGACTTGCATCGGGCGAAATATTGAACGGCAATATCGTAATGAACGCGGCGGGAGCGTGGGCGGCGAAGATTGCAAAAACCGTTGGCGTGGATTTGCCGATCGCGCCGACGAAGCGTCAGGTGACGATCGTTGAAACAAATTATCACGGCGAAGGAGTTTTGCCTGCGTTATTTTTACCCTCAGGCTTATATGTCATTCACGAAGGCGAAGGTCTGTTCATGGTCGGCAAATCGTTCGCTGATGATTACATCGGCTACGATGATTTCCGTTGGGAGAAGAATGTTTTCGAGGAGCGGATCTGGTCCGAACTTGTGGAATACATCCCCTCGTTTGACCGACTCAAAATCCTGCGCGGCTGGGCGGGGCTGTATGAGGTCAACACGCTGGACGGCAACGCGATCCTCGGCGAATCATCGCAGGTCAAGGGATTGTTTTTCGCCAACGGATTTTCAGGTCACGGGTTTCAGCAGGCTCACGCGGTGGGGAGGTACACCGCGGAGTTGATGCTGAGCAAAACGCCGACTCTGGATTTGTCCATTTTTTCGGTGGATCGAATCGCTGAGAACAAGCCTGTGTTTGAGAGCAAGAGGAAGATCATATAAGAGAGTGTTTCTCAAGTATAAAAGTCGTTCTTTATTCAGAATAACTTTGAATGGTTGACACGTAGCGACGACTTTAGTCGTCGCATTCCAGCTAAAAAAGCGACTGAAGTCGCTACTACGCTGTCAGGCAATATGAGTTACCCTGAATAGTACACGGATTTCGCGGAACACACGAAAAAAATCGGTGACGGCTCAAACAAAATGATGGATTTCGTGGGGCGGGATGTTATCCCGCCAATTCAAGGGTGTGCGGGATGCCATCCCGCACCACGTCATTTAGCAAATGCCACTACCAAAAAATCCTTTCTAAAAGCTCTTCTCTGTGACGCCGCGCCAAGCAGCGGCAGTCAGTGAAATCTGTGGAGTCCGTGTTCAAAAAAGGAAGTTGAGAAACAGTCTCTAGTGTCATAATGGTTGAGCGTCGCTCGAGATTGCTCGATGCGAAAGCCCGAGGCTAGTCCGCGGTTGACGCGGGCGAACCAAATTTCCCCGAAGTTTGAGCGGGTTTTTCATCCAATCGTGAAATAGGAGCGGAAAAGGCTGGCTTTGCGGACTTTGCTATGACCATACAATTTAACAGGCTGGCTTGACACATTCTCCCCTGTAATCTAAAATAACTCCACTCTGAATCGAACATAAAAGCGAACATTCAAGAATGTTCGACTCGAAGCCTGTAGAGGAGGGCTGTTTTGTCAAAGTCTCGTACGCAACAAATGGTGGATAGACTTCGCGAATTGCAAGCCTCATCGCCCGATATTGAAGCCTCAGCCGTGGTAAGCGTGGACGGTTTGAGCATCGCCTCCGCGCTGCCTCAAGGCGTGGAGGAAGACCGCGTCTCTGCCATGTCTGCCGCGATGCTGTCCCTCGGCGAACGCATCGCAACCGAATTGGGCCGCGGCTCGCTCGAGCAAGTGTATATCAAAGGGGAAAAGGGATACGTGGTGTTGATGTCCGTTGGGGAAGAAGCGGTTCTGACCGCGTTAGCGCGCGAGCAGGCAAAGTTAGGCTTGATCTTCCTCGACATGCGCCGCGCCGCGGAAGACCTCGCGAAACTGATCTGATCGGAGAATCTATGAGCCCTGTTCAAAAGGCTGGTCTGTATTACCCGAATAAATTTGGTCTAATCACCATCAAATCCCTCGAAGAGGTGATGGGCAAGAACGGTTTGAATGCCATCCTCAACCTCGCGGGAATGAATAACTATATTGATAACTATCCCGCCGACAACCTCGATAAGGGATTCGACTTCGGCGAGGTTTCCGCGTTGGGGACCGCGCTGGAGGATATGTACGGTCCGCGCGGCGGACGCGGGCTCGCGCTTCGTGCGGGACGGGCAACCTTCTCGGATGCTTTGAAGAATTTCGGCGCTTTAGCCGGCGCGGCAGACCTCGCATTCGTCGTCCTTCCGCTTCAAGCAAAGTTGAAGATCGGCATCCCCGCTGTGGCGAAGATCTTTTCTCAGTTGAGCGATCAGCACAGCACGGTGGAAGAAAAAGATACCGAGTTCATTTACACGATTCACAAATGCCCGGTCTGCTGGGGTCGCACGAACGCCGACAAGCCCGTGTGCTATCTTGCTACAGGATTGTTACAGGAAGCATTGAAATGGGTTTCTGGCGGCAGTGAGTTCCGCGTGAACGAATCGAAATGCGTAGCGGTCGGCGACGCGGTCTGTGAATTCGTCATCCAAAAAGAACCGATCGCCTGAACGGGGGCACAGTGGCAGACGCCAAGGCAAAGATCCTCATCGTAGAAGATGATCTCGACATTGCGGAAATGTTGAACGCGTATTTTCGCGTTCAAGGGTACGAGGTGTTCACGGTCAACTGGGGCGAAGATGGCGTGCGCGCGGCTCAAACCATTCTCCCTAATCTAGTAATTCTCGATATTCGTTTGCCCGACATTGACGGCTTTGAAGTGGCTCGCCGCATCCGTTCTGATCGGCGGACGAATGAGATCCCCATCATCTTCCTCACCGAAAAACGCGACAGGGTAGATCGCTTGCAAGGCTTCGAGGTCGGCGCGGACGATTACATCACCAAGCCCTTCGACGTGCAGGAACTTCGTCTGCGCGTGCGCAATGCTCTCAAGCGCGTCAACCAAGCATCGTTGACCAATCCTGTCAGCGGACTTCCCGAAGGCGCGTTGGTGGAAGAAAAACTTTCAGATGTCATTCACAAAAGCGGATTGTCGCTTCTTCATATCGCGATCCTGAATTTGCAAGCGTTTCGAGATTCGTACGGCTTCGTTGCCTCGGACGATGTGTTGCGGGCGATCAGCCTGATGATCCTGAACACGTTGAAAGAGACCGGCTCGCCCGAAGACTTCCTCGGTCACCTCGGACCTTCGGATTTTGTCATCGTGCTTTCGCCTGAGACTTTGCTTCCGTTTCAAGAAAAGATCAAAGCCCGCCTGCAACAATCTTTGGATTATTTCTACCCGCTCAGCGACCGCGAGCAAGCGGTAAAACTAGCGAACCGACTCGCCATTCACGTGAACGAGATCCCGTCTGTGTATGGGAAGTATTCAAATGTTGACCAGCTCAAGAAGGAATTGTTGAGTCGAGTGGGGTAAGAAACATTTCAGCGAATCAAAGCGGAGACCATTTTGGTCTCCGCTTTTTGTTGGTAATCGGTTGAATATGTAGAGCGAGATGCCATCTCGCTCTACATATTGTACAACCTACACAACGCCTCCCACTCTTCGATGCTCAACGTCTCTGCCCGGCGGCGTGATTCGATGTTTGCTTGCCCGAGCAAATCTTCCGCTTGCGCGGGGGAGATGTGCAAACCAGCCGAGAGCGAGTTGCGGAGAGTCTTCCTTTTTTGTGAAAACCCCGCTTTAGTCAATTTGAAAAATGTTTCGAGCAATTCTGATTCTACGCGCGGCGACGGGAAAATGTCCACGCAGAGCACAGCCGAATCAACTTTTGGTTTGGGGAAGAACGCCTCCGCGGAAATTCGCTCCGCAATGCGAGGCTCGCCGTAAATTTGCACACTCAACGCCAGCAGACTCAAGTCGCCGGGCTTGGCGCAGACGCGCTGCGCGACTTCTTTTTGGATCGTCAGCACCACGCGGCGCGGCTTCACTTTACTTTCCAATAAATGGCGGATGACTGCCGACGTTATGTAATACGGAATGTTTGCAACAACGATGTAATCTTGCTCCGCGATCAATTCGTGCGGCGCGAGTTTGAGGATGTCGCCCTGCACAACGCGGACGTTGCGGTTGGGGGTGAGAATCGCTTGAAGCGGCTGGATCAGCCTGCTGTCGAGTTCGACCGCGACGACCTCCCGCGCCGAAGCCGCCAGATGGCGCGTCAGACTTCCCAAGCCTGGCCCGATCTCCAGCACGGAATCCGTTGGCTGAATTTGCGCGGCGTTGACAATTGATTCGAGCGCGAAGTCATCCTGCAAAAAATTTTGACCGAGCGATTTATCGGCGCGCAAGCCGAAGCGTTTGAGGACTGCGGCGGCGTCGAGATGCGGGATATTTTTCATGGGCAAATTGAAACCTCGGTGTGACTGCCTTCCGTCCCGCTGTTGGATGAGTCCCACGAACCGTCGTTGAATTTTGTCACATACTCGCGCAAAACATCGAAATCGGTTTTGACCACCGAAATCTCTTTGTTGAAGACCGCGTCATATTCGCGCGTCACGTCGAAGAGGTCTTCGGGGAAATCTACGAAGCGGATATCGCTCGACTCCATCCTCGCGCCGAGGCAAGCCAGTTGACTGATCTGCTCCGGGCTGAGATCGGTTTGAACGTTGTCTTGAAATGATTTGATGAGAGCGGGAATTTTCTCGATCGTTTTCGGGCTGGCGAGTTGGTCGCGTAGGGCGCAGAGGACGCGGTTCTGATTCTCCGCGCGGGCAAAGCCGCCCTTGATACGGATGCGCGCCAAGGTGAGCGCGCGATCTCCCATGAGATGAAGTTTCCCGGCGGGGAAGAGCAGGCGCTCGCTGAGGTCTTCCGCAGTGCGCCCGTCCACCGGCTCGGGCAGATACACGTCAATGCCGCCCACAGCGTTGACGACGTTGACGAAGGTCCGCATGTTCACCGCCGCGTAATGGTCGCTTCGCGCGCCGAAGTTGAGCGCGAGAGTCCGCGCGAGCAAGCCGGGTCCTTGCGCGGGGTCGGTTGTGTAATGAAAGCCGGGGTTTCCATAGAGATACGCCTGATTGAGTTTTTCGTGATCTTGTCCGTTCAGGTTGTCTGCGATGTCCGGTATCTGCACCCACAAGTCGCGCGGAAATTCAAGCACCATGACGTTCTCGTTGACAAAATCCACCCGCGCGATGCGGATCATATCTGCCAAGCCGTAGCGGTACGAATCGCCGCGCGAGTCACTGCCGATGAGCAGAAGAAACATCACTTTCTGCGAACTGCAAGTCGCGTCGGATGTTGACGCGGGCAAAGCGGGCGTCAGGTTTGACGCCGCATTCAACGACGAACTTGCCCCAAGCGGATCGGGCGTCCATGTGGCGGCGAGTGGAATTTGCGTCTGCGGGGGAATCTGCAGCGGAGGTCCGAGCGGCGTTTGCCATTTTGTTTTATACAACCAGACGATGGCAACGACCAAACCAAGCGCGACGATGGAAAGAAAATTGAAAATTATCTTTTGAGATCGCGTCACGATGTTAATCCAACACGTACACAATGTTCGGCGGGACGGGCGTGAGGAAATACACCGTGACCCACGAACTCCATCCCACGTAATCGTCGTCGCTGTACGCCACGTCAATCCAGGGTTTGCCCACACAGCCCGGGCACACATCTGCCACGGTCGCAAAACCATAGCCGGGGATGTAGAGTGATTGCCCTTTCATCACCTGATACCACGCGAGCCGCATACCCACCACGCCTTTTTTCGCCGTCGCGCCACTGGCGGTGATGGATGAACAGCGGTCTCCGCCCACGCGGCACGGCGAATACGATGTGATGTAAATGTTCACAGCGCGCCAATATTCGATGGTCACTCCATCCACAACGGCAGTTTTGATCTCGATCTTTGTGCCGTAACCGAGAACGCGATTCTTCGGCGGTCGAACCATGATCTCATCTTCGGTGACTCGCGCAACCTCCACGCCATCTTCATATCGCACGCGGATTCGTTGCATCGCCAGCCCGGGCTCGCCGGGTTGCAAAATTTGAGTCTGGTCGAGTGGGACTTCGGATGCTGCGACCAATTCGCTGGTGAAGGGGATCGGCTTCTGCGCGAGCAAAACGGATTCGCCGACTCGCACCACTTTGACATTCCCATCGGCGGGCAGCGCCTCATTCTCCGACGGGATGCTGTAATCGTCTCCCGTCAGCGGAATCCCAGCCTCAGCCAACGCCTCGCCGATGGTTTGCGCGGAGGAGGTGACGGTGATCGTTTTATTGTTGGATGTGATGGTGATGGTGTGCGATTGGTAAATGGTAATTGGTAATTGGAGACTAGAGACTTGTCCTGAGCCTAGTCGAAGGACTGGAGATTGGAGTGGCTGGCTGATTGCATCTTCCGCGCGGAGTTGAATCCCAGCCTCTTGCAACGCTTCGCCAATCGTGAGCGCGGAGGTTTGAATCGTTTGCAGTCCCTGCGGCGTGGAGAGGGTGACTGTCACCGCGCGGCGGATTTGTAAAGTAATTGGGTAATTGGTAATTGGTAATTCGGCTGATACAAAAACGCCGTTGACGAGGATGCGATCCTCCGGTGCGAGGGATATTCCCGCCTCGGCAAGGATTGCGGAGGGGACTCGCTCATCCGTTTGCAGCGTGATGGTGTTTTCCCCGTCAACAATTGTGACGGTTCGCGGGGCGGATGGCTGGCATCCGAGAAGGAGAAATATGAATAGGAATGCCAGCCCGTGTTTTGTTCTCATGCGTGAATTATAAATTACGCGCTCGAATGTTGCATCCACACATTCGGCTCGACATAAATTCCCTCATCTCGTTGCAGATTGATCTCGATAGGTTCGAGCGCGCCGGGGATTATGTATCGTCCACTTTGCGGGAATTTCATGCCCGTCCACGATTCCCATTCCGCGCGTGAGCCGCGTACTGTCTTCGAGCGATGGCATACTTTGATAACCTTCCCGCCTGCCCGCTCTTGAATTCTGAGCCACGCGTCGAAAGGCATCCCCGCTTCATTCTTCCACGTGATGTAATCGTCCATGCTGATGAGCGGATAGTTTGGTTTCTCATTCGGGCGCACAGGGATGACGAGATTCTCGAAGCCGTGCGCCCGTGCTGTCGGCTGAAACGATAAGAGGATAGAGCGGCTCAGTCCGTGCTTTTTATATTCCTCGCGCACGCCGACGAATACTGCCGCGAGAAGATTCGGTTTGTTTCCCTTTTTGTTATCGTCCATTGCTTTTTGAAAGACCCAGTCCCAGCCTTCTTCGGGCAGGTCGGCAAGCGGATGATCCCACCGAAGCGGAAAACTGTGTCCCACCGCGACAACCTGATTCGTTTCCGCGTCCAGCATTACAGACTGATAAACTGCAAAGCGCTCGAAGAATTCGCGCCAATGGACTTTTGCGATCTCGTCGTGCCACATGAATTCGGGCCACGAGTCGCGGGCGAGTTGGGTGGTCGCTTCGCGGTAGATAGGCACTTCGTCTGGCTTTGCAAATCTGAATTGATGTGTTTGGCTCATGTTCGTGATTATCCATATGTCTGCTACGAGGATCATCTTCACCGGGCTTAACGCGCCTGACAAGTTAATTATAAATTACGCGTTCGAATGTTGTATCTGTCTCTTTGCGTAGTGACGACTTTTGCGGGCAAACAATTAAACCGAGCAATACGGAAATTACCCAAAGACCCCGAAGGGGTCAAATGATTATAGTATTGAAGGATGTGTTCCATTCAACCCCGAAGGGGTGTCAGAGAATTGCAACTCTATGTCATCTGTCGCCACGGCGCCACGCGACGCCTTCGGGATTGGTTCTATGGAAATAATCCATATCGTGCTTATTGCTAGATTTATTGGTTAATTTGCAATAGTTGTCGCCTTACAACGGAAGAACAACTGAAGCCTCTCTTGCGTATCAACCACTCAACATTGATGAGAAGAGATTTAGAGTCATACTCGAAGGATTGAATTGTATTACAATGATTACGCAAGAAAATCCTCTTTGGAGTACAGAATGAAAAAAATATTTTTACTGTTTGCCTTGTTGTTGAGCCTTGCCTTGTCTGCGTGCGGAAAGAAAGGCGCTTCAACCGATATCAATGTGGTCCTCACGGACTTTCAATTCACGCCGAACACATTTACCGTCCCTGCCGGGAAGGAAATTTCGTTTACGGCTGTGAACAACGGCTCGGTCGTGCATAATTTCGTCATCATGAAACTCGGAACCGATGCCGGTCCGATGTGGGTAGATGAAGATGTGCCGAATGTGTACTGGGAGACGGAACTCGTCCCCGGCGCCGACGTGAAGACCACGTTCACCGCGCCGACCGAACCGGGCGACTATGAAGTGGTTTGCCGCACCGAAGGTCACATCGCTTCCGGCATGGTCGCCAAGTTGACCGTTGTTGCCGGCGATAACTAAGTTACATCGAATGCTCTCTCCATGTCAAAGCCGCAACTGACAAGCCTGAGCAATCCAATGATTAAACAGGCGCGCGCCTTGCGGCAGAAAAAAGCGCGCGCCGAAAGCGGACTCTTCCTCGTCGAAGGAATCCATCATGTGGGGGAGGCGGTGGATGCAGGCTGGGATGTGCAGTCTTTGCTGTACGCGCCCGAACTGTTGACGAGCAAATTTGCGGAGGAGTTGATTTCGCGCCTCGGCGACAAGCCTCAGCCTGTTTCTGCCGAGGTCATGGAATCGCTCGCCGACAAAGATAACCCGCAAGGCATCCTCGCAGTTGTTCATCAACGACAAACCAAATTCTCCGCTTCTCTACTTCCCCAAACGGCTGTTGCCCTTGTCTCTCCCAAGACCCTGGCAACGTCGGCACGATCCTCCGCACCATGGATGCCGTTGGCGTGGATGCGTTATTTCTGCTCGATGGGGGAGTGGACCTTTATCATCCCACCGTGATCCGCTCCAGCATGGGCGCGATATTTTCAAAGCCCGGTTGTTTCGGCATCGTTCGATGAATTTCTGGCGTGGGCGCGAGCGGGAAACTTTCAACTCGTTGGAACATCGGCTCACGCGGATGCAGGCTATCGAACATTCACGCCAACCACCCCATGGATTCTGGTGTTAGGCAGTGAGCAAAAGGGACTTTCCCCCGAACAAATGCAAGCCTGCGATGTCACCGTATCCCTGCCGATGCAAGGGCGGGTCAGTTCGTTGAATCTCGCGGTCGCGGCTGGCGTGTTGTTGTATTCGTTAAAACAATAAGGGCGGACGTCTTTCGCTTACGCTCAAGATGCGTCCGCCCTTGCGATGGGCGATCAATTTCAAATGGGGAAAGAAGCGTTAGAACTCGTCGTCTTCCTCGTCCCACGTTTCGTCGTCGTCATCTTCCTCTTCGTCCTCCCATTCCTCCGATTCTTCTTCGTCCCAGTCTTCTTTTGCTTTTGCATCATCGCTGGGCGAGTAGGTGGCGCAACCCGTATCGGGGTCGAGTTCCACTGCGGCGGCGCTGCAATATCCTTCGTCGAGAAAAACACAATCAGCGTAATGACACTTGATGCGGGGCATTCAATCCTCCTGATTAAGGTTGTTTGATGAGACGGATGACGGAAAGAATAAAGATCAACGTCATCGTCACTTGCGACGTGATACAGAACGGACAATACGCTTTGATCAACACGATCTCAACATAAATGAGATAGAGGGTGAACAAAAAGCCCGTGACCGAAAGCGCGAAGAAGACCATCGAGCCGTTCTCTTGAAAAAAGCCGGGCTTTCTTTCGAGCCATTGCACAGCCAGCAGGGCGAGGTAGCCCGCCACGCCGATCACCGCGACGGGGATCCCATTCACCTCGGAATATATACTGGCATTGACCACCGAACAATCCTTTGAGCCGATGCACATTTTAGCGTTTGACGTGATTTTGAAAATGGTCATGTAGATGGAAACGAGCAGACCAATGATCGTAAGAGCGAGCGCAAGCCGTGAGAGTCGTTTATCCATGTCTCCTCATAGAATCCATGCGTTGATTTCCTGACCAGCAGGCACGCATTTTACACCAGCGGGAATAATAAGTAAAGCGTCTGCCTGCGCAAGCGACAATAGATTGCCCGAGCCTTGATGACCGGTCAGACGCGCGCGCAAAACGCCGTTCTCTTCGCGGAGTTGGACGCGCAGATAACTCTCGCGCCCGTCGGAGTTGATCTCCTCCTCGCTTCTCACGCGGACCGTCTGCCTGTTCGCGCCGCGCAAGCCGCTCAACCCTCCCAGCGCCTCGCGGACGAATACTTCGAATCCCACGAATGCCGAAACGGGATTGCCCGGCAAGCCGATGAACGGAATCCCTTTGTACTCGCCGAACGCGAGCGGTTTACCGGGGCGCATGTTCACGCGCCAGAAATCCATCTTGCCATTTGATTCAAGCGCGGCTTTCACAAAATCGAACGCGCCCACGCTCACGCCAGCCGACGAGAGGATCAAATCCACGTTTTGTTGTGTTGCTCGATCAAGAAGGGATTTCACCGAATCGAAATCATCTTTTGCCGTGCCAAGTTTGACGACCTCCGCGCCAGCCGATTGAACCAACCCTGCAAGCATGTACGAATTTGAATCGCGGATCTTGCCCGGTTCGAGCGGCGCGTTCACATCGAGGAGTTCGTCTCCTGACGAAAATAATCCCACGCGCGGCTTGCGATAGACTTCAACATTCGCAAACCCAAGCGTGGCGAGCAGACCGAGGTCTTGCGGTTTGAGTATCCGATCTGTGGTCAAAACAACTTCGCCGTTACGCACATCCGATCCGCGCGGGCGGACGTTATCGCCGGCGTTTCCCGCTTTGTGAATGTCTACAAATTCGGGTGCGGCTGAACCGGCGTCGCGGTTTTGGAAATTCGTCTCTTCAACGGGGATCACTGCATCGGTGCCTTCCGGCATTTGCGCGCCGGTCATAATTCGCGCGGCTTCACCGGGCGCGAGGGATGCCGAAGGCGCGAATCCCGCTGGGATGTCTGCGACCACGCGCAACCGTCGAGGCGAAGCGGGGATTGCATCCGCAACATCGGCAGAGCGGACCGCAAATCCATCCATCGAGGAATTATCGAAAGGGGGAAGATCGGTCGCCGCGGAAATCGTTTGCGCGAGGACGCGGTTGAGACAATCCGCAAGAGGCAGGGATTCGGTTGAGACGGGTTGAAATCGGGAGAGGATGCGCGCGCGAGCGTCGCTGACGCTGAGCAATGTCATAGTGGGAGCGGCGACATTATACTGCGTAACTTGTATCTTGCAAGTTGAGGTTTAGCCGGGGCGGGTGCGCTGCGCTTCCAACACATTCGGCACGCTTTCGATGCGCGTGAGCACGCGGCTCAATTGTTCGAGGTCGCGCACTTCAACGACCAGCTTCACATCGGCTACACTGCGATTGAAACTGACCGAGACGTTGGCGATGTTTACATTTTCAGTTTGCAGTAAAGTGGAAATATCGCCGAGCAAGCCTTCGCGGTCATAGGCTTTTACTGTGACCGGCACAGCATAGGTTTGTTCGCCGGTGCCCCAATCTACTTGCAGGAGTCTTTCGGTGTCGTCGCGATGCAAAATGTTTGGGCAGTCTTGCCGATGGATCGTCGCGCCGCGCCCGCGCGTGACGTAGGCGATGATCTGGTCTCCGGGCATGGGGTTACAGCATTTTGCCATTTGCCACAGCAAGCCTTTCAATCCCACAACTTCGACGGCATCGCTCGCATGTTTTTTCGGCGAAGTGGTTGTGACCTCGAGAATGTCCGCGGTTTCCTCGGTCTCTTCCATCATGCGGACGACTTTGCTCAACGAAAGATCGCCGCACCCAATGGCGATGAACATTTCGTCGTGAGTTTTATAGCCGAACTCGCGCGCCATTTTTTCAAAATTCAATTCAGGGATTCCTAGTCGTTGCAATTCGCGTTCGAGAGCGGCGCGTCCCTGCGAGAGATTCTGTTCGTCTTCCTGTTTCTTGAACCACGCTTTGATCTTCGATCTCGCGCGCTGCGTTTTCACGAGACCCAGATTCGGATTCAGCCAATCGCGGCTGGGTCCGCCTCGCTTCGCCGTCAGGATCTCAACTTGGTCGCCCGTCTTCAACTCTTGGTGAAGCGGGACGAGTTTTCCGCTCACGCGCGCGCCGCGACAGCAATGTCCAATGTCGGTGTGGACGTGATACGCAAAATCAATCGGCGTCGAGCCGACGGGCAGATCAAAGATGTCGCCGCGCGGGGTGAACACGTAGACGCGATCTTGAAAGACATCCGTCTTCATGCTCTCGACGAATTCCTGCGCGTCGTGCACATCGGCTTTCCATTCCATCATGTTGCGGAGCCAGTTGATGCGCTGTTCGTACGATTTGTCGCGCCGCGCGCCTTCCTTATATTTCCAATGCGCGGCGATACCGTATTCGGCGTTCTCGTGCATCTCCTGCGTGCGGATCTGAATCTCAAGCGGACGCCCATCGTCATAGATCACTGCGGTGTGCAGTGATTGATAAAAGTTTTCTTTCGGCGCGGCAATGTAATCGTCGAACTCGCCGGGGATGGGCCGCCACGTGGTGTGGATCACGCCCAACGCGGCGTAGCAAGAAGGCACGTCTGGAACGATGAGGCGCATGGCGCGGATGTCGCGCACAAGGTCGAACGCCTTCCTCTTATTTGTCATCTTTTTGAAGATCGAATAAATGTGCTTGGGTCTGCCGCTCACTTCCACGCTGATCTTGTGGTCTTCCAGAAGTTTGACCAGCTTGTCAATAATTTCGCCGATCTGTTTTTCGCGGTCTGGTCGTTTTCCTTGCAACTGTTCGGCGATCTCTTTATATTTATCGGGGTTGAGGTAGCGAAAGCCGAGGTCTTCCAACTCCCACTTGATCTGCCAGATGCCGAGGCGGTTGGCGAGCGGCGCAAAAATATCGAGCGTTTCCTTGGCGATCCGTTTTTGCTTTACTTCGGGCATGTAGCCGAGGGTGCGCATGTTATGCAAGCGGTCAGCTAGTTTGATCAACACCACGCGCACATCGTCGCCCATCGCTAGGAATGTCTTGCGGAGAGTTTCGGAGGCGAGGTCGCGCTTGCGCCCGCGCCCGTTCCCCGAATGGATGGCATCCGCTTCTTCCTCCGGTTCGGCTTGACCCGGCTTCCCGGCGTGTTGGTCGCCTCGAGAGACGCGCGGCAGGTTCGATAACTTTGTCACGCCGTCTACAAGAATGGCTGTCGTCTCGCCGAACTCGCGGCGGATGTCGCCTAGCGTGACGCTTGTATCCTCGACCGTGTCGTGAAGAAGCGCCGCCGCGATCACCTCGGACGGGACTCGCAAATCCGCAAGGATGCTTGCCACCGCAATGCAGTGATTGATGTACGGTTCGCCGGAACTGCGTTTCTGTCCGCGATGCGCTTCTTCCGCCATCTGATAGGCGCGTTGAACGACCTCCCGTTCCGCTACGGTGTAGCGATCCGGTAGTTGTTCCATCAATTTTTCGAGGGGAACGTCGGTCAGCGCCGATTTCATGCGACAGATTGTACTACGCCGCCCAAATTTAGTTTGCACACCCGTTACAATAGAGACGAAAGATATTTTGAAGGAGTCTCGCCCGATGCCAATCGTCAACAATGTTACGCGCCTGCTCGACTCGCGCAAAATTTCGTATACCGCCTATGAGCTTTCAACCGAGAAGCGCGGCGCGTTGGAAACGGCGCGTTTGCTCAACGCTGACCCCGCATCCATTTTCAAGACCATTGTGGTTTTGAGAGAGAAGCCCAAGAAACCGTTATTGGTTTTAGTTTCAGGTGATTCGGTTGTTGATCTAAAAGTGTTGGCGTCTGCGTTGGGCGAGAAAAAAGTTCACCTGCCGACAGAAAAAGAAGCGGAGCAGGTCACTGGCTTACAAGCGGGAGGCATCTCGCCGCTTGCCCTGCTCAACAAGGGATTTCAAGTTATCATTGATTCGTCCGCGCAACACTTTGAACAGATCCATATTTCGGGAGGGCAGAGGGGATTGAACATCAAGTTGCCGGTTGCTGATCTGATCAATCTGACAAATGCGCGGGTTGAATCGGTGGGCAAATCTGAATCGAGCGGATAAATTCACCGGATGAAAAACAGCGACCTCATCGAGGTCGCTGTTTTTATATTTATATGTGTTATAGCGCGCGCTTAATAGGTTTTGACAGTATCTTCTGTGATCTCAAATGTCCATTTATCGGGATTGTTGATGCAATAAGTACCACTATACACCTGAAATGGATTTTTATTATCGAGACTCCATGCCCAAAGATCGTAGCATCCGTATACAAGGTCGGTGAAAAGTACGGAGCCTTTCTTGGCGATGTCGAATCCGCGATACCCGCATTCGTCCAGTTCAGTTTTGTTCAAATAGAAGGAAACTCGTACAGGGTATTTCGTGCTGTTGGTAATGAAGATCGTTGTATTCTTGCCTTTGGGTTTGCCGAGGGGGCGAGTTGCGCAATAATCGCCTCCCGCGCTGGCAGAGGTGTTTGTCGGCAAAATCTCAACAGTGGGAGGGATGACAGGCGTATCTGTCGGCGCAGGGGTGGATGTCGGCGTCTCTGTCGGCGGGATGGGTGTGTTTGTGGGAATCGCCGCCTGAGTTTGCGCGACGATGGTCAATGCCGCTGAAACGGCGGTGCCTTGCACTGCTTCCACGCTGATGGTTGGGACTGCCGGTTCTCTGCCGCCGCAAGCCGCGAGCAAAACGGCAACCATGGTAACAATCCAAATTGATCGAACTCGTTTCATTTTTGTGTCTCCTGAAAATTCTGCGTTAGCAGTTCGGGTAGCATCCGCCCTTGGCTATGATGGTCTCGTTCCTTACGATGATCGTCCAACTTCCGCCAGTGAGGAGGAAGCCGCCAAAGACTTTAAAATCTTTTTCGCCGTCAACAAATGCGGCGGCGCTGTAGTAGCCTTCGGGTCCAGAAATCGTTCCGCCAGTGACCGGAATAAATCCGCATTCGCCTTGCGCGGTTTTAACGAACAGAGAGAGTACAAGTTTCCCTGAAGGTTGGGTCTCGTTATTAATTTTGATCTTCATCGTCGGCACTTTCCATTCCGAAAGCACCTTGTTGCACGGGTCTGCCGTAGGACCAGAGGATTGCGCCGCAAGTGTAAAAGTCGCCGTTGGAATGGCTGGATCAACCGTTGGCGTGAAGGTGGCTGTGTCGGTTGGGAGTGGAGTTGAAGTGAAAGTTGCTGTGGGCGGGAGAGGCGTGTCCGTTGGGACAGCGGCTTGAGTCTGCGCGATCATGGTGAACGCCGCAGATTGCGCCGTCGCGCCGATGTCGGCGGAACTAAGCGTGGGCGCGGCTGGCTCGCCTCCGCACGCGCTGAGGATCAGGGACAGGATCGTCCCAAAAATTACAAGTCTTTGTTTCATTGATTGTAAAAACCTTATTTTCCTTATTCGTAAATTTTTATTGCACAACAACTTTGTCTTTGTAAAGCGTAATGACGACCGAGTCGTTTGCAGAAAGACGGAAAGTGCCTGTCATTTGATTCCCGCCTACCCAGGCGACATACACATAACTTCCCAGCGGAACCTTGATCTTCACTTTCCCAGCGACCGGATATTCGATGATCGTGTAGTAGCCTTCAATCGTAGTCACTTGGAGCGAAATATACGCCTGCCGCTTGGAGCGATTCAGCAGTGTGATGTTAGTAAACGGAACGGACGGTGGAAGAGTTCCATACTTCAAGATGCCGAGTGTGGGAGTTAATGAAGGTTGTCCCGGTACCAAGGTTGGCGTTGCAGTGTTGCTTGATCCTGCGGGAGCGCCTGTCGAAGTCGGGAATGTGGCGGTTAGATTCGGCGGCGGTAAAGGCGATGCCGTAGTTGTAGACTCTACAACCGGCGAAGCGACGACGGGTGTGGCGGTTGAAGTAGCCGGAGCAAGCGTCACCGTGGGAAGAGGCGATGCAGTCTCAGTGGGGGCGGAAGTCGAAGTGTTTTGAATCACCGCGGTGGCAGTTGGCAGTCCGGGGATCGGAGTCGTTGTGGGCAGACATGCGACGACCAAAGCCGCAACGAGTACGGGGATAAATTTCTTCATTTCGCCTCCTTGCGAATTAGGACGAGGAAACAGTTTCCAAGAATTGCGCAACCGTATCCCGCAACATGCGCTCGGGCAGCGCGCCCACTTGGCGATGCACGATCTTGCCGTTCGCCACGAACAGCATGGTCGGGATTCCCTGAATGCCGTACTTCATCATCCACTCCGGGTTTTCATCGGTGTTGATCTTTGCCACGATCAATTTCCCCTCATATTCTTTAGCGAATTTATCGAGGATCGGCGCAACCATCTTGCAGGGTCCGCACCACGGCGCCCAAAAGTCAACGATCACCGGTGTTTGTGAGTTCAACACGGTTTGCTCATACGTTGCGTCTGTAACGTGAATGGGTTCGTTCATGATTATTTTTCTATCCTTTGCTTTGAAATTGCGGAGCGAGTATAACACAAACCCGCATGTTATAATCGCCCGTCGTGACAGACATGACCGATCTATTTTCCAAGTGGAAGACCGGGCTTGCGAAGACCAGCAAGACCGCGTTTGGGCGCATCGCCAACCTTCTTGGCGCAACCGAAATCACCGCCGATACATGGGATGAGTTGGAGACCTTGCTCATACAAGCGGATTTGGGAATCGAAACTTCCACAGCAATTCTGGATTCGCTTCGCCGCCTCGTTCGCGACGGCGGCTTGACTCGCTCCGACGAACTTTCGCTCGCCCTTCGAGCAGAACTCCGCTCTCGCCTCGATCCTCCGCCTGATTCGGCATGGACGACAAAACCAGCCGTGATCATGGTGGTCGGCGTCAACGGTTCAGGCAAAACGACGACGATCGCCAAGCTTGCTCAACGTTTTCAAGCGGATGGCAAGTCTCTGCTCTTCGGCGCGGCGGATACGTTCCGCGCGGCGGCGGTGGATCAACTTCAAGTGTGGGCTGAACGCCTCGGCGTGGATGTGGTCTCCGGCGCGCCAGAATCTGACCCGGGCGCGGTCGCGTTTTCCGCAACACAAGCAGGCGCGGCTCGCGGCGTAGATTTTGTCATTGTGGATACTGCCGGGCGCTTGCACACGCGCTTCAATTTAATGGAAGAACTCAAGAAAGTGTATCGCGTGATCGGCAAGGCGATGCCCGGCGCTCCTCATGCCGTGTGGCTCGTGCTTGACTCAACCACCGGGCAGAATGCACTGCAACAAGCAAAAGCTTTCAAAGACTCGGTTGGAGTGACCGGCGTGATCTTAACCAAACTGGATTCATCCGCGCGAGGCGGCTTTGCCTTCGCCATTCAACGCGAACTCGGTCTGCCGATCTTATTCGCCGGTCTCGGCGAGAAACCCGAAGACCTCGCTCCGTTCGACCCCGACGCTTTTGTGGATGGAATTTTAGGAAAATAGAGTAGCGTAAGATGCCATCTTGCGCTTGCGCAACAAAGGAGATTCAATGCAAGACCTCGTCAACCGCCTCAAACCCTTGCAAGACCTAACCCAGCAATTACTGGTGCGTCTTTGACTTCGCGTCTAAAGAATCGCAACTCTCCCAGTTCGATAAAGAAATAGAAGCGCCCGACCTGTGGAACAATCCCTCGCGCGCGCAAGGATTGATGAAACAGCACAACGCCCTCAAGAGCGAGGTGGAATCGTGGCGCGCCTTTTCACGCCGATTGCATGATGCGCTTGAACTCGCTCAACTCGATGATGAAAGTCTGCGCGGCGAATTGGAAACTGAAATCTCCGTGCTTGAATCTGAATTGGAGAAGCGTTCGTTCACGGCAATGTTTTCAGGCAAATACGACCGCGACTCGGCGATCCTTGCCATCCACGCCGGCGCGGGCGGAACCGACTCGCAAGATTGGGCGGCAATGCTTCAACGCATGTACCTCCGCTGGGCGGAAGATCGCGGCTTCCAAACGGAAATCCTCGATACAACTCCGGGCGAAGAGGCGGGAATCAAAAGCGTCACTATTGAAATGGATGGTGAGTACGCCTTCGGTTATCTGCGTTCTGAAAAAGGCGTGCATCGGCTTGTGCGCCTCTCACCGTTCGATTCGGCGCATCGCCGTCACACGTCGTTTGCCCTCGTAGAAATTTTGCCGCAAGTGGCAATGGACGACGCGGAAATTCAAATTGACCCCAGCGAGATCAAAATGGATGTCTTCCGTTCCTCAGGCGCGGGCGGGCAGAACGTGCAGAAGAACGCGACGGCAGTGCGGCTGACCCACATCCCGACAGGAATCGTGGTCACTTGTCAAAACGAACGCTCACAGACTCAGAACCGCGAATTTGCCATGCGTATCTTGCGCGCGCGTCTGCTTGAGCTGAGGCAAGCGGAACGCGAGGAAGAACGCGCCGTCCTTCGCGGCGAATATACCAAAGCCGAGTGGGGGAGTCAGATCCGCTCGTATGTGTTGCATCCGTATCAAATGGTGAAAGATCATCGCACCGATCACGAGACAGGCAACACGCAATCGGTGTTGGATGGCGACCTCGACGAATTTATGGAATCATATCTGCGCTCAGCGCATCAGGAGTGAACATGATCGAACAGTTATCTGCTTTCCTTGCCGAAAAAATTCTCAAACAGCCGAATCGAAAGATCACCGCCGACGAACCGTTGATCTCCAGCGGCTTGATCGATTCGTTCAGCCTGATGGACGTCGCCTTGTATGTGGAAGACACCTTCGGCGTCCGCATCGAAGACACCGAATTGAACGCGGAGACATTCGACACGCTGACTCAACTCGCCGCGCTCATCGAATCTCGCAAGAAATGACGACCTTCCCCGAGCGACTCAAATCGCTTCATTCCCGGACCTCGGACCGGGTCGCCCTCACCCTGCAATTCTCCAACGCCGACGATCTTTCGCTCACGGTTGACCAACTCCTGCGCGGCGCGAGTTCGTATGCCAGCGCATTGACTCGCGCAAAAATCCAGCCCGGCGAAGTTGTCGTTTTGATTCTTCAGCACGGCGAGGATTTGGTCTACGCTTTTTGGGGCGCGATATTGCACGGCGCGATTCCTTCCATCATGCCGTTTCTCACAGAGAAGTTATCTCCCGAACGTTATCGCGCGGATTTATCAGCATTGATCTCAGTTACTCAACCCGCCGCAATTGTGACCTATCCCGAATTTGAAGCCGAGGTACGCGGTGCGTTGCAAGAGGGGACTACAGTCCGCGAGGTGATCGTCACAAGCCAAGTGGATAAGCAAGTCTCGTTGGATTTTGATCTGCTGGCTGGTTTTCAACGCAAACCCGAAGATATTGTTATCCTTCAACATTCATCTGGCACAACTGGTTCTGCAAAAAGGAGTCGCGCTTTCGCACCAAGCCGTCTTCAATCAGTTGGACGCATATGGCAAGTCGCTGGATTTGAAGGACGATGATGTTGTTGTTTCATGGCTTCCGCTATATCACGACATGGGTTTGATCGCTGGCTTCATCATGCCGATCCTTTCAGGGATTCATCTCGTCTTGCAATCTCCGTTCGATTGGGTGCGCGCGCCGTACAAACTCATGCAAGCCGTGACGAAGTATCGCGGCACGCTGTCGTGGCTCCCGAATTTTGCTTATAACTTCTGCGCGCAAAAAATCCGCGACCGTCATCTCGAAGGCGTGGATCTATCTTCATGGCGGGCGATCATCAACTGCTCCGAACCTGTCCGCTGGGAGAGTCATAACGCGTTTTATGAAAAATTCAAAACGTATGGCTTGAAGCGCGAGGCATTACAAACTTCGTACGCGATGGCGGAAAATGTTTTCGCGGTGACCCAAAGTCCGCTGGGGGGCGAACCAGCCGTCCTTGAGATTGATCGAGAGACGTTTATGTCGGAGCGCGTAGCCAAACTGGTAGACGATGTCAATTCGCATGAACGTTCAACAATGAAAATGATGTCGTCGGGTCGTCCGCTTGATAACGTCGAGGTGAGGGTGTTGGACGAAAATCGAAAGGAATTACCCGAGCGCGTCATCGGCGAAGTTGCTTTGCGAAGCGACTGCATGTTGACGGGCTACTATCACCGCGACGATGCGACGCGGCAAGCGTTTCACGATGGCTGGTATTTGACGGGCGATTACGGTTTTGTTTCCGATGGGGAGGTTTTTGTTTCGGGGCGCAAAAAAGACATGATCATCGTCGGCGGGAAAAATGTGTACCCGCAGGATTTGGAATCGCTGACGTACGAAGTCGCTGGCGTTCACGCGGGTCGTTCGGTGGCGTTTGGAATTTTCGATGAGGAACAAGGCACAGAAGACGTGGTTATCATCGCCGAGGTGGATTCAGAAGACCCCGCCGAGCAACAAAAAGTAGCGGACGCGATTCGCGTGCACGTGACGAAGAACTCGGCAATCGCTTTGCGTCACGTCAAGGTGGTTGACTCGAAATGGATTCTGAAAACATCCAGCGGCAAAACAGCGCGTGCGGCGAATAAGGAAAAGTTTTTGAAAGAATTGAATTAAATAAAAACTTCCGACAACTTGTCGGAAGTTTTTATTTTTAGTATTCTACGGCGCGCTTCAAAGACTTTGCTCTTTTTACCCAAGCCTTCACTTGGCTAAGGCTGGGTAATTGACGGACCAATCGTTTCTTGCCTGAGTTTGCTTTTTCAAATGCGGCTACCAATGATTCGGGTTTGCGTTTTCCCAGTTCTACAACGGTGTCAACGCCGACTGCTTCGAGCAGGTCGGAAAATTGCGAGCCAACGCCTTTGATGCGAAATAGATCTGCGCGATTGACCCATTCAAGGATCGTCTTTGCGCTAAAGCCTGTGGCTTTTGCAAGTTCTAAGCGGCCTTTGCGAGTGCCGCCCTTTTGTAATAATCCTTTGGTTCCTCGCACGCCTGCTTTATTTAATTTTGCGGCATACGATGCGCCAATACCTTCAATTTCTTTTAAAGTTGTCATTACGTTTCTCCTTTAAGGTTAACTATACTTTATATTTGTTGAAATGTATAAATTTATCATTAGAATTTTATTCTTGTTCCATTTTACGATCATGTATTTTAAATTGGATGAAATACTTAAATCTTGTAACGAGCAGATGATGTGTTCTGCAAACAAAGAAATCTTTTTGTATTAACTTGAAGAAGGGATAGCATAATCGCTAAGCGCGCTAAAAAATCTTCATGGTAAATCAATAAAAAAACAGCCAAGCAAATCGCTTGGCTGTTTGTGTTTTATCCGCCAGTGGGGAGGCGTTTCTCCAACGTGCGGTTGAGGATCTCTTCGCGCTCATCGGAGATGCCCGACTTTGCCCGCCTGACCTTGAAGGCTTTGTCGTTATTTGCCTTGTTCATGGCTTCCTGCCAGGCGATCTGCATCCCCGTCAATTCGGGTTCTTTCGGTTCTTCGGGTTCAACGGCTTCCATCACTTCTTTCTTCGCGTGGCGTTTGCCGTGTCCCTTTTTCTCTTCTTTCGCAGGCTTGAATTCTTCCACCACAGGCTCAAGCGCTTTCATGCTCAATTTGATCTGTTTCTTCTTGCGATCCACATTCAGGATCTTCGCTTCCACTTCATCGCCCTCTTTGACAATTTCGCTGGGGTTCTTCACATAGCCTTGCGTCAATTCGCTCACGTGGATCATCGCGGGACGTTCCGCGCCGATCTCGACGAACGCGCCATAGGGTTCGAGGCGAATCACTTTGCCTTTCACGACCATCTCTGGCTCGAGTTCCTTCCAATCGTACGCGAGCGGCTGGATCATCGTCAATTCGATGCGATCCTTTTTCACGCGGCGCACCCACACGTCCACGGCTTGTCCCTCCTTCACAACATCTTCCACTTTGTTCACTGAGTCTTTGCTCAATTGTGAAATGTGAAGAACGCCTGGGATGCTTTGTCCAACATCCACCAACGCGCCTGCGAGAGTGGTCTTCAAAATTTTTCCGCTGAGTTTTGTTTTGGGTTCAAGCGCCGGTGATGGCGCGATGTCTGGTGTTGTCATCGTATGCTCCTGTTTTCTTGTTATGCCGAAAAGCGATTATATCTTCCGCGCATGTTTGCGTCAATGTGAAATTTAGTACATTTTCAGAATCGCGGATTGGAAGATGCCGAGGCGGAGGGGATGGCTGATGGCTTGAATCAACTTCACCCGTCGGATGAAGCGCGCGAGTCTCACGCAGGGAGAGTTGATACAGTCGCCTCATCCGACTCTACGCTTACCGCGTTTTCGTCCCATCCTTGACGCATGGTTGCC
The DNA here is from genome assembly GCA_046328795.1 of Anaerolineales bacterium. Lineage (GTDB taxonomy): Bacteria > Chloroflexota > Anaerolineae > Anaerolineales > Villigracilaceae > Defluviilinea. Next base: position 362 of record JAXLVX010000049.1, on the reverse strand, counting down.
CATCAGGTATAAATCGGCGCATTCCAGCGCTTTTCGGAAGAGAAAAACAATATCTATGTATGAATTCGACAAAATAGACGTGAAGATCGTCAATCTGTTGATCGAAGACGGGCGTATGTCGGCTTCGGAGTTGGCGCGGCGCATCGGCGACATCTCGGAGCGCGCGATCCGCTACCGCATCGAGCGGATGATCGAAGCGGACGTGATCCGCATCAGCGCGGTGATCCGACCCGACGCGTTCGGCTTGACGATCAAGGCGGATGTGTGGCTCGAGGTGGAGTCGGATCTGATCTTGGAAGTGGCGAAGAAGTTGGCGGAGTTCGAAAATGTGACGTATGTGGCGTGCGCGATCGGGCAGAACG
>JAXLVX010000048.1:0-24427 GCA_046328795.1 Anaerolineales bacterium | reverse complement strand
ATTCGACGTAGGTTTGATACGGCGTCGCTTTCGTCACCGCAAAATCGGGGTAGACGTTCAACGCCGCGCCGAACTCTTTGCCGAGAGTCGCGCCGCCGCGCGATTGCGCATCCGCATCCACTTTCAAGAGATAACCCACGCCGCGCGCCAGATCGTTATCGGGCGTGAAAACCAATTCTGTGCCTTCGTTGTTCCATGCAAAACTTCCGCTCACGGGTCCGTTCACCCCGCTGAGCAAGAAATTTGACTGCACGCTTTCCGCATCCATCGGCTGGTTGAAAGTCAGCGTGATTTTTGCATCGGGCCCTATGGGTTTATCGGCAGTCGGATCTAACGTGACGACGCGCGGATTCGCGGTGACAAATTTCCACGCGTTCTCCCCGCTTCCATCCAACGGGACGCCTGCTACCGTTTTCAAGCCTGGGTTCAAACTGACGGTGTATTCGGTCCCGCCGGACATAGCGGACTCCGGGTAGAAAATGTATGTGCTGGTGTTGATCCATTCGCCGCGGCCCGCAACAGACGGTTGAACATTGAACGCCGATGGCGGATTTTCAGAATCTCCCAGCGGAACAACCGGCTGGTTGAACGAAGCGACAATCGCCGCGTTCACATCGCTGTCGGTTGCGCCGGATTTCGGTAACCGGTTTGTTGCGCGCAACAGGTCGGAAACCGTGAAAGACAATTCGATGGGTTCGTCAATTCCAAATCCGGTGGCTGATTGGATGGAAGAGCCGATGGTGATCTTTAATTTTGAATTGGGTGGGTATGGTTGCGCCGGTGTGTAAAAAAGAGTCGAAGCGTCTTTCCACACATATGCGCCGGCAGGCAATCCGCTGAATGCCGATTCCACGGTGGATGGATTCATTGGCTGGTTGAAGTAGAACGTGATGGGCGAAAGATATCCGATCACGCTGTCGAGCGGCGGGTCCGTTTCGACGAGGGCAGGCGGCGCGGTTTGTTGTTGCGACGTCAGCGTGGGAGGGATCGCGGTCGGCGTGGCTTGCGCTCGAAGACCGGAGCATGAAGTGAGAATCAGGCTGACGAGGAGGAGACAGTTCAAAACGGGGGCGAAGCGGGTTTTCGTCTTCATAAATCCTCAGATGAAAGATGAATCCGAAGTCATTATACACGTTGGTCGTTCAATGCGAGGAAGCCCGATGGGGTGATAAATTTTGTTCGCGCGGCAGTTTAACTGCCGCGCGAACAACACTCAACAAAAAAGGACACGGGTTGTTCCGTGTCCTTCGGTTTTTGCTCCCTGCTAACTGATCGTCCCGCAGTTTAACTGCGGGACGATCAAGAACTTGCCTTACTGGGGCAACTTGCTGAGGGCGATCTCGACCGCTTCGGCGATCTCTTGATATTGAGGGATCAAGCCCGGCTGACCCACTTTTTCTCCGTTCACGAAAACGCTCGGCGTGCCTTGCACTCCGATTGCTTTGCCGTTTTGGTAGTCGGCTTCGATCTCGTCTTTATGGGCGTTGTCGTTGAAGCAATCGTTGAATTTGTTCATATCCAGCCCGATGCTTTCCGCCATCGCTTTCAACCGGACGTTGCTCAGGTTTCCTTTATTTTCGCCGTTCCAGTTGGCGAAGATGATCGCGTTCATGTCCCAGAACTTGTCCTGATCGTTTGCGCACATGGCGGCGTTGGCGGCTTGGTCCGATTCGCCGCCGCGCGAGGCTCCGTCTCCGTCAATGAAGGGGAAATGATGGAACACTAATTTTACTTTTCCGGGTTTGATCAGATGCTCGATGATCAGCGGCTCGATGGTTTCGGTGAAGTTTCGGCAGGCTGGGCATTGAAAATCTTCGTAGACGTCTACGGTTACGGGGGCATTCGGGTCGCCCAAGGTCAAGCCGACGGGATTGGGCAGGTCGGCGCGCGGCGTAATGGCGATGATCTCGCCCGCCGGGCGAAGTTGCGGCGCAAGGATTGCGTACAGCACAAATGCCGCGCCTAAAGTGATGAGGATAATGGTCGTCAACTTGCCGCGCGATTGTTTTTTCTGCACTTGTTCGCGCCGCAGTTGGCGTTTGCTTTTCTTTTCGACGTTCATGAAAACTCCTTGATATTTGTTGATGTAGGCGCAGATTTTCCCATGCGCTCATTGTTTTGTCTAGGAGAAGTTTAGGGAACGCTTATTTCCCAATCGTGATCTTGAACTCGCAGGCGTGATGTCCCTGCGCTTTGCACGCGCTTTCATCTACATCATAGCCTGTGCCTGTAGCCCAGAAGAGACTCTCGCGGATCAATCCCTGAGTAACATAGCAAACAGGCGCGGATTCGTTCTGTCCGCTGGCGGTGGGGGAGGCGTGGTCAACGAGAAGCAGGTCGAGGTCGAGGGTGTGAACCGTGATGTCGCCGGGAGAGGCGGAAAGGAATTTGGCGAGCAGGTCGAGGGTTGGTTTGCGGCGCGTGTTTTGAGGCAGTCGTTTTATGACCGCCGCTTGTGTGCGTCCGCCGAGGCTGGTATCTTCCAGCAAATGGTTCCACATCCGTTGACCGACTCGCAATAGCACGCCGCGCGCGCCGCGCCCGAAATAGGCGCGCATCGCGGCTTGCAGACTCGCGTATGCCTTCGCCGAGTCGAGCGCGTCCATTTTTAGGAACGCGTCCGGCTTCGACCATTCGGCGGGAAGTTTCGACAAGCCCAGCATCGCCGTGAATTGGTCTGCGCCGAGTTCGCGGCTGATGGTGTCCGCGAGCCGCCGCGTAATGCGGTTTGAAAATTTTATTTCACTCACGCGCCTCTCCCACTTCAAAGCGGCAATACGGATCGCCCTTGGCGCAGCAATGAGTTTCGATGATCTCGAACTCTTTACCGGTTGCCCATTGCACGGCTTCGCTGATGGAACCGGCGTACAAATGACAAACGGGCATTTCGCTGTGCCGCCCTTGGCAGATCGCGCACGTGGACTCGTGATACGCGATGCGCGCGCCGCTGTCGTCTACCCATGCTTCCACTTGCGGGTTGCTCTTCTTCAACGCGTTCGCCATGCTATTCAAAATGAATTTGATCTTTTGCTTTTCAGGCAAGAGTTTCAACGCCACGCCCGCGAGACCCAGTAACGCGGCTTGTTCGCGCACGGCATATTGAAAGGAGGCTTTGCCGATGCGTTTTAACATGCCGCGTCCGCCGCGCCCGTAGAATTCTTCGATGGCGGCGTTGAGTTTTGCATACTGCGACGATTGGATCGAAGGTTCGAGATTGTTCGGAGGAAAGTTGCCGACGAATCGTTCCAGTCCGCTGGTTCGTAACACAGCATTCAAGCCGTTCTCGCCCATCACTTCTTGCGCGGAGGTGAGCGCTTGCCGAACCAGCGCGTTGACGATCATCGTGTCTTTACGTTCTGCCATGGTTCCTCCTGACTTTACATATCGAACACATACACCGGGTATTGTTCGCCAGTGCGCCGAAAACCAAGCCGCTGATATAAATTCAACGACGAAAAATTGTCGCTTTGCGTGTTCACGCTGAGTTTGCCAAAGCCCTGATTGACGAGTCGCGCAAGCAGATCGCTCGTCAGGTGATGGGCAACGCCGCGTCCCTGCGCCGATGGGTGGATCGCCAAACGCGCGAGATGCGCACGCCCTCCGTTGCCGGTTGTGATCTGATAGCCGACAACGCCGCGTTCCTCTTCCGCCACCGAAGCGAATAACGCTTGTGAAAATGCCGCGCGCAAAGTCGCTTGCGGATTTTGCCACAGCGGAACGAACGCGGCGGCGTCAATTTCTTCGACGGCGGGCAGATCCGCCTCTTCCATCTTTCGGATGCGAATCCCCGCCGCTTCCTTCCGGACCCAAGGCTGGTAGCGCCATTCGAGCATCACTATATTTTGACGGTTTTCAAATCCGCTATCGGCGAGGGTATGTTGAAACCATGGCTGCATGGCGATCGCGGCGACTTTCTCTCCGCCCGCGCGGAGGATCTCTTCGCGCGCGGTGTGCCATAATAAACTCCATGCGTTCTCTGCACTCCACTGCCCCGAAAAAACGAACAAGCGGATCCAAAACATGTTCGCCGCTTCCGGCGGACATGCCAGCGCGGCGGTGATGTGACTGCCCTCGTCCAATGCCCAATAAAATGGATTCCCCAGCCATTCCAAAGGCTGACGCCAGTCGAGGTGGCGGTGCATGCGCGTCTCGAAGAAGAACAAGTTCGATAATTGTTGATGGTCGGCGAGGCTAGCTGGACGAACGAGAGAGGTGGTGAGCATGATCTGATTTGAGAAAAAAATAACCCACTCAGTTTTGTGTCATGCTGAGCGGAGCGAAGCATCTCCGAGATGACGAACGAGACCCTTCGGTCGTGGCGCGAGGCGCCACTCCATCAGGGTGACACGGCAAAAACTTATTGTTAGCGAATCAACCCGACGCGCATGAGGAATTTCATCACGCGCTGGGTAAACGTGGGCTTTTCCACCAGGCGGAGCGAGTCGTAAATGTCCATGCCGGTTTGGTTGACCTGCCCGAATTTCAAATGAATGTTGGCGGAGGCTTTGCGCACGATGGAGTGCATGTCGCCTTCGCCGATCTGCTCGAAGATGGATGCGGCGCGCTCATATTCGGCAAGCGCCTCGTTCCATTTTTTCATGCCTTCGAGCGCGGCGGCGCGGTTGCTGACGGAGATTCCCTGCCGTTTCAAGTCTCCGGCGTTTGCGAAAGTTTCTTCCGTGCCTTCAGTGGCTCGCAGTGCGTCGTTCGCTTTGCCTCCCTGCAAGAACGCCACGCTTTGATTGTTTTTCATCTCCGCCGCATCGAGCGGATCGTTGGCTTGTTCATACGCTTGCGCGGCTTGCGCAAATAATTTTGCCGCGGCGAGAAACGCCCCCTTCTCGTATTCTTTCTTCCCTTGTTCCGCCAGCGCGGATGCGGTTGAATCGTTCACGTTGAATTAGAGGGTGATGTCGAGGATGTCTTCGGCGACCGAGCGCAGTTTATCGCGCGACATGGCGCTGAGTTTCATGGCGAGTTCGAGATACGGGCGGTTGACCGGCAGTGAAATGAACTTGCGCAGATCTTCCGGCAGTTCGAGCAAGTTTTGGATCGCCTCTTCGTTCATCAGCCATTGACCGATGGGACCGCTGCGGTCGAAGAACGTTTCGATGCGTCCATGCAAGGCTTGAAGCAAAACTTCCAACTCAGGGAGCGGGATGGGGCGTTCGCCTAATTCGTAGGCTTTGATCCGCCCGCTGGAGATGCCGGTTTCTTGCGAGAGATTGCGAATGGAGATGGACGCGTTGTTGCGTTCCTGCCGAAGGAGCGCTCCGATCTTCCGCTGGCGAACAGCCAGAAGTTTAGAAAGATCGAATTTTTCGTAGGCGGGAGAATCGTCCGAGCGGACTTCTTTGCCCCAGAAGTGGTCAATCGGCAGATCCAAAAAATAGACGAGCGCTTCGAGTTCGGGGAGCGAGGGAGCCTTGCGCCCGTCTTCGTAAGCGCGGAAGATGCCGTTCTTCACGCCGATGGCTTGCGCGCATTCCGAGGGTTTTCGGCGCGCGGCGAGGCGCGCATCGCGGATGAGCACGCCGAGTTTCTTTGTGCGAATCGTGATCTGGGTTTTGCTATCCATGGCTCCTCAGTTACAGACCGTCCCGCAGGTTTGTACGAAACATGAATCTATTTCGTTGAACCTGCGGGATGATTTACATCCTTCCACAGATTATAGCAGAGAGTATGCGATATTTAGTTTCGTTGGTTGCGTCCAAGAGGACTACTAGGCATGAAGATATCGCCGCTGAGTTTGAAGCCCGCTGTTTCGAGTTGCGGAGAGAATAATGGGCGGATGCCGGTGGCTCTGAGCTCGCCGAGGATCTTGTTGTTTTCGCCGATGCCGGTCTGCTCGAACTTGAACACATCGGTCAGCACGACCGTGTCGCCTTCCATGCCGACCACTTCGGTGATGGCGGTCACTTTGCGCGCGCCGTCTTTTAGGCGAGTCTGTTGGATGATCAGGTCTACTGCGGATGAGATCTGTTGGCGCACCACTTTCAACGGCAGGTCCATGCCAGCCATGAGGACGAGCGTTTCGAGGCGCGAAATCGCGTCGCGCGGCGAGTTGGCGTGGACGGTGGTCAGCGAGCCGTCGTGACCGGTGTTCATGGCTTGGAGCATATCGAGCGCTTCGCCCGCGCGTACTTCGCCGACCACGATGCGATCCGGTCTCATGCGCAGCGAATTGCGGACGAGGTCGCGGATGGTCACTGCGCCCCTGCCATCGGTGTTGGCGGTTTTTGTTTCCATTCTCATCACGTGATCTTGTTGCAGTTGCAATTCCGCCGCATCTTCGATGGTGATGATGCGCTCTCCTTCCGGGATGTAACCGGACAATACGTTGAGGAGCGTGGTCTTGCCGGAGCCTGTCCCGCCGGAGATGACAATGTTGAGCCGAGAGATGACGCAAGCGCGGATGAACTCCGCCATGTTCGGCGTGAGTGAACCGTAGTCAATCAATTGCTGAACCGAGAGTTTATCTTTTTTGAATTTGCGGATGGTGATCGAGGGTCCGTCTATCGCAACGGGTTGGACGACCGCGTTGACGCGCGATCCGTCGGGCAGGCGGGCGTCTACGGTGGGGCTGTCTGAGTCCACGCGGCGGCCGAGGGGGAGAACGATCCGGTCAATGATCCGCAGAACGTGCGCGTCGTCATCGAACGTGATCGGGCTTTTTGCTAATTTGCCGTTCTTTTCCACATACACTTTTTTGGGTCCGTTCACCATTACTTCGCTGATATCCGGGTCCTCGAGCAAGGGTTGGATAGTGACCAAAGCCGGGTGAGTTCGTCGAGAATTTCATCGTAGATCTGTTTGCGCAGGTCTTGAGGCAGGTTGACCTTGGTCTGAACGTAGACTTCATCGAGCCGCGATTTGACGAACTCCGCGCGGTCGCCGAGTTGCAGTTCTTCGCCCTCCATCGAACGGTTGACGTTCTCGACGAGATAGCGTTTAAATTTGAGCAGGTCGGATGACGTGAGACGAGAAAAGTTTGTCGCGATCGGAGTTGCCATTATGAATGACCCTCGGTGGGATTGGATTCTGGAAGCACCCAAACGATGCTGGCGCGTTGAACGGCAAGGAAAGGCGCTTCATACAACACGCCTCCATCCGCGTTGAAGACGGTCACTTCGGTCAATGCGAGGAATCTTTCCTCACAGTCGAGCTCCGTCCTTCAAGCGCTGGTCGCGGCGGATGTGAAGCCGCCCGCGCATTTGATGCGTGGTGGTCTGGATCATCGCGTACACGGCGACCTTGGAGACCACCTCGGTGTATATCTTTCCTTTGTCATCGTATTGGGTTGACATTTCGCCTCTTTCGTAGAATTGGTTCCCCGCTTTTCAGGGAAAAGCCAGAAAATCAAACAGCGACACCTGCGGGGCTTGTCGCTGTTTCTAAATTTGAGCGTCCGCTTTTCGAGTGTAATCGAAATACGTTTGACTCAACCTTGCATCTACTTTACGCCGCTTTACAAACGGCTAACGTTTATTCCTTCGATGGGCGGCATCAGATAGCCCAACCGGAAAGCGCGTCACGATGTGTTTGGGGCTGTGCGCGTCATCTTCCAGTTTTTGCCTTAGGCGGGCAATACTGACCCAAAGGATTTCTTTATCGGTGCGGTATTCAGTCCCCACACGCTGGTGAGCAAGTCTTCGGAGGTCATGATCTTGCCGACGTGATGGGCGAACTGCAACAGCAAGCGATACTCAGTGGCAGACAGCGAGATGGGATTTTCGCCTCGCCACACTTCGGCGCGGGCGAAGTCAATTTTCAAGTTATCGTGCGTGAAGAAACGGGATTGCCCGGCTTCGCTCGGAGGTTGAGCCCTTCGCAGCACTGCCCGCACGCGCGCGAGCAACTCGGTGGCGGAAAACGGCTTGACGAGATAATCGTCCGCGCCGAGGTCGAGCCCGCGCACGCGGTCTTGTTCGTCGCCTTTTGCCGTGAGGATGACGATCGGCACGTTTGAAAATTCACGGATGCGCTGTGTCGCCCCGAAGCCATCCAACTTGGGCATCATCACATCCATGAGAACGAGGTCAATGGGTTGATCTGAAAAGACGTTGACCGCCTGCATCCCATCCTGCGCGGTGACCACCTCATACCCTTCAGTTCGCAGGTTTGCTTCAAGCAGGCGCAAATAACGAGGTTCATCGTCCACGATCAAAATGCGCTTTGCCATACCAAAACCTCCTGGTCAATTCGATGGGTTGATAGGTAGTTCTATGAAGAATGCGACGCCGTTGCCGGGTGTCGACTCTGCCCAAATCTTACCACGATGTGCCTGAATTATCTGCTTGCAAATGTAAAGCCCGAGCCCGGAACCGGTGACGCTCTTCTCGCTTTTCACGCGGTAAAAACGTTCGAAAATGAGCGGAAGCGCTTCCGCCTCGATGCCGGGACCGCCGTCCTTAAACATGACCATCACCGCATCGCCTTTGGACGAAAGCGAAACCGTGATTGGCGCGCCGGGCGCGTATTTGATCGCATTCGTAACTAAATTTTCGAACACCTGCGCAATACGCACCCCGTCGCCGTGAATAGACGGCGTGGAGTTTGCTTCGATGTTCACTTCGAGGTCTTTGTAATGCGAGCGGATGCGCATTACTACGTCTCGCAGAATCGCATCCAGCCGCAACGGTTGAAAACGGAGCGTGAGCGTCTTGCTTTGCAGGCGCGCCGATTCAAGAACATTCTCGATCAGCAACGAGAGGCGGTCTGCCTCCTCGTCAATGATGGTCAGGAATTCATCGCGGGTGACATCGTCCCATTCGGCGTCTTTGCGCAGCAGGCTGGTACTATAGCCTTTGATGAAGCCGAGCGGCGTGCGGAGTTCGTGCGAGATCGTGCTGACGAAATCCTCCTGCAATTGCATCTGGCGTTTCAGTTCGAGCAATTCGGCGTCAATTTTTCTCCCTTTGATGCGCTCGAAGAGGATGAACAACAGATTGGCAAACATCTGCGCGATGCGGATGTGTTCGTTCTCATAGACGGGACCCCCAAAGCGCACAAAAACCAACGCGCCTTTTGTAGCAGAATCATCGCCGCCCATCGGCAAGCCTAACATATACGCGCGTTTTAAACGGTCTTCAATGGGCGTATCGGGTTGAGGGTCTTGCGTCAATACCATGCCTTTTGCAAAGACTTGGTTTGCAAATGTCTCTCCCCATGCGGCGTCGGCTTCGGCGTTGCGGGCGCGTCCGATGGCGCGCGCATACACGATTTCGAGCGAAGCGCTGCGTTCATCGTGCAGGTAGACCGCTACGTTATCGAATACGAATTGTTTGCGAAGGACGGTCAGAAATTTCTCGATGTCTCCGCGCGAATTGCCCGTCAGCGCCGCAAGCTGGGTCAACTCGTACAGATATTCGAGCGTTTGGCTGTCCATAATTTATTTTTCAACAGCCGCCGAGAGCAATGGGAATTTGAACGACGAACCGCGCCCATCCAGAGATTGCACTTCGATCATCGAGCCGTGCGCCTCGATGATCTCGCGCACCAGCGAAAGCCCCAGCCCTGTCCCTCCGTAGCGGCGCGTGGACGAGCCGTCGAGCTGGTGGAACGGCTCGAAGATATCGTTCAGCCGCTCGGCGGGGATTCCGATCCCCGTGTCGGTGACGGAGACGACAACGAGATTCTCGCCTTCGCGTTTGATGTTGACGACCACGCGTCCGCCCGACGGGGTGAACTTGATCCCGTTATCAATCAGTTGATTCAACACCCAGGCGATCTTTTGCGAATCGGCTTGCACGAGAGGCGTGTTTTCGTCCGCCATGGCGTGCAAGGTCACGCCGCGTTTTTGCGCTTTCTCCGCCGCCGACTTGACGACGAGATTGACCAGACGGCGGATATCCACCGACTCTTGCGCGATGCTCATCTCGCCGCGCGAGGCAAGCGAAACCATGATGAGATCTTCGATCAACCCTTCGAGGCTGTCCGCCGATTTCTGGCTAACCTGCAGCGCATGACGCTGTTCTTCGCTGACCGCGCCGAGCGATTCGGAGATCAGCAATTCAAGATACCCTTTGATGTGAGTGAGCGGCGTGCGCAGTTCGTGTGAAATGTTTGAAACGAAATTGGATTTCAACTGACTGAGTTCCGAAACCCGCGCCAGCGCGTTTTGCAATTCGGCGGTGCGTTCTTCCACGCGCCGTTCGAGCGTGCGGTTGGCGGCTTGCAGAGCGGAGCGCAGTTGAATGATCTGTTCCGTCACTGCCTGATCGAGTTGCGAGCGCTCGACCAAATTCAACGACACAAGCGCCTCGCCCAGCATAGGACGATTCCCTTTTGCCACTTCTTCTTGTTGATAATCGAGCGCGCGCTGTAAGTTCTCGGGGGTGATGAGTCCCTTTTGAATCAAATATTCCCCCATACGAGGCACAAGCATTTCAGGTGTGAGTTGAGGTTGGTCGGTCATAGTTGTTTGGCGTCACTCTGAGCGGAGAGTCTTCATCACAGTGAACGAGATTTATCGAAGCGAAACTCAGAACGACGTGTAAACCCATTCTCCATTGACCATTGTAGCCGAGGATTCGAGCGCGAGCAGTTCAGTTGGATTGCAAGTGAACGGGTCTTGTTCAAGAACGATGAGGTCGGCGAGGAAGCCGGGCGCGAGTTTGCCGAGGCGGTCTTCCATGTATGCGGCGTAGGCGGCGCCGAGGGTGTAGCCCGCGAACGCCTGAGGGGTAGATAATTTCTGTTCGCCGCGCCAGCCCTCCACAGAGGGAGAACCGTCGGCGCGGCGGCGGGTGACGGCGGCGTGCAATCCCCAAAACGGATTCGGCGATTCGACCGGCGCGTCGGACCCCAGCGCGAGCGTCGCGCCAAAGTCGAGTTGGGTTTTCCAGGCGTAGGCGAGATTCGCCCGCTCGCCCCAAAGTTGATCCGCCATCAGCATGTCGGACGTGGCGTGGATGGGCTGCATCGAGGCGACCACGTTGAGTTGCGCGAGGCGCGGCGCGTCGTCGGGATGGATCACCTGCACGTGTTCGATGCGATGACGAAGCGCGGGCAGATGATTTTCTTTTTCGTAGTTGCGGAGTTGTTCGTAGGCGTTGAGGACTTCGTGATTTGCGCGGTCGCCGATCGCGTGGACGGTCATGCCAAGCCCCACTTGCGCGGCTTTGCGCCCATGTTCGAAGAGTTCCTCGCCGTCCATGTTGAGGATGCCGCGATTGTTTTCCTCGCCGATGTACGGCTGGAACATCGCCGCCGTGTGCGGACCGAGCGCGCCATCCATGAACGCTTTGACGTTGCCGATGCGCAGCATGTCGTCGCCGAATCCGCCGCGCAGACCGAGGGCGTGAATTTCATCGAGCAATTCGACGGGCAGGTTTTTCAACACGCGCAGTTTTAATTTTTTTTCCGCATGAAGGGCTTGCAACGCCATGAACGATTCGCGGCGGTCAAAATCGTGGACGCCGGTGAGTCCCATCTTCCACAACTTGACTTGCGCTTTTTCGATGGCGTTTGTAATTTCTTCAATTGTCGGTTCGGGGATTACTTTTCCAACCAGTCCCATCGCTGTTTCGAGCAGGATGCCGGTGGCGTTGCCTTGTTCATCGCGTTGAATTTGTCCGTTGTGCGGGTCGGGCGTGGATGATGTGATGTTCGCGAGTTTCAGCGCGTTCGTGTTCACCCACCCGGCGTGAAGCGATTTGGCAGTGAGATATACCGGGTTGTTCGGCGCGATGGAGTCGAGTTCGCTTGCTATCGGCCAGTTTCCCCACGTGTTTTGATTCCAGCCGTGACCGAGAATCCATTCGCCGGGTTTGGATGTTTTCACGCGCTCAGCCACGCGGCGCAGGCATTCTTCTTTTGTGTCCACTTCGCAATCAATTTTTTGTAACGCGAGCGAGTATTGATGTAAATGCAAATGCGCGTCGGTGAGTCCGGGGACGATGACGCGCCCGCGCATGTCCTGCCCCTTGGCGCGTGGATAGTGATTGAATAAATAATTCGTCTCGCCCGCCGCGACGATTTGGTCGCCGTCAATCACAAGGGCGGAAACTTTCGCTGTGATTTATTTTGGGTGTGGATGATGGCGTTGTGGACGGGGCTGATCATGTTCATTCCGTAGGGGCCAGGGATTTCCCCGCCAATACGAGGCGAGAAAGAACTTATCGCCCCTACAAATTACGTCAATTTCTCGAACAGCGAATCAATTCCTCGTCGGAATAATAATAGATGACGATCGTCCCGCCTCGTTTGCCGTGCTTGAGAGCGCGACCTTCGTGCCGAGGCTGGTTTGCAACTTCCGTTCCACGTCGCTCACGTTCGGACTTCGACCTGACTTCTTTGACGACCGGCTTTGCCCTGAAAGTTTTCGCGCCAGCACTTCGGTTGACCTCACGCTCGAATCCAAATTCAAGATCTGATTTAACAAATGTTCCTGCGCCTTGGCGGATAACGACAACATCGCGCGCGTGACCTTCGGAGATTCTCCCGTCTACGAGCGCTTGCTTCACTGCCGCAGACGCGTCGAGCAGACGCAGGGTGTTGGTCACTGCCACGCGGCTTTTGCCCACACGTGTAGCGATGGTCTCATGCGACATCCTGAATTCTTTGGCTAGGTTCTGGTACGCCTCCGCCTCTTCAATGGGATTCAAATCCGCGCGTTGGACGTTTTCGATGAGCGCGAGTTCGAGCAATTGCTGGTCGGTCGCCGAGCGGATGACGACCGGCACGGTCTTCAACCCGGCTTTGCGCGAGGCTTGCAGACGGCGTTCACCGGCGATCAGCGTGTACGAGCCGCCACGCCCCGGCGAGACGATGAGAGGCTGGATCACTCCATGCTCGCGGATGGATGCGGCGAGATTTTCCAATTCCGCCGTGTCGAATTTTTCGCGCGGCTGACGCGGGTTGCGCTGGATCGAATCAATTGAAACTTGCGTAACGCCGCCCTCGCCGCCCACGGAAATTTTTCCGCCGGGGATGAGCGCGTCGAGTCCTTTGCCGAGACCGGTACGTTTTGCCATAAAATGCTCCTTTTTAAACACGAAGGACTCTAAGGTCACTAAGGTTTGAAGCCTTAAAAACTTTGTGTCCTTCGTGCCACTTCGATAAACTCAGTGCAAGCCTTTGCGGTTAATTGGTTTTTACACCATCGCCTTTCAATAATTCTTTCGCGAGCGATTCATACGCCCCCGCACCAACCGACGAAGGCGCGTATGCCGAAATGGGCAATCCATACGAAGGCGCTTCCGCGAGACGGATACTGCGCGGCACCACGCTCTTGAAGACCAGCCCCGGAAAGTGGTTGTTGACTTCCTTCACCACATCGGAAGCGAGATTGGTACGGGAGTCGAACATCGTCAAGACCACGCCGCGCACGCGCAATTTCGGAAAGAGCGAAGATTGGACGCGTTCGATGGTCTGCGTGATCTGACCCAATCCCTCCAGCGCGAGGTATTCGCATTGAACGGGAACAAGCACGCCGTCTTTCGCCGCGACCAGCCCGTTGACGGTGAGGAGTCCCAGCGAGGGAGGGCAGTCAATCAGGATGTAATCGTATTTCCCTTTGAACGAGTCGAGCGCGTCTCTTAAACGAAATTCCCTGCCATCTTCTTCGACCAGTTCAACCTCCGCGCCTGCCAGCGATGGAGACGATGGAAGCAAAGAGAGTTGCAGCCGCTCGTTGAAGAGAATTGCAGAGGCTGGCACATCGCCTGAAAGCAACGCGTCGTATGTGCTAATGGACACGTTGTTCTTATCCACGCCGAGGCTGGAGGTGGCGTTGGCTTGCGGATCAATGTCCACGATGAGCACGCGCTGACCGAGCCGCGCGAGAAACGCTCCGAGGTTGATGGCGGTGGTGGTCTTGCCCACTCCGCCTTTTTGGTTGACGAGGGTGTAGATGCGAGTCATAGGATTTACGATTGACGATTTTTTGATTTACGATTTTGCTTTGTTTCTATTTTACAGGTTTTACCCGTGTGTTGACGTATTCGACAAAATATTTCCAGTCTTGCTCGGTAGCAAATAAGGAGCGATTCAAGATCGAAATTCGAGAGTCTGCTGTTGCCAGCACGATCAGGTCATCCGCTTTGAAAACATGATAAAAATCATTCCATGCGTAATCCACTGAACGGCTCGCTCCAACATTGTATGAAATACCAAGCGCGGTTATTATCCCGGTTTGTTGTTGACTGCCAGATGACAACGCTTTGAATAATTGTCTCGAAGCGAGGTAAGGCTGGATGACGAAATACCCAATCACCAAACTTGAAAGAACATTGCGGATCAATCTACCGGTGGAAACGTCTTCTTTGGTAACGATCGAAAATACGGCATCGCCCAACACAAGCACAACAAGGATTGCAAGCGCCGCTCTCAAAATAACTGCCCATAACGGACTTTTGCCGATCAATCCTACTGCCCGGCGAATTGTTGCGAGGTCAAGGGAGCCGTTGAATCTTATATCCATGCTTGAAACTCAAAGATAGATTTCCTTGATAAAAGCCCGCTTTGGGTTTGCGGGGTCAACGACCACAGTGACAGACTGTCCGCCGCTCAGGTCACGAGTATATTTTGTTCGATTGACAGCGTTGCCGCTTGCGTATTTCTGCCCTTGAAACGTGTATGCGTACTCAACTCTGCCTCTGCCGCGAAAGAAATGGATACTTTGAATTGTCCCCGGCGTTTCCATGCCATCTTCAAATACCGAGGCGACCATGCGATATCTCCAAATTAATACGGGTATTCCAACAACTGTCATGCCAATGGAAAGTAGAAGAAAAAGTTCAGCGGAGGCGTCTCCGCCATAGAAGAAATAGGCGGTGAATATCCAAAAGACGACGGGGAAAAGAACAGCGAGCAAAGAGGGATAGTCGTTTGAAATAATACGGAATAAAGATGGTCTTTGTTTGTTCATGTTGTCTCCTATTGCAACACTTCCATCAAACAAGATTCGATCTCTGCCTGTGTGGGGATTCCGTCCAGCCCAACGCGAGTTACAGAGTGTGATGCGATCAACGTGGCGAAGCGCGCGGCTTCCCACGGGTCGCGCGTGTTGAACAAGCGGATAAAAAACGCTGTGGCGAAAATATCGCCCGCGCCGGTGGCGTCTACTTCGTCCACTTCGGGCGCGCGGAAGCGGCGGCGGTCGCCGTTCCAGTGCAGGACGCATCCCTCCGCGCCTTCAGTGACGACCAGCATCCGCGTTTGATGCGCCATCTGTTCGATGAGTTCGTTGTCGCCGTTCACATCCTCGCGGCTGATGACTACCGCGTTCGCTTGTTGCAGCAACATCTCCGAGTTTGTCCATTCACTGCGCGAGACGCGTCCGTCTGAATCCCATCGCCTCATCCAACCTTGCGGAGTGACGCCGAGAAGCGACGGAGAAAAATTGTCGGGCAGTGACGAATCCATTTCGTTTGCAATTGGACCAAGATGAATGATCGAAGCGCTACGCCATGAGGCTGGGACCGAATCAAAGTCAATCTTTGAGGCTTGCGCGCGCAAATATTGGACGCGCCCATGATCGGTATAAATATTTTCAAAGGTTGTGCTGTGCGGAGATTCAATCGAAATAACAGAGATACCATCCAACGCGTCGAGCGGAGTCTCTTTGCCGACCGCCGTGACGATTCCCACCTTCATTCCCAGCGCGCGCGCCGTCAACGCGGAGTAGGCAACCGTCCCGCCGAGCCTCGCGCCGTCCGCGGTGAGATCATGCGCCGCATGACCGATCGCGAGATACTCCACCGCTTCGAGCGAAACAAGGTTGGGCATGGGCAGATTATACCCGCCGCCCCGTTAAAAATCTTTCCTCTTTCATGAAGAAAGAGGAAAGAAGAAAGATAGATGTGTGTTGTTGCGCCCTACTCGTTTTTAGGAACGATCGTCACCTTGCGGTGCGGCTCTTCGCCGGAACTTTCGGTCTTCACATCCGGGTGATCGCGCAAAGCAATGTGGATGATGCGCCGTTCGCCGGAGGGCATGGGTTCGAGCGATTGCTTCTTCCCGTTTTTGGCAACCTGATCCGCCATGCGCATCGCCATTTGGATCAACTGCTTCTCGCGGCGATTGCGATACCCTTCCACGTCCACGTAGAGTTGCACCCAATCGTTCACTTCCTTGCCGACCACGAGCGACGCCACATATTGAAACGCGTTCAACGTTTCGGAGTGACGCCCGATCAACACGCTGAGGTCGTCGCCGCGAATATCCACGTGGATACTGCGCCTGCCTTCGCGGTCGCGCTCGCCGTAATGCGCGGAGACTTGCGCCTCGAGGTGCATCATGTGGATCAATTTTGAAATGACGGTTTCTGTGGTGTCGAGGACCGCGTCATGTTCGAGTTGGTCTTGAGCGCTGTCGAGGGGCTGAGATTCGGCTTGATGGACTGAAGCAGGCTGACCCTGCGACCGAGCCGTCTCGACTTTCGCTTCCTTCGCCGGTCTGGCTGGCTCCACGACTTCGACCGGCATCCCGCCTTCGGGGATGACCGTCAGGCGCACGCGCACCTGCGCTTTGCCAAACCCGAATAAGCCTTTGTTGCCGGCATCCAGCACGTCCACATGGACTTTGTCTGCGGTGAGATTCAGTTGAGCCAGTCCCTGCGCGAGGGCTTCTTCCACGGTGGGCGCAATGATCTCAAGTGTTGTCCTTTGATTCATGCCCGCCTCCTTTGTGATTACGATTTATTGCCGCCGGGCAACAGGTTCCGCCAGTTGACCTTGCCCATCATGGCGTATTGCACGATGCTCAAAATGTTGCTTGCCACAAAATAGACCGAAAGCCCGGCGGCGTAATTGAGCGAGAACATAAACAACATGATCGGCATGTAGATGCTCATCATTTTGGTGGTCGCCGCCGATTGGTCGTTGGGGTTGGCGGTAGGCGGCATGGTGAGTTTGGTTTGAATGAATGTGGTGAGCGCCACAGTGATCGCCAGTAAAGGAACGCCGACGCCGAAGATCAATGTTTTTTCGGGCAAGCCCATGTCTATGCCGAGGAACTTGCTGTTCAATGGAATGAGCGAGACCACGTCCTGCAGCCCGAACGCATCGAGACTCTTGGAAAGTTTGAGGATGCTCAACGGGTACGAGCCGATGGCGTACGTGATGCTGGGGATGAGCGCGAAGAGGATCGGGAATTGGATCAGCGTCGGCAAACATGAGCCGAACACGTTGATGTTCCTCTCGCGGTAGATGCGCATCTGCTCCTGCGCGAGTTTCTCGCGGTCTTTGGCATACTTCTTTTGGATGGCGAGCCACTCTTTGTCGTTTTGCAGTTCTTGCATGGCTTTCGCGCCTTTCATCTGTTGCGCGTTGAGGGGCCATGTGATAAGGCGGATCAACACGGTCAGCAGGATGATCGCAATGCCGAAGCTGTGTCCTACAAATTGGTAGATGAAGATGAGGATGTTGACAACGAGGTCAATGACCAGGCTGAAGTTGGTGAACGCCAGCACGAGGATGGCGATCACGCCGAGAGTTTTCACCGTTTCGCGGATGTTGATCTGCGGCAGTTCGGGTCTTTGCGCCTGAGTTTGGTTGTTTGGATTCTTCATGAAAACTCTTTAGTTCCCGGGCGGGAATTTCCATTCGTCGTTGCCGTTTTCATCGAGGGCAACGAGATAATAATCGGAATCGAGGTATGCGACAAGCACTACGCCTCCCGCTGAGACCGGCGTGGTGTAGGCTTTGCTCTTCGCGTCGCCTTGAAACCACAGGTCAACTTTCCCTTCGGCGCTGATGGAATAGACTCCGCCGGATTCTGTCGCGACCAAAACCTTGTCTCCGACGACAAGCGGGTTGGCGGTGATGGAGCCGTCCGGTTGAACGGGTTCCCAGTTCAATTTTTGTTCGGCTGTGTTGAAGGAGTAGACGTACCCATCCACATCGGCGAAGTATAAATTGTCGCCATCGGCAACGGGCGTTCCCCAGATCCAACCTTTCGTGTCCACAACCGCTTGATGTTTGCCGGTGACCGGGTCGAATTGTTCGAGTTGTTTGGCAAGCGAACCGACGTATAACTTTCCGTCGCCGCCGAGGGCAACTCCGCCCGGCACCGCGCCGCCGAGATCTGCGCGCCAAAGGATTTCATACGAGGCGAGATCAACGGCGACCACGCTTTTATCCAACGATGTGATGAAGAGCCGTTCGCCGTCGCTGACGGGTTGCGCCCACAAGCGGGCATCGGTCTTTTCGCCGGGCTTGGAGATCTGAATCACATCCGCCGCTTGCTTGACCGATTTGCCGTCGTTGAGATCAAGCACATACACTTTGCCGTCCGAGTTGGGCGCGAAGAGTTGCCCATCCACTTCCAACGGCGGGGCGATCCACAAACCGCCCGCCTGATCAAACTTCCATTCGATCTTCGGCGTTGCCTTGCTGTCGGCGGCGTCGAAGTCGTTCGGGTCAACGGCGTACATCACATGTTTATTGCTTGAATCAAGGATGACGACGAGTCCGTTCGTCAACACCACCGGGCTGGAAATGAACATGCTGGGGTTCGTGTTGAATAACGTGAAGCCAGCCTTTTCGCCGGAGAAGGTCCACAATTGTTTGTGAGTCTTCATGTCAATGGCGTAGACCGCTGTGGTGTGCGCCAGATACGCAACCTCGTCGGTGGCGGAAAGTCCGGGCCACGCGGTCGCGCCGGTACATCCGCTCAGCACGACAGCCGCGAGCAGGATGATGGTTATAAATAAAAACTTTTTCTTTCTCATTGAAAAATCGTACTCCTATGGAACGGGGTCGTAGCCCCCGGGATTGAACGGGTTGCATCGTAACACGCGCCAAGCCCCCATGAGCGAACCTTTGAGCGCGCCGTGTTTATAAATTGCTTGATAGCTGTAATGCGAGCAGGACGGATAAAAGCGGCAAGTATTTTCGGGGATCCCCTTTGAAAGAGTTGCCTGATACAAACGGATCAATGATAGCAAAACAATGCGCGGAAAATTCCACACGGTGCGCGGCATATCGCGCAGGCGCGGCTCATGAGAATAATCATGCAGATGGAATTCAGGCGTCATGGGTTGGGGCTGAGGTATACAGTTGCGCGCGTTGCAAAAGGCTGAGCAGGGCTTGGCGGGTTTCGTCCAACGTGGCGGAGGTCAGCCCGGTGCGGGCGATCAAGATCAAGTCCGCGTGTGAGGCGATGTTGGGGAGCAGAGTCCGAATCGCTTCGCGCAAGAGACGTTTTGCCCGGTTGCGCCGCACGGCGGTTCCGGCGGCGCGTCCTGCCGCGACCCCGACTCTTAAATTTCCTTGCGGGTTCTTTTCGACAATCAAAACGACAAGCGGGTGGGCATAGGACCTGCCGGAACGCCGCACCCGCTTGAAATCTTCAGACCGGGTCAGACGGAACTTTCTCTGCACCCGCGCTCAATTCCGCTTACCAGCGGACTTTCTTCACATGCTTATTGGCGGTCTTTGCCAACTGCGCGCGACCACGCAAGCGGCGGCGCTTCAACACAGCGCGGCCATCTGCGGTAGCCATGCGTTTGCGGAATCCGTGCACGCGCACGCGGCGGCGAATTTTCGGTTGATACGTACGTTTTGTCATTCTACTTTCCTCGTTTCAAAAATAATAGCGGCTGTTCCTCACAGAACAGCGGGTCATTATACCGTAGGGCTTCCGATTCGGTCAATTTGGATTCGTCGGGATTTTCGAAACGCCTCCCGCTCGACGTCAGCCTCTCGATCCTACGCAGGGCGGGCTTGCCCCTTCCTATTCAGCCTTCTTCCCATTTCGGACCGGGTACGACGGATGCGCGAGCAACTCCGCGAGTCTTTTCGCGCCTTCCGGGCTTGCCACCGCGATGATCTCGTCGAACGCTTGAAGCGTGCTGTCGCCGCGCGGCAGAGTCATCGCCCCGTCGCGGATGATCGCCGCGATCACGCAATGCTCGGCTAACTCCATATCTTTGAGCTGGATGCCGATCCCCTTCGCGCCTTCCGGCACTTTTTCCTCCACAACAGAATAATGACCTCGGCGGATCTTGAAGAGCGTCATCATATCGCCCAGCGACATTTCCTCCTGGATCAAATGCGCCAGCACATCCGCCGAGTTCAATGGGACATCCACTTTGAATTTTTCGTTGAACAGCCACGCGTTAACCGGGTTGTTCACCCGCGCGATCGTGCGCGGCACGTCGAACATGGTTTTTGAAACGAAGCACACGCTGAGGTTGACCGAGTCTTCGTTTGTTACCGCCGCCACCACATGCGCCTCGCGCGCGCCTGCCGCATCCAGCACGTTCGGGTCTCCGAAGTTGCCCTCGTAGATCACCTCGGTTGGAAGTTCTTGATGCAAATGCGTAAGCAGTTCGCGGCGGTGTTCGATCAAACGCACTTTGTAATTCTGGTTCACGAGCAGGCTGGCGAGGCGTGTGCCTGTGCGCCCGCCCCCGGCAATGAGTACAAACATGTTATTCTGCCTTTCCAGAGAGAAGCGCGGTCAACGCGCCGATGCCCTCGAATGTGGAACTGACGGTAAGCAGGTCGCCGGTTTGAAGCGGGGATTCCGATTCGGGCAGCGAGGCTCTTCCCGCCCTCGATAAGGCAACCGGATAGCACTGCTTGACCGATGTGAACAGGCTCCCCAGCGTTTTCCCGTTCCATGATTCGGGGATGGCGACCTCGTACACTTCCACTTCACCGTTGCCCGCAGAGTACACCGCGCGCTGCGAAGGGTTGATTAATAGTTCCTCCACGCGCTGCGCGCCCCAATAGGTTGAGCCTACGGTTTGCAGTCCGAACGCTTCGATCACGGGGCGCAGGTTTGGGTCATAATTTCGCGCGACCACATTCGGCACGTTGTAAAACTCGCGCGCGGTATACGCCACGACCGCATTCAAAGTGTCTGAATTCGTGACTGCGGCGAGCCCATCCGCTTTCTCTATTCCGGCGCGTTCGAGCACGCTTTCCGCCAAGCCTTCGCCTTCCAACGTTCGTCCGCGGAAGTCGGGATGGAGGCGGTTGAACGCTTCTCTACGGCTGTCTACCACAACCACTTGATGTCCGTTTTTGAACAGGTGGTAACACAGTTCCGCGCCGACGCGGCCGCATCCCACAACAATAAAATTCATGGCTAATTTACTCCTTCTCTTGATCGTGAACGTGATACGGGATGTCGGTGACGACGACCCCGTGTTTGGAAATGAGTTCCTGCCGCAGGACGTCCGCGGTGCGCATGTGCAGAGCGGTATGCCAGCGCTTGGAGGGGATGAATTGCGGCACAACCACCGTGATCGTTTCATTCGATTGACGATGGTCAATAATATCTTCGATAAATTCCAACAAAGGTTCCACAAATAACCGAAATGGAGAATCGAGGATCACAAGGCGCGTGCCTTCTCCCCACAGTTTCCATTTCTTTTGCACCTTCTCGGTCTCCGCGTGGTCAATGGAAACGTGGATGGCGGTCACATCATCCGACAATAGTTTTGCGTAGCGCAATGCCTCGAGGGTGCCCTGGTGCATTCCGCTGATCGGCATGATGACGCGGTGGCGCGGCTGACGAACGGGCAACCCCCTAAATTTATCCAGAGAGAGGCGGTTGGCAAGGTCTTTGTAATGTCTATGAATTACGGAGAATACCGCGATCAAGATGGGTAACAAGATCAGCACGATCCATGCGCCTTCACGAAATTTTGTGACGGCGAATACGAGCATCACTACGGCTGTGCATACTGCGCCGAAACTGTTGACGAACATCTTGAACCGCCAGTTCTTGTCATAGTGAAGAGTCGAGCCGGGTTCTACGATCTCCTCTCCCGCTTTCAAACTGCCGATCTTCCGCCAGCGTTTTGCCATGCCGAACTGAGAAAGGGTAAAGGATAGAAACACCCCAATGGCATACAAGGGGATCAACAGCGTAACGCTTGCTTGAAAGATAGCGATCAAGATCGAAGCGATGATCGCCAGCGTGATAATGCCGTTCGAATAGACCAACCGGCTGCCGCGAAAGGTTAACTGGCGCGGAAGGAAACCGTCGTGGGCGGCAAGGGCGCCGAGGCGCGGGAAATCTGCAAAGGCAGTGTTCGCCGCCATGATGAGGATGACGGTCGTCGCGCCGATCGTCGCAAGGTAGAGAAAGCCGCGCCCGTCGTGAACCGTCCGCGCAAGTTGAGAGATGATCGTTTCCTCTTCCGAGAAGACCGCGCCAATATGAGAGGTGAGATAGGAAATTCCGAGAAACAAGAAGCCGAGGATCAGCGACATCCAGATCAAGGTGATGCCCGCGTTGCGGCTGCGCGGTTCTTTGAACGCCGGGATGCCGTTCGAAATCGCCTCCACGCCGGTGAGCGCGGTGGTGCCGTTCGCAAAAGCGTGCAATAACAAGAAAGGCGTCACAGCGGCGGCGGTGTGAATGATCTGCAACTCGGGAGGATCAACAACCGTTCCCAACGCGCCCGTAAAATATCGGAAGAGGCCGAACGCCACCGTTCCGAACATCATGATCACAAAGAAATACGTTGGGACGGCGAACGCGGAGCCCGATTCTTTCACGCCTCTCAAATTGATTAACATGATCAGCATGACCGCCCCAATCGCCAAATGAACGCGATATTGGAATAAATCTGGGTAAGCCGAAACGATCTGCGCGACGCCGGAGGAGACGGACACGGCAACCGTGAGGATGTAATCCATCAATAACGCCGCTCCGGCGGTTTGCGCCGGGAAATCGCCGAGGTTATCGCGCGAAACGATATACGCGCCGCCGCCGTTTGGGTAAGCGTGGATGGTCTGTTCGTAAGAGATCGTGACTATGATCAGCAAGATCACAATCGCAATCGAGATCGGAAACACGTAACCGAATGCCAGCGCGCCCACTACTGCCAGCACGCCTAGAATTTCTTGCGTGGCGTATGCGGTGGATGACAGCGCGTCTGACGCGAAGACCGCCAGCCCAACTCGCTTGCTGATCGTTTGGTGGGGCGCGTCGGCTGTGGAGAGCGGTCTCCCAATGAACCAATGACTCAAGGAGCGCGGCGGCTGATACTCGCTTTGCCTGCGCATAATTTCGGTTTGATCGTTTTCAGGGGTTAACATGGGGTTCTTTCGTTTACAAAAAGACGCCCTACTTTAGAAAGGCGGCGGTGATTATATACTAAATCAATAAACGCGTTGGCTGGTTAAGGGATTTGATAAGGGACTTCGGTAATGACCACACCGGGGGTTTCGAGAAGTTCGCGGCGCATTAATTCGGCGGTTTGCATATGGAGCGTGCCGTGAAGTTTCGTCTCAGGCACGAAGCGCGGGACGACGATGGTGATGGTTTCGTTGGGCTGGCGGCTGGTTAAAATCTCATTGATGTAACCCAACAGCGGTTCCACGAAGAGACGGTAGGGAGAATCGACCATCACGAGGCGCGTGCCGCGTCCCCACTTCGCCCATTTTTTTTGCACTCTCTCCGTGTCCTCCGGCTCCATCGAAACGTGCACGGCGGTCACATCGTCCGATAACATGCGGGCATATCGAAGCGCCGCAAGCGTGCCTTGATGCACTCCGCTGATCGGCACGATCACGCGATGGCGCGTATTGTACGGAGGCGGCTCGCCATAGTTTTCCAAGGAGAGGCGGCTCGCCATATTAGCGTAGTGGCGGTGAATCCACAGAAAGATCCAGATCAAGATCGGGGTGAGAATTAATACGATCCATGCCCCATCGTGAAACTTTGTTATGGCAAATACGCCCACCACAATTGCAGTGCAGAGCGCGCCAAGCGCGTTGCTGATCATTTTGACGAACCATCGTTTATCGTAATGCAAGGCGTGCGCTCGGGTATGGTCTTGAGGTTGAATCGTCTTATCCAATTTTCCCGAACGCCACCAACGGCGGGTCATGCCTGCTTGCGCGAGCGTGAACGATAGAAACACGCCGATGGCATACAGCGGGATGAGGCGCGTCACGCTCGCCTGAAAAATGATGATGAGAATAGCTGCCGCCACCCCGAGTGAGACGATCCCGTACGAATAAACCAAGCGGCTTCCGCGATAGGTCAATTGGCGCGGCATAAAACCGTCGCCGGCGAGCAGGGCGCTCAAACGCGGAAACCCGGCAAAAGCGGTGTTCGCGGCAAGGATGAGGATGACCGTTGTTCCGAGGATGATGCCTAAATAGAGAATCCCTTGCCCGTTGAAGACCGTCCGCGCAAGTTGCGAGATGACCGTTTCCGTCTCAGATGGCACGGCTTGGATCTCTTTCGTGAGGAAGGAAATGCCGATGAACAGCACGCCCAGGATACAAGCCATCCAGATCAAGGTGATGCCGGCGTTTCGACTGCGCGGTTCTTTGAATGCCGTGATGCCGTTCGAGATGGCTTCCACGCCGGTCATTGCTGTGGTGCCGCTTGAAAAAGCATGAAGCAATAAGAACAGGCTGACCCCAACAAGTTCATCTACCTGCTCGATCTCCGGCGGGTTGACCACGGTTCCCAGCGAACTGGTCAATACGCGGAAGAGCCCGGTTGC
>JAXLVX010000047.1:0-25633 GCA_046328795.1 Anaerolineales bacterium | reverse complement strand
AAGAAGGCGCGCTCGCGCAAGAAAAAGCCTTCGACGAAGTCCTCGTGGCGACGCTCAAAGCCTGCGATGCAGACGAAGCCTGCGCGGCGGAACTGGGCGGCAACGCGCTGGCGGCGTACGATTCGCTCGCGACAAAGCTTGCAGAGAAACCGATCGCGTATGAATATCCGCTCGCTTCGGGCAAAACAGTAAAAAAGAAATTCACCTTCGATCAATTGGAATTTACCGCCGCGTATCAGATGTACGCGCTCGGCGGGCGGATGCTCTTCCTGCGCGCGCTGGCGTCTGCCAACGAGGGCGATATGGTTCCGATGGCGCGCTTGTTTTATATCCAAGCCACCGTTGACCCCGCCACCGACAAATATCTCGGAGACGCCACTTTCTCAGACACAATGTTCACCGCCGTGAACTGCACCGACGATTCGTATTTCAGCGGCACGCCCGAAGAACGGATCAAGCAGACCATCGAAGCAGGACAAGCGTCGAATGGAACCGTTCCGCGTATAGATGGCGGCGTGTACACCGGCTTGTATTGCGCCTACTGGCCCAGCGCGCCGAAAGATGTTCTCACACGCGAGCCGCTCACCGCGCCGGGCGTCCCGACGTTCGTGCTGAACGCCACCCTCGACCCAGCGACTCCCTTCTCGCAAGGCAAAGCCGTGTTCGAACGATTGGACGACGGATATCACCTGTACGTGGAAGGTGGGCGTCATTCCATCTACGGCTTCGGCAACGAATGCCCCGACGATTACATCACCAACTTCATGGTGAATGGCGAACTTCCCGAACAGCGCGAGATCGTCTGCGAATGGGACCCGGCGGTCATCAGCGCGTATGTGCCGCGCATGTCCCCGAAAGCGAGCGACTACGATACTCCGCTCGACATCTTATTCGCAATAGACACCGAGCTCACCCTCGAACCCGAATATTATTACAACGGATTCACCGAAGACACATCCTTCGCTTGTCCGTACGGCGGCTCGTTCACCTTCGGTCCCAGCGATGTCGGCGAAAAATATATCTATTCCGAATGCGAATTCACAAAAGGATTTGCGATCACCGGCGACGGCAGTTTCAATTACGACACACGCATCCTCACGTTCAACGCGAAAGTGAGCGGAGACAAGACCGGCACACTCACCTACACCAGCAATTACAACGACGGTTCAGCCACGCTCACCGGCGAATACGGCGGCGAGACGATTGACCTGAGTCGGTAAACTTTAATAGCCACAGAGTACGCAGAGACCTTTGAGATAATCTCTTCTTTCTCTGCGCTCTCTGTGGCTAAACATTTCTCATGCCCTATCTCATTGACGGACACAATCTCATTCCCAAACTCGGACTGCGACTCGATTCGCTCGATGACGAAATGGAGTTGGTCGCCATCTTGCAGGAATTCTGCCGCCTCGAACGCCGTCAAGTGGATGTGTTTTTCGACGGCGCTCCCTCGTCTCAAGCCGGGACAAGGAAACTGGGCGCAGTCACCGCGAACTTCTCGCCCTTCGGCAGTTCCGCCGACAACGCCATCCGCAACCGATTAAAGAAGTTAGGCAAAGCCGCAAAAAATTGGACAGTCGTTTCCTCCGACCGCGAGGTGCAATCCAACGCCCGCGCCGCACAAGCGGAGGTCATTTCATCGGATGAATTTGCGAAAACTCTCAAGCAGGTGATGAACTCGCCGCGCATGGCAAAGGGCGAGAGAGTTGTTTCAAAAGAGGAAGTTGGAGGAAGGGTTGATGATGTTGGGGGGAAAGAGAATTAGAGGATTAGAGGATTAGGAGGATTAGAGATTGGCGCATGAACGCCTCGTACCGTAAAGTTCACTTTGCGCTTGCCGCACGATGAGTGACTATAATCCAACCATGCCCACCGTTTACACATTCGTCCCCTCGCCGAAGCATGTTTACCCTGATCATCCCGAAAGACCGGCGCGGCTGGATGTTTTGAAGCCGCGTTTGGATTCATTCCCAGCGGAAATGATCGAAATCAAACCGGCAATCCTCACGCAGAAGTGGAACGAGTCCACAACCCGGAACTTGTCGCCGCGCTGGAAAGAGTCTGCCGCGAGGACGCGCCTGCCATCATTGATTACGCGCCAACGTATATGACTCCATCTTCATTCGACGATGCTTTGCTCGCGGCTGGCGGAGTCATCACTTGCACTCGCGCTGTGCTACGCGGCGAGGCAAACAATGCCTTCGCCATCGTCCGACCGCCGGGGCATCACGCCGAGCCTGACCGCGCGATGGGATTTTGTTTGTTCAACAATGTCGCTATCGGAGCGCGGGACGCGTTGGCACATGGTATGGAGCGCGTGATGGTCATTGACTACGACGCGCATCACGGCAACGGAACGCAAGCCGCGTTTCTCGATGAAAAGCGCGTCGCGTTTTTGTCGGCACATCAATTTCAGCCGGGGTTTTATCCGGGCACGGGCGCAATGAAGGAAGCGGCACATGCGAAGAAACGCATCGTCAATGTGCCATTGCCTGCTTTTGCGGGAGATCAAGTCTACGAGCAAGTTGCGGATCGAATTTTCAAACCCTTTGTCGAGTCTTTCAAGCCGCAGATGATCTTTATTTCCGTCGGCTTCGACGCGCATTGGAACGACCCGATCACGTCGCTGGGATTATCTACGAATGGATATTTCATGCTGGCGCAAAAGTGCATCGCGCTGGCGGATGAATTCTGCAATGGGCGCATCGTCTTCGTTCTCGAAGGCGGCTACGACCCGGTCAACGTGGCTGAGGGGGCTGAGGCAACCCTCCACGCGCTGACCAAGTCGCCCCGTCGGAAAGAGGCGGAGGACGCGAGTCCGCACAAGGAACCGGATTGCGAATCCCGAATCGAAGAGATACGAAAGTGGCATGGGTTTTCGTAAGTATTAATTTATAATTTGCCACAGAGATCACAGAGTCCTCAGAGAGAAATCTCAGAATCTCTGCGCGCTCTGTGGCTAAGAAAAAGGAGCGATGATGGCTCGAAGACGAACGCTTGGTTATGTTCAAAATGAATGGGTCTGCCCGAATTGCAACACGCGCAACAAGGGCGGCGAGAAGACGTGCGAGAACTGCGGCGCGCCGCAACCGGAGAATGTGCAATTTCAATTACCGTCCGAACAAAAATTTGTGACGGATGACAACGCGGTGAAAGCCGCGCAATCGGGCGCGGACATCCACTGCGGATTCTGCGGCACGCGCAACCCCGCCACCGCCGAGACCTGCTCGCAATGCGGCGCGGATTTGAAAGAGGGCAAGGCGCGCGAGGCGGGACGCGTGATGCAACAACCCGCCGCGCAACCGAAGATCGTGAAGTGCGATAACTGCGGGACCGATAACCCAAGCAGTAATGCGGTCTGCTCGAATTGCGGATCGCCTCTGCCAAAGCCCTTCGACCAGGCTCAGGGCAAGATTGCTCCCGCTCAACCGGTGATGAACGCGCCGCAAGCCAGAAGCGGACTCTCCCCCGCCGCGCCCTTGACCGGGAAAAAGTCATCGCGCGCGCCGTGGATCATCGCGGCGGCTGTGCTGGGATGTTTGGCTCTGATCTGCGTGGGCGTGTTGGTGTTTTTCGTTTTCCCCACATCGTCGGTGCAAGCCACAGTGACGGATGTGTACTGGCAGACTTCGGTTCCCGTGCAAGAAGTTCAGCCGGTGCATTACAACAACGAACGCGGCAACGCGCCTTCAGACGCGTACGATGTTTCATGTCACGATGAAAGCCAGGATGTTTGCGAACAAAAGACAGTTGACAAGGGTAACGGCTATTCGGAAGTTGTGGAGGAATGTCACACGGAAACTCAGACGTATTGCTCCTACACAGTGGATGAATGGACGACGATCCAAACGTATACGCTTGAAGGGCACGACTTGCAACCGGTCTATGAAAGTCCAAGCGTTTCAAGCGACCAGCGGCTCGGCGACGACTCCGAAACGCTGACTGTGTACTTCCTCACCGAAGATGGCTCGCAGGAAACTTACACCGCCGATTCGATTTCGGAATTTCAGCAATTTTCAGTTGGAAGCACGTGGACGTTGAACTTGAATCTCGCGGGCGGCGTGGTGAGCGTGGAGCGGTGAGAACGTAGGCACGTAGACAAGTAGACAAGTAGACACGCACACAGGTTATTTGTGTGCGTGTTTTGATTCTACCAATGCGCGATGATTCAAAAAGTACTATACTCAATCCCGAGGAGTCAACTCTATGAAAAACAATTGGATCATTTTATCCTTGATCTTTATCTGGTGCCTCTTCATGGGCGTCACTGCTATTTCCATTGGATTTGGCGCGATCTTTCCCTCCGTGAACCGCATCGCCAAGCCGTTCGTTTGTCCGCGCGGGGAGATGCAGTTGGCAACGCAGGAATATAACCCGTCGCCAGTCGAGACGGTCACAACGCTGACGTGGTACTGCGTGGATAACGTCACCGGGGAAAAAGTTGAACTAGGACTCTTCCCCATGAGTTTGTATGCCGGGTTGATCTATGGCTTCTTGCTCTTTCTCGTTATCGTGGGAGGCTACTGGATTTGGATGAAACGGTTGTCTTCCGGCGCATCGCCGATTCAAGGCACGGCGACGCGCAAGGCTGACCGGGCAAACGAGCTGGCTGAACAGATCCACCGCGCCAACCTGGAATTTACGAATCGCGGGACGAGGGTCAACGAATCGCAAAACGCGTTGAGTCGAATGAAGGAATTGAAGGGTATGCGCGATGCAAATCTGATCAGCGAGTCGGAGTACGAACAAAAACGCGCCGAGATCCTCAAGGAGATGTGAATCGGGCGTGGACAAACAAGCAGAATCGTGAAGTTCGTTGTATCGCCAAAACCCGCATCCCTTGTTCCGGTGGCTTGGAACTGTAAATACGCGACCTCCGTCTTATCTGCGGAGGAACAAAAATGGACAAATCAACGAACCAAAGGTTTTGGACCATCCGCAAGACACTCTCGGTTTTGACGATTCTGGCAGGTCTGTTTATCGTGCCGGTGGGGCGAGCCGTTTTGAACGACTCGGATGCCGCCATCGTATTGCGTTTCTACGATGAGGTTGTCCTGCCAACCCCCGCCGGGCAATATTACAACGCCATGCTCTGGAAACATTCGGATGAAATGAACTCGCTCTACAAAAATAACCCAGATCACCAAGAGGAAGTCATTAAGATACTCCATGAATCCGTCCCGGGAATGGAGGCGCTTCTCAACGGACAAGGCGATACCGTTCTGGTCACCGCAAAGCAGATACAACTTATTCAAGCGGAGGTGGACTGGGTGGCTTCGGTGGGAAGCCCAGCCCTGCGTGAGGATATTGAAAGAGAATTGGAGCGTTATCCTCTTGAACACTTTATCGGCTTGACGATGAACGAGGCTTTAGAATACGTGACATCAAATTTCCCCGCAGATTTAATCGTGGAGCCTGCCTCAATACCGGTCACAGCGACACCGACAACAATAATCCCAACGCCAAGCCCTTCTCCATAACAATCCATTTGAAATTAAAGTACAGCACGCGCACGGTTGATCTGTGCGCGTGTTTTGATTCTGCGCAAATGTCTTTATAATGACCCCATGCAAAAAACAGCAGCGATCATCGGCGGCGGACCAGCGGGCTTGATGGCGGCGGAGGTCATCAGCGCGCGCGGCGTGAAGGTGGATGTGTACGACTCCATGCCGTCGGTGGGACGCAAATTCCTCATGGCTGGAAAAAGCGGGTTGAACATCACGCACTCCGATCCGTTCGAAGTGTTCGTTGCCAGATACGGCAAACGTCAACAGCAGATCGAACCTTTGCTGAAAAAATTCGGCGCGAACGAATTGCGCGAGTGGGTTCATGGATTCGGCATTGAAACTTTTATCGGGACTTCGGGACGAGTCTTTCCCGTTGGGATGAAGGCGAGTCCGCTGTTGCGGGCGTGGCTCAAGCGGCTGAACGATTCATCCGTGACCTTTCACCTGCGCCACCAATTGACGCGGATTCGCCCCGACAGGTCGCTGCAATTCCAAACGCCGAATGGCGAGTTGATCGTGAACGCCGACGCCATCGTCCTTGCTCTCGGCGGCGGGAGTTGGCGCAGACTCGGCTCGGACGGCGCGTGGGTTGACTGGTTGAGGCAAGCCGGAGTGGAGGTTGAACCGCTGTACCCATCCAACTGCGGATTCGACGTGAAGTGGAGTCCGCACTTCCGCGAGAAGTTCGACGGGCATCCGGTCAAATCGGTTGTCTTGTCGTTTGGAGAGTTTCGACAGCAGGGCGAGTTCATCATCACAAAAGAAGGCGTGGAGGGAGGTTTGATCTACTCAGCCTCGGCGATGTTGCGCGATGAAATTTATGCGAGCAGCAAGGCAGTGATGCTGTTGGATTTGAAACCCGACCGCGCGCTGGAATGGTTGAAAGAAAAATTATCGCGTCCGCGAGGCAAACGCTCGCTCGCAAGTTATTTGGAGAAATCGCTGGGAATCTTCGGCGTGAAGGCGGGCTTGCTGCGCGAGTTCGTATCGAAAGATGATTTCGCAAATGCGGAGCGGCTCGCCGCATTGATCAAAGCCCTGCCCGTGCCATTGGTCGCGCCGCGTCCATTGGATGAGGCGATCAGCACGGCTGGCGGCGTGACATTTGAATCGTTGGACGAAAACCTGATGCTAAAAAAATTGCCCGGCGTTTTCTGCGCCGGTGAAATGCTCGATTGGGAAGCGCCGACAGGCGGATATTTACTGACGGCATGTTTCTCCAGCGGCTACGCGGCGGGGCATGGGGTGGCGAACAGGGTCGCTAAAATATTTATCAGAAACGTGACAGTCACCTTGAAGGTGACTGTCACGTTGTTTTGACTATCCCAACTCCCCCACCGCTTTCTCCACCTCTTCCAAAATCTCTCCGCTCTTCACCAACTTCTTCATCGCGTTGTGATCGTTATACAACGGACGATCCACGTGCAAATGCTCCACGTATTTGCGGATCACTTCGCGCGCGCGTTTCGTTCCATGCCCCAGCAGGAACTGGCGGAAGTCCATGGCTTGCGCCGCCGCCATAAATTCGATTCCCAGAACGCCATAAGCGTTATCGAGAATTTGTCCGTTCTTCAGTGCGGTGTTCATGCCCATCGAGACGAAATCTTCCTGATCCGCCGCGGCAGGGATGGATTGAACGCTCGCAGGCGCAGACAAAATTCTCTGTTCAACAATTAAATGATCGGCAGTGTACTGGCTAAGCATCATCCCAGAGTAGAAACCTGGTTCATGCGCGAGGAAATCAGGCAGTCCCTGCGAAAGAGCCGGGTTGGTCAAGCGATTGAGTCGCCGTTCTGATAACACGCACACCATCGTGATCGCCGCGCCTGCCATGTCCATCGGGAGCGATACGGGCGAACCCTGAAAGTTTGCGCCGGTCAACGTGAGATTATCTTCGGGGATGAAGATCGGGTTATCGCCCACGCCGTTCAATTCGATCTCCACTTGCGAACGCGCGTACGCAACCCCATCCCGCGCCGCGCCGATCACTTGCGGGGTTGAGCGCATCGAGTACGCATCCTGCACTTTTGTTTTCATCTTGCCCGTTTTCAGATCAGACCCATCCAACACTTTCATAATATTTTTTGCAGATGTGATCGCGCCGCCGAATCCGCGCAGTTCATGCAGTTTTGTGTTGTATGGTTTTAGATTTCCAAGCAGCGCCTCGATGGACATTGCCGCAGCGATCTCCGCCTGCTTGATGAATCGTTCCATGTCGTAAATGTGCAATGCGGAGATTGCGGTCAACACATTGGAGCCGTTGATCGCGGCGAGTCCGTCGCGCGCTTGCAAGCCCGGGATTTGGATTCCAGCACGCCGCATCGCTTCGGACCCTGCGAGTCTCTCGCCCGCGTAAAACGCTTCGCCCTCCCCCATCAACAACAGCGCGGCTTGCGCCATCGGAGCGAGATCGCCGCTCGCGCCGACCGATCCTTTCGCGCAAACCACCGGCGTGACGCCTCTGTTCAGCATTTCGACGAAGGTCAGCGTGATCTCAGGTCGGCACCCAGAATTCCCGTGCGCGTGAACGTTGATGCGTCCCGCCAGCGCCGCGCGGACGTATTCGATGGGCAGCGGTTCCCCGATCCCCGCCGCGTGGTTATAGATCAAAAATTTCTGAAACTCTTTTACTTGATCGTCATTGAGAATCTTTTCCGAAAACTCGCCGATGCCAGTGTTCGTGCCATACATGATCTCTTTCCTGGCGAGTTTCTCCTCCAGCATGGCGCGGCAGACTTTGATCCGTTCGAGCGCTTCGGGGGCGAGTTCCACTGGCTCGTTATCGCGCGCGATGGCGACCAATTTTTCGACAGTGAGGGACGATCCGTTCAGGGTGATGGGCATGGAAATCTCCAATTCAGGGATGGTGTATTTTACCCCCGACAAGACAAATCTTAGAATTCATCCCTTTCCCGTACCAGTAGGCAGGCAATACGATTAAAATAGGAGAAATCCTATCCAAATATGACAATTCTCATTACAATTAGTGAATATTATCACTATCGAGAAAGACGCGCCCACATACAATAAACCTGCAAGAAAAAACTAATTCAGTGTTATTCGGGCAGACTGCCCTACTATATAAGGAGAAACCATGGAAATACTCTCGTACCTTTGGCAATACATCGTGGAAGCCTTCGGGTTGATCATTGCCTACGTGTTCGCGGCGATCTTCATCTTCCTGATGCTGCGCCGCGCGCATTCGCGCAAGATCACCGCGGCATTGGTCGCCATTTTTATCGGCGTTTCGATCGCGTTCTATGTGCCGCACGGAATGCCGGACGAATTGGCATATCCGCTCTCGTTACGCGCGTTCGGACCGGGCGAAGCCCCCAACCTGCCGTTTGAGAACGTCTATAACTTCTTCAAGAACTTCAAGAATTTTGAGCGCGTGGATAATATCGCCCGCGACCCAAATGACGTGCCGCAGACCGTAGTGTACGGCAAAGATGGCGTGATCGAAGTGAACCTCACAACCGTCGAGGTGATCGCTGAATTGGCAGACGGCACAACCATGAATTACTGGACGTTCGACAAAGCAGTGCCGGGTCCATTCATCCGCGGAAAAGTGGGAGATACGGTTCACCTAACCATCCACAACGATCCGACCAGCCTGCACCCTCACAACGTTGACTTCCACGCGGCAACGGGTCCCGGCGGAGGCGCGGCGGCAACCATCGTAGCGCCCGGCGACACGAAAGAAATATCGTTCAAACTGCTCAGCCCCGGTATCTATGTGTATCACTGCGCGTTCGGCAACCCCGGCTTGCACATGACACACGGCATGTACGGGTTGATCCTTGTCGAACCCGAAGGCGGACTGCCCCCCGTTGACAAAGAATTCTATATCATGCAAGGCGAGTTTTACACCGAAGGCGCGCTCGGACGCCAAGGACTGCAACTGTTTGACACAGAAGGCTATCTCGACGGCAAGCCTCAGTACATCGTCTTCAACGGCAAAACCGGCGCGTTGACGTCAAACATGACCGCCGAAGTTGGCGACACGGTCCGCTTCTACGTCGGCAACGGCGGCGTGAATCTCACCTCGAGCTTTCACTTGATCGGTGAAATCTTCGACCGGGTCTACCGCGAAGGCGACTTGATCTCTCCTCCAGCGCAAGGCGTGCAAACCACATTGATCCCTGCGGGCGGCGCGGCGATGATCGAATTCACTGTAGATTTCCCGGGCAACTATGTTTTCGTAGACCACGCCCTCGCAAGAGTTGACCGCGGCGCGTGGGGCGTACTGCAAGTGACCGGCAAAGCCGACCCGAATATCTTCGACGGCTTCATCGAACCCGGCGGAGGCCACTAGATTTTTGGGTTGACCCATTTCCAAAATCCCATATCATTAACGGAGACGCAAACGTCTCCGTTAATTTTTTCAAGTCACTGGATACAAGACCCTCAATGAAACTTCAACTCCGCTTCATTCCCTTCCTCGCGTTCGCCATCCTTGCCCTGCTCTTCGCCATGTGGGCGGGCTTACTGCGTTTAGGCTGGATGCTTCCCGCCCTCCCCAACCTCGCGCTCGCGCACGGGCCGCTCATGGTCTCCGGCTTCCTCGGCGTATTGATCCCACTCGAACGCGCGGTCGCCATCCGCCAACGATGGATGTTCGCCGCGCCTCTCGCGTGCGGGGTTGGCTGGGTCAGCCTCTTGTTCGCGCCAACCCTCGGCGGCATCTTGATGACAGTCGGAAGTATCGTCGCGCTTTTCATCTTGATCGTCATGGTGCGGCGCGAACCCGTTATCCACACGGTCACGATGGCGGTCGGCATGTTGGCGTGGGTAATTGGCAACATATTATGGATTTCTGGATTCCCCATCTATCAACTCGCGCATTGGTGGATCTGCTATCTCATCTTGACGATAGGCGGAGAACGCCTCGAACTGACCCGCGTCCTGCATCCCACGCGCGGGCAGATTCGAACCTTCGGCGTTCTCGCCCTCGCCCTTCTCGCCGGTACAGTCCTCTCGATGTTCAACGCAAACTGGGGCGCGCGCCTCAGCGGACTCGCCATGCTGACGTTGGCATTATGGTTCCTGAAAAACGACCTCGCCGCGCGAAACATCCGCCACCCCATCCCATTGACTCGTTACATCGCCTTCTGTCTCTTCAGCGGATTCATCTGGATGGGCATCGGCGGCGCGCTTCAAATGATCTACGGCGCAACGTACGCGGGCCCGCTGTACGACGCGGTATTGCACACAGTTTTTGTAGGCTTCGTGATGTCCATGATCTTCGGTCACGCGCCGATCATCTTCCCCGCAATTCTCGGCGTGCCGATCAATTTTTATTCCGCGTTTTATGCTCATCTCGCGCTTCTGCATTTCTCCCTGCTCCTCCGCGTGACAGGCGACCTGACCAATCAGGTTGATGTCCGCAAATGGGGCGGCGTGTTGAATGAAGTCGCCATCCTAATGTTCCTCGGCATGACCGTGTATTCCGTTCTCAGGAGAAAAAAGTAATTCATGCCAACCCTCACTCGATGGTTCTTGAAAGCCGCTATTCTATATTTGCTCTTCGCGCTCGTCGCGGGAATCGCTTTAGCATTTCCAAGCACGAGTCCGATCAGCGGTTTTTTTCCCGCCTACTTCCACATGCTCACCTTCGGCTGGCTTACGCAATTGATCTTCGGCGTTGCTTTTTGGATGTTCCCCAAGTACAGCCCTCCAATCCTCGCGGACTCGAATGGCTGGGATGGGCAACGTTTATCCTACTCTCCCAACAAACTTGATCCTGCGGATCATCTTTGCCGCTCAATGCCACCGCGCCATCCCTACTCAGTAGTTGGGCGTTGATCGTTTCGGCAGTTTTGCAATGGCTGTCAGGCGTCAGTTTCGTGTTCAACACGTGGACGCGCGTCAAGGAAAATAAATGCCGCGTCTTAGCGTTTACTTTGTCCGCGCCGCGTTGATCCATGCCTTGTTGGGATTCACTGTCGGCGCGCTACTGTTAGCGAACAAGGAATCATGTTCTCGCCAGCGATATGGTCGTTCTCCCATTGCACATCGAATTCGCATTCATCGGCTGGATGGTGCAGTTAGCCATGGGCGTCGCATTCTGGATCCTGCCGAGATTATCACACGGTTCGCCGCGCGGAAATGAAAAATTTATCTGGGCGGCATTTGCGTTGTTGAACACCGGCATTTTTCTCGTGGTCATACAAAATCTCTTTGGGGTGAATGGTTCAGCCTTCATTGGAAGGATTATGGAATTGCTTGGGCTGGCAGCATTCGCGGCTGGGAATTGGAACGGATCAAACCGCTCGAAGATAAATCTCGCGCCTGATTTCAGAAACCATCCAAGTCCTCGCGTCGTCGCTTGAATGATGAAACCGCGAAGATGGGCTTGTTCTACTGGCTATCTTGTTCGTTATCGCTTTGGGCGGAATTTTTATTTCTATTCGCTTCCAAACCAAGAACCTGAGAAAATATTCCCTGCCACTGTGAGCCGTGAATGCGCTCCCCGGGATGGGTCGGCATGCTGGCAGTTCAGTACAACGTAGACACTATCGTTTATATTTCGATTTGGCAGCCGCCAGAGATTCCACTCCCATCCGCATTTGAGTTACCCGATGCGGAAAGGCAAGTCGGCGACGTATATCTTTTCAGAATCTGGAATGCGCATCGAGTTGAGTGGAAAGGTTTGGTTTCAGCACGTCGGAGGAGGAGCGCCTATCGAGGCCGATTCAGGGCTGACGTCGGAAAGAGGCGAAGCGCATATGGGCGATCTTGCCGCGAAGTGGGAGTCAGACCGTGTATTGCGGTTGATATCCACACAGAATTCACATGGTCTTTTTCATCCTTTTCTAAAATCTGGCTGAGTATGATGCTGCCAAAAAGGAGATTGAATGATAACGATGATAAACCCGTAGGATTGATCCTCAGCCGAAGAGATATGCTGAAGTTGCTGGGAGTGGGCGGCGCGGCATTTCTCGCGTCGTGCGCGGCACCTCAAGCGACAAGCACATTGATCCCCGCGTTGACCTTAACCGCCATGCCGACATTGGCAAGGACAACGCCAGCCTCGCCCACAACCGCCGGCGCGCTTCCGCGTGGTGCGCCCCGGTTAACGATCGCCGTATTTTGTGGACGCCCAGCAATGGAATCGTTCCGACATCCGCTCGGAGCCTTCGGATAATTCAGAGCGAAGGCGCGCCGCTTACGCTTGCGATCGGTGTATAAGATGTTTCGAAAATAGTTGCGATCCTATCGAAAACGCGCAAGTGGATATTTGCATTGCGACGCGGCGGGAATTTTACTCGGGTGTAACAGATCGGACATTCAACACGGTTGGGCAAAAATTTTTGCGCGGGCTATCAACTGACGGACACAACGGGGAAAGAACTATCACCATTTACCCGCTGGTATTCGGGCAGAACGGTTCATCTTATTTATGATCCGCACCATTGGCGCGGACGGAAAACGCGTGTATGAGTTCGTGTCGCAGTTCTTTCGGATTTAGTGGCACGCTGACCGACAAGGTGTACTCTGCACAGCCTTATGCCGCAAAGGGACAACGCAACACGTTCAACACATCTGATGGCATATTCAACAATCTGGAGGCGATCAGTTAATGCTCGACGTCACGGGCGATAACACGAACGGCTATGTTGCGAAGATCAACATAGGGCTTGATCTGATGGATACAAAAGTCGGCGCATCTGACACGTTTGGTGGACCGCCCCAAAGTAGGATCGGCTTTCAATTCAAACTGATTAACCCCGAATTTAATCTTCGGGGTGGTGTTGTTTAAAAACCTTGATTGACGCAGATGAACGCGAAGGGCGCTGTTTTTTTGTTTTCAAAGCAAGCGTTGTCGAGTAGTCCCGCATGTTGGTCGCGGGACGTATCGAGACCAAAAGAAAGCAAAAAATGATTTTTTCGATGAAGTGGTCTCGATACGCCGCTCAAAGTGCATTCGCGGCTACTCGACCACCAGATTTCGCCAAACTGTTAGCCGCTTAGAAATTTGTCCATTTGCAGCATTCGCGTTTAATAACGATCGCAAGATCGTAGTGGCGACTTTCTTGTTCTAGGAATAAGACTTGGAGAAATCCACAATGACCGAACTTGATATGTTTCGTAAAGAGAAAGATGAATTTTTCGCGCAGCATCCGCAAAGCCCGCTGACCCCGGGAGCAGAGGCGCGATTTCCGCTTGAATTTACTTCCCTGAAAACGACTCGCTTCGCTGGAAGTGCAAGTCGAGCCGTTCATGATCAGCAACCTATGACGATGCAAACTTCCACCGGGCGGGGCAGGAGTATGGTCCGGCTTGGGCAGTTCAAATTTCAAGCGGATGGACAGGACGCCGAGTTGACGATCTATCAGGCGAATTACGGTTTCTTC
Source organism: Anaerolineales bacterium (assembly GCA_046328795.1). Classification (GTDB taxonomy): domain Bacteria; phylum Chloroflexota; class Anaerolineae; order Anaerolineales; family Villigracilaceae; genus Defluviilinea. Next base: position 11,769 of record JAXLVX010000047.1, on the reverse strand, counting down.
CTGCCGTTCGTTGATCTGGCTGGCGGGGAAAGAGACCCGCTCCTGCCGACAAGCATTTGAGCCCGGAGCGTTGCCTGGCAACTGCTTCTCGTGGATTTCAACATTGCCTACAACCCCTACTGCGCGTACAACGAGATGTGGCCCTGCCTGATCACGCCCGCTGAGAATCGGCGCTGGAAGGTTCCTATCCAAGCGGGGAGAAGTTATTTCACGAATCATAAGAAACTGCGCCACCGATACTTCGACTGGCTCAGTACAAGTTTCACTGATTGTCACGGATTCAGATTTATTCTCCGTGAGTAACGGAAAACCGACCTCGGATAGTCGGCTTTAATTTGTGTAATCTGTGGCAAAACCTTATTTTTGTTCCGCTTCCTCGATCACTTTCAGTAAGGCTTCGTATTCCTCGCAGCATTCGGGGCAAATATCCAAATGCTCGCGGATGAGCGGCATCAACCTGCGAAGGTCGTAGTTTTGCCTGCCTGCCTCTCGACGTATTCATCCAGTTTTGAATAGATCTCATCGCAGGTCAATTCCTCGGCGCGGACTTCCTCCAGCACGCGCAGGAATCCTAAAACAACCTCGTTTGGCACATCTTGTTTCATGCCGAGGCTGGCCCGAATCCGCTGGATAAGTTCTTTGATGTTCATACTCTGCGCTTTTTTGATGTTTACCGTTTGGCTAATCTACTTGCTCGAAAAGAGCAAGGACTTCGTTAGGCGCGATGTCCTCCATCGAGAGGCGGCTTTTGAGTCTCACCCGCGCATCGTGGAGGAGTCAGGCCAGCGCGTTGCGGTTGGTCTTGAGTTTCCGCGCCGCGTCTTCCATCGGCATATCGCGGACGCCGAGCAGGACGAGCGCCTCGCGCTGACGTCCGTGAGTTCTTCCTCGATGATGTGGCGGACGCGCGCCAGCATGTCGGCGCGTTCGGCTGAGGTTTCGTCCAGCTTTCAGAATCGGCGAGCGCGCCGGGGCGGAGTGAACGTCTTCGTTTTCGGTGAGTTCGTCTCATGACGAATCCCGCCAGCGTTTGCGGCGCAGTTCGGTCAGCGCGATCCGCACGGCGATCTTGTGTACCCACGGTGAATCGATCCTGCGTTCCCCGAACGTGCCGAGTTGACTCAACACGCGCAGGAGCGCTTTTGCGTCACTTCTTCGACGAGTGAATTGAACTGCGGCTGATCTGGCGAGAGCCAGCGCGAGAGTGCATACGGCAGACCTTTTGAATGATGGCGCGCAAATCTTCCAGCGCGGCTTTCGCTCGGCGCCTTCATTCTTTAATTCGGCAATCCATTGTTCGTTGGTTCTTGTGGTCATGTCGAGAGAAATATATCAGAAAAATGTGAACGGTGAACATAAAAAATAACGAGCCTACGACTCGTTATTTAGTGGGCGCTATGGACTCGAACTCCTCGGCCTCATCTGTGTGATAGATGCGCTCTAACCAACTGGCTTCAAGCGCTCGAAGTGACGGCATTATAGCCGATAAAGTGTATCGGCAAGGCGCGAGTTATGTGTTTACATCCTATGGCGGCGCGGCAGTTAATCCCACGGGTTGACGCGCGAAGAAGCCGAACGGATCTCGAAATGCAAATGAAGCCCGCTCGAATTCCCAAGTGCTTCCGATGAGCCCGATCAAAGTTCCCTGCCCAACGCTCTGACCGCACACCACGTTGATACTGCTCAAATGCGCATACAGCGATTGGAAGTCGTTGCCATGATCCACCATGATCATGTTGCCATAGCCGTAATTGTTCCAGCCCGCATACACGATCACGCTCGCGTTCGTCGCATACACGGCTTGACCTTCGTCCCCGTCAATGTCTATGCCCCAGTGATTTGCATTGGGGGTGTAATCGTAGCCTGAAAGCCGCGGATAATCTGATGGCCAAATGAATGTGCCGAAGCCCACCGCGCCTCCGCTGACCGCTTCGCACGCGCCAAATCCCAGAACGCGGGCAGACGCGGGATTCCGCGCGTCACGCCGAGCGGCGCGCTCCACGAAATGAATTGACGCTGTCCGTTCGGCACGATCAGCCACAGGCCGGGTTTGATGTTCGGATGCGCCAAATCCCCTATCGTTTTGGCATCGAGATGATCTGCGGGATAATCAATATCTTCCGGTCACGCCGTAATATTCCGCCACGCCGTTCAATCCTTCGCCATCCTGCCACTCGTGATACGTCCCGTTCACAGGCAGGATGTTCAACTCCTGATCGGGTTGCAGAGCATGGGAGGGTTGTCGAGCAGGATGTAATAATTTCCCCACAACACGGTCTGCGGTTCAAGCCCGAACTTTCTCCGCGATACCGAAGATCGTATCGCCTTTGACAACTTTATACTTCACGACTTCTTCACGCGGACGCGACGGGATGGCAGGTACTCGCGCCAATCGCGGGGACTCCGAAGGCTGCATGAATCGACCGCCTGCGGCGACGAATTTATCCTTCCACCATGACAGTTGGTTCAGCCGCGGCGGTATTCACCGCCGCCTCAGCCGACGCTTGCGTGAAGAACGAGCGCGCCAGCCAGATCACCGCGCCGATCAACACAACCGAAAGACCAGCGTGCCGATCCGCATGAACGATTCGTTCAACCCGATGCCGATCAACATCTCGATCAGGCGGGAGAGAATTCCAGTTTTATTTTTACTATCCATTCTTGTCCATTTCGGTAATCATCATAACACGGCAAAAATCGGCGTCAACCACGCTAACCTGACGTTTAAGCAGACGACTTTCGCACTTCGGGAAGCGGAGCGCGTCGCGCCGACGCCGAACAGGCAGATCGCCCCGCACGTTAGCGCAGACAGGGAGGAAACGTCTGCGCCATCCATCCGATCAATAGACTTCCAAACGGCGCAATGCCTTGAAACGCCCAAAGGTAAATGCTGAACACGCGTCCGCGCACCTGATCGTCTATTTTTGTTTGCAGTAATGTGTTCAACATGGTGAACTGCGTCACGCTGCCCCAGCCGATCAACGCGATCAGCGGAACGGCGTGCTGGGCTACCCGCGCCGTAAAAAAGCGATCCCCATGAGTCCGCTGATGAACGCGCCCTGACCCAATAACAGCGCATCCTGCGCCGCGATCTGGAATTATTCAACGCGACCGTTAGCGCCGCGATTAACGCGCCAAGTCCGAGCAACTGGTGGCGCTGTTGCAAGGCATCCACGAGAGACTTCGCATCCCCGGGCTTTCGAGAGAATATCCTGCGCCAGCACAGGATTTGCTGTGACTACCGGCAGCGCCTGAATAATCCTACGATCGCGGCGATCAAGATGATGGCGGCGATGTCTGGTTTGCGCGGATGATATTGCCGCCGTCCAAAAATTTCGACGAAGGATTGCTCTACGATCATGTCAGTTTATGCTGCAAGCGGACGAAAAACAAACTGGAGTGATGATCGCCCTGTGCTGATGCTGTTCGCGAGTGAATATCCACCTTTCGCCGTTGTTGGGAATGAATAATAAGACAGGGGCTACTGGCGGCTGACCTAACACGCGCGATATGTTGAACGCCGATTGCAAAGCGATCGCGTTGGGTGATGAAACCGCGTCCCGGTCGATCTCGATCAGCATGGATTGCCGCGCGGTGATCTCGAACGTGGTGGCGGTGCTTAAACTAACGAAAGCACGACGATGTGCCAAATTTGATCAATCCCGCCAGTGTGAGAAGTGCCAGCGCGAGGGTTTCGATCAACATCACCGCTTGTAGGATCATCACTGCCTTGCGTGCTTATCCCAGCGTTCGATCAACACGCCGGAGGGCAGCGCCAAAAAGAACACAGGCACAGTTACCGCGAAACCGATCAGCCCAAGATCGAACGGCTTACCGCTGATACGATATGCCAGCAACGGCTTGTGCTCGTATTTTGCATGGAGGTGCCGATCAGCGATGACAAATGCCCAAGCCAGAAGATTGCGAAGTCGCGGGATGACAACGCAGGAATCGCGTTGCAAGCGCTAAACGGATCTCGGCGGATCACTTATTTTGCAGGGACGACCAATTCAGAACATCGGTAGACGCTTTGTTGACCAGCGTGCTGACCGGGTACGCATCCATTTCCTCGGCGGGATAGGGGATCGATCATTGGTGAGACTTGATCAGGCGTTTGCGCCGAAGGTTCGAGCCATTTGGCGTAATCGCGCGGATGCAAGATCACCGGCATCCGCCGGATCATCGCCATCAATTCATTCGGCTCGGTAGTGATCAACGCGCATGAACGGATCAACGAACCGTCTGAACTGTTCCACGTATCCCACAAGCCCGCAAAGGCGAACGGTTTGCGATCTTTCATGTGGATGTAAAACGGAATTTTTGATTTCTTGCCGGGCTGCGCTTTCCACTCGTAGAAACCGTCGGCAAAGATCAAACATCGTTTGTATTTCAAACTTCCGCGGAACGACGGTTTTTCCGCCACCGTTTCGCCGCGCGCGTTGATCAAACGATTGCCCACGCTCGGATCCTTTGCCCACATGGGGACGAGTCCCCACATAAAAAAATCCGCCTTGAAGCGATCGTTGTTCGGCACTCCAAGCACCGGCTGTGTCGGCGCAATGTTGAAGCGCGGCGCGAAATTTTTTGGAAAAGTAAAATTGCCGAATTTGTCTTGAAACTCGGCGGGATCAACTGTCAACGTAAAACGTCCGCACATTATCTCCTCAGCTTTCTGAAATCGCCGTCGCGCGCGGTGAAACCGATCGCGTCGAAATGTTCGAGCAATGCCTGCGCATATTTGCGGCTGGTCTTGAACATGTCGCGCGTCTCTGCCAGTGAGACGCGCCCGTTGCGCTCGATGGCTTGTTTGATGTTTTCTTTCATCGAATCATAATCGGATTTGCGAAAAATGACATCGTTTGATATGGAAAGTAATTCGCCCGATTCTATCATCGCCGACAGAACTTCCGCGCCGACTTCCTCCTGACATTCTTTGACGCTTGGCGGGCTGTGCGGATTTTGCTCGAACTTCCGCCTCAATCTCTCGACGTCAGCCTGCTGCGCCGTCGTGAAGCGGATCTCGTGTTTCGGCAGGGAAACCGCAGTCAAGTAATCAGTGATCATGTGATCTGTGATCAGTTTGGTAAGGATGGCGTTGAAGATTCGCGGAGAAAGTTTCAATTTGCTTTTGAGTTCCTCGCGCGGGATGCCGCGCCGCAATGGAAACGCTTTGTGAAATTCTGCGGCGATCTGCGCTGTTCTCTCGTTCATATTTTGCCAATGCAATTGACTTACAGCAAGAAGATCGCTTGAAGGCGTTGGCGTTCCATTTTCAAGGAGCAAAAGCGAATTGGTCGTTAGTAATTCGCTCAGCGCGGATTCCGCGTCCGCCGCCTCGAGCCTCGACCGTGCGGCAATTTCTTTGATGGGCGCAACCCCAAGCGCGTTCGCCGCTTCAAGCAACACTTCTGATGGCGAGCCTTGCATCAATGCTTCCAATGACTTCAACACGGCGTCGTCGAATCGTTTGTGGCGGCGTTTCGGTTGCGGGTCCACGATCATGCCGCCGCCGAGGGTCTCGCTGGGGGAGGGGCGGCGCACAATGTAGCGATCCTTGCGCACGGCAACGACCGGCTCGCGCAGTTCAAGTTGAATCCAGCCTTCTTCGCCAGGCTTCAATTCTTCCGCGCCCAAGAGTCTGATCGTTGCAATGGTCTCGCTTGCGCCGATGAAAAATTTCACCTCATCGTTGTGTTTGAGCGTGGACGTAACATCGCTGAGCAAGCGAAAGCGCGCGTCGAGGCGGCGGGTGGGCGAGTATTGGTTGAGGTGGGCGAGCCAGTCCCCCCGTCGGATCGAAGCGGGTTCTACTCCAGAGATATTAACCGCAGTGCGCGAGCCCGGCTGAGCTGAGTCTTCTTTCTTCTTGTGGCTTTGCAATCCGCGGATGCGCCCTTTGAGTCCGCTTGGCAGAATTTCCACTTCATCGCCGACGGAAAGTTTTCCGTCGCTCAGCGTGCCGGTGACGACCGTGCCGAAGCCGCTCATGGTGAAGACGCGGTCAATGGGGAGGCGCGGGCGGGCGAGATCGGGGCGGGCGGGTTTTGTTTCGAGGAGAGATTGGAGGTTGGAGAGCAGCGAGTTGAGATTGGTTTTTGTTTTGGCAGAGACGCGGATGATCGGCGCGTCTTTCATGATCGAATCGTTGACGACGGCGCGAATGTCTACTTCGATGAGGTCGAGCCAATCGCCGTCGGTGATGAGGTCGGTCTTGGTCAACACGATCAAGCCCGCTGGGATTTCCAAGAGATCAAGGATGGCGAGGTGTTCTTTGGTCTGCGGCATCACGCCTTCATCTGCCGCGATGACGAGCAAAGCCGCGTCTATGCCGCCTACGCCCGCCAGCATATTTTCGATGAAGTCGCGGTGACCGGGCACGTCCACGATGCCGATCTCTTCGCCGTTGGGGATGGTGAGCCAGCCGAAGCCGAGTTCGATGGTCATCTCGCGCGCCTGTTCTTCTTTGAGGCGGTCGGGATGCGTGCCGGTGAGCGCGGCGATCAGCGTGGATTTTCCGTGGTCAACGTGACCGGCGGTTCCGATGACTCGCATTTAGATAAAATCTTTCTTTCCCTCGATACACTCGGGGCTAGCCTTCCTCTTTCTTTGTTATGAAAGAAGAAAGAGGAAAGATGTGGTTGGTTCGATGAACTTTCTATTTTTTGCTTTTCTTCGTCGTTTTGCCGTGACCCATGATGCGTTCGTACGCGGAAAGCCATTCGTGCGCAACGTTCATGAGTTCCTGCAACTGCTGTTCGGTGGCGTCGGTGGTTTGATGCAGTTGATCTTGCAAGGTCTGTATTGATTCGTCCAAAGGGCTGATGCGCTCTTCGAGTTTCACAAGATTCCGTTGAACGTCTTTCGAGCCTTCGTCTTGCGCGAGGGTGTAGCCCGTCCAGCGTTTTTGGTCGTCGGCTTTGAACGTGACCCATTCCTGCCGCAAACGGTCTTCGGCGAGTCTCTGCATCTCGGTCACTTCGTTGATGCGGCGTTCGAGTTTGGTGTTGAGCTCGTTGTAGGTCTCTTGCGCTTTTTTCGCGGAGCGCAGCGTCTCTTCGAGTTGCACGATCTGCTGGTCTAAAGTTTCCGCTTGCTGTTTGACCGTGTCGAACTTTTCTTTCCATTCTTTGTAACTGCGTTCGCGGTCAATCTGCGCGACGGACTGGCTTTCGATGAACGTTCGTTGCGCGCTTTTACGTTCATTTTCAGAGGTCAGCAATTCGTTGATGCGGCTGTCAAATGTTTTCAAATTGTCGGCTGTGATGTCGGCTTTGGATCGCGCCTCGTCAATGCGTTTGCGCGTGGCGGCAATTTCGCCTTGCAGGTCGGCGATGCGTTTGGTCTCTTGCTTGCGCGCCTCATCAAAAGCCTTTTGCGCCAAGGAAACATCTTGCGCTATGCGCTTCGCTTCATCAATGGGCGGGCGCAGTTCTTTGATGGCTTGTTGCAGGCGGGCGTCTTCGTTCGGGAACGTTTTGAGTTGACGCTTGATGTCGCTGAGGTCGGTGGCTTTTTTGAGACTGTCTATGGATTTGGTGATCGCGTCCAAGTCTTGTTGATGACGTTTGATCAATTCTTTTTCGCGTTTTTCGTGCCGCTTCTCGATGGTGTCCAACGCTTTGTTTAAGTCGTCCCGCTGTTTGGCGAAGATCGCGTCGAACTGGTCGAGCCGCGCGGTCGTGGAGAGAACATCCGCGATCTGTTTGGTGAGCGGCTTGATCTGCTTGGAAACGGCTTCGATATTTCTTTCCAACGCCGCCATGCGTTCATCATATCCGCTGATGGATGCGCGGGTCTTGCGGTGTTCTTCGTCCAGCCATTCAAGGCGTTTGACGATCTGTTCGAATTCCATGTCTTCCTCCAACGAGTGATTATACCGTAGCCGTTTTTATCGCCCCAAATGTTCGAACATCAGCGGGAGTTCGGAGAGAAAGAACTGCGCGCTCTGTGGGAACAACCCTAGGATGAAGAGCCCGGTCATTCCCAGCCCCAGCATGATTCGCTGAACGAGGCTTTCTCGCGATTGCCAGCCGGTGAACTCCTCCGCCATGCTGATCGCCGCCAGCGAGCGGATCGCGCCAGTGAGCAGACCGGCGATTCCGATCCCCACCCAGATGGCGGCGGAGGCGGAGGCGCCGGACAGATTTTCCCATAAAGCGAGCCGAGGAGGGAAACCCGCAAGGAGAGGAAACGCGCTTGTGGATAGCGAGGCGAGAATAATCGCCGCGCCGGCAAATGGAGTGATGCGTAACGCGCCTCGCGCCGCGCTGAATCGCATCGTCTCTGTGTGGTCGCGGATAACGGAAAGTCCCAGAGACCAAAGAGCGAGCGTCAATGCCCGCGCGGGAATCAACAGGAACAGGATGGGGATGCCGACGTGCGAATCAAGGCTGAGGGCGAGGAGCGAGAATCCCGTCTCGGTGATGGAGCCGAATGCCATGATCCGCCCGAGGTGGCGTTGAAAAGCCGCCCAGAGTCCGCCGGTGACGATCATCAACAACCCGGCGGAGCGAAGCGCGAGGATCAGTTGAGGCGAGGAGCGAATCCACGAGTAGCGATCCAGAAAGCCCGTCAGAAAGATGATCGTGATGGTTGGCAGAATCCACAAGAGGAAGCCGACGGTGAACGGATGCGAATCTTCCATGAGCATGGGAATCCAGTTGTAGAGCGGGAAGATCGCAAGCAGGAAGGCGAATCCAAGCCCGAGCATGGAAGCGGATTGCGCGGCAAGGGCGAGGTCGCCGGGGCTGGCTTCGACGCCGGCGAGGAGCCAGCCTGCCAACAAAATGAACGGCATGGCGAGCGTTTGATAAATGAGGAAGCGGAGGATGCCTTTGCCCGGCGTTTGATAGATGCTGGCGAGCATCGGGATGGAAATGAGGATCGCCATTTGAATGAACAGCGCGGCGTATAAAAACGGTTGCACCGCGATGGAGGCGACGAGCAAGCCGACAATCATGAATCCCATCGGCACGATACGCGCCGTATTTTCAGCGGCGAGCGAGCCGAAGAACCAAAGCGTTGCGCCGCCGTAGATCAGCGCGAGGAGCGAGCCTTCCGCGGGTTGGATCGTCAATGCGCGCCCAAGGATGTTCAAGGTTGGGTTGATCTTGAGCGAAAAATTTCCAATGAGGAGCGCTGTGTCAATGGGGGTGAATTGCGCCGCAACCGCGAGGAGCAGAGCAACTGTCCCGCCGAGGTAACTTAAGATCTTTGAGTTGCGGGTGAGTAGTAACAATCCGCCGAATAGAATCGGAAAAAGAATCCAAACGGCTGGCGCGTTGATGGTCATGGATTCTCCGCGGTATTGGCGTTGGATGCGAGCATCAGATATGCGCCGACGAGGGCAAGCCCAAGCGTGATGACCGCGAGCAGGGCGGCAACTAAGACAGACCCTTCCACGGTGGCATACAGAACTTCAAAGCCGGCGATGACGGTCATCAACCCCTGCGTGACGCGCAAGGTCTGCGATGTGATTCCCAGATGGAGCAAGCCCATGCCGATCAATACCAACGCGCCGCTTGTCACTGCCAATCCCGCGTCTGCCATCATGTTTTCCACACTAGGCGTTGCGCCCGCGACGATGATTCCCACCATTGCCGCCGCGAACAAGCGGAAGAGTCGTCCGCGGGGCCAGATGCCTTCATCGTCTGAGTCGTCCGGCAGGTCGGAGCGAGTCATGCCGATGATGGCGCAGGACATCCAGCCTGCCACCACTTTCACCGAAGCCATGCCGAGCGGTAAATGCGCGAGCAACAAGATGAACATGGCGAGATATTGAATCGCAAGCAGTGAAACGCTCACGCGCCAATTCCGCGCGATGAGCATTCCCACCGAGGTGACGAGGGCGGCTGCGACCGCGATCCATCCGAGGATTGTCATGATCTACGGGTTGCCTCGCGTGAAGAATGAGATGAAAAGCGCGAGGAAGAGAAGCGTCCACATGATGCCGCTTTCGCCTTCGAGTATTTTTGCGAATATGTTGCTCAATCGCCCGGTCTGTTGATAAAGATTCCACAGCGCGTTGTAAGTCCAGTCGAGCCATGCCGGGTTGCTTGGACCCACCCAATGCGCGCGGACCGGGTTGAGGATGCGAAGACGCGGAGTGAGCCAGATCAAGCCGAACGTCAGGAGTGAGACGATGATGCCAGCGATGAAATTGCCGAACTGGAAGGATGCGTCCCAGCCGAAGAGTCCGAGCAGGAGAATCGTCGCGAGTAAAAGAAAGATTCCAATGGGGTAGACGCCCTTTGCCCAAACGGGTTGTTCATCATAATGGATGCGCAATGCGGGAGGGCGCAAAATGTGACGAATGAAGCCCGCGAGCAACATGGCGTGCGCGGCGAGGAGGGGAATCCATACGATAAAAAAATTCGAGTCGCCGTTCCAGCCGCTTGCGGTTAATGAAAATGGAAGCGCGGACATGCCGAACGCGGCGATCCATAATCCGCGCACGAGCAGGGGATTCGGTTCGGAGGATAAAAATAAAACGCCGCCGCACAGGATGAGCGCGCAACCCCATGCCGCCGCGCCAAGCGGATTTTGATGCAGCGTTGCCGCAACCGCGAGCGAGCCGACGCCGATCAACCAGAATGGTCTGCCGGTTAACTCGTCGGGGGCGCGCAACCACATCCAACCTCCGTATACGGCGGCAAGCGCGGCAAATGCAAGCAGGTAGGGTTGAAACGCGGGCGAGATGATCCCCGCAGGGATTCGCGCAAGCAAAATTAAACTCGATGCGGCAGAGACCATGCGCAATGCCGTGCCGAAACCTCGACGCAACGCAGACTCTCCGGCGTAGGGGAGGTGAAGCGGAAGGACGCCCATACGCAACCCAGCCGCGAGGAGCAAATACATTCCCGCTTGGGGCGATGCAGAATGAAAATCGAAGTTGACGTTGTCAGCCGCGCTGATCATGTTCGCCCACAATAATACAAGGATGCCCGCCACGCGCGAAGCAAATGAAATGACGACGCGCTCCGATGCTTTCGAGTCTTCAACGAATGTTAGTTGCGTCACGAGTTCCACAACGTCAATTGCCGCCCAGATCAACACGAGCGTGAGCGGGTTATCGGCGGTGACGGCAAGTATGCCTAACGCCGAAAGGGTGAGAATGCCTGCCCACGCGAGCGGGTTGGGAAAATTACTGCGCGCGACGGAGGTGATGATCGTGGCAAGCGCGAGCGCGACGAGGCTCAATGCGAATGCCCACGCCGCGTCGTCGGCGATGAACGCGGGCGATTCTCTGAAGAGGGATGCCGGTTGCCAGATGGAAAATTGCAATTGCGCCGACGGGTTTGCGAGCCATACGAACACGCTTGCGAATGCTAAAACGTTTCCGATGGTGACGATCAGCCATGTGGAACGAAACGCGGGCAAAATGATCCGCAATACGAGCGCGATGATGGATGTGAGTAAGAGGATTCCAACGGTGATGAGGATGAACATGCAATGGCAATTTTATCAGGTTTGCACGGGTGTCTCTTTGTTGTACAATCATGCCCATGCGTTTTGCCTGCCAATTGTTTTTGATCTTTGCGTTGTTCTTGAGCGGATGTAACACTGTTGCGAACGACGTATCTGCGGAGGGGATTCCCTCACCGACGCCGTTTCAGCCTCAGGAAGCCGGCGCATCGGACCCAATTTTTTCTGCCCCGGCTCCCACGCCTCTCGACCTCCCAACCACGACTTCCGTTCCGACCGAAATTGCCGCGCCGCCTCAAGAAGCGGATACGGCTTCGCCCGCCGCGCCCGGGGAGTTGGATCCGC
>JAXLVX010000046.1:0-26325 GCA_046328795.1 Anaerolineales bacterium | reverse complement strand
ACGTTCCGATCTTGTTCGCCACGTCGCCATTCGCGGCGGTGCGGTCGGAGCCGACAAAACATTTCTGCGCTTTGCCTGCTTTGAGGAAATATCCCGCCGTGTTGTCGCTGATGATCTCAAACGGGATTCCATATTGCTCCAACTCCCACGCGGTGAGACGCGCCCCCTGCAAACGCGGACGGGTTTCATCCACAAACACGTGAATCTTTTTCCCCTGCTCGTGCGCGGTGCGGATGACGCCGAGCGCGGTGCCCCAATCCACTGCGGCGAGCGCGCCCGTGTTGCAGTGATGGATGATCGTGTCGCCGTCGTTGATCAACGTCGCGCCGTGTTCCGCCATGCGTTTGTTGATCTCCACGTCTTCGTCGGCAATTCGTTGCGCTTCGTCGAGGACGAATTGACGAGTCGCATCAGCGCTTGGAGACTGGAGACTGGAGACTTTGTTCATCACGCGATCAACAGCCCATGCGAGATTCACTGCGGTGGGACGCGAAGCCTTCAACGTGGACGCGGCGGCTCGAAGATCGGCGAGCAGATCGCCCGTCGAGGTGGAAGCGGATTCGAATCCCGCAAGCGCGAGACCAAACGCGGCAGTCGCCCCGATGGCAGGCGCGCCGCGCACGACCATGTCGGTGATCGCGCGCGCGACAGATTTATGATCGCTGTATGCAACGACCTCGAAACGCGCGGGCAAAATCCGCTGGTCTATCATTTTTACTTTGTTATCTTCCCAGAATACGGTTCTCATGGGAGAGATTTTACCCGCAAATTCGTCCTGCAAAAACCTTAACATCACGGGCATTCCGTGCAATAATACGCGGCGGTAGAAAAATTTAAAAATTTGCAGGAGGACCAATGTTCACCAAAAAGCGTACGTTGCTCTTTCTGACCCTCGTGGTCATATTCTCGTTGACGATCGTTTCGTGCGGACCATCGTCATCACCACCATCAGCAACCGAAGGACCCGCATCTCCAACAGGTTCTGAAAAAAGTATTACCATCGTTATCGCCGAAGACCCGCCATCGTTCAACCCGTTGGTCGCGGATACCGGCTACGACGCGCTCGTGATGGAACTCGTTCTGCTCGGCATGGCGGATATTGACCCGAACGGAAATGTCTTCCCCGAACTTGCCGCAGAATTGCCCACCGTTGAAAACGGCGGCGTGGCAGTGGATGAAGATGCGGGGACAATGTCGGTGACGTGGAAGATGCGCGACGACATCGAATGGAGCGATGGCACGCCCGTCACTGCCGACGATGTGTTATTCACGTGGGCGGCGATCACCGACCCGACCAACGGCACGTGGATCCCCGGCATTGATTACGTTGATTCTGTCGAGCAGTTGGATAAACATTCATTCATCGTCAACTACAATTCGATTTACCCGGGCTATCTTACACAATTCGGCGGCGAGCAGCTCGCCATTTGGCCCGCGCATTACTGCAACCTCGAGCAGGGATTCCTCGCCTGGGATTGCGGACGCGAGCCGTTGAGTGACGGGCCCTTTGTTCTGAACGATTGGATCGAGGGCGACCACATGACCTTCCACAAAAACGAAAATTATTATGATGCGCCTAAGCCCGAACTCGATCAGGTGATCGTGCAGATCGTCCCTGACGATGCCGTTCGCAAAACGATGATGTTGAACGGCGACGCGGACATTGACATGTGGATCAACGTCAACACCGCGAAAGACCTTGAAGGTTCAGAAAAGGCGAAGGTGAGTTTGAGTCCGACCGACCGTTGGGTGATGCGCTTATATTTCAATCTCGCCGCAAAAGGGACGGTGGACCCGGTTGCGACTCCTCATCCAATTCTTTCGGACGTCAACGTGCGAAAAGCGATTCGCTCCGCCGTGGATGTTGACACCATCGTCAGCGAAATTTTTCACGGGCTGGCAACCCCCACATGGACAGAATTCTTCCGACCGCCGTATCAATGCGATGTGCCGCGTCCCGCGTTCGATCCCGAAGCCGCAAAGGCGATGCTTGAAAAAGCAGGCTGGACTGACTCAGACGGCGACGGCGTCCGCGAATGTCATGGTTGCGCCACCGGCGCGCCCGAAGGCTACAAAATGGAAATGGAGTTCATCACCTATGCCGAGTTCGGCGAACCGCTTGAATTGACCCAGCAATTGATCGCGGAGGAACTCGGCGATATTGGGATCAAGATGAACATCACCGTTGTGGAGGGCAGTATCCTGTGGGATCAAGCCGAGAACGGCGGCATCGAACAGAGCGGCAACTTTGATATTGACATTTGGGACGACGGTTACGCGGGCGTTGACCCCACCGATTACATCTGGGAATTGTATTCGCAAGAGGCAACTGTGCCGGGCGATGGCTACAACGTGATGCGCTACGACAGCCCCGAAGTGGATGCGCTGATTGACGAAGCATACACGCTCGATGAAGCCTCGCGCAAGAAAACTTTCTGCGCCATCGCCGACCACATCAACGAAGATGTGCCGCTCGTCCATCTCTTCACCACACCGAATCTCGAAGCCTATTCCGCGCGGCTCGTGGGCGTGCAATCCACGGTGAACGATCTCGTCACATGGAACATCGCCGATTGGACGCTGAAATAATCTATCGCGCTGAGCGGAGGACTGAGCGATAGCGGAGTCCGTAGTCGAAGCGCAGGCGTCAAGGGTAATCTGCGCTTCGACTGCGCTCGGCTTGCACTCGCTCCGCTCAGCGCGAAAAGTCAAATGACCACCTACATCCTCCGCCGCCTCATTCAAACTGTGGGTTTGCTATTCATCCTCAGCGTGATGCTCTTCGCGCTGGTCAACGTTGCCCCCGGCGGACCCATCACCGCGTATGCGGGCAGGCGTCCGCGCCCCGAAAGAATCGAACAACTCAAACGCCAGTTCGGGCTCGACCAGCCGCTCCCCCTCCAATACGTTTATTGGCTCGTCGGCAACGACTGGACTCAAATTGATTCCGACGGCGACGGCGTCAAAGATGAAGCGGGCTTGCGCAAAGGAATCCTGCGCGGCGATTTTGGCTTTTCATACCGCACGCGCAAACCCGTGCTGGATGAAATTGCATCGCGCCTCCCCAACACCGTCTACCTCATGTCCATCACCATGTTGGTTGCGCTCATCATCGCCATCCCGCTCGGCATCTACTCCGCCATCAAACAATATTCCCTCTTCGACTTTTTCGCCACAACATTTTCATTCGCGGGTCAAGCCATCCCTGAATTTTGGCTGGGGCTTCTGCTCATCCTCATTTTCTACGCGTGGTTAAAAAATCCGTGGACGGGAGAACCGCTTTTGCCATCGGGCGGGATTTCCTCCCTAGGCAGCGGATTCTCACTCTCCGACCGACTCGCCCATCTGGTTCTCCCGGTTCTTACCGGGACGTTGGGCTGGGTCGCCTGGTACTCGCGTTTTCTCCGTTCGAGTCTTCTCGAAATCCTCCCGTTGAACTATCTCAAAACCGCCCGCGCCCGCGGACTGACCGAACGCGTCGTCATTTTCAAACACGCGCTCAGCAACGCGCTGATCCCCATCGTCACCTTGCTCGCGCTCGACCTGCCGTATATCTTCACCGGCGCGGTGTTGATCGAATCCATTTTCGCGTGGCCCGGCATGGGACGCCTGTATTACCAGTCTGCGGTCGAGCGCGATTATCCGCTCTTGCTCGCCGTCACATCATCATCGGCGCGGCGTTTGTCATCTATCTGCAACGCACTCATCGCGGATATTTTGCGCCTACCTCGACCAGGGTGAGTATGAGTAAAAATTCCATCCTGAGCGGAGTGAGGAACGAAAGTTGTGACGAACGAAGTCGAAGGACGATCAAATAATGCAAGGAGCGCAGACGAAGCGCAAACACCCGTAAATAACTTGAAATGAATCAATCATCAACCCTTTCCTCCATTATTTGGAAACGCTTCACTCGTCATCGCGGCGCGATCGTGGGCAATGATCATCGGGCTGATGATCCTTTTTTGCGCGCTAGCCTTTCTCTCGCCATGATGCTGAAAAATCGAACCTCTCCCGAAAAGTTTCTCCCACCGCATCAACCTACCTCCTCGGCACTGACGCGCTCAGGCGCGACCTGCTCCGCTCGCATCCTCTACGGCGGACAATCTCATTAGCCGTCGGCGGGATCGCGGTTGCCATTTCGCTGCTCATCGGAGTCCCCGTCGGCGCGTTGGCTGGCTACTACGGCGGCAAAATTGACACGATCCTCATGCGCATCACCGATGCGTTTTTATCGCCCATCCTTCGCCGTCTTGATCTGCTCGCCGCGATCCTGCGCGAAGTAGACCTTATCTTTCAGCGCAACAGCGTGCTGACCATCAGCCTCGTCATCGGCATCCTCTCGTGGATGACGTTCGCCCGCCTCGTCCGCGCCGCCTTCCTCACCCTGCGCGAAATGGATTACGTCTCCGCCGCGCGCGCCCTCGGCTCCTCCGATGGACGCATCATGCTGGGTCACATCCTCCCCAACGGGATCGGCGTCGTCATCGTCGAAGCGACCCTGCAACTCGGCTACGCAATCATTCAAGAGGCAGGCTTGAGCTTCCTCAACTTCGGCATCCAACAACCGACTCCCTCCTGGGGCAATCTCATCTATACCGCGCAAGATCACTTCACCAAATATCCGTGGCTCGCGATCTTCCCTGGCATATGTTACCTCATCATCTCCGTCAACTACATCGGCGACGGCCATCCGCGACATTCGATCCGTATAAGGTGATGGAGAAGGTTGGGGAGTGGACGTAACAAGCATCCGTAGAAACAAAATCAGATTTTTTACAGAAAACATGTACTTGAGATTCGCCAAACCGCTTTTGATTACATTATTACTTGTTGCATGTCTGCAACAAACGACGAACGCAACGTCGGTCCCCGATTCAAAGTTGGCAACAGAAACAAACATTCAACCAACACTCACCAGCACGTCAACTCTTCAACCAGTTCCAACTCCTTCTTCAACTCCCGTTTCAATAAGCGGGACAATTGTTTTTACAAGTATCAGCCAAATCCATGGCGGCATCTCTTTATTGAATCTACGAGATGGAAGTATTCAGAACATAACGGGAACAGGGAGCGATTCGGTCTCATGGTCTCAAGATGGTCAATGGATTGCGTTCAATGGAGAGATTCCACCGGCTCAAAATGGCGGAGTTATCATCCAATCCATAAATCTATTCATCATCAAACCCGACGGAAGTGAATATAAGCGTCTAACACAAAGTTCTCAGGGAAAGAGCGATGTAAATTGGTCGCCCGATGGAAAATTCTTGGTCTATGTGTACGAAAATCAACTGCAGCCATCCGATCTCGCAATATTTGATTTTGACAGAAACGCAACCTATCTTCTAAGCAGCATAACGGGGTACGAAAGGCATCCTGTCTGGTCGCCAGATGGCAAACATATCGCCTTTCTTCATGCCCAGAATATTGATCAGCCTAGCGAATTGTGGATAATAGACGCTGACGGCAAAAATGCAAAACGTGTGCTCGAATTCAATGTAGCAACAAGTAGAATTGATTGGTCGCCAGACGGACAATGGATCGCATTTATATCTACAAAGAACTCTCAACAATGTGGGGAGATTTACATGGTACGAATTGACGGAACTGAATTAACACAATTAACCGATTTACCAGGGTGCGCAACGAATGTAACTTGGTCGCCTGACGGAAAGCGTCTTGCCTTTGTTGAGCAAAAAGATGATTTCAACAACTTTAAGAAAGAGCAGTCTCAAATTAGCATAATTGACATCTTTGAAAACAGCTACATTACACTAACTCTTGGAGAAACATGGCGAATTAACGATATTGATTGGAAACCAAATTAAGAAACGAATCTTTTTATATGTCCACATCTTTCATCAACATCCTCGGCTGGACGGGTTCCGTCCTCTTCCTCTTGGCGTACGCGCTGGTCTCGCTCAAAAAAGCGGACGGCGATTCGCTCCTCTATCAAGGCATGAACATCGTGGCGGGCGCATTCCTCGTCATTTACACGTTCGCGCTCGGCGCATACGCCACCACAGGTCTCAACGCGGTGTGGGTCGCCATCGGTCTGTTCACGTTGGGGCGCAAATGGCTCAAGCGAAATTAACTTCATACAAAACGCCCGGCGCGCGCGTGGAGGAGATTGAGCGCGGCTGGCGACTCTCCATCCCTGCGGGAAACGCGGATCGCTATCGCAACGCGCAACTGGATGACTACGCCAGACTCCCGCGCCGCCGATTTCCTCATCGCTTCGGACTACGGGTCAGCCTGCTCGCCCGCACCTCAAGCGACTCCATCCCCGGCACGTGGGGCTTCGGCTTGTGGAACGATCCGTTCGGGATGTCACTTGGCTTCGGAGGGAATCCATTTCGGTTGCCCGCGTTGCCGAATGCGGTCTGGTTCTTCGGAGCGTCGAAGGAAAATTATTTATCGTTCAAAGATGATAAACCAGCGAATGGTTTTTTAGCGCAAACATTTCGCGCGCCGAAATTTCATCCATTATTGATTCCCGCTGGGCTTGCTCTCCCCTTCTCGCGTAAAACGACACGTCGAATGTTAGGAGGAATCATCGGCGAGGACGGAGTCGCCGTCAGCGTGGATGTGGCTGAATGGCACAGATACAGCCTGACGTGGGAAGAGAAGCGAGTGTCGCTCGAAGTGGATAACGTCGAAGTGTTCGAGTCGGCTGTGAGTCCGAATCCGCCGCTGGGGTTGGTCATCTGGATTGATAATCAATACGCATCGTTCACCCCCGATGGGAAAATCGGGTTCGGAGTTTTGGCAAACCCCGAACCCGCATTTTTAGAGATTAGAGACTTGGAGTTTCAATAGGCATATACACATAGTAACGACTTCAGTCGTTCGGTCAAAAAGCGATTGAAGTCGCTACTACGAATCTATTTTATGAGGGATTGATTGAGATCAACGAATCGCCCAGAATGTTGGCAAGTACGTTCGCAAGAGCGCGTCAACGATCAAGCCGAACAAAATGTAGCCGCCGAATTGACGATTGTGCTGGAAGGCAAAGCCCGAAAACCAAACGGGCCAGAATGCGCGGGCTTGCTCGGGGGCTTGCGCGGGCTTGGGATGATTCAACACTTTGATCGCGTTGAGCGCGTCTTTTGACGCGAGGAAAACAATAAGCATGGCAGGGGTGAAATAGCGCGAGACGAACACAAGATACGCAATGACAGCATAGATGAGGACGATCACAACCTGGTCGGTGCGACGCGCAAACGCCTCGCCCACGCGGACGGGGAACGTGCCGACACCTTTGGCTTTATCGTCGTCGTGCTTGTCAATGTGCTTGGCAATGTTGATGCTGGCGACGCCGAGTCCGTATGGCACGCCTGCAAGTACCGCGCTCCACACATTGGACATAACGATCTCGTTACCGCTGAACAACGCCAACACGTAATACACGCCGCCGATGATGATCGGACCCCAGATGAGGAAGATCGTGAACTCGCCCAAGCCCCAATATTTGAACGGATACGTGTACGCAAGCAAGGCGATCGCGCCGAAGACGAACAATCCGATCACGGTTGTGTTGAAGCCTGTGCTAAGGAAAACATACACACCAGCAAGCGTGGCGAGGAATCCGCTTACCAAGAAACCAGCGGATCTGTTGCGCCTTGGTGAAGAATCCCTGCACAAGCGGGTGGACTCCATACTGCGTGCGGAAGTAGTTGTCGTTATCCACGCCGCGCGAGAAGTCGGTGTAATCGTTGAGCAGGTTGTTCGTTCCGTGCGCGATGAACAAGCCGAAGGTCACGATGAGGAACGGAATCCATGTGAAATATCCGTCGCGCGCGGCGAGGATGCCCGCGATCACGCACGAGTAGACAGTGACCAGCGTCACCGCCGAGCGCGTGGCGATCAGCCATTTCGAGACCACGTCCAGGGCGTCCCATTCTTTTTTGTCGTCCATTTTGATGAGTTGCCACGACGCTTTGCGCCACATGGCGAAGTTGATGTTCATAGATTATTCCTTTTTCCATAGCCACAGAGTTCACAGAGACCTTTGACCCCGCAAGTACATCGGGTAGTTCGGAAAAACCCTGAATCTCTGTGGCTGGTTTTCCTAGCCTTGTCAGTTTCAAAAATTATACTCGCAACATGCGCCATCGGTTACAATTCGACCCCGTCAAGAAAAAATATCTGGAGTCATTGATGTCTAACACAAACGAAGAATACATCCCCGCGTTGAGTTATCGCTTTCTCACGCCGTTTTTCGATTTCATCCAAAAATATATCGTGCGCGACGTGCGCTACAAGTCTTTGTTGATCCGACAGGCGAACATTCAGCCGGGTCAAACAGTCTTAGACCTGGGCTGCGGCACAGGGACTTTGGCGATCATGGCAAAGCAAGCCCAACCCAGCGCGGAAGTGACGGGACTCGACGCCGACCCCGACATGCTCAAAGTTGCGCGGTATAAATCGGCGCAACGCAAGGCGCATGTGAAGTTCGACGTCGGCTTTACGAACAAACTCCCCTACCCCGACGCATCGTTCGATCGTGTGATGTCCAGCATTATGATCCATCACTTGAAAACGCCGGAGAAGATTGCCACCGCCAGCGAGGTCTTCCGCGTGTTGAAGCCGGGCGGCGAGTTGCACATCATTGACTTTGGCAAGCCCTTTACTTGGTATGGAAAGTTGATCGGTCCGTTCCTGCACGGGTTCGAGGAAGCCAACGATAACATTGACGGAAAACTGCCCGAGATCTTCGGCGCCCCCGGGTTGAAGACCGAAATCGTCGGTCACTTCTTGACGTTTTTCGGCGATCTGGCTTTCTTGAAGGGCGTGAAGTAGTCCATCGCAAAGCGCACGGCTACACAAAATAAATTTGTTTTGTGTAGCGGACGTTCTCTAACGTCCGCTCTGAAATCGGGCGTTTCGCCTTTTGCAAGAGGTCGAATATCAAATCAAATTGAGAGTAGCGCTTACAAGAAAATCACAAATGCCACAATGATCGCTAGTTGAGCCATGGGATAAAAACTGGCGCGATCAAAAAGCATTGCTGCCCTTCGCCCTTCGCTCTGCTGACTGTAGAGATCGAAGCCGGGTTTGAGGAGCAAAGCCAAACCGGCAAAAGCAGAAGCGAGCAGATACGGAAAGCCGAGGGTCAGGGGCGAGACGCGAGGCAGGAGCAGGCTGAACGTCACAGTGAGAGCGAGGGCGAACAGCACGATGATGCCGGCGGCTTGAGTCCCAAAGTGAAGCGGGATCGTCTTGGCGTGGACGCGCTTGTCTTCCGCCGTGTCGTTCCAATCTGCGGGGATGTTTTGCCCGCCGATCTCCCACACGAAGATCCAAATGAGAACCAGCAACACTTTCGAGAGGTCTGGGTTGGGGTCAACCACAAAGATGGCGGCGACGGGTCCGCTCGATTTGACGAGTCCGCTGACGAAGGTGCGCAGGTATGTGACCTTGAGCAACAGCACGTAGATCACTTCGAGGATCGCGGCGAGGGCGAGGATGACGACGATGAAAGGGTTGAGGATGTATGCCCCGATCATCGCGGCGATGAACCAACCCGCGAACCAAAGCGCGCCATTGCGGATGCTGAGGGCGTTTTGCGCAAGCGGGTATCGCAAATCGGAAGCCTCCACTGAATACCCGGCATTGATGCCGCCCGCAAATTTTTCTTTGTCAACGGCAATGCCGATGAGGTCGTTGAGCGCGTAAATAGCAGTGTACGCCGCGAAGGCAGTGAAGAGGGAAAGGATAATTGTCAACACCGGAGGAAATTCGCCAAGCCACAATAAAGCGACAAAGCCCGGCATGGCAAGGTCTAACACTCCGTGCGTGGTTCTCGAAAGCGCGAAAAATCGTTTCATTGTAGTGTCTCCAATACGTGCCGCAAAGTTCACTTTGCGCTTTTGCTTTTTATAAAATGCGCCATGTAATTCACGTCTTCTTTATTCGGCGCAACCTTCCAACCGCGCGTGATGGGATTGTACATCAGGCTGGCGAGGCGAACAAAATCGAGTCCCGCTTCGCGGTTCCACTGTTTGAGTTCGCTCGGGCGGATCAACATCGAATACGTGTGCGTGCCGCGCGCCAATAAACGCAAAACGTATTCGCCCATCACGATGGCAAACAGAAACGCCTTGGGCGTGCGATTGATCGTGGAGAAAAAAGCCTGCCCGCCGGGTTTGAGCGCCTTCGAGCACGCCGCAACAACCTTGCCCGGCTCCGGCACGTGTTCGAGCATTTCCATACAAGCGACGGCGTCGAACGCGCCCGCTTCTTTATCCGCCACATCTTGGACGCTTTCGTAGCGATAATCAATTTGGAGATTCTGACTCTGCGCGTGCCGTTTCGCCACCTCGATGGACGCCTCGGACAAGTCTAAGCCTGTTACGCGCGCGCCGGCTTTCGTCAACGCCTCAGAGAGTATCCCACCGCCACATCCCACGTCGAGAATTTTCGGGTTCGGCGGAAGTTGCTCCATGATGAACTTTGTTCGCAGTGGATTGATGACATGCAGAGTGCCCATCTCGCCTTTCAAGTCCCACCAGATATTTGAGAAGTTGTCGAACCGGTCAATCTCTCGTTGATGAACATTTTCAAAGGATTTCATATTCTTTGGTCATCCAATCTTCCAGAATTTTCACAGCCGATTCGATCTCAGCCTCATGAATATCGTTTATAAAAACACAGCCGCCGATGCCGCGCGGCATGGGAACGCGTTGCAATCCGTTACGATGGTAGGTGCGTTCAGTCAGCGAGGACCAAAGCAGGCTGGGATCAAGTGCAGAGACATTGAGAGCGAAGCCCAACTCGCTGGTCAGGCGAAAGATGCGTTCCGTTTCATTATCCGTCAACAAGCCTCGTCCGCGCGCGATCAGTGCAGAGAGGAGGATGTCAAGCAGCACCGCCTCGCCGTGAAGCAAATTCGCCTCGTGCCGCGTTTCGAGTCCGTAACTGAAGGTGTGACCAAAATCCACTTTGCGGGCAAGCTCCGCCTCGAAAAGATTCGGCTCCAATTCCTCGATCATGCCGGAGATGGCGCGGTCGAGTATGGCGTCGCTTTCTCCGTTCTGAAAATGCGACTCAACGCAACGCGCGCCATGCAATTCAAGCATGTCAAACAATTCGGCATCGCAGACAATGGCTAGCTTGATGATCTCGCACACGCCGTTGAGGATGTGTCGGCGCGGCAGGGTTCGGAGCAGGGTCTTATCGAGCAAGACGGTTTGCGGAGCATGGAACGCGCCGAGGCGATTCTTGTTGCCGTTGAAGTTGAACCCGGTCTTGATGCCGATGGAGGCGTCCACGTAGCCCATCAACGTGGTCGGCGCTTTGATGTATGGCACGCCGCGGCGATGACTTGCCGCGACGAATCCCACCAGATCGGTCAGCACGCCGCCGCCAATGGCGATGATCGGCTCGTCGCGGCGATGGATCGGAAAGAGGTCGAGTTCATGCGCAAGAGCAAGATACTGATCCAGTGTCTTGTTTTCCTCGCCGCCGGGAAAGGTAACAATCCGCGCATCCACATTGTGAAAATCAAAATAGGCGCGGATGGCGTCGCCGTGATGTTTGTCCACGTTGGCGTCCACTACCACGAAGCGGCGCGCGTCCTCGATCTTGCCGACAGAAAGCAACGCCCAATTTTGGGGGTGAAACAAGCCCGAGGTGTTGATCACCTCGTATTCGATCGTGTGTTGATAAGTGACTTTACGTGTGCTCATTCTGTTTTCTTCTATTGCGTATCAGGCGTTCTCAAACACCGATGGACACGTTACACCTGCCCTGACGGGCGGCGCCAGGGGAAAACGCGTCCTACGCAGACCATAAACTCTAAACGATTATTTTCCAGTTCGCTTTCGCACCCAGCACGCGGTGGGCAAGCGCCTGCGCCATCTCGAGGCTGTGATTCTTGTAGTTGCCGCATTGTTCGATGTTGGCGTAAGGGACTTCGCTGGCAACTAAAATATCGTTCAAGATTTTTTCATAAATTTCCATCACGGCTTCGGAGCGTCCCTCATTGAGCAGAACGAGATAGAAACCGGTCTGACATCCCATCAAGCCGATGGAGATGAAATTGTGCGGCATATATTTTTGGAATCCCCACAACAGGAAATGCTCGAACGAGTGCATTTCAGTGGACGTGAGGAAAGTGGAATTGGGCAGGTTGATCCGCAAGTCCACCGAGTAGACCACATCGCCAGCCGCGCCCGGCTTGGCAGAGCGCAGTTTGACGTGCGGGGCTTTCAATGTTCGGTGGTCAAGTTCGCCGACGGTGGCGACTTCCCAGCCGAGTTTTTCGAGGTCTATCATAAAGTTACTCCAGAGGGCAAAATAAATTTTGCCGTACTACACAAACTGCGACAGGTGTGCATAACTATCGGCAAGCGCTTTTTCCCACGATGCCACATGATGATACAACTCCACCGAAGCATAGCCGGAGAAGCCGTTGTCTTCGAGGGTCTTGAACGTGGCGGCGAAATCCATCGTCCCTTCGCCGGGGATTTCGTGGAAGTGGACAATGCCCGTCAGCGTGTTGGCGACCATTTTATCCATCAGAAGTTTGCCCTCCGCGTCTTTCGTGCTTCGCAGATAGATGATGATGGGACGGGCGCGTTCCAGCACATCATACGTCAAGCCGGGAACCGAAATAAGGTAAACGAAGATCTCGCTTTCAAACGGAGACTGTCCCTTATACAAACTGTTGTAATCCACAAAGGCGGGAGGCGCGGCAATGTTCACCGATCCCAGAATCGATTCGATGCGCTTCTTCTGTTTTGCATCAGGCGCTTCATCGCAAAAATAGATCGGATGATTCGGGTCAACTAACAGATAGTCCGCTGTCTCGGGAAAATAGATCAAATACTTGGCGAAGTTCAAATCCATTTTGAGGTCGTCGCGCATTTTCACCAGTTTCAGGTTATAGCCCTCCTGCGAATCGGACACGTGCAAAAACTTTGCGCGCGGCGCGGCTTTGCCCAACGCCTCGAGATAATTGACCTCGGAGCAGTAATTATGATTCAAGTCGAGGTGCAATTGGAAGCGCGGCGAACCGATCTCGTCCACGAGATTCATCCCCTGCTCAAGCGTCTCGATGTACATGCCCGGCTCTGGCTCGATCAGCAACGTAATATCTTCATCGTCATGCACAGACCTGAGACATTGATGGATACTATCCACCAGCAACTCGCGCGGATTGACAGACGGATTGCTCACATGTTCATCGCGGATAAAGCCGCTTCCAAACGAGACGAGCGGGATGCCCAGCCTGCGAGCGACATGCACTCCCCTGCGAACGAGCTCGATGCGGCGTTTGCGCCCCGCCAGATCGGGAGTCATCAACGACGGTTCGTGCGGACGCTGAGGCGTGAAAAAATGCGAAGCGGTGGACATGCAAGCCGCCGTCACCTCCAGCGAATCGAGTTTCCGCTTGACCGCGTCGAGATATTCGTCGGTCATGTCGAACGGGTTGAACTGATCGCGGTGAAACGAAAGTTCCACGCCGGGGTAGCCCGCCTTGTCCACCACTTCAATGGCGCGCAAAAAATCGAGGTTGGTCAATCCAAACGTGCTATAACTGAGTTTGATCATCTCGCGCTCCAAAACGTAAAACTTGTCCCGGCGCAAAACAGATACGTCGCCGCGCGCCGGCATCTTCAAAGACTTCGAGTCTGACGCCTGCCTGACTGCGCATCAAAATTATACTCCCGTTTGTGAAAATACATACAATCAGAATCTGTTTGATCCGCTTCCCCATTAGGATAAGGACGATTCATTCGACGGGCTGGCTTGATTCGCCTGCGGGAGCGTGAAGTAAAACTTCGAGCCTCCTCCCACCCGACTCTCCACCCAAATTCTGCCGCCATGAAATTCAACGACTCTCTTGGCAAGCGCCAGCCCCACGCCCGTCCCTTCAATGGCAGGCATCAAACGGTTGAATAAACCGAAGATCTTTTCGTGATACTCCGGTGCGATACCCATTCCATTATCGCTCACATACAATGCCGCAAAGCCTTGTTGAGGTGAAGCGGTATGCCCTACCTCAATCCTCGGGTTTTGTTGATCGCCCATGAACTTCGCGGCATTGTCCATTAAATTTTGCAACACTTGGAGCAGCCGTTGCCGGTCGCCGTATACTTTTGGCAGAGAATCTCTTACAACGAGTTGAATCCCTCGCTCCTGAAAACGACCTTGAAGGAGTTCCTGCGCTTCAAGCGCCAATTCTTTGAAATCAATTTCAACCGGCTCGTTCATCATGCGCCCAATACGCGAGAGATCGAGGAGGTCGTTCAGCAACGCATGCATCTTATCCGCAGCGCTGCCGATACGTTCGATATCGGCTTCCAATCGTTTTGTATTCCCGGTCTGAGCATCGTTCAACAGGAATCCGAGAAAGCCTCGGATGGTGATCAGCGGCGCTTTGAGATCGTGCGAAACCGTGTAAGTAAACTGCTCGAGTTCGGCGTTCTTCGCTTCCAATTCGCGGATCAGATTTTCGCGTTCCTGCTCGATCCGTTTTCGTTCCGTAATATTCTGTACCGCGCCGTATATGCCGATCAATTTTTTCTGTTGCGAATCCCAAACAGGGTGGGCGTAATTTCTCACCCAGCGGATCGTGCCATCCTTATGAATGGTTCGCAATTCAGAAATAACCGTCTCGCCCCTGTGTATTTTTTCCATGTCTTGAGCGTCTTTTTCAAGGTCATCCGGGTGAACGGTGGAAGTCCAGCCGCTGCGCGCATTGAATTCATCCACTGTGTAACCCGATATCTGTTCGAACGCTCCCGCTACCCAATTAAGCACAATATCGCCTTTTTCGTTCTGCACGTTGGAAAATACATAATCAGACATGACCGAGGAGATCAAGCGATATCGCTCCTCGCTCAACTGACGCGCCTGCTCCAAATTTTGCTTCTCGGTAATATCCTCCACCGTACCTTCGAAATATTCAATGTTTCCTCGAGAATCTTTGACTGCGCGAGCGGTGGATGAAATCCAAATGACCGCGCCGTCTTTGCGATAATTTCTGGCAACAAAGCCGGTCACGAAACCATCAGTTTGGAGGCTTTTCAAGAACCGTTCACGATCTCTAGAGTCTACATAGATCTGCCGAGACATATCATTGATTGACCCGATGATCTCTTGCGCCGAGTTGTAGCCATAAATCCGCGCTAACGCTGTATTGACGCGCAAGAACCTTCCCACCGGCGTGCTCTGATAAATCCCGAACACCGCGCTCTCAACAATGGCGCGATATCGTTCCTCGCTTTCGCGAAGCCTCTCCTGCCGCTCCGCCTCTGCGCGGTCACGATGAAAGATCGAGACCGAGATCATCACTGCGCTGAGGATCAGCGCCGAGAGCGGTACGATAATAGATGCAAAACTCGGAAAGAAATTTCGGGCGGCGACCGGCATCAAAGCGACAAGAACAACCTCGATAACCGCGAAGGACATTGCAAGCCTAAACGGAAGCAAAATACCGGCAAGGATCAAACCGGGGATCAGGTAGTAGATCGAAGTTGTCGGCGCGGCGGATACCCCAGTGACTATATTGGCAAAAATCACCAGCGGGAACATCGCCATCGTCAACAATGCCGAAATCTGGTAGCGACCCGCGCGATTCAGGGCATACGCTCCAAAAAGAAAGAGGTAGCCATACCACGGAGGCATGTATCCGGGGGTTGTGGCAAGA
Source organism: Anaerolineales bacterium (assembly GCA_046328795.1). Classification (GTDB taxonomy): domain Bacteria; phylum Chloroflexota; class Anaerolineae; order Anaerolineales; family Villigracilaceae; genus Defluviilinea. The sequence goes on along the minus strand of JAXLVX010000046.1, from coordinate 10,670 downwards.
TAAGCGCCATCAACACATAGGAATACCGCGATCATGATCAGGAGGAATGTACTCAACAGTCGTGAATTATGACGGAGGGTGACATCCTGTATGGAATCAGGAGGTTCGATAAGCAATCTTTGCAGTCGCTGGAAGGGTGAGCGAGTCATAGGTCAGTTTTCAGCCTCAAGGTGAGATGGAAGCGTAAAGTAGAACGTCGCTCCTTTCCCCAATTCACTTTTGACCCACAACCTGCCGCCATGAAATTCGACGATGCGTTTGGCGAGCGCCAACCCCACCCCAGTCCCTTCGCTGTTCGGGTCGAGTTTGTTGAACAAGCCGAAAATTTTATTGTAATATTCCGGCGCGATGCCAATTCCGTTATCACGAACGAACAGAATTGGTTTCTCCTTTTCGTATCCCTCGTGCCCTATTTCGATCTTTGGATCGGTTTGATCGCCCATATATTTTGCCGCATTGTCAATCAGATTCTGCAACAATTCGAGGAGTCGTTTGCTATCGCCTCGAATCATAGGCAGGTTTGGTCCGATCAATGTGCGGATGCCGCGCTCTTGCAACCTCCCTTCCGTCAGTTCGAGCGCTTCTCTGGCAAGTTCTTCGAATGAAAGCACCTGTGGAGGATTCATCGCCCTCCCGATGCGCGAGAGTTCCAGCAGGTCCTTCAACAGGTCTTGCATTTTATAGACTGCAAGATAGATGCGCTCCACGTCTTTACGCAGAACATCCATATCCCCGCGCTTGAGGTCCTCTTCGATATAGCCCAAAAAGCCCACGATAGTAACCAGCGGCGATTTCAAATCATGCGACACCGTGTACACGAACCGCTCGAGTTCCGCGTTCTTGGCTTCCAATTCATTGATCAATTTTTCCCGCGCGGTGGCTACCCACTTGATCAGGGATACATCGCGGATCATCGCTATTACGGTATCCGCGTCCACCGATGCGATCCGGGCTTCGAATGTTTTGTCTTCCCCGTCTTGCGACATCTGATATTCAAAGGCGTTGACCTGTCCCGATTCCAGCGCGCGTTCGATGGCAAAGGTCGTTTGCTCGGCGATGGGCGGCAAAACTTCCCCCACCTTTTTGCCAAGAAACTCCTCGGGCGGCAGGAGCGGGTCAAACAGCGCCGACGGGACAAATTGCAAGATCGTACCGTCGCGCCTCAACTCAAAGAGCATATCGGGGATAGCATCGAACATGGCGCGCATGCGGCTTTCACTTCGAAAGAGCGCATCCTGAGCCTGTTTTTGATCGGTGATGTCGAGAAACAGGGAAAGAATTGCCGGTTTATTGTCGAAATCTACCAGTTCGTAATAAGCGACCGTGGTCTTTTGTTCACCCTGTTGATTGACAAATTCATAAGCAGGATTATGCAGTGATTTCTTCTCTTGTAGTTTCGCAGTGAATTGCTCGCGTTCCGATACGCTTTCCCAGATGCCCAATTCAACAGTCGTCCGCCCCACATCGGTTACAGGGGTGTAACCGGTTAACTTCCAATAGGCTTCATTCGCGTCGAGCAATCGCCCATCAGAGAAACTAGAGATGGAGATGGCAATCGGGCTGGCATGAAATATTCTACGGAACCGCTGTTCTCCCTCGCGTAATCCTTGTTCCGCCAGTAATTTTTCTGAAAAGTCATCCCGTATTTTTTCCAGCGCTTCGCTCAAGACGTTCGCCAGCAAAAAAACCAATATGGCGAGAAAGATGAAGATTGCCGTCAAATCTCTGGCGCGGTTTAAAGGCGAATCAATGACGACGATCAAATCGCCGCGCGTCTCGGCGATCGCCAGTCCCCAAATTGCGGCAATACTCAGAACGGAAAGCAAAACCGCCATGCGCCAATTTGTAAGCAACGCGCCGGCAAGTATGATGACCACATAAACAAGGATCGCCAAATCATACACCCCACCGGCAACCCATGCGCCATAGGTCATTGTGCCCCATGCTGAAATCAAAGTAAGGATTGATGTTGCAGTTACAAAACCCAGCCGCAGAAGAGCAAGCAACACTAACTGTTCGATAAGCAAACCGATCAACACAATGCTTCGCGCATTCAGAGACCACCCTTTTTGAACAATATCAGCGAGAAATGTAAATGCGGTGCACAGGAGGATCGCCCAAATCACCAAGAACAACAAACGAACCGTTAATTCGCGCCGAGTAGCCCCAAGTTGAGGCTTGAACAAATGGTGGATCCAGTTCGGTTCACGCACAGTTATCCTCTCTTTGAGAAAGTATAACACGTTGAATCTGGATGTTGATCCCCCCACAAAAGTAAGGAACGATGACTTTTTATACCAGCCCTTGTTTTCGAGCAATGTCCGCCGCTTGGGTGCGGTTTTCGGCTTGAAGTTTGGCGAGGATATTGGAAACGTGATTCTTCACCGTACCTTCAGTGATGAACAATTTCTCTGCCATCTCCCTGTTGGATGCGCCTTGCGCCGTTCGGTCCGAGCAAGCCGAAGATTTCGCCTTTTTGCACGTTCAAACTCACGCCTTTGAGGGCAGTCAACGCGCCATAGGCGGCGGTCACATCATTTACATTGATCATGCGCGCGAGGCGATCTCAGGCTGGATGAACACTCGCCTTCATGCACGCGCCGATCGTTTCGATCAATTTATTGGCGGGCGTATCTTTGAGCAAATATCCCATCGCGCCCGCGCGCACGCCTTGATAGACGTAATCGTCGCGGTCGAAGGTGGTGAGAATGATGACCTTCGCCTGCGCCCACTCGCGGCACAGTTTCGCCGTCGCTTCGACGCCGTTGAGGATGGGCATCTGCACATCCATGAGAATCACATCGGGATGTAAATCCAACGCAAGTTGCACGCCGCGTTCACCGTCTCCCGCTTCACCCACGACGTGTAAGCCTGGTTCCAGATCGAGAATCGTTTTCAGCCCCTGACGCATCAGAGTCTGGTCTTCGACGAGGAGGAGGTTGATCGTGTTAGGCATGAAAAAATTAAACACAAAGGGCACGAAGAGCACAAAGGTTTATTGGTCGAAGGCGGCGGTTCGTGTCCATGAGCAGGGTTCGAGAAGATGATGTTGAAAAGGGCGCGCCCAGTGTATCGGCGTAGGAAAAAGTTTATTAGAGCAGAGGCAGTTTGACATCGACGCGAGAACCGCCGCCGTTACCTGAGAGAGTCAGCGTGCCGCCGAGTCCCTCCACGCGTTCGCGCATCCCGCGTAATCCATAATGTCCCGGTGTGTCTTCGGGATTGGGAGGAAGCCCGCATCCGTCGTCCTGGATGACGAGCGTTGCGAATTGCGCTTCGATCCCGAGACGCAAATCCACATTCCGCGCGGCGGCGTGACGCTCGATATTGGTCAATGACTCTTGCGCAACGCGCCAGATCGTTTCAGCCTGAGCAGGTGAAAGTTGATCCGCGGCGTCGTCAATTTGGCACGCGATGGCAAGATGCGCGCGTTGGGCGACATCCACGCTCAACGATTGCAGAGCATCACGCAGTTGACGCTCGCCTAACCCAGGCGTACGCAGACCCGCGAGCGAACGCCGCAGATCATCCATGCTGGCGCGCGTGATGTCTTTAAGTTCATCCACTTGCGCGGAGGCTTTTTCGGCATCTACTTTATACAAACGTTGGATGGCTTCGAGTTGAACGGACAACGTCACCAACGAATGACCGAGGCTGTCATGCAGGTCGCGCGCAAGACGCTCGCGCTCGCGCAAGGTTGCCAGTTCGGCGTCGCGTTGACGAGCCGCTTCCAACTCCCTTTGGGCTGATTCCAACTTCGTGATCAATTCCGCCCGCTGACTGCTGGTGCGGATGATGCCATAAATAAATAGAAAGACCGCCATACCTCCAAGCCATTGGAATGAAAATCCAAATGCAGCGCCAAGCGGAATCTGTTTGAGGTTCCAGTTTGAAATGATCAAAGCAATAAGTACCGTGACAACAGCCGTTCCGAAAACGACTCCCCTCAGCGGCAATAAACCGAACATCTGCCCAAAGTAGGTGAAGCCCAGCCACCAGGTAAATGGATTCAGCCAACAGGCTAACACCCACATACAAACTCCGCCGACAAAATAGATGGTGAGATTTTTGTTTGAAATGGGCCAGCCGCCACCCCTGATGCAAATAAGATACAGCGCCCCTTGGGCAACTGACAATCCGGCAACCGCCCACTCGCGCCAGGTTAATTCGTTTGCATGGGCAGCGAGAACTGCTATAGCCGCAAATGAAAATATCAAAACCGACAACACATCCCAAAACCTGCCGTAGAGGTGAAGATGCGCGGCAGATATTGGGAGGTCGCTATCGGCGAGATGGGACGGTCGGGATTCGTTCATATGGAAAGTGTACTCTGGATGAGGAAAAGTGGAAAGCGCATTTCGCCACAGAGAACACAGAGTCCTCAGAGAAAAATCTCAATCTTCTCTGTGAACTCTGTGGCACATTTGATGTTTACGCCTTCGGTTCCCAACGGAACAGCTTGGCGGCGATCAGGGTTGCGACAATTCCGTATGCGGCGAGGAGCAATATTTGGGAGAACCATTGCGGATCAAGCGACGCATCCAGCATGGCAGAGCGAACCAATTGCGCGGCGGGATACGCAGGCAAGTACGGCACAACGTTTTGCAACCATGCAGGCAACATATCCAGCGGGAAGATCATGTCGCTGATAAACATCAGCACGAAGTAAATGGTCATCCCGATCGCGGTGGCGCTGCCCGCTTTTGCCGACATACCGCTGATGACCCCTCCCAGCGCCATGAATGCCAGCAGACCAAAGAGGATCATGGGGTAAGCGACCAGCAATCCCATAGCGCTAACAGGCACTTTATAGAGCAGGACACCCGCCACAATGATAAGCGTGCTTTGCAGAACGCCGATCACAATGTTGACCAACAGATACGAGCCGATCAACTGCGCGGCGGGCAACGGCGTGGCTTGCAAACGTCGCAGCACGCCTTTTTCGCGCATCTCCAACATCATGGTCGAACTGCTGACCAAGCCGAAGCTCAAAGCATTCAAGACGATCACGCCTGGGGTCATATAATTCATAAATTGACTCATGATCGCGCCGTAGATAATCATGAGCAAGACAGGGAACGCAAAGTTCCAGAAAAGCACATAACCGTTACGCAAGTGCATGAGGGTCATGGCTTTGGTGAGGATCAGAAAACGTTTCATATTGTATTTCCTTTATTTTTTTTTCCGCTAATCTACGCCAATCTCCACGAATGGGATGAATAGCGCAGATTGGCGGAGATTAGTGGATGATTCAATTTGATTCGATCAGTGTGCGTCCCGTCAACTTGAGGAAGACATCCTCGAGGTTAGGCTGGCGCAGAGCCACATCACGGACAGAGCGACCCAATTTTGCCGCAAGCGCATGAAGAGCGGTCAACGTCACTTCGGGGCGGGCAGTTTCCACTTCCAAGTGTTGACCCGTGTACCGCGCCGCGCTCACCTCAGGCAATGCGCGGACTTGATCCAGCGGCAGTTCCACTGTCGCCTTCAACATCGAATTCAAGCGGAGGTTGGCGATCAACGCGCTGGGCGTGTCACATGCCACGATCTGACCGCGGTCAATAATGGCGATCCGTCCGCACAACGCTTCCGCTTCTTCCATCGCGTGCGTGGTCAACACGATCGTGCGCCCTTCATCGTGCAACTGGCGGACGATGTCCCACACTGCCCGTCGCGCATGAGGATCGAGCGCGGAGGTCGGCTCATCGAGCAACACGATCTGCGGATCATTGGCAATCGCAACCGCCAGCGCGAGGCGTTGTTGCTGTCCGCCAGAGAGACGACGCGCGAGTGTGTTTCGTTTTTCAACGAGATCGAAGCGCGCGAGCAGCGCGTCAATCTCTTTCGACGTGAGGTACACCTCATACAACGCGGCGTACACTTCCACCAACTCAGCGACGGTCAAGTCATCAAGCAGAGCCGTCTTCTGCAATTGGATTCCCAATTGACGTTTCGTGGCGGCAGGGTCGGCTTGAACACTGATCCCGCCAACATACACCTCTCCCTGTTTGGGTTTGTGCAAACCTTCGACAGAGGCGAGCAGAGTGGTCTTGCCCGCGCCGTTCGGTCCGAGCAAGCCGAAGATTTCGCCTTTTTGCACGTTCAAACTCACGCCCTTGAGCGCGGTCAACGCGCCATAGGCGGCGGTCACATCATTTACATTGATCATTGATTGTTGAGACATAGCAACTCCTTTGTTGTGCCGTGATGATACGGCAACAACACGCGAAGCCCCAGTCTCGAACGCACGATCCGCCCTATGCCAAAAGACACATTCCCCGCTATGACTACTTCAACATCTCCAACAAACCATCGGGATACAAAATGGACTTCCCCTCTTCGAACTCATGCAGACTCTTCCACACCACGCGGATTCGCTCCCCGTTCGCCTCGATCACTTCGATTTCAGCCTGGTCGTACAACTCAGCCTTTGTCAACGCCCCATCGTAGATCATCACGATCTCGTGACCCGTGTTTCCGTTATGGGTGAAAATATTTTCGAGGTAACCGAGATGCTTCAACTCTCGAATCTCGCTGTGCAACTCTTCCATGATCTCGCGCCGCACCGCCACCTCCCCGCTTTCACCGAACTCAATCCCTCCGCCCAGCGGACGATAATACGTTTCGTCCCTGATCGAGTCATGTCCTTCAAAGACGAGAATGCGGTTGTTGTTCTTGAACACGCAAAGAGCGATCGGGCGGATATGGCTCATATAAAAACGTAAGGCGAGATTAATCTCGCCTTACACGGTGATCAATTCAAGTTTCTGCGAACGCACCCCAACGAGATTCGCCTGCATTGACCACGGTCCCGTCCACGTGACGGTGACGGGGATGACTTTGCCTTTCAAATTCTCTTCAGGAAACTCAACGAAGACGAGTTTGTTGGTTAGGGTCCGCCCCCGCCAGCGATTCTTTACCTTCTCCTCGAACAACACATCCACAGTTTGACCGAGATATTTCTTGTTGATCTCAGCCACAATTTGTTCCTGCAAGTCATCGAGCAGATGCAGGCGGCGCATCTTTTCTTCTTCGGGCACGTTATCTTCCATGCGGCGCGTGGCGACGGTCCCTTCGCGGGGGGAGTAACGCGCCAGATGAGCCACGTCAAGCCGCAGGTCGGATAAGACGCGGTGCGTTTCCATGAACTGTTCCTCGGTCTCGCCGGGGAATCCGACGATGATGTCCGTCGCGATGGAACAATCGGGAATCTTGTTGCGAATCTTTTCGACAAGGTTGCGGTATTCGTGTTGAGTGTATCCGCGCTTCATGTTCGCCAGCACTTCGTCGTCGCCCGCCTGAATCGGCACTTCGATGTGCGGCATCACCTTCGGAAGTTCGGCAATCGTATCCATCAACTCTTCGGTGAAGTAGTTGGGATGCGATGTGAGGAAGCGAATCCGCTCGACGCCTTCGACATCATGCACGATGCGAAGCAGTTGCGCAAGGTTCGGTCCATCGGGAACGTCTTTACCGTAGCGGTCAACAATTTGACCGAGCAGGGTGATCTCTTTCACACCTTGCGCGGCAAGCGAACGAATTTCAGAAACAATATCGCCAACGGGACGACTGCGTTCGATGCCGCGACGGAACGGGATGATGCAAAACGTGCAAGCATGCGAGCAACCGTACACGATCGGCACATGCGCGGTGATGAGTTGTCCGCGTTCGTGTTGAGGGAGGATGAGTTCATCGTCCATCATCAAGAAGCGGCGCGTGGTTTCAGAATCTTCGAGCGAGCGAATTTCACCCTGACTTAAAAATGAAACGAGAGGTCCTGGGTCGGAGGGCGGCGAGAACACATCCACGTAGGGAAGTTTCTCGCGCAATTTCTCCGCGCCGCGCACGCCGACCATGCACCCCATGAGGTTGATGACGAGGTTGGGATTCTGCCGCTTCAACGGGAGCAGGCTGGTGAGGCGTCCGATCGCTTTGTCCTCCGCCGATTGCCGCACGACGCAGGTGTTGAGGACGATCACATCCGCCTCTTCGATGGTCTCTGTAAATTGATAACCGAGATGCTCCAACGACGAGCCGACACGCTGCGAGTCGGCGACGTTCATTTGGCATCCCTCGGTCCAGATGTGGTATTTCATAGGGTTGGGATTATACCAAGAGTGTCATAGAGCAATCGCCCTATGACACTCTCATGCAAAACTACATCAAATGACAATTTCCGAATTGACGCTAGCGATACGAACAACTTTTTAGAGTGCCAACAATCGGATCGCCAAAAGTAGCGTTATTACAGTTTATAGTAGTTGGGCCCGTAAAGTAGCGATAATAAAAGCTACCATTGGCGCCATATTGGACTTCATAATTGCCGGCTGGGAGATTAAAGCTGGAATTCTCGCCGCTGCCAGGCGTCCACGTCCCGTTGTTATCGCCGCCACCATCGTCTCCATCACCATCGTCGCTTCCACCACTGTCTGATGCGGTATCGCCCGGCAGTGAATTGTTGATCGTGCTGAATGTGTTCCCTACTTTCGGACCCACGACTCGCACTACGACGATCACGATAATGGCAACTAGCGCAAGAATGATCGCATATTCGACCAATCCCTGCCCTCTGCGCGCTTGTTTAGAAGGAGAAAATAATAAATTCATGGCAAAACTCCTTTTGGTCATTATAATACGTAGAAGCGCAAGATGTTCATAAAAAGGTTACATCCAAAGTATTCAATTTTGAAAAGTAGAAGGATTAGTCTGATTTTTTTCTCGGTTGCGCAGACTGAGCTTTGCGTAGGCTCTTATGGTAAAATCTCGTCCGCCTCGACTGGTGAGGCTTCGTGGAGGGATGGCCGAGCGGCTGAAGGCGCATGTCTTGAAAACATGTTTGGGTCACACCAACGTGGGTTCGAATCCCACTCCCTCCGCCTGACGCATTCGGTAGTGACGACTTTAGTCGTCTGCAAAGAAAAGCGACTGAAGTCGCTACTACAATTCATTGGGGAGGTGCCAGAGTGGCTGAATGGGCTCGCCTGCTAAGTGAGTGCTGGGTTAAACCAGTCGCGGGTTCGAATCCCGCCCTCCCCGCCACAGAACAAAACGCGCTCCATGCCATCAGCAGGAACGCGTTTTGTTTTCCATTTGAAATCTTGCTATTCATCGCTGCTTGGTCAGCTCAACAAACTGCGGATTTCGCCGAATGTACGTCGCAACGTACGAACACATGGGGATCACGCGCAGGGATTTCCCTCTCGCATACTCCAGCGCGACCTCGGTCAACCTGCCAGCCACGCCATGCCCGCGGAGTTCGGGATGCACGCCGACGTGCGTCATCACGATGGTGTTCCCATCTTCCATATAATCGAGTTTCGAAAGTTTCCCGTCAATCCACGTTTCGAATCGCTTTTCGGCTGGATTGTGAATGATCTCAAGTTCATCTGAATTAGTCTGCATGGCGCCTCTTTGGTCATTGTAGTCCAATTCATTGAAAACAGACAGCAAGGGATTCTTACCATCCATTCTTTTCTCTCGCGCTATTCCCCATTCCATTCGATATCGAATGTGGATGCCTCCAGCGCGGAAATTTTCCGCTTCATCCCCAAAGCCAGATAAGCAAGAATACTCTGCCACTGCAAGAAGAACGGCAAGGGATCACGAATGTCCCAGATCACATCACTGCCATGCAAAAAAGTCTTCAGCCACAAGCCGAGCCTTTTCTGCTTGATGGCAATGGGCAAACCGTAGACCAGCATTGCCGTTCCCAACATGCGCGGGGAAGTTAATATCGGCTTGACACAACCCATGTTCGAATCAAAAAACGATTCAACGAATCGCGGATTCGACGCCAGCAAATGCACTCCGCTCGTCGCGCGCGGGTTACATTCCAGTGCATACACCTCCCCATCGGGCGATTCGATGAAGTCGAACGCTATCTGTCCTGTCACGTTGAAGCGACCAACAAACGTCTGCACCCAGTTGAAAATTTTTTCATGCTCTACTGCTTGAAACGCAATCGCCGCGCCCTGCCCAGCCGTAAATTTTGCCGGGTAAACCGCATGCGCAACGACGCGCCCTTGCTGACAGACCGAATAACTGCAAAACTGCGAGCCTGCAATAAACTCCTGAGCGATCCATGTCTTGTCAAACGTCAGTGTGGATAATGCCTCACGAAGCGCGGGCAGGATCAACGTCCGCGAGGCGAAGCGCGAATAGATGGGCTTTAACACCAGTCCATTCCAACGCCTGAACGCATCTAGCAACGTTTTTTCGTTTTCGATCAACATCGTTTCAGGCGCGAGCAATCCGCAATCTCTCGCGCTATTCGCAAAGTTCCATTTGTTGTGAAAAATATTGAGCCGATCAAGCGGCTCGGCGAACACGCGGCACGGCAGACTCTCCAACCCTTTTGCGACATGGAAGACTTCCTCACACGTGGGAATCAACAACTCGATTTGATTCTCTTCGATGATCCGCTTCAATGACGATATAAACGCCTCGGTCTCCTGACGTGGAGCGGGCGTCACAAAATTTTTCTTGATCGCATTCGACGGCTTGCTCAAATGCCCGCGCAGGGATTCCGCCATGAAGACGGTATGACCCGCCCGATGGAATGCGCGGGCAAGATCGAGCGTGACAGGCGCGCGCCCGCCGGTGAGGAGGATGTTTGCCATGATCTTTACCGCCAAGAACGCTAAGGGCGCGAAGAAAATTCTTAAAATCCT
>JAXLVX010000045.1:0-26459 GCA_046328795.1 Anaerolineales bacterium | reverse complement strand
GGAAAGCCCCGGCTACGATGAAGAGAAATTGCCCGGCAGTACGTTTTTTATCCAGATTCCGCTGGCGAAGTGAAAATCTGCGTTTTCGTTTTGTGTCAGAATAAAATCGAACTTTGAATCGTTACAAGGGGCGTCAAAATATTGTACAATTGCAATAGAGGTAATTATGGAAGAAAATAAACTATTGGAGAGAATCGTTGTTAACCCCAAGATATTTGGGGGTAAGCCCATCATTCGCGGTCGCCGCCTCGCTGTGGAACACGTGCTGGGGATGCTTGCCGCAGGCGATACGCCTGAAACTATTTTGCAAGGCTATCCCTTTTTAGAGCCGGAAGATATCCGCGCCTGTCTCGTGTATGCTAATCGGCTGGTTAGCCATGAGCGAGTAGAATTACTCGTTAGTGGAACCGTTGCGTGAAGGTTTTGCTGGATACTTGCGTTTGGGGTGGCGTGAAACAGACGCTGGCGTACGCCGGGCATGATGTACTCTGGGCGGGTGATTGGGAGAAGGACCCCGGAGATGAAGAAATTCTTTCCATCGCGCATAATGAACGCCGGGTGTTGATCACGCTCGACAAAGACTTCGGAGAATTGGCGGTTGTCTTTGCGCAGCCTCACTCCGGTATTGTTCGTCTTGTAAATATGTCTGCGAAACAGCAGGGTGGTGTTTGTGTTGAAATTCTCTCGCGCTATGAGTCCAATTTGTTGAGCGGGGCGTTGATTACTGCCGAACGCAACAGGGTTAGAGTTCGAGAGTGATTTTGTTGCGAATGGCGAATACTGAATTTTGTAATTGGTTCATATTTCAATAAAGACCTCCGAATTTCGGAGGTCTTCTCTTTACTTCACGTTGTTCCAGTCGCCGCCGTTCAACTCTAAAAAGAAGTTGGTTCGGTCTTTTTCGTTCTTGATCTCCTCGCCTGCTTTCTTCGCCATTTCGAGGAATTTTAGCGACTCTCTTTTATCCCCGTTGACCGCGTATGCCCGCGCGATGGCTTCGTAGGCAAAAGCGATGTCAACATCATCCATTTCGCTTTTGTTGTCTTCCAATAATTGATAGCACAATTGAGCGTGCTTCAACGCGGGACCTCCCTCGCCCAACACCGCATGGACGCGCGAGACCAGCCATTCGCCGCGCTGCTGCCTCACGGCTCCGCCCACCGACCGCCAGTGCGCGAGCGAGGCATAAGCAAAATCCACCATGCGCACATCTTCGATCTTTGTGCGGTTCTTCCTTTCGAGGAATTCCCAGGTCTGGTTGCTAAAATCCACAGCGAATTGGTAATGCGCTTGTGAGATCGTGTAAGTTTTCTCTTCGGTCATCGTATGCTCCGGAGCAGAATTATACCGCCCAGTCAATTTTACAAGTGGATCGGACTTCCCTCCGCGCCGTGCGCGGCTTCCATCAATGCTTCACTCAACGATGGGTGGGCGTGGACGTTGCGCGCGATCTCGTGCGGCGTCAACTCCATCAGGTGCGCGAGCGTGAGTTCGGGGAGCAACTCGGTCACTTCGGGACCGATCATGTGCGCGCCGAGAATCTCGCCGTATTTTTCATCTACAACGATCTTCACCCAGCCCGCATAATCGCCAAGCCCCAACGCTTTGCCGTTCGCCTGAAACGGAAACCGTCCGATCTTGATATTGTAGCCGCGTTCTTTTGCCTGCGCTTCGGTGAGCCCAAACGAGGCGACCTGCGGATGGCAATACGTGGCGCGCGGCATCATTTCGTAATCCAGCGTGATCGTTTCCGCGCCCGCGATATTTTCGGCGCAGATGATTCCCATCGCCGAGCCGACGTGCGCGAGCATGAGTTTGCCGGTCACGTCGCCGATCGCCCAAATGCCGGGGACGTTCGTCTGCATCTTTTCATTGATCTCGACAAAGCCGCGTTCATTGATCTTGACACCCGCCTCTTCGAGTCCGAATCCTTTGGAGTTGGGGCGGAACCCGATCGCCGCCAGCGCCTGTTCCGCTTCGAGAGTCGTTTGCTTCCCTTCAGCCGAAACGACAACCTTCACGCCTGCTTTCACCGCTTCCACCGATTCAACTTTATGCCCGACCAAACATTTGATCCCGCGCTTCTCGAATTCCTTCTTCAACTCTTTTGATACTTCCTCATCTTCGAGCGGAACAAGCCGCGGAAGCATTTCCACGATGGTCACATCCACGCCGTACGCGCTCCACACGGTAGCGAACTCGACGCCGATCGCGCCTGAGCCGATGATGACCACTGACTTTGGAAGTTTCTCTTGCAAAATGGCTTCCTTGTATGTGACGACTTTCTCGCCGTCCACTTTCCACGCGGGAGGGACTGTCGCACTTGCGCCTGTGGCAACGATGAAATTCTTTGCTTTGAGTTCGGTGGTTTTTTTATCAGCATCGGTCACGGTCAATGTGTCTTTTGACTTGAACTTTGCCTCCCCCATGAAAACTGTAATGGCATTCTTTCGCATCAAGAAGCCCACGCCCTTCACAAGGCGGTCAGAGTTTTGACGCGAGCGTTTGACCGCAACGCCGTAATCGAGTTTCAAATTATCAAACGAGAAACCGAAATCCTTGCCGCGTTCGCGCAGTGTGTGAGCCACCTCCGCGTTCTTCAACAGCGACTTGGATGGGATGCAACCCACATTCAAACACACGCCGCCGAGCCACTGCTTATCAACAATTGCAACCTTCTGCTTGAGTTGCGCGGCGCGAATCGCGGCGACGTATCCCGCCGGTCCCGCGCCAATGACGATCACATCAAAATTTTCTGGCATTTAAATCTCCTAAAGTATGTCGTTGCGAGGAGCCGCTGGTCGAGTAGTCCCGCGATGCTCGTCGCGGGACGTATCGAGACCGAGGCGACGAAGCAATCTCCTGTTACGAGGAGATTGCTTCGTCGCTCACTATCGTTCGCTCCTCGCAACGACATTATTTTCGACTATTTTACTATTAAAGAGACATCTCCCCATTGAGGGGAGATGTTGAAACGGTTACAAATTTTTCTTCAGGAAATCGAACGTCCGTTCCCACGCCAGTGTTGCCGCGGCGGAGTCGTATTCGGGGCGATCAGACTCGACGAACCAGTGGGCAACTCCGGGGTAGATGTGAAGCGTCGCGTCCACGCCCGCTTTTTTGAACTCCGCGAAGGTGTTCTCCACATTCTCGCTCGGCTCCCATTCGTCGTGGTCGCTGTAATGCCCCATCACTTTGGCGGCGACCTTTCCATATTCGACGCCTTCGTTGCCGTAGAAAAGGACAACAGCCGCGATTTGCTCAGGCTTGTACGCGGCGGTGATCAATGCCCACGCTCCGCCCATCGAGAACCCAACCAAACCGATCTTGCCATTCACCAATCCGCGCAAATGATCTTTCGCCGCCATCACTGTGTCGCCGACGAGTTGACCGTCGCTTTTCTCCATCAATCCTTTCGCCTCGTCAATCGTCTTCGCAATTTGACCGTCCCGCAAGTCGGGCGCGAGCGCGGTGAATCCCTGCTCGGCAAGTTGATCGCAGACTTCCTTGAAGAACGGCTTGAGTCCCCACCACGCATGGAGGACGAGCACGCCAGGTCCTCCATTGGAAGGGGAGGCAAGATACGCGTTGGCATTTTTGCCGTTCACATCAAGTTGAATTTCAGATTTTTGGATGGACACGTGATTCTCCTATTTGATTTTATAACGCATGATCAATTGTGTTTCGGAAGCGCGTCCCGCTTCCACAAATCCAACTTCACGGAAAGCGGAAGCAATTCCCATGTAGCCCGCATAACTGTTGAGCTTTTGCCCAGCCAGTTTTTCGGTTTGCATGTCAATCGGATATCCCTCAACGATCTTTGCGCCGTGTTTTTTTGCATAAGCCACTGCGCCGCGCAACATCTCCGCCATCAAGCCTTGCTTGCGAACGGATTTATCCACAAAAAAACAAACGATGGACCAAACCGGCTTCTCGTCCACTCGTTTGAGAATCCGCGAATTTTCGAGCGCAATGTAGTTTTCACGCGGACCAATGGAACACCAGCCTGCAGGCTTGCCGTCCACATAGGTGATCAACCCGGGTTCCTGTTTCTTTTCAGTCATTTGTTTCAGGATTTCTTTTGTTCCCCCGCCGCGCAATTTTTTGAAATCCGAACGATCCAGTCGCCAGAACATGCACCAGCATCCCGCGTATCCGCCGTGCTCGCCGAATACCGTGACTGCGTCATTCCATCTCTTGGCTGTTAATGGATAAATTTCGATCTTTGTTTTCGGCATATGGAAACTCCCCCATCGAATATAACAGTAGGACTTACGCAGATGAAAAAGAGTGAGTAAACTGATGGAATGAACCCTCCAAAAGTCGATGAATATGATTACATCCAGTTCTTGTTGGCGGCGCAACGAGTGTTTAGCACGGTAGAGGCCTCAAAGTTATTTCTGGTGAAGAAGGCGCACCTGCGCATGACGCCTACACCCGTCTGCTTCAACGCATTCCACCAGATAGCCAAGCCCTCTGGCGAGAGTGTCGAACAACTTACCTTGAAAACCCAAGGCGTTCTTGGCTGATGATACGACCTTGGACAAGCCGTACGCAGAAAAGATGGCGCTGGTGAGTAGCCACTGGTCTGGCAACACCATGCGGTTGTGATGGGCATCAATCTCATCTCATTGTTATGGACGCATCGAAAAGCCTATGCCTTGGGGATTTTCGTTTGCATAATCATAATAGATGGTTTGACCAAAAACGATCACTTCCAGAATATGTTGCACTCTGCCCAAGAACGCGGGTTCACGCCTGAGTTGGTTGTTTTTGACAGTTGGTATAGCAGCCTTGAAAACTTGAAAAACGATCCGTGGTTTTGGCTGGCATTGGTTGACACAAGTCAAGAAAATCGACTGGTCAGTTTGGGAGACTGGCCAGGAAATCGTCAAGTATCCGACTGGCTTATTCCATCACAAGGACAAAAATGTGACTTGAAAGGGTATATTGATCAAAAAGTCTTCAAGACTGTAGCCAAAACGGCTCATTTGAGTACTGGGCAACCAGCCAATTGAATATGACTTTGAAGCGTGTGCATTTTACGCCTTGGATGCCTGGCAGATCGAAGTCTATCAATAAAATTTTGAAACAGAATACTGGTATTGAGCGTGGTCAATTTCGCTTGGAGAATGCACAGAAAAATCACATTGCCTTAGCCATCCGAGCCTTTGTTCGTTCGGGAAGTCTATCGCTTGAAAACTGACCGCTCTTGGTTTGAAGCTACAAATCATTATCCGACAGGCTATTCGCGCTTATCTCAAAATCCTTCCTACATCCTTTCTCCAACTGCGTAACTCCTAAACAGAACAAATGTTCCAGCGCAAGGGCAAAAATTAGAAGCTCGTACCGAAATCACAGAGAAGGAGATAATCTTCCTTTCAAGCGGATTGGAATTATCTAACGAAACCTAGGTATGATATGCGCTGTTTTTTCAAATGATGACGAGAAGTCAACGCGCCCAGGTTCTCCTTATTTGTTGTTGCTCATCAGTTCGATGATCTTGCTCACAGCCTGGCCGTTGATGACGCCTTTATAACATTGCGCACGGTATAATTGGGCGCACGGCTATGGACTGACATGGAATATCAGCGAGCGCGTGCAGACATATAATCACCCATCCGCTCGGATGCTTTTGCTCGCGAGTTTATATCCCTTTATTTCCAATGGATATTTCACAGCAGTCATATTGTGTGTAGCGACGTCGCTTATCGTGCAAATTATCTTCCTATACAACTATAGACACGATGTCTTTGCGATGCTCTTTGGATGGGCGATCTTAATTCTCTCGAAAGCGTTTGTAGACTATTCCACATCGGGTCTCAAACCCCAACGCATTTGCTTGCTCTATTGTTTGCGATCGAAATTCTGAGATCGGATTTTCCTGTCCCTGCGCGGAAATCTCCAGATCCTTGCGTTACTTGCTGGTCTCAGCGTATTAATCGATGACACTCTGCTGTTTTTCGCGCCTGCTCCTGATCTATCTATTTTTATTTCAACATCGTAACTGGCGCGGCGTGGTAATTCTAGCGACAGCGTTTTTGCCTCTTCATCTTTTGGGAATTATTTTCTGTATTCTATTATGGGTTTTTGTTTCCAAATACCGCCTATGCCAAGCTCAATGCTGGCGTTTCCCATATTGCCTTTCTTCATCAGGGGGTTCTTTACTTTATTAATTCCCTCCGTCTCGATCCCATTACGTTGATCACAACCGCGAGCGCCCTTTGCTTGACTGTGCTCTATCGCGGTCGCAAAGAATTGTTGCTTGCTTCAGGGATATGCCTCTACCTTGCCTACATTCTACATCGGCGATTTCATGAGCGGACGATTTTTTCAGCCGTAATATTGCCTGAAGCGTAATCCTGCTATTACAACGCGCGAAAGATTTTAGCCTCCGCGGGAAGTATAGTATGGCGGCTATTGTCCTCATATTCGGAGTTCTTCCTCTTATTGTTACATCCCTCCGCTCTCAGCCTGCGCAAGAGCGGACTAGCAGCGTGATTGATCCATCCAGCGGAATAGCCGATGAGCGTCTTTTTTATCTACCCAGTAATCAGTTGATCCACGCGCTTGAAAATATGCCAATGCCCGATCACCCGTGGGCTGAGATCGGAAAACAATATCGCAGCCAGGGGCCCGCAGTCAAAGTGGAAGGCGCGATCGGAATGCTTGGTTATTTTGCCGGTCCGCAAGTTCATATCGTGGATATTTGGGCGATCTGCGACCCGTTGCTCTCGCGTATCAAGATTCGAGATTCAAACTGGCGCATTGGTCATTATCCGCGCCCCATCGTTGACGGCTATATAGAAACTTTGCAAACGGGCGAGAATCACATCCAAGACCCCCAGTTGGCTCAATATTATGAAAAATTAAAGATCATCATCAGCGGAGACTTATGGTCGTGGGACAGAATCAAAGTGATCTGGAAAATGAACACAGGACAATACGACGACCTTCTTCCTGCCTATCAGGATTGACGCTACAACCACCGCCTCACCCGGGACTTGTAGCCTGCGTACCCCTCCCCAAATTTTTTCTCCAAGTATGCCTCTTCGTGTTCGATGACCAGCTTATTCATCAGGAAAATAAAAACTGGCGTAAGCGGAAACCCCCACACATTCCCAAACGCGAGCGGAAAGCCGATCAGCATCATAACCATTCCGAGATAGATCGGATTGCGCGTGAAGCGATAGATTCCCGTCGAAACGATCGCCCTCACCGACCCATGCGGATTCACCGTCGTCCGCGCTTTGGTAAAGGCATACAACGAAAGCAAGCCGAAAAGAAAGCCAATTCCTGCCAGCGCCAAGCCGATGTTTTTGAATAATGGCGAAATAACGATTGGCAATACAACGAATCTGCCCAGCAACCAAGCAACAAAAATATGAATCACCAACATCACTGGCGGATGAATCTTCACATTCGCATGATCTTTATGCTCGCTCATAGCCTCAATTCTCCAATTCTCTAATTCTCCAGTCTCTAATCTCTATCCTCTAACTCCACCCCTCCAACGTCTCCTTCACCTTCATCAAAAAGTTATCTGCGGACGCGCCATCGAGAATCCGATGATCGAACACAAATGACAAATACACCATCGGTCGGATGGCAATCGCGTCACCTTCGGTCACAACGACTCGTTTCTGCATCGCGCCTACGCCTAAAATTCCGCATTGAGGTTGATTGATCACAGGGAACGCGAACAGCGATCCGCTGATGCCGTGATTTGTCAACGTGAACGTTCCGCCTTTCACCTCATCCGTTTGCAGTTTCTTTATCCGTGCGCGATTTGCCAAGTCATTGACCGCCCGCGCCATCGCCAGCAGGGATAAATTATCCGCGTTCTTGATGACAGGCACGATCAATCCATCCTCTCCCAGCGAAGTCGCCATACCGAGATTGACCGCCTTGTGAACCAGCACGCCCTCATCCGACCATGACGAGTTGACGATGGGATAACTCTTCAGCCCTGCAACGATTGCTGTCATAAAATATGCCGTGAACGTGAGGTTGACTCCATCGCGCGCGAAGATTTCCTTGTTGGCAGAGCGATGCTTGGCAACTCGCCCCATGTCCGCTTCCATTACCGTCAACACATGCGGCGACGTGTGCTTGCTCATCACCATGTGTTCTGCGATGGATTTGCGGATGGGGGAGTGTTTGATGAGTTGGTCGCCAGCGATAGGCGATATTGCGTATTGCGTACTGCGGATTGGCGGTTGCGCGGCCGACTTTCCACTTTCCACGAATGCCAACACATCATTCTTTGTGATCCTCCCATTCAACCCTGTCCCAGCCACGTTTTGCAAATTCACCCCATGCTCCGCCGCGATCTTTGCAACAACGGGAGAGATAAAGCCTAAGTCTGTACTGCGTACTGCGGACTGCGTAACAGGTTGCGCGACTGTTGACTGACTTGCACTGAGCCCAGTCGAAGTGTCACTGTTCACTTTTGCCTTCACTTGCGGCGCACTTTCCACTCCTCCACTTTCTACCGCTTCCCCCGCCTTCCCAATGAACGCCAGCACCGCCCCCACCTTCGCAGGGACTCCCTCCTCCGCCATGATCTTCAACACCGTTCCTGTAGCAGGTGCAGGGATTTCAGTGTCCACCTTGTCAGTGTTCACTTCAAGCAAAGGCTCCAACTCCTTGACCGAGTCGCCTTCTTTCTTCAACCACTTGATTACAGTGACTTCCTCAACCCCCTCGCCGAGTAATGGAACCAAAACTTTCGTTGCCATGAGTTCTCCTTTATTGAACCGCCAAGCCCGCTAAGAAAAACCTTTTAAATCTTCGCGCACTTTGCGCTCTTCGCGGTTAAAATCCTTTGTGTACTTCGTGTCCTTCGTGTTTAAAGAATTTTTGGATACCTCTCAGGATCAACCTCATTCATCATCTCATAAACAGCATCGAAAATCGTCTCCGCATTCGGTTTACTCCAATAATCGCCATCGCTCCCATACGCGGGACGATGCGCCTTGCCGCTCAACGTCCTCGCAGGCGAATCCAAATGGAAATACCCGCCTTGCTTCTCGATCACTTCCTGCATCATATACGCGGACGTTCCGCCTGGCACATCCTCATCCACGAACAAAATGCGATTCGTCTTCTTCAACGATTCAACGATCATTCCATGAACATCGAACGGCAACAGCGACTGCACGTCAATTACTTCAACATCAATGCCAACTTTCGATAACTTTTCCGCCGCATCCATCGCAATGCGGCAACACGCGCCATACGTGACGAGCGTAACATCGCCGCCTTCACGAATCACCTCAGGCACGCCGAGCGGAACAGTGAACTCGCCGATGTTATCAGGCAGACGTTCTTTCACGCGATAACCGTTCAACACTTCAACGATCACTGCTGGTTCATTCGATTTCAACAGCGTGTTGTAAAAACCTGCGGCGCGAGTCATATCGCGCGGAACCAACACATTCATGCCTCGCGCGAGATGGATGATCCCCGCCATCAACGAACCCGAATGCCAGATGCCCTCCAAGCGATGACCGCGCGTGCGCACGATCACAGGCGCGGCTTGCCCGCCAGCCGTGCGCCAATGCAGTGTGGCAAGATCGTCGGACATGATTTGCAACGCATATAAAAGATAATCGAGATATTGAATTTCACAAATGGGTCGCAGTCCGCGCATCGCCAGGCCGATCGCCTGCCCCATGATCGTCGCCTCGCGGATGCCCGTATCGGTCACACGCAATGCGCCATATTTTTCTTGCATCCCTTTGAAACCCTGATTCACATCGCCGAGAAAACCAACGTCCTCGCCGAACGCGATCACGCGCGGGTCGCGTTCCAAAATTGAATCGAACGCGGCGTTGATCACCTCAAAGCCCATCATCGTCGGCGACGACGCCGAATAGGCGGGCTTGGTCTCCGCAACCGAAACAGCCGTCCCGTTGTAAAGATGCGAGCCGTATCGCTCCTCGTTGATCGCCTCCTGTTCATTTTTCCATTGGACTAAAACCTGCTTGGATGGATTCGCCTCGTCGCGCAGGATTCGCAGCGCCTCATGCGCCGCGCTGTGGACATCCCGCCTCGCCACCGACGGGAGATTTGCCAGCCGCTCTTTGAGCCGACTCAACTCGTCGGCATGACTCGAACTGCCCGCGATCTCATCGAGCATGTCCATCACCTGCCCGCGCTCCTCGAGGATCGGATTCAAATATGCGTCCCATGCCACCTTGCGGATGTTCTCGACGATCTCGTAATCTTCGCTTTCCCATTGTTTGAACTCTACTTCGGTCGCGATCTTGTTTTCGAGCATCCACGCTTTCATCTTGTGGATGCCGTCGAACTCCTCTTCGAACTTTAATCGCTCGGCAGATTTATATCGTTCATGCGAGCCGCTCGTGCTGTGACCCTGCGGCTGTGTGACCTCGGTGACATGCACCAACGCGGGGACGTGTTCATTGCGCGCGGTTTCCGATGCGTTTCTGAACGTCTCGATCAACGCGGGATAATCCCACGCCTTGACGCGGTAGAGGTCGTATCCGTTTTTTGATTCTGAGTTGCGTTGAAAACCTTCGAGCAGATCGCCCACATTGCCTTTTGTCACCTGATATTCGTTCGACACTGAGATGCCGTACCCGTCGTCGTAGATCGCGATCACGGCGGGAGCCTTCAACACGCCGATCGCGTTGACCGTTTCCCAAAACATCCCCTCTGCCGCAGACGCGTTGCCGATGCTCGCCCACGCCACTTCATTGCCATTGCGCGAGAACTGAGCGAATTGCTTGAGCTCCTCGAGTCCGCGATAGAGGACCGAAGCGTACGCCAGCCCGACCGTGCGCGGCATTTGCGAGCCGGTGGGAGATACGTCTGACGAGACGTTGTACATCTCGGTCTGATTTTTCCACGAGCCGTCGGAGTGGAAGAAGCGGCTGGCGAAGTGCGCGTTCATCGAACGTCCGCCCGTGTTGGATTCGTGTTCTACATCCGCATGAGCGTATAACTGGGCAAAAAATTCCTGGATGCTCATCACGTTCAACATGAACATCCAGGTCTGGTCGCGGTAATAGCCTGAGCGCCAATCTCCCTTGTGGAAGTGACGCGCGATCGCGATATTGATAATTTCTTTGCCGTCGCCGAAAATTCCGAACTTTGCCTTGCCGCTCAACACCTCGCGCCGCCCGATCAGCGAAGCCTGCCTGCTTTGGTAGGCGAGGCGGTAATCTTTGATGATCTCTTCTGCTTCGAGGGGAAGTTGATCCGAACCCTTTCTTTTAGGCATGAAGTGTTTCTCCTGAGGTTGGGTTGAGGAGGATTATAACAAACCCAATTATACTTGCGCCATGAATCCTCTCCCCATCGTTCAAACCCAAATCCCACCCGATGTGATTGACCTCGGCTTGGGCAACCCGCCGTTTTCGCTCTTGCCGCTGGACATGATTCGTGAATCCGCTCAGAAAGTTTTGTCGCAAGCCGACAACTCTTTCTTGCAATATGGCACAGTTTGATCATAAACTGAGCGGGATTTAAATCCTGATGCATCATCGAACAATTCTCATCAGCCGCTGAGAAAACGACCTTGTCTCCATCTGGCGACCAATTGAATATTCCAGCAATTTCGAACTGCGGGTTGATTTTAAACGTAACATTGTTCCCCGTTTCAAGATTTTGAATGACAACCTGCTTGGTATCGTGATCTAACGAACCAATTTTTTTCGCGTCAGGGAAAGCGCAAAAGCAGCCGACCACCGTCGATTTGCGCTATAGTTCCAGTAGCTAAATCAAGTTGAAATAGACCATATCCTGCAACAAACATCATTCCTGGTCCATCGAGGCAACAAAAATAAGGATTGAGGAATACATATTTATCGGACCAAGCCAACAAACTCATCTCGCCATTTTAATCCGTCCGTCATGTCAGAAATTTGTTGACTCCCAAGTTTCGTAAAAAGGCACTTCCCATCTTGTCGAATTGTCAGCCGATAATCGCAGTATAGTTGAATGGGTGTCAGGGTCTTCAGTAAGCGGCATACCAATTTTTCTCAGAGTAATTCGTCAGGTGAATGAGCCCTGCTGGAATACCCAAGGCAATCTGTCATTGCCTCTGCTCTTTAACAATTTGAATGACGTATAGGCAGTTGCTCAGCCTGCACTCGTTGCTACACAAGTCGGTCGGCGCTGGCGATTCAGTAGGCATCAACGACGCAGTGGGCAGTGAAGTAGGCAATTGTTGTGACAGCGTAGCAGGCGAGCAGGCGGTCGCCAGAATAATAAATGCTATTCCCAGACAGAATATGTTTTTCATAAATTTCTTTGGCTCAATAGCAAACAGCACACTCTCGCGATTTCGATATGCCCAACCCGATTATACTTGCGCCCATGAATTCTCTCCCCATCGTTCAAACCCAAATCCCACCCGATGTGATTGACCTCGGCTTGGGCAACCCGCCGCTTTCGCTCTTGCCGCTGGACATGATTCAGTGAATCCGCTCAGAAAGTTTTGTCGCAAGCCGACAACTCTTTCTTGCAATATGGCACGGAGCAGGGAGACGGCTACCTCCGCGCGGCGCTGGCGAATTTTCTCAGCGACGGCTACGGCTTTTCGATGGACGCTGAAAACCTCTTCATCACCACAGGCATTTCGAATGGACTGGATCTGATTTGCAGTCTCTTCACCAAAGCGGGTGATACGATTCTTGTCGAAGAGCCGTCCTATTTTTTGGCGTTGCGGATCTTTGCCGATCACGGATTGAACGTTGTCTCCATCGAAACCGATGAACATGGGCTCATCCCCGCCTCTCTCGAAGGGACGCTTGCCTCAACTACGCCGAAATTTCTCTACCTCATCCCCGCCTTCCAAAACCCGACAGGTCACACACTTTCACACGAACGCCGCGAACAGATCGTGAAACTCGCCGAGAAGCATAACTTCCTCATCGTGGCAGACGAGGTGTATCAGTTGTTGAATTATTCAGGACAACCGCCCAAACCTTTCGGCGCGTTCGTTGACTCGCAACACGTCATTTCATTGAGTTCATTCTCGAAGATCCTCGCGCCCGGTCTGCGGCTCGGCTGGATGCAGGCGCGCGCGAACATCATCAATCGTTTCGCCAACAGCGGACTCATGGACAGCGGCGGCGGGTTGAATCCGTTCACGTCTGCGATGCTGCGCGGCGCGGTCGAAGCGGGCGGGCTGGAGAGTCACATCGGCAAACTTAAGTCGAAGTACGCGAGTCAGGTCGCCGTCATGGATGAATCGTTGAGTCGTCATCTTCCGCAGGCAAACTATATCGTCCCTCATGGCGGATATTTTTTCTGGCTGGAATTTCCAAGCGATGTGAACACGAGCGAACTTCGCACACACGCTCCCGCCTTCAAAGTGGACTTTCGCCCCGGCGCGTTGTTTTCATCGAACGGCGGCATGAAAAATTTTATGCGGCTGTGCTTCGTGATGTATGAAGCGGAAAAGATCGAAGAAGGCGTCAAACGAATCGCCGCTTGTTTGAATTCGATTTATTCAAACGACTAAAGTCGTTACTACGATTTCGTGGTTTACTGTTAATCGTTCATCCAAACCAAAGCAACGGTACTATAATCTGACTCGATGGCTACCATTTCGATTCCGCTGAAAGTGAAAGAGCATCCGCACATCCGCCCGATGAACGTGTTGCGCGATCTTTCGGCTGTGGCTGACTTGATCGAGTTGTGTTTCGAACAGACGATGGATAACGACGGTCAGCGTTATGTGAACGACATGCGGCGCGCCGGGCGCGATGAGGGATTTCTGCGTTGGGCGAATCACGTCGCCGAGACCACGTCACTGCCGTTGATGGGTTTCGTGTGGGAAGAGGATGGGCGCATCGTCGGCAATGCGAGCCTGATTCAATTTCGAGATAAAGGCAAGCGCGTGTATCTGATCGCGAACGTGGCGACGCATCCCGATTATCGCCGCCGCGGAATTGCGCGCGCGCTCACCGAACGCGCGATCCGATCGGCGCGCGATAAAAACATAACCGCCGTCTGGCTTCACGTCCGCGCCGACAACCCCGGCGCGATCAAACTCTACAGCGATCTTGGCTTTGCCGAAGTCGCACGCCGCACCTCGTGGGTTTTGAATTCCGTTGCCCCTCAGCCGCAGATCGCTCCCGATATTCAGATCGTCCCGCGTCATCCGCGCTTTTGGACTCAACAACTGGCTTGGCTTCACCGGCTCTACCCCGACTCCATTGCTTGGTATCACAATTGGAACTTCCACTCGCTTCGCCCCGGATTTTGGGCTTGGCTCGCCAACCTCTTCATGGACTTCGA
The DNA here is from genome assembly GCA_046328795.1 of Anaerolineales bacterium. Taxonomy (GTDB): domain Bacteria; phylum Chloroflexota; class Anaerolineae; order Anaerolineales; family Villigracilaceae; genus Defluviilinea. The sequence continues at coordinate 12,182 of JAXLVX010000045.1, read as the reverse complement.
CCTCGAGCAGTGGGCGGCGGTGCGCGGCGACGAGTTGCTCGCCACGCTCACGTCCGTGCCGAATGGAGGACGATCCGGTTCGCTGTTCGCTACAGCGGGGGAGTCGCCTGAAGCCCTCACCCAGATTCTTTTTTACGCGCGGCGTCATCTCTCGCGCAACTTCACATTGACCATGGATTATCCCGCCGGTGAAATGACCGACGCCATCAGCGCGGCTGGCTTCACCCCGCGCCGCACGCTGATCTGGATGCGAATGTGACGCAACCGATTTGTAGTCAATTCGTATTAATGGACAAGGAGTTCAAATGACAAAATTTATACTTCGTTGGGCGATCAATGCGGTCGCTCTCTATCTGGCGATCTGGCTGTTACCGGGCATTGATCTGGCAAGCAAAACGACTTCGGTCATCTGGCTGGCGCTCATCTTCGGTTTGGTGAACGCGCTGGTGCGTCCGCTCATCAGCATTTTGACCTGCCCGCTCATCATTCTCACGCTCGGCTTGTTCACGCTGGTCATCAACACCGCCATGTTCTGGCTGACGAGCGTCATCGGTCAATCGTTCGGCATCGCGCTGACCATCGCCGACCCCGTCTGGTGGAACGCTTTCCTCGGCGGGTTGGTCGTCAGCATCGTGAGCGTGGTGTTGACGTTGATATTGAAAGATGAGTTGAAGGGGAAAAGAAAGTAAGAGACTATTACGTACTGCGTATTGCGTATCTTGCTGGAGACGGTTTGCGATGAGCAAGCCGTCTTTTTTTACGCAGTACGGACTACGCAGTATTCAATCCCATCAATCCCCCCGCAGACCTCGCCATTTTCACCCCGCGGACGATTGCCTCTGCCATCACTTCCGCGGCGAACGCGCCGAGGAGCGAAATGTCCGCTTTGCGCGTTCCGGTGGAGAGCGCGAAGATCGCGTCGCCGTCGAGCATGGTGTGCGCGGGGCGGATCGCGCGCGCGAGTCCGTCTTGCGCCATCTGCGCCATTTTGGTCGCCTGCGCTTTGTTCAATTTTGCGTTCGTCGCAACCACGCCGATGACCGTGTTAGAGCGCGATGCGAGGCTGAGTATTCCGCGCCCGACCGGCTTTTTCATCATGGCGAGCGTATCGGCGAATTGACCTTTCCCTCCCACGCGCAAAGGACCGATTCTGCCTGAACGAAGACCCGCGACGATTGATCCGTTATTTGGGTCAATCACATCGCCGATTGCATTGACTGCCACAAGCGCGGCGACGATCACGCCTCCTCCTACGTCCATGCTGGCTGTGCCGAGCCCGGCTTTCATCGCCAGCGACATGCCGAACATCTTGCCGATGGATGCGCCGGTTCCAGCGCCGACATTCCCTTCGGCGGGCGGAGCGGAAGACGCCGAAGCGGCGGCGCGATATCCCATTGCCGAATCGGGCCGAACGTCGGCGCGACCGAGGCTCAAGTCGTAGAGAATCGCCGAGGGGACGATGGGCACTTTCGCCGCGCCGGTGTTGAATCCGATTTTGTGTTCGTCGAGATAACGCACCACGCCGCTCGCCGCATCCAGCCCGAACGCGGAGCCGCCGGATAAAACGATGCCGTGAACTTTTTGCACATGGTTGATGGGATCGAGCAGGTCGGTTTCGCGCGTGCCGGGCGCGCCGCCGCGCACATCCACGCCCGCGACCGCGCCCTTGCGAAAGAGGATGACCGTGCAACCGGTGAGCGCGTCATCGTCTTGCGCGTGTCCAACTTCGATGCCGCGCACGTCGGTGATGGCGTTGTGGAGAGTCATATCATATAGAAGGTGACAGTCACTTTCAAAGTGACTGTCACCTCATGGATTATTTCAAATCGCGCACCAGCGACATGAACTCGCGCCACTCTTCCTCGAAGAAATGCACGGTGACGTTGTTCAACTCGATGTGATAGGTGGTCTCGCCGTCGGGTTCTTCGGCGCGCCATGCCATGAAGTTATCGGTTTCGGCGAGCGTTTCGGTTTTTGGTTCGCTGTGGTTGTCGTTCATCGCTTTTCTCCTTGGAGGGTTCTAGTTCATGCGGTGTTTCTTGGCTTGTTTCAGATCGTGGTCGAAAGAAATTTTTGATTTTAGTGATCCACTCAGACGCGGAGTCGTTGTAGTGATCGTCTGTGGCGGGGGGCCACGGATCGAGGTCGAACATTTTGCGCGTGATGTATCGTCCAAGCAAGGTGACTGTGGCAAGCAATGGCGCGGCGACCACCACGCCGATGATTCCCAGCAGGTTGGCAAAGATGAGCGCGGTCACCAACACGGCGGCGGGATGCACCTTCAACGTTCGCGCCATGATGCGCGGCGTGATGAGGTTGTCAATGATACTGTCAATGGAGGAAGTGATCACCAGCACGCCGACAGTGTAGACCAACGGCGGCAGGTCGAACGGTTTAAAAGGTTGGAAGTACGTGACCAGCGCGATGGTTGCTGATGTAATGAAAGGTCCGATGTACGGCAGGAATTTCGCCAGCCCCGCCATGAGCGCCAGCCCGATCGCGTATCTCACTCCAAGCAGTGAGAAGAGGATCGAATACACCACGAACGCCAGCGAGAAGATGAGGATCTGTCCGCGCAAGAAGGCGTTCCAGATGCGGCCGAGTTCGTTGCCTAGTTTGCGAAAATCCTCCGAATAGCCGGGCAGGTTCACTTTGATCAAGTCGCCTTGCAAGCCGCTGGATTCTGCCATGACAAAATAAGAGACGATCAAAATGAAGAACAGCCAGCCAATCGTCTGCGCCGCGCCGCCCGCCACGGCGCTGAGCAGGTTGCCCGTCTGACCGAGAAGCGGCTGCACGTATGAGATCAATTGACTGCTGATCTGGTTGAGGTCAACCGTGTTCATATCCAGTTTGAAGGGTCCCATCTCGAAGACGCGCCCCGAATAGGTCTGGATGTAAGCAGGCAGGTCGGTGATGATCTGCTGAACCGATGAAAACAAACTTTGAATTTGCCCCACGAGTCCCACGCCTCCGATCGTGAGCAAGCCGATGAGCAAGAGCAGGATCAAGAGATAAATGATGTTGACGGAGGCTTTCCACGATAACTTCAATCCGCGCGAAACGGCGCCCGTGACCGGGTGCAGCAGATACGCAAGGATGAAGATCATCAACAGCGGCGGGATCAGGTTGGAAAAGCGGCTCAGTAAAAATGCCGAGATGCCGACGATGACCAAGCCGATGAGGAGTTTGGTGGTTGAACTCCAGCGAGGGGAGGGGGCGGATTCTTGTTCCATGTGTTGAATGCTCCAATAAGTTGACCCTATTCTAGTCAATAGAGGAGTCTTTGACAACCATAAAAACCCACAGTCAAAGAATCAGCCACAGATTTCACCGATTAGCGCGGAAAATTTTATAAAGTCCGTGACAATCCGTGTAATCGGTGGCAAAGGTTTAAAAAAACTTCGTGACGCTCAGCGCCACGAAGTTTGGTTTGGTCAATTCTCGATCAACACCCGCCGAGGAACGGGAAGAACGTGCACCACAGAAAGTTGTTGTCAATGTACCAGAGAATGCCTCCGCAGACGCAAACGAACAACAACACGCCGACGCCGATGGCGATGGGAAGCACAGGCGACTTTTTTGCCGGCGCAGATTCCATCATCGGGCTGGCAGGAACGTTCCCCGCATATTGCTGGGAAGGAGCGGGAGGCGGCGCGCTAACGGGACGTGAGACCGAAGGCACTGCCGCCGACGCGCGCGGCGATGCGATGGTTGCCGCCGGGTCGAAGGTGGACGCTTCAAACACCAGCACGATCTGTTCGCCGAACGAAACGACCTCGCCCGCCTTCAACACGCGGGGCCCCGCCAAACGTTGACCGTTCACAAATGTCCCGTTGGTCGAGCCGAGGTCTTCCAGCACGAACTTGCCGCCCTGGAACGTCAGCCGCGCGTGACGGCGCGATACTTCGGCGTCGTTGATGGCGATCTCGTTGGTCGAATCGCGCCCGATGGTGAGTTGGTCGCCTTCCAGCGCGTATGCCGCGCCGGGGGTGGGACCTGTCCGCATAATCAGTTGATATTGAGCCATGATCCATTCTCCTTGCTTCCGAAGTGTACAAGGTTCAAGAAAAAAAGTCAAACCCTGTTTATAAAAGCGTTATACTTGTGTCAGGACGAAATGTACACCATCTGGTTACTGAAAACGTATAACGTAATGGACGTGAAATGAACGAACGCGATCTACCCCTCCCTGAATTTTTCGATGCGGATAAAGTCGGCGCAGTCTGGCGGATTCCTTACGAGGAACGCGCCAAGCAAGCGCGGGACTGGGCGCTTCAAACCGGACTTCAGCCTGCCTCAGTTTCCTCGACCCGCACCCACCTTCTGCTGATTGACGCGCAGAACACGTTCTGCATCCCCGAGTTTGAATTGTTCGTTGGCGGCAGAAGCGGGCGCGGCGCCGTGGACGATAATGTCCGCTTGTGCGAATTCATCTATCGCAACTTGGGGCGCATCACGCACATCACCGCCACCATGGACACGCACAAGGCAATGCAGATCTTTCACGCGGTCTTCTTTGTGGATAAGGACGGCAATCATCCCGCACCGTACCGCGACATTCATGTCGCTGAACTGCGCGATGGGATCTGGAAATTCAACCCCGCGCTTGCAAACGAATTCAACATCGCTCCCGAATATGGACAGCAGATGATGATCCATTACGCGGAACAGTTGGAAAAGAAGGGCAAGTACGCGCTCACCGTCTGGCCTATCACGCCATGCTCGGCGGAATCGGTCACGCGCTGGTTTCTTCTGTTGAAGAAGCATTGTTCTTTCATTCGATCGCACGCAGTACGCAATACGAAATAGAAATGAAAGGCGACAAGCCCTTCACCGAAAATTACTCCGCCATTGGGCCCGAAGTGCTGACGGGTCCCATGGGCGAAACGCTTGGAGCGCACAACTCAAAATTCATCGAACAATTACAGCAAGCAGATAAACTCATCATCGCGGGTCAAGCCAAGTCTCATTGCGTCGCGTGGACGGTGCAAGACCTGCTGAACGATCCAAGCCACCGACCCCGCGCTGGCGAAGAAGTCTACCTGCTTGAAGACTGCTCCTCGCCGGTCGTCGTCCCCGGCGTGGTAGATCACACCGATGCAGCAGATGCGGCATATCAAAAATTCGCAGAGGCTGGCATGAACGTGGTGAAGTCGGTGGATGATTTCTTGGCATAAAGAAGTAAACATGGAAACAGGTAACCATGGAAACAAGTAAACATGTGAAACAAGGTAGACAGGTAAACACGGAAACAAGTAAACATGCGCACACGTAAATACAAAGTAACCCGTAACGTGTAACTCGTTACAATCTCAGTCTCTAATCTCTAATCTCCAATTCAATTCTCTAATTCTCTACTCCTCTTTTTCATCCCCATGTCCATCTTCAACAACTCCCGCCTTACGAACGAAACCTTCAAACTCGATATCGAGCGGATGCGCCGCGGCTGGTACTCGGATAAATATTTCGAGAACATCGGGCGGATGCTCACCGCGCTGGCGTCTGAAAAATATTTATATGCCGGTCAGCATCACAACCTGCCGCCAAACCTTTCGCCTGACAACATTGCCGTCGGCGATATCGAAGTGGAGATGCAGTGGTTCACGCGCCGCATTGGCAGCACCATCGTCGTCGGCGTGGATAAAACGCTGGCGATGCTCCGTCATTGCACGGGATATTGGGAGGGCGAGACGTTCGTTGATACATCGGACAAACTCGAAGTGGGCGGTCCACGATGGGACAGTGGTGAAATCAGACGGCAATCCGCTGAACGGTGGGCCGGTCATCAAAGTACGCGGACGCTACCGCGATTTCGCCCTGCTCGAAACGCCATCGCTGGGCGTGTTGACGCGTTCGAGTCGCGTTGCTACCAACGTCTACGAAACTCTAACTGCCGCGCGTGGCAAGCCCGTGTTGTTCTTCCCCGCGCGGTTTGATATGCACGAAGTCCAAGCTGCGGATGGTTACGCCTACAACATCGCCATCAAACGCTTCAACATGGATTACTCGCGCGAGATCGGATCGTTCGTCTCGACCGACGCGCAGGGCGATTGGTGGGGCGGCGCGGGCGGCGGGACGGTAGCGCACGCGGCGATCGCTTCGTTCCTCGGCGACACGGCGGAAGTGATGATGCAGTTCGCGCGCGTGCTGCCCGCGCCCATTCCGCGCATCGCGCTCGTGGACTTCAACGACGATTCGGTGCGCGATTCGCTCCGCACGCTTGAAATGATGTTCATGAAATACCGCGAACTGTGCGATGCGAATAACAAACCCGAAGCGGAAAAATATATTTTGTACGGAGTCCGTTTGGATACGAGCGGAAGCCTGCGCGACGTTTCGGTCGCGCCGCTGGGCGACGGCGCTAGACCGGGAGTCAACCACTCGGCTCGCGTTCAACGTCCGACGGGCGTTGGATTCGGCTTGGGAAAACTGGAGCATCCCTCCCGTCTGGAAAAGAGGCGGCGCGTCAGTATTGCCGCAATGTGAAGATCGTCGTCTCCCAGGCAGGGTTTGCGGCGGAGAAGATCCGCAAGTTCGAAAAGTTGGAATGCCGGTGGATATTTACGCGGTGGGCTCGTGGCTGTTCAACAACAACGGCGGCACCGTCACCGATTTCACCGCCGACGTGGTGCGCGTGAAAATTCACGGCGAATGGGTGGATATGGCGAAGGTGGGGCGGCGTCCGCTGGCGAATGAAAACTTGGAACGCGTTTGGTAGCGAAAAATTTATTCGGCAACGTTTCAACCAACAACGCAAGGGTTTCTTTTCGCGTTATTCTGTTGATTTCTCTGATCGTTGTAATGGGTCAGGGCGGACAATTCAATTATCGTTATGGATGAGTCCCAAGATGGAAGACAAACGAAACAACTTTATGTCATTCTGAGCCGCGCTCTTGTTCTTTGCGGCGAAGCGATCTGGTGATAATCGAGACCCTTCCGCTATCGCTCAGGGTGACATGATAAGGGGTTTGTTTGATGTTAGACACTCCCCATTCTGGCGAGGGTGGAGGAAGAGTGGGAGTTGTGAGAGAATTATCATAACTTTGTCGAGGAGAATACATGAAGGCATTCGGTCTTCCGCTGGATAGCGAAATCAAAAACACGCGCGGGTCGCAGATGCAACAGGCGCGGCTCGGCGCTTTGGCCGGGTTCACCGTCGGCGTTGCGTTTGCTGTTGCCGCCTCGAGTGTGGATCTGCTCTTGTACCGCGACCTGCCGCTTGGGTTTGAAATTAATTTTCTTTGACTTATGGATTGGTTGTCATCGCGGCGATGAGCGTTGTCGGATTTGTGACGTGCTGGGCTGTCGAAACTTGGCGCGGGTTGGCGTACGGCGCGGTGGCTGTGAGTTTATTTGTGTTGGTCGGCTCGCTGTTGCAAACCAACATGACGACCGTTGGCGCGAAGATCATTGCGATACTGTTCATCGTCATGCCGTTGGCGGTGCTTGCCCTGCCCATCGCGTGGATCCTGCGCTGGTTGACCGACATGCACATGCGCGCGCGTTTTACGAGATTCTCGACCTTGAAGATCGCGCTGCTTGCGATTGTCGCGCTGGCGTTAGGCGCGGCGGGCGGATGGTTCATGCGGATGCCTCGCGCGCGGCGGATGCCCTCCACTTTATGAATGGGATGATTCGGATCGCGCCAAATCACGAGGATAGTGTTTTGCGTAACGTAGATGGGTTCGGCGATCACATGGGCGCGGCGTATGCGCTGTACGAAACTTCTTCGACTGTTTCCACCGAGGGGTTTGACGTCACAGCCGTGTACGAGGATGGATATCGCCTTTCATGCACGGTGGTTATCTTCCCGGGCGCGATCCATATTTGTCGGTTTGTAAAGGGGAAACTGGCGTCCTTGAGAATGATTTTCTGCTTACAAAGTGAATAAATAGATCGCCGCGAACGCTAGCGCGATACCGAGCATTTGAACGCGCGAGATGCGTTCTTTGAGGATAAGCCATGCGAGGATAACCGTCGCGCCGGGGTATAACGAACTGAGGATCGCGGCAATATCGAGCCTGCCGGCTTTGCTGGCGAGGATGAAAAAGAAATTTCCGCCGAGGTCGAGGGTGGCGTTGATGGATACAACACCCCACGCATCGCGCGGAACAGAACGTTCGCGCCGCGCAAGCACGATGACGATGAGCAGAAGAGTCCCGGCGAGGCGTGAGAGGATCATGGGCCACAAGAACGCGTCGGGGTCGCTGACGGCGTTATTCAGGAAGATGAAGTAGCAACCAAACCCCACCCCGGCGAGAATCGGGAATTTCAAGTCCGAAAGTTTGCTGATGTGGAATCCGCCGTCGCCTTGCGAGATCAGCCAGACTGCCGCGAGCGCGAGCGCGAATCCGATGAATTGGACAGGCTGGGTAATCCTCGGTGATCGCGCCGAAGATGACGGGGAGCAGAGCCGCGAATAACGCCGAGACCGGCGCGGCGACGCTCATCTGCCCGACGCTCAGGCTGTAATACAGAATGAGCAAGCCGCACGAGCCAAGCGCGCCGCCGATGAACGCGTTGAGCGCGGCAGTTGAGGTCGGGAACGATTCGCGATAGAAGATCGGAATGAAGGCGAGGAGGAGCAAGCCGAAGAAGTCCGCGTAGAACACCGCGCGATATGCGCCGACCTTGCGGCTGACGAGCCCGCCCGCGAAATCTCCCGCGCCCCATGATAGCGACGACGCGATGCCGTAAAGAATGGATAGCAAATTGATTCTCTCCTGTGGTGAAGCGATATAAAATGTCACCCCGGGCAACCCAGGGTGACATGCTTATTTTCGACTCGATTATAACCTTGCGCGGTTACCCGGAGAATGCGCCCTTAAGAAGTCCCTCTCCACCAGTTCATAAGGCGGGCGTATAAGATCTCCTCGCCGTCTGAAAACCCGGTTAGTGTGTAGACCCTTCCATTGTAAAGCATGATCTTAACTACGTTGATCGTGACGAATCTGTATTTTGCCCGCTCTAGCTGCATTCTGATATCGCGGATCTCATTTACGTCAATAATTTTTTCATAAAATATCGATTCAATGACCATGTTGTTCTTTTCTAATCGGATCCCGCCGACTTGAAGCAAAAGTGAAATTATGATAGGGATGCAACAAGCGACCGATATGAAAGCTCTAAGTCTGTACTCTGGCACGAAAATAGCGATCGCGATCGCAACGGAACATCCGAAGACGATGTATAAAACCAAGCCGTATTGATTGAAAAAACTCCTGCTGAATGTCGTTGCTCCTTTCTGCATGTCAGACCTTTTGGCAGGTTTGTCTGAATGGGATGGTGAAGAGTCACCGATCTGTTTTGAACTTGTTTGCTTCTTTTGAAACAGGTCGGGACGTCGTTGTCGAACCATTTCGAAGATCTGTAAATATCCATCTATTTGTTTTGGAATATTTACGTTACCGCCCTTCTCTCGGATCAATTCCAATTTGCCGCTCGATCTGATGTCGGTGATTTCATCCCAGCGGATTCTCGAGTCGGTGAACATCGAGTGAACGCGGACACCTGATCCGCCCACTTCTACTTTGTGGGAATAGATCAATGTTGTGATCAACATCCCGAAACCGGGCACGAAAAAGATAAATCCGCCGATCAGGCTTTTTGTCGCGATAAATAAGGCAACACTGAAGGATATTGCAATCAGCGCATAGCTGAAGATGCGTCCGATGAGAGGGTATTGAAAAACCTGAACTTTTCCTTTTGAGGAAGAAGGGACGGGCGAATGACCGGCGTTTTTGGCTGATTCAACCGGTTCGACAAGCCTTGCTGAACTATATTCCAAAGAAGGGTTTGCCGAACTGTTTAACGTTTGTTCTGCTTCGCGAAGTTCGAAAGGTGTATTCTCTGGCGCTTGGACTATCGGGGATGGTTCAAGTTCGCCCGCCTCGGCGCGATCCATCTGTTCCAGTTCCTCGATCGCGATCTGGTTGGTTGGGTCAATCGCAAGCGCGCGATTCAAGCACTGACGTTTGCGCTGAGGATCGTCCACCACAGCCGCCAAGACCAGCCACGCGTCAACATCGTTCGCGTTGACAGCCAGCGCCTGCTTGAGAAAGTCAATTGCTTTGTTATTTTCGCCTGCATTGGCAGATTGGATCGCGGATTGCACAAGTGGATGCATAGGTTCCTGTTGATTCCGTCTTGCATGATTATCCCCCAGTCGCGAGGTTTTTGATAAAACATTTCCCTTGCAATTATGTTCTGCCCGCCGCCCTTGCCCGATCCAGAACCTTTTGCGCGTTTTTCAATAACGGCATATCTATCATCTTGCCATCGAGCGCGTACGCGCCTTTGCCCTCTTTTTGACTCGCCTCAAACGACTCGACGATTCGCTTTGCGTACTCAATCGCTTCGGCGGATGGAGTGAACGCCTCTTGCGCCGCCTCGACCTGATTCGGGTGGATGATCTGTTTGCCGCTGAAGCCAAACCGCGCTCCCTCTTCCGCTTCGAGGCGCAGGCCTTCGGGGTCTTTGAAGTCAATGAACACGATGTCAATTGCTTGCAGGTCGTTCGCCGCGCAAGCCGTGACGACTGCCTGCCGCGCGTAAAGCAACTCAGTCGCGGCTTTTGTGCGGACTGCGCCAACGGACGCGGCGAAATCCTCCCCGCCGAAGATGATGGCTTCGAGGCGTTTGTCCGCTTCGGCGATCTCTTTCAGGTTCATGATTCCCTTGGCGGTTTCCACTCCCACCAGCAAGCGGACGCTTCCAATATTCAATTTACTCGAAAGTTCATAGGTTTCGATGTGCTCGCTGACCCATTTGACTTGTTCAGCCGTTTCGACTTTCGGGACAACGATCGTGTCGGGGTTTGTCGCCAGCGCCGCGACGAGGTCGCGCTTCTCCAAGCCTGAGCCGATCTGGTTGATGCGGATGCATCGCTCGGACTTGCCGAAGTCCAGTTCCTTCATCGCCCCCGCAATGACTTCCCGCGCTTCGGCTTTTTTGTTCGCCGCCACGCCGTCTTCCATGTCCATGCAAATGGAATCCACGCTGAGGGTGGTCGCTTTTTGAATCTTGCGGCGGTCATCGCCGGGCATGTAGAGGATTGCGCGTCGTGAGTGCATGATGCTCCTGTGAATTCATCTTGTTTCTCTAAGTTACTTTTGAAAATGTTGTTATACGCTTAGCCTAGAGCGCTGATCACAAAATTAGCGGCGGGAGCTTTATCTTTCGAATAATGGGAAAGCATTTTAAGACCTGAGCGCCATTTGCCAGACATGCTAAGTCTTGACCGTTCTTGAAGTAGACGATAACTACGTTTTCCCGAAACGAGGTTGGAAGGTTGGGATCTCTTATGTAAAACGAAACCTTCAGGGAGTTATTTACCTCTAGTTTGTAATCGTCGTCTGCATACCCTAGAAAATTGCCAATATCTTCTTCACGAAGAGGCTCAGGCAGATCAACGGCTGTCTGGGCAGTCAGGCCGTTCTGAAGCATTTCGTCAACCGTTTCGAGAGAACGAATCCATTCAATGGGTAACTTGTGCAGGTAACCAGTCGTAATAGCAATTGTCAACAGGATCAAGATGGGCCACGTTTTTTTCCAATGCCACCAGCTAGATTGCGGCTTCTCAAGTTGTAAGTCAACTGCTAAGCGAACAAGTCCCATAATCAATGCAAATATCATGGCTACAAGACCAATATAGGGCAAAGCCAGCAAGCCAATGGGGGACTGAACAAGGTTTGCAAAAAGCAGGCTTGAGGTTAACAATTGGCTAATAATGAACCCCGCACAAAGAACAACACCGCCTGCCGTAAAACTTGCTAAAGCTTTTTCGCTCCATGAACTTATTAATCCGCTGATTCCAGCAATAAGTATTGTGTATATGATGTTCCCAACGGAGCCAAACGGATGAAAATACAACGGTAATTCGGGATGGGGAAAAGTATTGATCGTCTCGGCGATCGCGCCATAGATAAAGGCGATCACAATGCTTATCAGAACGCCTGCCAAAACTCGATTTTTTCGAGAAGTAACCGGTGGGGTAACCTTGGTTTCGGTTTTTGATTGTTTTATAAATTTGCTTACTAAATCTTCATCTCTAGTCATAGTCATTCCAGATAAAATCACTTCTATTTTTCAAAAACATCGTCATTCTTTCAAACTAGACCACAATTGTATCGTTTGCCCTGCTTACCATTTTTCATGGAGCAGGCGGCAAAATTCTTTGA
>JAXLVX010000044.1:0-27161 GCA_046328795.1 Anaerolineales bacterium | reverse complement strand
GCTGACATCTCCATTGGCGTACACGACCACGCTTAAACGCCCGGCTTTGCACGGAACCACCTGACGTTTTTGCTTCAAGGTTTGCACTTTCGCCCATTGGAGCATCGGCTCGACGATCGCGCCGTAGCGATTCTCTTCGCGCGGCGCCCACAAACGGCGGATGTATGTATACAGTTCGGAATATTCCTTCAAGATCGGTCCGGCAAGATCGGGATTCTTTCTGTCGCCGCGAATGATGGCAAGGTTGTGATGATCCATTTGCGGACAGCGTTCATACAGATACGTTGTCAGACGCCTGATCTCCTCAATATTCACGTTGGTCGCAGTGGAGATCGAATGGATTCTCAGGCGCGGATCGCGTTTCTGAATTTCGACGAGCGCTTCGTAGGTCTCCATGGCTTTTTGAAACGAATTTTTCGCCACGCGGAAGTTGTCGTGGAACTCAGGCATACCGTCCAGCGAAATCTCGACCACGAACAGATCGAGTTCCTTCTCCTCCAACACACCGTTCACCGCCGCAACGGTACGATCCGTAAAGTAGCCGTTGGTCGGAACGTAGATCTGGCGCACTCCATTGTGTTGGATGAACTGACGACAGATCTCGGCGAACTCCTTGCGTAGAAACGGTTCGCCGCCGGAGAGATTCAAGTTTTCGAGTTTACCCAACGAACGCGAAAGCTCGAAGATCTCTTCTTTGCTCATATCGTCCCGTTTGTTGAGGCTGGTCCAATAAAAGCAGTGTTCGCATTTCATGTTGCAGATCGAATTGATGAACAACACAAGGAAATTGGGCTGTGGGTTATCTTTGTAGCCATTCATCGTAATGCGCGTATGACGGGTGATTCGTTTTGCGAGGTTCATAAGATTTTCCTTTATCTACGTACACGAGGTTGAGACTAGCGCCATTGCTCGGCGCTGCGACCAGTTCCTGCCGCATATCCTGTCATTTCGCCGATAGACCAACTGACAAGAAAGATCGCGGTAAGGGGCAACGAGAAAATAAATTGAGATCGGTATTTCCGACGATTATAAACAACAACTGCAAGGCGATACAGCTTGAGTATCGGTAAAGCCAGCGACAACAAAGAGTATACGCCCTTGCGCCATAGAGGGAATTGCGATGAGCGCATCCCGGCGAACGCCCGCCCGTGATGGAAGGGAATACTGGTGATATGACGGGCTGACCAATGGTTGACATTTGTCACCACCATATTCGAATTCGCGATCAGTCGGCCTCCTGAATTTAGCCATTGATCGTGAAAAAAGACTTCATAGAATCCGTCAGCGGGGTTGAGGGAGGGAAGAGCGGACCGCTTGTATGACACGTTATTGCCCGGCAAGGCGCTTTGCAAGCCAGAGAAAGGAGGCATGAACCGCGCATATTCGCAAAAATATACTGCCCAGTCCAGAAGGCGGGGATAATTTTCCGCCGCGATCGCGCCGCCAATGATTTTGTCTTCTCCCGCGTGAGCCTTCATCACATCCGACATCCAACTTTCCGAAACGACACAGTCATCCTCAAGTAAAGCGACGATCTCGCCTCGGCATTGCAAAATCGCATACGTTCTCATTTGCGGGACAGTGGATTCGACAGGCGCGGACAACCAGCGAATAGAAGAAGACTGTCCGCCGCCGTTTTGTTCATCCTTCACCGAACGACCGACAACAAGAATTTCTGTATCACTCGAGTCCATTTGATTCGCCAACACGTCCAAGCATTTCTCACGAACATCCGGCGGATTTAGACATACAACAATGACTGAAAGTTTTGGATTCACGGTTTAATAAAATAATTTTTGGCAACTGCGCCCCGGACCGAAACAGTAGCCTGCGAATTCGCCCCATGCCCAGTTCCCAAACAGCAAGAACTGAAGAGGAAGCGTGAGCAGAAATTCCTTGCGACGGCGTTGGCGAGACCAATAGCGCTTGCCCCAGCGATATAAAAACACGAAGGGCAGGAGCGGCGCAGTGATCGCTCGATAGAAACGCTCAACAACGGAGGCTTGGCGATTCCTCATCCCTGCAAAACAGCGACCGTGATCGTAACGGGAGCGCAAAAAATCCAAGAACGGAATCGGCTTCCACAAGCCGACATGAATAGCGGGCGCAAGCCAAAGAGCGGACCCAGCCGACTCGGTATCTTTATTGATAAAGGTTTTCCAAAATTCGGAAAAGCGCGGAGTACTTCCGTCGAACAAGACATGACGCTTGTAAGAAATATTGCTTCCGGGCAAAATCTCCATCTCGCCTTCGGGAACGGGCGACATGAACATGCCGTACTCGTTGATATAAAGCGCCCAATCAAAAAAACCGCGGCGGTCTTCATGATAAAGATCAACCGTTCCACCGATCACGACATTCGGGCGCTCGCGATGCGCTTTGACCACTTCTTGCGCCCAGCCAGCGCTGACAATGGAATACGGATCAAGAATGGCGATGATCTCTCCATTGGATGCCGCAATGCCGCGCCCGCGCAGTTGGGGAATTGTCAACGGCTCATCGAAGTGGATCAGCCTGCCCGTCGGAAATGAAGCGGTTACAATCCCCGGCGTTCCATCGCTTGAACTGTCAACGACGATGATCTCGTCCTGTTGAGGATCAATTTGCTGAGTCAAAGCAGATAGGCACGCCACGATGACCTGTTCCGCGTTATGCGCCGCAATGACTATCGAAAGGCGGCGTTTCGTTTGCGCCGAATTCAAAGCGTGACCAGCGCTCCGCGATTTTCGGCTGACTCGTAGCACGCCAATAGAATCTGTAAAATTTTGCGGCTCGATTCCATAAAGTTATTTGAAGAGTCGTTGCGTTGAATAGACCGCGCAAAACAGACATGTGCCGAGCAGCCGCCAAACCATAGGCGGCATCCGGTTGATTGATCAATAATTCAGATTTGCCGTTCCGTTCGAGCCGCGCCTCGCCGCCTTTCGTAAAACTCCAGCGCAGTTTCGGGCGACGCGCCTCGCTATTCCATCCTGCATCGAAGCGGGCTAAGCCTCCCAAAGACGCGCGTAATGCGGCTCGTTCACAGTTCAAGCGCATTTCAAAATAACGCATCGGCGAATGACTCATGCGGTTGAAGACAATATTGGCAACGCGATCGCCCGGAAAATCGAGGCGCACATTGATGCACACATCGGCGTCAATATCTTGCCGGACTTTGGCGATCTTCGCGCTGACCGCTTCGGGGTAAGCGTGAAAATAGCGGCAGATCAAATCTATGGCGTGCGTGCCAAACTCAAGGAGAACCCGCCGGGGCATCAGGTCGGCTTTCCAGCCCCCCTCTTCATTCGGAAGCAAGTACATATGCTGCCAGGCGTCAATTTTAGCCATTAACGCTCAGCCATCCTTGTCCAAAGCGGTCTGAAGACGTTGGTAGATGGGCATTTGATAGTATTGGCTATTTACCCCTGCCATTTTGTTCAACTGTCGCGCCTTCGCCAATACTTCATCCGCCTCGACAAGCGAAGTCATAAAGGGTTTTTCGCAGAACAAATGCGCTCCATGTTCGAGGGCGAGCAGACTGAACTTGTAATGCGTTTTGGGAGGCGTGCCAACTACAACTAAATCGGGCTTTTCAACAGACAACATCTCCGTCGCGTCAGCATAGGTTCGAGGGATGCGCCAACGTTTGCCAACGCGATCGCGAGCATCAGCGTTCAGGTCGCAGGCGGCGGCAAGATTTACCTCAGGTATGCTAGTGAGCCCCGGCAGCAATATCTTTTCGGGACCAGCGCCCATACCGATGAGGACAGTTTTTAAAGGAGTTACGTTGAGCAAGTCGTTGGTTGGCATAAATTTATTCAACTATTTCAAGCACGCTGGAGGATTTCCAAAAAAGATATCCTGTCAACTCTCCCAACGCCCAGCCCACATAGAAGAGAAGCCACGGCAAAGAAAGCGAAGAGCTTGACGGAATGACTACTGTACTTCAACACGTTCCGAGTTACCCGCGCAAGGAGTATCAGCGGAATGAGGGCGGAGACGCAAGGATGTAAAAAATACGCCGAGATGCGGTTGCGCGCGCAATCCTCTCCGCGCCAAAGGAGTATACCGTGTAAGAAGCGCTGGCGAAAGAACCTTCGCTAGGCGCGCTGAAATATCCCATCGAAACTTTGAGCGCGGACGCCAGCAACAGCGAATGTCCATCTTGCTTTGAGTCGGCGGTTTACTTCATGCTCCCAAAATCCATCCGCAAGCAAGTCTGCATATTTTTCGAATACCCACCTGCGATAGACGGCGTTATCTGCGGCGAGTTGGGATGCTGAGCCTGATGGAAATGAAGGTTGGTATGCGGAATAACGGAGGAAGTAAATTGCCCACTGACTAAGTTTATCGGGCGCAAGTTTTTCAAATATCCCGCCAATCGCCGCGTAATCACTTTGAAGCAGAGCAAGCAATTGCGCGATCCAATTTTCTGCGGGGATGAAATTGGCGGTTGTGAATGCCACCGACTGTCCGGTAGTCAATTCGACGCCCTTCTTCCACAACTGCGGGACAAGACGCGCGGCATCTTCTTGAATTACTTTAACCTGTTTGAACTGCCGGGCGATCTCAGCGCTTCCATCAGTGGAAGCATCCACGACCACGATCTCGATCTCATCACCTTGAGATTGCTTAATCAGCGCATCCAGACATTGACGGATAGTGGCTTGAGTGTTTTTTGACGCTACGACAACAGAGAGCGTTTTCATCGAGGGCTAGCCATCCCCTCTTGATTGCTCTGAGGAAAGGGATAATCTGTTATTGCGGTAATAGATCAACCCGCCTAAGGCAAACGATGCCACGCTGTATAGAAAGTACAACATGTGAAACGGTATTACAGCGGCGGCAAACCCCGCGCCTCGCTTCTCTGTAAAGAAAAGATAGAACTTGCGATTTAGGAAGACAAAAAGCCCAAAGATCGAACAAACAGCCGCGATCAACCACAACGGATACGCCGCGATGATTTGCAACAGCATCACAGCAAGGATGGTTATCATCAGCGCGAACGTCGCTTGTCGTAGAGAATGAACATTTTCGGTCATTGTGGGCGCAAGGATAACGATCGCTAACAAAACGAGGAGCGGAGGAAGCAAGTAAGCGAATCCCTGCCAAAAAGCCAGACCCGCAAACGCTATAGACGCGACACCGATCCGTAGAATCGCGCCTCGGTCAAGTTCAAATCGAGGCGTTTCTTCGCCCCATTGCCAACTCTGGAGTAAGAACCAAAATAAACAAAGCAAGATGGGCAGAAGAATCGCCTGACGGAAAAACAACATACTAACGGTGAACATCATCAGCAACGCGCCGGAGAGCAGCGCGCTCCAACGCTGAGAAGTTTCGAGGTTCAAGTCATTAGGTATCGCGCGGTCGGCGAGAATCAACTGGGTCCACGGAATGCCTCGGCTGAAAATATCCGTTTTAATCAAGTTGGTCAGGGTCCACCGTTTGAGATGCTTCACCTGAATCGTTTTATCTACAACGATCTTATAGCCCTGCATACTTAACCGCCGCCCCAGCTCGATATCCTCGATACTCGGCTGCGGATACTTCACGGCGTCAAAACCGCCCATTGCCAGGAAGATTTCCTTTCGGATCGCGCCGCATCCGCTCCAGAACGAACGGCTTTCCTCTCTGGCTTGTTGATGAACAAAACGATGGAAAAGGTTTTTGTATTGCGATAAGAAATGACCGTCTCCGGGTTCTTCATCATAAGAGCCGAACACTGCAGTCAACTTAGGAACTCGTGAAAACGCATCCGCAACTTTTTGAAGCGTATCCGGGTAGATGACCACATCGGCGTCAAGGAAAAATAGGATGTCGCCGCTTGCGGCTTGCGCGCCCACGTTGCGAGCGTAAGCCGGTCCGTGCGGGCCATCGCGCAGTTCGATGACTCGAATCGTCGGATTCTTCGCCGTCTCGGTCCAGCGATCTGTCGAATCGTCGTCAACAACAATGCACTCAAAATTGAGATATGAAGATGACTGAATAGCGTCCAAACAACGATTCAGCGCGCCGCCACCGTTATGGTTTGGAACGACAACGGATATTTTTGTTGGAGTTTGATTATTGGCGATTGTCATTTCAACTTGGAATTAATTCCAGCAACGCTCCGCCCTTCCGACATAACGGTCGGAATGAAAACGCGGCAAAGCATCGCGCACATTGGCAGAATCAACTAGAAAGCCTGCGAACTACCTGTCAGGACGAAATAGGACAAACCGGGTTACATTTAGGAGATTCCGCGGAGTATTCCAAACACCCGATGATCTGCAACAACCCTAATAACCCCACGGAGTCTCTCCGGGCTGTTTCCAAGCATTCTTGGTATATTATCTGCTTTTGTTCAAAAATCCAAGAACCGTATGTACTCCTTCAAGCGTGACGGCAAAAAATCTGACTAGATCTTCCCCGCCACATAATCCAGCACGTCAATCTTCGTGAGGATTCCAACCGGGCGGCTGTTGTCCACAACAATTAACGCAAGTCCGTTTTTCAAAGATGACATTGCATCTTCAAGCGATGTTTCCGACGGGAAGACCGCTCCCGCATTTTGCACCAGCGGATCAATCGCTTCCTCTTGCGTATGCTCATGTTTATCGAGCATGTGATTGAGCAGGTCCACTTCTTCGATCAAGCCTACAAGCGCGCCGTCTTTGCCGACGACGGGCATTTGAGAAATTCCATGCTGGTGCATGACGGCGACGACTTTGCGAATCGAATCTCCAATGGTGGCAGTGTATAAAACTTTGTCGGGTTTGGCAATGAGTAGATCGCTCAGAGTCGTTTCGCCAAACTCCATCGAAAGGAAACCAAACTCGCGCATCCATTTATCGTCATAAAATTTTGAGAGATAACGAACCCGAGTCAGGAGAATTACCACTGGCAAACGCTCTCCGCTCAATTTGCGGCAATATGGCGTCCACGCGCCTCCAGCGCAGACCCGAACGAACCGCCCGCAAAAATCCCCTCCTGCCGCACGAGTTGACGCGCCCACAAAAGCGATTCGCGGTCGCGCCTGCGCGTTCGATCGCATCCACCACAGAAAGATCGAGCGCGGTCGGCAGAAGAGATCTCGCCGATGCCTTCCACTTTATAGGTTTTCAGGTATGCGCCATCGAGGATCGTTCCCTTGTTCTGCCAAATCTCAGTGAGGATCGAGCCTTCAATATCCACGCCTACAATTTGGATATTCCGGATTCTTCGACTTGAGAAATCGCCCGACGCCTGTGATCGTCCGCCCGGTTCCCATGCCGATGATGACATCGGTCACGCCCTTCGGTCTGGTTCCACAATTCAGGGTACGTTTGTCGGCGCTCGTGAGTTTTCGGATTATCGGGATTGTGATATTGATTCGCCAGGATCGCATTCGGCGTTTCGCGCGCAAATTTATTCGCCACTTGATAGCCAAGACGCGGATCGTCAGGCTCAACCGCTGTCGGTGTGATAACGACCTTTGCCCCATACGCGCGCAATAACAAAATCTTTTCGTTGCTCATCTTATCAGGCATGACGAAAATGGTCTTATATCCTTTCAACGCCGCCGCAATGGCAAGACCAACGCCCGTATTCCCCGATGTCGCTTCACCGGTAATCTCGTCCCGCCCCGGTTTGGGCTCCCCGTTTTTCAATACGCTCGATGATGAACGCCCCACCGGTCTTTGACCGAGCCACTTACAGGTTCATCCACTCAATTTTTGCATATAACGAACCCGGCAAATCTTTTGCGATCCTCACAACCGTACAAGCGGCGTGTTTCCCCATTGCGCCTAGAATATTGTCATAGACTCGTTTTTCCGTTGATGCCCGGTAAGCCATTCTCACTCCTTTGATTGGGATGAAAGCATTTTACCAGTTTACCAACGGAAAGAATCGGTCTTGACACAAGATAAGGCATGAACCATAATGGTTCCAAAATGGAACTGCGAGGCTACCATGGTTACAGTGACAGTTAAGAGCATTCCCGGAACAAGTATATGAGAGGATCAAAACACAGGCAAAGACCAACCATCGAAGCATAAACGGGGAAATCCTCTCCATCCTCGAACAGAGCTATTTCCATTCCACCCATTGACGTTGTGGAAACCTTGAAACGCGCAAGGAAAGTGCGTGAACTAACGGCTAACTACAAAATTACTGCTGAACGAGATCGAAAAATGCTCATCAATGAGGGGGCGAAAGGAGAATGATCGTTGCAGACACAAACTTGATCGTTTATCTCTTTATTACGAGACCAAACATCTTTGGCGCAGAGGTTCTCGAAAAAGACCCGCATTGGATTGTTCCCCCTCTGTGGCAAAGTGAATTTAGAAATGTCCTCATAGCAGGATATATACGCCGGGGGATGAAAATCGGCGCGAGCCAACGGAAAATAATGAAAGATGCAATGTTGACTCTGGAAAACCGCCAAGTCACGCCATCTTCAGAAAAGATTTTTGATCTGATTTCCGAAAGCGACTGCACTGCGTGATTGTGAATTTATTGCCCTTGCCCAACAATTGAACATTGTCCTCGTTACAGCAGATAAGCAATTGCAAATGCGGTTTCCAGATTCAGCCATATCATTGGAAGAATTTACGAAGTAACTAAAATTTCCCGCCAACGATTGGCGGGAAATTATCTTTCTGATTCGCATTTCTTCAAACAAGAAAAGCGCTTCTTGCTTTGTCCTCGCAACTGCGCATCAATACACCGGCAAACTTTTGTCCACTTCTTCAGCCCAGGCGTTGATTCCCCCTCTGAGGTTCTTCATCTTCTTGAAGCCCGCGCTCGAAAGGATTTCGATGGCTCTTGCGGATCGTGACCCGCGCTTGCAGAAGACGACCATCTCTTCAGCCGAGTCCAGTTCGGACATGCGCTGGGCGACTTCGCCGAGGGGGATGTTCTTCGCGCCTTTGATGGCGGCGATCTCCAGTTCGTGCGGTTCGCGCACATCGAGCAGAAGCAGGCTGGGGTCGCGCGAGAGGCGTTCGTTTAATTCCTGCACGGTGATATCCCAGCCCGCGCCCGCAGACGTGTCGTCGGCGTGATGACCGGGGACTCCGCAAAATTCTTCGTAGTCAATCAACTCTTTGATGTCGGCGTTGGGTCCACAGACGCGGCAGTTGGGATTCTTTTTCAACTTAACAAAATCGAAGGACATATCGAGCGCGTTATAAAGAAGCAACTTGCCGATCAGCGGTTCGCCGATGCCCAGTAAAATTTTGATGGCTTCGGTGGCTTGAAGCGTGCCGACCGTGCCGGGCAAAACGCCTAACACCCCGCCCTCCGCGCACGAAGGGACGAGTCCCGGCGGAGGCGGCTCAGGGAAGAGACAGCGATAGCACGGGCCTTCCTTCGCGTAAAAGACACTCACCTGCCCGTCGAAGCGGAAGATCGAGCCGTAGATATTTGGCTTTCCGAGAAAAACCGAAACATCGTTGGTGAGGTAGCGCGTCGGAAAGTTATCGGTGCCGTCAATGATCACGTCGTAATCTTTGGCGATGCGAAGCGCGTTCTCGGATGTGAACGGTTCGTTGTAGACATCCACTTGAATATCGGGGTTAAGATCAGCCAAACGCTCGCGCGCGCTATCCACTTTGAGTTTGCCGACCGTGGACGTGCCATGAATCACTTGCCGTTGCAAGTTGGACGAATCCACAACATCGTAATCCACAAGCCCGATGCGACCGACGCCCGCCGCGGCAAGAAACAATGCCACAGGCGAGCCAAGTCCGCCTGTGCCGATGATCAGCGCGGAGGAATTCTTGAGTTTGATCTGTCCCTGCAAGCCGACTTCGGGCATGAGCAGGTGACGCGAGTAGCGGAGGATTTGGTTGTGAGTGAGTTCTTCGATCATGCGACCCCATCCCCTGCCCTTCCCCCTGAAGGGGAAGGGAGAACCGCCCGCAATAGATGGAATCAACATAAGTCTATCTCCATCTTTGACGGGCGTGTCCACGCCTTGCAGGTCTTTGATGTTGCTTTCGCCGACAAATAAATTGACGAACGGACGCAACTCGCCGCCTTCGTTGAACAGATGCGGTTTAATGGATGGGAATTGCGCCGTGAGATCGTTCAATGCCTCAGCAACATTGGATCCGCCGACTGTGACTTCGCTCTTTCCGCTGGTGTAGGCGCGCAACGGAGTTGGGATTCTCAAAATGGTCATAGAGTCTATTTTCTCGTTTCTGTTATTTGCATAGTGAAAGCGGACGTTAGAGAACGTCCGCTACACAGACAATCTGTGTAGGGAGCGCTCTCTAGCGCTCCATTGCAAGAGATGATTATATAAACAATTGTACATCGGCATCGGCGGCATATTCAAGGAAAGTTGCCGCGCCGCCGATCTCCGCTTGCGGGATGAAATCCTTCCTGCTAAAGCCGAACACATCCATCGTCATCTGGCAACCGATGAGTCGAACGTCGAGGTCGAGGCATGATTCGCGCAGTTCCTCGATGGTGGCAACGCCTTTATTTTGAAAAGTCTGTTTCATCAAAGTCGTCGCCAGCCCTTCGAACCCGGGCACGTTCGCCATTAACATGTTTGGCATCTGCCAATTGATATTTTGAAAGCCTTCCGGTCCGAACGGCATTTTCATCGGCATGGCGGGGTTGCCCAACGGCGAGACCGCCGCGGTGAGTTCGGGCTTCAACAGCGTGAGACCATAAAAGGTAAAGAACACGCCCACTTCCCAACCCATCGCGCCTGCCGCGCTGGCAAGGATGAATGGAGGGTACGCCCAATCGAGCGTCCCTTTGCTGGAGATCAGCGCGAGTCGCTTTGGGGCATTTGGATTTGATTTTGACATTGTGATTTCTCCAAAAGCTTTTCACCACGAAGTACACAAAGCGCACAAAGGAAAATCTGTGGAAAGACTATCCTGTTATCCTGCGTTCAACCTTAGTGACCTTCGTGTCCTTAGTGGTAAGAAAGCTCTAACTCTTTTTCAAAAAGAATACAAACTTGCCGCCTTCGACGGTCGAAAGCAACAACTCATTTCCAGTCTGTCGGCTCCACGCTTCGATGTCCGGCGGCGATCCGGCGTCGGTGGCGATCAGTTTCAAAATCTGTCCCGCCTGTAACTCCTTCATCGCCTTCGACGTTTTCACAATGGGCATGGGGCAAAGCAAACCCGTGCAATCGAGCGTTTGATCTTCCTTAATCACTTCAACGGCTTCCATTTCAAATCTCCTTTTCGCTATCTGTGATAATAATTTTTTCTTCGTCGTACTTTGAGCGATCTTCCACCAGCCGCCACGAGCGATGGCTGACCGACTTGCCGTTATCCACGCGCGTGATGATATACGAGAAGAACGGCTGTGCCCACTCGCGATCATATTCGGATGGGACATTCGGGCAATCAGGATGCGAGTGGAAGACCCCGATCAGACTCAGGGTGAGGCTGTCTGCCCTCACCTCAGCCTTCATGTACTCCTCAGCCGTGATCAAAAACCGATTGTGCCGCGCCTCATCTTCGCGCTCATTCGAAAGCGCGAGAATCTCTTTCACTTCGCCTTCCTCGCCGAGCAAGAAGCCCGCGCCTTCATCGGGATACGCCGCTTCTAAATGCGCGTTGATGCGAGCGAGTAGATCATTCGAAATCTTCAACATGTTGCCTCACCCTCTCCCCGCTTCGACTTCGCTGTCGCGCCGCTCAGCGCGGAATTGCGTTGACTCCCATAAATTTTTGTCGCTCAAATATTTATCGCCCGAATCGGGGAAGACGGTGACGATCACGCCTTCATCTATTCGTTCCGCAACTCGCAAAGCCGCGACCGCCGCCGCGCCAGACGAGATGCCGACAAATAATCCTTCTTCACGCGCGAGCCGCGCGACCATGTCACGCGCATCTTCGGTTTTCACTTCGAGGATCTCGTCGGCGAGGGTCTCATCGTAAATCCCCGGCTTGATCGCGGACGGCATGTGCTTGAGTCCTTCCAAGCCGTGGAACGCGGCATCGGGCTGAAACGCGATGATCTTCACATCGGGCAATTGCTCGCGCAGATACTTTCCCGTACCCATCAACGTCCCCGACGTGCCAAGCCCGATGACCAGATGGGTGATCTCGCCGTTCGTCTGAGCAAGGATTTCAGGTCCTGTAGTCGTGTAATGCGCCTGCCAATTAGCGGAATTGTTGTATTGATTCGCGTACCAATACAATTCTGGGTTTTCACTTGCTAACCTTCGCGCTTCCACGATCGCGCCGTCCGAGCCTTCGGTGGGATCGGTGAGGATCAACTCCGCGCCGAGCGCGCGCAAGATGGCGAATCGCTCGGGGCTGGCGTTGGCGGGAATCGTCAACGTGACCGGGATTCCCAGCGCGGCGCCGAAGGTTGCGTACGCGATTCCCATGTTGCCAGAGGTTGAATCGAGCAATCGTTTTCCGTTTCCGAGATCACCGTTAGCAAGCGCGGTTTGAATAATGTTGAGCGCGGGTCTATCTTTGACGGAGCCGCTGGGGTTGAACCATTCGGCTTTCGCAAAAAGTCGAATTGGGCGAGGCAGGCTGACCGTAAGTCGTTGAAGCGAGAGCAGAGGCGTGTTTCCAACCAGCGAAGCGACATCCTTTGCCGAGTCCGAATCGGTTTGAGAAATTTTGTAATCGAGCAGAGTCATATCATCCTTGTTGCATACACATTAAACAAAAAAGCAGTCAACAGACAAAATAAAAGAACGGCGAACAAACGCCTCGCGGAGTGTAGCACGCGGGAGTCGTCCACCGTTCTGAGTAAGTCGTTGACTGCGGTTAGTATCTCAGGCGGTGGTTACGAGCCCCGCCGTAGACACAAGCAATAGTTGAGTGTTTTCATAATTTGGTCGTTAGATGTCCGCTATTGTACAGTTCTTACAGAGATTGTCAAGTCGAATTTTGGTTGCGTTTACGTTCGCAACGGTGTCGAATTGACAGGAACATGCTGGGAGAAATCGGCGTTTAACCAATTGTCAGAAGAACTAGAGTTTGATATGCTCAAACTAATGTCTCCAACTACCCGCCAGTATTTATTAATCGCGCTCCTTCTTTCTTTAATTTCCTGCACTAATGAACCTCTTGCCCTGCCAGCAGAAACGCCAAGCCAAAAGGTTGTTTCACCTACGCCCATAATCACATTGACGCCAATACCCGCCACCGAATTTTCAACGCCACTACCAACACAGCCGACCATCGCATTTATAACGCCCGACGCGATTCAAATAGAAAGATGGAGAGAATACGAGGATGAATTGGCAAAACTGGTACTTTCTAATTCGGGAGCTGAATATCCTCGTTATGAAGATGCTTTATGCGAATGGGATGTTCTGGGACGGGACGGTCAAGATATATATGTGTGGGCAGAGTGCACAGCCGGTAGCGGTGTGGGAAGGGGACCAGCCGTGGTCTATCTTGAGCAGGATGGCTCTATTCGAGACGTGAAATATGCCTTTCCCAGCCCTTCTCGCGATGTCACAATTAGCAGATTGTTCCCAGAAGATATTCAAGCAAAAATTTATACATACTTTTCTTCTGAATGGTCACGAGAATTGCAAAGGCATCTTGCTTATAGGCTAACACATCCGGAGGTGCCACCACTGATCATACTTTCAGGAATGCCGACATCAAGTACAACACCATTACCACCACAACCTACCATCGCTTTTATTACGCCTGATGCCATTCAAGTGGAAAGATGGAGGGAATATGAGGTTGCTTTAGCGCAAGGTATCCTTCCAATGTTTCCTTTTGAATCTATACTTTGTGAGTGGGATATTTTAGGGCGATCCGGTCAGGAAGTTTATGTGTGGGCTCTTTGTGCTTTTCCTAATAAAGGGGACGATATGCGCCCTGTCGTAATCCATCTTGAGGCAGATGGATCTATTCGTGGCGTTGAAATTCCTAAACGCGGCTCATCTTCCGATATTAGCAGGATGTTTCCAGAAGAAGTACAGGCGAAATTTAGCTTGTATACCGGAAATTCTTTATTTGATGGAAGACTAAAGGAAATGCTAAATCATCTTATATATAGGGAAACACATCCTGAAGAACCACCGCTGGTCGTCCTTTTGGCAACATGGACCCTGTCTCCAACGCCGTGAAGTTTTAGCGGCAAACACAAGTTGTTTGTCTTCGTGGTCTGGTCATTAGATACGGTTGCATTTGCCCAAAAAAATCTCTATAATGAGGCTAATCAACGGAGGTAGGCATGACTCAATACAAAGTGATCGCAGGGACATTCCACGTGAAGGGATTTTCGCCCGACGGCGATTCGATCCGATTTCAGGCGAGGGATCAAACTCACTGGGAGTTTTTCACATGGAAAGGCGATGCCGCGAAAAAGAAAGACGACAAGCGGAAGCAACTCCGCGTAGAGTCTATTGACGCGCTAGAGACGCATTACGAGGGCTATCACCAGCCGCGGACGTTCGCGCTCGCCGCGCTTGAGTCCCTGCTGGAGATGATCGGCATCAAAAACGTGATCTATAGTTTGAGCCAAACCCAGATCGTGGATGCCGACGACGGCAAATCGGGTTTCATCGCGTCCGCATCCATTGACCCGTTCGGGCGACCCGTGAGTTATCTCTTCCCCAAATCCGCCAAGTTGACTGATGGCGCGTTAATGGACTCAGATAGCTTGCCCATTGAAAATTCGCTCAATTTTGAACTTGCCCGCGAGGGATTGGTCTATCCCACGTTTTACATCGGCACGGATCGCGCCTTCGCCGAAAAGATTCGCGCGGTGGTGGCAAGAGCGCGCAAGACCAAGCGCGGAATTTGGTCCATTGACCGTACCTCGGATTTCACGTTGTACGATATCCGCACATTGCAAGAGGATATTTTGCTTTTGCCAAAGTTGTTCCGCAGGCTGGTCAAATTTTTCGATAACAACTCCGATTTTGGAATGTTGAGCGATTACATGAAACGGCAAAAGGACAAACTCGAACTCTGGGATGGAACAAAGAAAGACTCGCTCGCCGACCTGATGAAGATCAGCGGACGGAGGATTCAGATGAAGACTCCGCCTGAGGATATTTTGTTTAATCCGAAGTAGAGAGTAAACAAGTACACAAGTAGACACGTAAACAAAATGCCCTGAAGTAATTTGCTTCAGGGCATTCCAGTCTCTAATCTCTAGTCTCCAATCTCTGCACTTACTCCTCCTTCTTCCCCTCCATCTCCTTCTTATGCGCTTCAATGATCGCGCCAGCAACGTGCGTCGGCACGACATCATAATGATCGAGTTCCATCGTGAAGTAGCCGCGCCCGCCCGTGATCGAGCGGAGTTGCGTAGTGTAGCGCGTCATCTCTGCCATCGGCACGTGCGCCACAATGACCGTGTTGCCGCGTTCCGAGTCGGTGCCTTGCACGCGACCGCGGCGGGTGTTGAGGTCGCTCATCACGTCGCCCATGTTCGCATCGGGGATGGTGACGCGCACGTTCATGATCGGCTCGAACAACACGGGACCCGCGTCCTGCACGGCGAGTTTGAACGCCTCGCGCCCGGCGATCTCGAACGCGACGGGTTTTGAATCCACTTCATGCTCTTTGCCGTCGAACACGATCACTTTCACATTGCTCATCGGGTAGCCCGCGAACGCGCCGCGTTCCATCGTGGCTTTGATTCCTTTTTCGATGGGCGGCAAATAGGACTTGGAAAGATTCATGCCCACGAGTTCATCGTCGAATTCAAAATCGGCGGAGGGCAGAGGCTCGATGCGCAGATGCACTTCGCCGAACTGACCCGCGCCGCCCGTCTGCTTTTTATGACGATATTGCGCGGATGCTTTGCGCGTGATGCCTTCACGGTACGGGATTTTCGGTTGATGCGTTCCCAACCCCACTTGAAATTTCGTCTGCGCGCGGTTGATCGCCACGTCAATGTGCTGATCGCCCATGCCCTGCAACACGGTCTCATGCGTGATCGGATCGTTCTGCCACGTGAGAGTCAAATCTTCTTCGCATAATTTCGTCAACGTCGGAGAAATCTTCGCGGCGTCGGCTTGCGTCTTGGGAGTCACAGCCACGCGATACAACGCGGCAGGGAAATGCGGCTTGGCAACCGTGAGCGGATGCCCCTTGTCGCAGAACGTGTCGCCCGTTGCAGAGACGCTCAACTTTGAAACAGCCGCGATGTCGCCCGCGTGAACGACCTTCGCAGGGATAACTTCCTTGCCGCGCTGAAAATGCAAACCCGACATGCGCTCGTCCGCGCCTTTGTTTTGATTCCACACGTGCGCGTCGGCTTGGATCGAGCCTTGCAGAACGCGGAAGTACGTCATCGTCCCAACGAACGGATCGGCGGTCGTTTTCCACACGTACGCGGCGAGCGGTTCAAGATCAACTGGCTTTAATACTTCTTCGCCATCTTTGCCTTGCGCGACTCGTTTTGGTCCGTGCGCGGGAGGCGGCGCCCATCAAGTCGTGATGTCGTTGAGCAGTGCGATCGTGCCGATCTCGCGCGCCTGCCGTGCAGAAAGCCCGGGACAAAACTCCCGTTGTAGACAACGTCTTCCAAGCCACGCACCATCTCCGCGTCCGAGAGAGAACCGTTCTCCAAATATTTTTCCATCAATTCATCTTCCCCCTCCGCCGCGTCTTCCACCATCGCAAAGTGCGCCGCGTCCGCCGCCTCTTTTAATTCGGCGGGAATCTCCGCGGTCGTTTTGCCATCGCCCATGTACGCCTTCATGCCGATCACATCCACCACGCCTTTGAAATCCTGCTTCTCGCCGATGGGGATATGCACCTGCACCACGCGCTTCTCATGCGCCTCGACAAATTCTTTGATGGCATCGTACGTCTTTTGAAAATCCGCGTTATCGCGATCCATCTTGTTGATCACAAAAAATCGCGGCAGATTGAACTCATCGCAATACCGCCACGCGAGTTCCGTGCCGACCTCGATGCCCGCGACAGCATCCACTACAATGATCGCGCCGTCGGCAACGCTCAACGCGGAGATTGCTTCGCCTACAAAATCGGTGTAGCCCGGCGCGTCAATGATATTTATTTTATGATCGCGATGTTCGATTGGGATCACGCTGGAGTAAATTGAAATTTTTCGACGATGTTCCTCATCGTCATAATCGGATGCCGCCGTGCCGTCTTCCACTTTTCCAAGCCGTGTGGTTGCCCCCGTCGCGTGCAAAAACGATTCCGCCAACATGGTCTTCCCCGCGCCGCCATGCGATACCAGCGCAACGTTGCGAAGAAACTCGGTGGTATACTCTTTCATCGAAAGACCCTTCCTATGCAGTTGGGATGTGAAGCGTCGCATGATTGTAAACAAACTCAATTGAATTGTCAAAAGCAAACGGGATGAAAACCCGCTTCGCTCGCAAGGGAAGGCTGATTCGCACTAGCCGATTTTTCTTTCCCTTTGAATTTTTCTCCTCCCCTCCGCTCTTCAACGATGACCTCCACCGCATCGAACGCCGAACTCTTCTATGAAGCCATGCTCTTCGAGTTGACCAAAACTTTTGCGCTCACATACACGCCGCGCTCGCGCAAACTCGTTGAACTCATCTTCGGCAAAGCCGCCCGCTCCGCCACAACCGTCGCCATGGACTTGGACCGCATCGTCGGCGAAGGCGGGCACGCCGCCGGGGCGCGTTGGTTCCTGCCGCGTTTCGTCAAATCGCACGAGGCGCGCGGAGTCGAGATCATCCCCGCCAGCGGACCGTTCGTCATTGCCGCCAACCATCCCGGTTCAATTGATGCGGTTGTCATCACCGCTCATTCCACGCGACGCGATCTGAAATTCATCATCGGCGATATTGAATATCTCAAACACATGCCCAACCTCATGTGAAGGATTCATCTTCGCGCCGCCCAAAAGCGACACGACTGGCAGGATGCAAGTCGTGCGCAGATCGATCCGCCATTTACAGAACGGAGGCGGGCTTCTCACTCTTCCCGCGCGGCGACATCAGATCTGAGCCCAGGTTCATGCCAAACGCGGATAGCGAGTTCCGTCATTGGTCTCGTAGTTTGATTTTCGTGAAGCATGGCGCAGGCCTGCAAATTCTCATTACCATGTCGTCAACGGCGGATCGCCGCCGCCACCGGAAACCCGTCATCGTTTCCGCAAAAAACGCGGGAAAACCGTCGGCGTTCTGCGCGTTGTCATCAACTTTCGCGTCATTGTTAAACGACGCAACGCTCTTCAACCTCGCCGCGAGTGACGTTCGGCGAGGATATCATCAAGGGACAGATCACGCCGACCTGCTCGCTGACATCGAACACGCCGCCCGCCGCGCTCTCGTCAAGCACATGGCATGGTCGCATGCCGTAGCAAACCTGAACTCCGCATCTTCCAAGATTCTGAACGACTCAGCCGTCACGCGGCAAATTTGTTCATCGAAGAATCCAACAAGTCCATCCGCGAGCGAGATCGCTTTCTCGTCGCATTGAACGGCGGAGAGCACGCCAGCACGTCTATTTTCAATTGTGGCGAAGACTACAGCAAAAAAATTGATTGGAGCAAGGTTCACGTCTTTTGGGGCGATGAGCGTTGTGTCCCGCCAGATGACGAAGGGAGCAACTATCATCAAGCGAATGAACTGTTGCTGAGCAAAGTATCGCTCACATGGAAATAATGTCCATCGGGTCATTGGCGAACTCGACCCAGCCTCTGCTTCAAAGAAATATACTGAGACGTTGAAAACATTTTCCGAACCCGATCTTGATTTTCCACGCTTCGATCTCGTCTATCTCGGCATGGGCGAGGACGGACACACAGCATCGCTGTTTCCGCACTCGCCTGTGCAAGTGATGAGCCTGTCATTGCAGTCACGGCGAATTATCAAGACCGCCCCGCAGATCGAGTCACGTTGACTCAACAAGTCTTCAACCAAGCGCGGATGATCGTCTTCATGGCGACAGGCGAGAAGAAGGCTGAAACGTTGGCTCACGTGTTGGGCGAAAGATATCAATCTGAGTTATATCCCGCGCAGCTGATGACCCGAAGGATGGTCAATTGATCTGGCTCGTGGATAATTCCGCGGCGAGCAAGTTGCCGAGGAAGATCAGAGGTTGAAGATTTGTGAAAGGTTAGTTTAAGACATCACAGGTCTTAAAAGACCTGTGAGGTCGAGAGATACTATGGAACTCGCAATGATCGGACTGGGGAAGATGGGGATGAACATGACGACACGTCTCATCGGCGGAGGTCACCGCGTGGTTGGCTATGACCGCACGGCCGCAAACGTGGATGAGGCGAAGAAAAGCGGCGCAGACGGCGCAAGTTCATTGAAAGAAACGGTGAGCAAGTTGAAAGCGCCGCGCATCGTGTGGACGATGATTCCCGCTGGCAAACCGACCGACGACCTGGTCAGGAATATCCGAGACTGCTTTCAAAAGGCGACATCGTCATTGACGGCGGGAACTCCAATTACAAGATTCCATCCGCCACGCGGCACCATCGAGGCGAAAGGATCGAATTCGTGAACCCAGCGGCACAAGCGGCAGGGTGTGGGGCTTGAAGGAGGGATACAGCCTGATGATCGGAGGCAAGCCCGAAGTCGTGGAATCGATTCGTTCCATCTTCGAGACGCTGGCTCCGCCGCCGATAAAGGCTGGGGACGAATCGGTCGCATGGCGCGGGTCATTTCGTCAAAGTGTTCTGATAGGATCAGCGAATATGGAATGATGCAGGCATACGCGGAGGGTTCAACGTGATGAAGGCAGAAAGAGGAATTTGGCTTGGGCCTCGCGCAGATCGCGCACATCTGGCAATATGGGAGCGTCGTCCGTTCGTGGCTGCTCGACCTCGCCGCCCGCGCATTAGACGAGGATATGGATCTTTCAGAGATCAAACCTGGGTGGCGGATTCGGGCGAAGGCAGATGGACGGTATTCGAGTCTATTGACCTCAATGTGCCTGCGCCTGTGTTAACGCTCGCGCTGCAAATGCGACTCGCCAGCCGCGACGAGGAAAATTACACCGCGCGGATGTTGTCCGCATTGCGTAATCAATTCGGCGGACACGCGATAAAGAAAGAAGATTAATGTCGTTGCGAGGAGCGACCAACGGGAGCGACGAAGCAATCTCCTGTTTGGATGAGAACAATCATTTGCAAGTTACAGGAGATTGCTTCGTCGGGCTTCGCCCTCCTCCCAACGACATAGGAAAAAATTATGGCAAACGGACTTTCCACTTCCATCATCATCTTCGGCGCGTCGGGAGATTTGACACAACGCAAACTCATCCCGTCGCTGTTCAACGTCTGCCGCAAGGGACGGTTGCCAAAAGAGTTCCGCATCATCGGCTACGGCGGGACGTTGTTCACTGACGAAGCATTTCGCGCGCATCTTGAAGAGGGCGTGAAAAAATTCGCTTCGTTTGAGTTCAAACCGGAACAATGGGCAGACTTCGCGCCTCATCTTTTTTACCTGCAAGGGAAATACGACACGCTCGACGATTTCGAAAAACTTAGCGAAGCCATGAGCAAATGGGAGGACGGCGCGGGAAATCGTATGTACTACATGGCGACTCCGCCGGGCGTCTTTCCGAACATCATTGACCTGCTGGGCATCACCGAACAATTGACAGAAAACGGCGGCTGGCGGCGAGTCGTTATCGAGAAACCGTTCGGCACCGATCTTGCTTCGGCAAAGAACCTAAACCAACAAATCCATAGAACGCTGAACGAGAATCAGATCTACCGCATTGACCACTACCTCGGCAAAGAGACCGTGCAAAATATTTTGGTCACGCGCTTCGCCAATACGATCTTCGAACCGTTGTGGAATCGCAACTACATTGACCATGTGGAGATCACCGTCGCGGAAAAAGTCGGCGTGGAGCATCGCGGACGTTTCTACGACAACGTCGGCGTGATGCGCGACATGTTCCAGAATCATTTGTTGCAATTGTTGTCGCTGGTGGCGATGGAGCCGCCCTCGTCGTTCGAGGCGAACGCCCTGCGGAATGAAAAAGTGAAAGTGCTGTGTTCGATCCGCCCGATGGATTCGGAGGCGGTCGCAAAGAACACCGTCCGCGCGCAATACAAAGGATACCTGCAAGAAGTCGGCGTTAACCCCGAATCGAAAACTCCCACGTTTGCCGCTCTCAAACTGCAAGTGGACAATTGGCGCTGGCAGGGAGTCCCGTTCTATTTGCGGTCGGGCAAAGCGTTGAAGGATAAAGTGAGTCAGATCGCCATCACGTTCAAAGAGCCGCCGCATTTGTTGTTCAACGTGGCGGATGGCGGACTGAACCCAAACATGCTCATCCTGTTTTTACAGCCCGACGAAGGCGTGCATTGGCGCTTTGAGGCGAAAGTCCCCGATACGATCTCTGAGACGCGCCCCGTGGACATGGAATTCCACTACGCGGACTCGTTCGGCAAGACGGCGATCCCCGAAGCGTACGAACGCCTCTTGCTCGACACGATATCTGGTGACGCCTCGCTATTTACGCGCGCCGACGAGGTCGAATCCGCGTGGGGATTAATTGACCCGATCCTCGAAGCGTGGAAGGGCACGAGTCAACCGCTCACGTCGTACGATGTCGGCTCGTGGGGTCCCGCCAAAGCAGACGCCCTGCTCGCGCGGGATGGGAAGATCTGGTCCATGTGGGAGGGGAGGAAAGAGTAGTCGTTTCAGCCCATGCACACGCGAACAGTAACGTCGAAAAGACTGGTAGAATCAAATCATGAGAGCCGATTTCGTAGAACGCCGAGGAAAGATCGAACAGTTGGACAGATCGTTTGACCTGCGCTTCTGGCAAGCACAACCACCCAAGGCGCGTTTCGACGCCGTTTGGGAGTTGATCGTTCACTATATGAAGGTAAAGGGACAGGATGTTCGTCAACTCCGACTTCAGCGATCTGTTACGCATTTTCAACGACCGCAACGTTAGGTACATGGTGATCGGAGGGTATGCGGTTGTCCAATACGCCGAACCGCGCTTCACCAAAGACTTGGACATGCTGATCAGTACCGACATCGCAAATGCGGAAGCGGTCTACCATGCCTTACTGGAATTTGGCGCGCCGTTATCAGGTTTGAGCGCAAAGGATTTTTCAGAGGAGGGATTTTTCTTCCAAATGGGCGTACCGCCTGTACGGGTGGATATTCTGATGGGAATTCCCGGAATTCAATTTGAAGAGTGCTGGAACAGGCGCATGGAAGTTGATTTCGAGGGGCTGAAAGTGATATTCATATCAAAACAGGACTTGATCGCGTCCAAGCGAGCCGCAGGTCGCCCACAAGATTTGATTGACGCGAATCTGTTGTCAGAAAATTAAACCGCCCAATGAAATCCATCCGCGGCGGATTCATTGAAAAGACCGTTTTCAACAACAAATCAAGAACTCGGAGATTTTGCGAAGCAGATCTCCGAGTTCTTTTACAAGACAACATCTCCGAAGTATGGACGGGGTTACATTAACCAACGACGATGACAACGACGCCATCTAATTTTTTGCAAAGAAACCGTCGGGCAATTCTCATCACGCTCGGCG
Organism: Anaerolineales bacterium; assembly: GCA_046328795.1. Taxonomy (GTDB): domain Bacteria; phylum Chloroflexota; class Anaerolineae; order Anaerolineales; family Villigracilaceae; genus Defluviilinea. Next base: position 4,760 of record JAXLVX010000044.1, on the reverse strand, counting down.
TTTTGTTTTTGTGCTGGCTGGCACGTAAGCCGCTCGAAACTTTCGCGCTCTGGGTCGTTGACCGCGAGGCAGTCGCGGAATATTTCCGTAGTTACGGACATTGGGGCATGACCATCTATCTTGCGCTGCTCATCTTGCAAGTGATCGTCGCGCTGATTCCTGGGCAGGCGCTTGTCTTCGCGGCGGGATATGTTTTCGGGTTCATCCCCACACTGCTGATCACGATTCCCGTCGCTGTGTTGAGCAGTCAACTCGCTTTCTTCCTAGCCCGCAGATACGGCAAGCCGATTGCTTATCGGCTCGCCTCGCAAAAAGCGATTGACCGTTGGGAGAAAATGGCGCGGCATCAGGGAATCCTTTTTTACTTCCTCGCGTTCAATCTGCCGATCTTTCCATCCGATGCAATGTGCTACGTGGCTGGCTTGGGGACGATCAGCGGATCGAGATTCCTCGTTGCGAATTTTCTCGGTCGCCTCGTTTCGACGATCTTCACGGTCGCAATCGCCGCGTACGGGTTCAACCTCCCCGGCTGGTTTTGGGTGGTGATCGTTGTCGTTTTTCTGTTGTTATATTTCGGCTGGGTTTGGTACGCGCGGGAGAACGATCTCAAAATCGAGGCGGAAAACTAAACCGTCAACATTGCCATTGGCAAGAATAATAGATTCTCTTGATGTCTCATGCGCAACATCCACTTCCCTGCTCGCACTGAGGGTGAGGAAAGGCTTATTCATCTTCCTCGAAAGCCGTACGCTGTTCGCATTCATAGATATCGCCGCCAGGCGTGCGAACACGCACAGGCCAGCGATTGTATCGAATCACATAACCCGCCAAGTGTGGACGGACAATTTCCAGTGACCTTTCAGCCTGCCAACTCGACCAATTGAATGAACGCCAATCGTAAGTGGTAGTGCGCGGCGAATCCGCAAAATACCTGTAACACGCCAAAGCCGCGCCTATTCCCTGCCGCGCAGAAGTGGGCATCTTGCCATCCAGAAATTCATTAGCCAGAAGGGGAATCGCATCATCGGATAAAGACGCCAAGTGAGGTACATTCAGGTTTTTACCGTGCCAACTACGATACACATTCCGCTGGATGATCGCGTTGTCTACATTGAAAAAGAAAAGCGATGCTCCAAAACCCAACGAGGCCATCAAGGCGGCAAATGCAAAGAATTTTTCGCGGCGAATGATTTCAAGAACAACAACCGTGATCAAAAGTAAACCTAACCATACGAGAAAAATTTTTGGATATAACCGCAAACGCGAGTAGCCGTGCCAGCTAATGCCAAGTTCAATCCTTTGATAAGCGGATGTAAGGATGATCATCACAAGAACAACCAGGGCGACACTTAATCCTGAATAGATACGCTTTTGAAATTCATTCTCTCGTTTTGTGAGCGTACTCAGCCCCAAGATCATCACTAGACTGAAGAAGGCTACGGTAATCAATTCGTTAAAACCACGACGGGCGTACTGGGAATAGGTGTATCCAGCAACACCGATATTGGTCTCGCCTCCAAAGAAGTATTGGAACTGTACAACCACAAAAATCAGAAACAACAACGACACACTACTCAAAACAACCGCCGACTCGGTGAATCCTAAAAAGGGTTTAAGTACTGGTTTCTCTTCACCGATCAGCTTTTTATCAGCGCTCCTTGACACACTATGCAAAAATACGCCAACAAGAAAGTAAGCACAGAACAAAATCAGGATCAACCGCCTGATATTTTCTTCGGCATCTTCAAAAAAGTTGTCAAGTTTTTGATTAAACACAACATCAGCTGAAGCCAGTAAGGACGCAAAACACAAGACAATCGGCAGGGCGATAGCCAACCCGCGCAACAATCCCCAAAGAGGCGAACTCTTCCCTAAAGTAGTAGCAGCCTGATCCTTACGGACTTGAAGCGCGAACTGTATGGGTCGCACAAGAATATCAAAGACAAGCAAAATTGACTTGTTGAAATAATCCAACAGCCCATAAAGAATCCATCTACCGCTGAGATAAGACGAAGCAAATAACCCGCTCAAAAGGAGTGTAAACGTAAAAGCAAGAAAGCTTGTCAGTGGTTCACGCCGCACAAACGACACAAAGGCAAAAAATAAAATTGGCGGGATTAAGAATAAACTTTTCTTCGAAGGCAACAGTCCGCTTGCAACCAGCCAATAGCATCCACCGGCAATACACAAAATCAAAAAGATGGAAAAGTTAACTCCAATCGCTTGATCCCAAAACAAAAAATCGAAGACCCAGCCAAGCACCAACGCCAAAAACACTAACAAGCCAGGGCGTTTAACAGACTGCAAGGCAGGCATAGTTTGATCTACAGATTGTTCTTCTGTTGTTTCATTCATTTAATTTAGCCCTGTGAAATTTATGGATTCAGATTTGCCGTCGGCAAGAAGCGCGGCTGTCTGCGGAATTGAGTCGCTTGCTCGAAGGTGTACGCAAGTCGAATCAATGTCGGTTCTTGCCATGCGGTTGAGAAAAATGAAATTCCCACCGGCAAACCGAACACATACCCCGCCGGCACCGTGATGTGCGGATACCCCGCCACCGCAGCAGGCGACGTGGATTCCATATCCCAATTGATCGCGTCGCCGTTGGCGAGGTCAATCACCCACGCGGGTCCGCCCGAAGGCACAACGATCGCGTCGAGCGCGTATTTCTTCATCGTCGCGTCAATCCCCTGCTTGCGGGCAAGCCGCAAATTCTTCGCCAGCGCAGATTTATATTTGCGAGACTTCAGCGTGCCGCGTTCGAGCGCCATCGTCATGTGTTCCTGCCCGAAATACGGCATCGTCTGATCGTCGTTCTCTTCGTTGAACTTGACCACATCTTCCATCGAATGGACTTGCACTCCGCTATCGAGCGAACTCAAATATTTATTCAAGTCCGCCTTGAATTCGTAGTGCAACACTTCCATTTCGCTATCGCTGAATTTATCGAAATGCTTCACATCCGCGGGGTCAACGATCACCGCGCCGAGATGTTTCATCGCATCGAGACACGTCTCAAAAATTTTCGTCACACGCGGATTCGTCCCCGCCATATTTCGCGCGACTCCGATACGCGCCCCTTTGAGTCCGTCGAGATCCAAAAATTTTGCGTAATTGGACAAACCCCGCTTCTTGCTCCGACGTGTGGCTGAGTCGCCCGCGTCAACCCCGGTCATCGCCCCGAGCAAAATGGCGGCGTCGGCAACCGTCCGCGTCATGGGCCCGGGCGTATCCTGGCTGTGCGCGATGGGGATGATCCCGCTTCGGCTGAGCAATCCCAGCGTTGGTTTGATTCCCACAATTCCATTCGTCTGCGCGGGGCAGATGATCGAGCCGTCGGTTTCGGTGCCGACCGCCCCGACGGATAAATTCGCCGCGATTGCCGCGCCCGACCCGGAGGAGGAACCGCACGCGGAGCGATCCAACGCATAGGGGTTGCGAGTCAAGCCGCCGCGCGAAGACCATCCGCTCACCGAGCGTTTCCCGCGGAAGTTCGCCCACTCGCTCAAGTTCGTCTTGCCTAGGATCACCGCGCCCGCCTTGCGAAGTTGCTTCACGATGAACGCATCCTGCGCGGTGTAATTCCCCTCCAGCGCAAGCGACCCAGCGGTCGTCTGCATCCGGTCGTGCGTGTCAATATTATCTTTGAGAAGGATGGGAATGCCGTATAATGCCCCGCGCGCTTTTTTCTTCTTTCGTTCCTCGTCCAATTTGCCCGCGATCGCGAGCGCGTCGGGGTTGATCTCGATGATCGAGTTGATGTGGGGCCCGTTTTTATCTATCGCTTCGATGCGCCCCAAATATAACTCGGCAAGCTGGCGCGCAGTCAACTCGCCCGAATCCAGTTTCTGGCGCAGTTCGAGAATCGTCCATTCAGGCAAGATCATGTTATCTACCGCCAATGTATTGTTCTAATTGCGCGATCATGGATTTCTGCGCCTCCACAACTTCGCGCAGTACGTCGCGCACCGAAAGGATTCCTGCCAATTTGCCGTTATCGTATACCGGGAGGTGACGGAAGTTATGTTCGATCATCAGTGACATACAGGTTTCAAGCTCTTCATCGGCTTGGATGGTAAAAACTTTTCCGGTCATGATCTCGCCGACCTTGGTGTCTTTCGCGGTTTTCCCCTCCAGTTCGAGTTTGCGCACGCAGTCCCGCTCCGATAAGATCCCCTTCATTTCACCGGCATCTACTACGAGCGCCGCGCCCATGTTGTGCGCCGCCATCAGTTTCATCGCTTCCAGCACGCTTGCGGTAGAAGGGATTGCGTAGACTTCGCTCCCCTTTTTGCGGATCATGTCGCGGACGGTAGCCATGGTTCGCTCCTTTTTGCTTGGTTTTTCAGAGTATAGACTCAAACGCCGTCTCTGGCAAGCAACTTGAGAAAATCATTTGCTTAGAAAATATTCTGCTGGATTTTCCAAAAACCTGTGATCTCGCGGATCTCCTCGGGGCTGAGACCCTCGCCACTGCCGGTCAGCAGGCTGAGCGTCTCGTAGTGAGCCGCGGTTTCAGCGTATTCGATCAGGTCAAGCGCGTGGAGGATGGACTCATCCGCCCGCGCCATCACCCCATGCCGCGCCCAGAGGACGATTTGGTGCGTTCGCAGGGCAAGTTTAGTCTCCACCACCAACTGGGCAGACCCAGGCATAAGAAAAGGAAGGACGCCGATTCCCTCCGGCATGTTGGCGATGGTCTCCGGTTGCCAGCGCAGGAGGCGGCGGTTGAGCGTTTTTTCATCCTGAAATTCGGCGCG
>JAXLVX010000043.1:0-28030 GCA_046328795.1 Anaerolineales bacterium | reverse complement strand
CGCGTTGGCATAGACGCGCTTGTTGAGAATGTCGAGCCAGTATAAAGTTTGCGAGCGCGAATCCCACACGGGACCTTCGCCGAGACGCGCTTTTGAATCGTGCAACAACTCGACGCGCATGTTAGAACCAATCGCGTTTGTAAAAAATAAATGTGGCGACGGCGGTGAGGGCGAGCGCGATGCCGAAGACGATGAGGAACGCCGTCGGCTCGGCGTCGGAAAGCGGGAGCATCACGTTCATGCCGAAGAAACCCGCCACTGTGCCGGGCAAACTGACGATGATCGTGAGCGCGGCGAGGGCTTTCATCACGCCGTTGAGATTGTTCGAGATGATCGAAGCGAACGCGTCCATCATGCTGGAGAGAATTTCGGCGTTGATGCTCGTCATTTGAATGGCTTGCTGGTTTTCGGTGAGCACGTCTTCGAGCAGGTCTTGGTCTTCCTCGTAATAGTTGAAGATCTGCGTGCGTTGGACGCGCTCCATCATCACTTCGTTCGAGCGCAGGGCGGTGGCGAAATACGTGAGGCTCTTTTGATATTTAAGCAGTTCAAGCACTTCGCGGTTGCGCGTGGATTTTTGCAGTTGGTCTTCGATGGTTTCGGTCATGCGGTTGATCTCGCGCAGGTGCGTGAGGTAGCGCGTGGCGGTCTCCAAAAAGATATACAACGCAAAACGATAACGCTTGCCTGTTTTCAATAAACGATATTTTCGATTCGCCAGCACTTGGAACATTTCTTTTTCGTATCGGCAAATGGTGACGATCATATTGCCTTTGATAAAAATGCCCAGCGGGATCGTGGTATATGGAATGTCGCTTTCGGGTTGGCGATGCGGAATGCGGATCAAAATGAACGTGTACTCGTCGTCGCGTTCCATGCGCGGCATTTCGTCGAGGTCGAGCGAGTTGTTGATGAAGTCCGCGTCCACGCCCCATTGCACGAGTTGTTGAATTTCCTCAGCGGTCGGGTCTACGGCTTTCACCCACGCGCCGTTTTCCATGGATTTCAATTCTTCGATTCCGCCCTCGGTGGTTTTGTAAATGGTGAGCATCACTGCCTCCTTGCATGAAATATCCGCGCGGGAGGCGCGCTCACCTCCTACGTGATCGGTTGAAAACGATGTTGCGACGCGCAGGCTCCTCCCAAACTGGGAGGCTGACTCTCGGAACTGGAAGACTTGCCTTCGTCTCGATGAAACATGATGATGTATTTTAAGCCCGAAGATTGGATTCCACAACCGGGCGCGGATTGCAATTCTGTGAACGCTTCATCTCGACGGGAGGGCTGATTCGGCTGCGCGGGCGTTTGCATCCCTTCAACACCGCGCGGGGATCAATCCCCCGCGCTATTCCTACGAAGTCCGTTGAAACGGACCGCAAAGTGAACTTTGCTGTACGAACTCCTGACTATAATTGACCGCGCATGAAACTCTCGAAAAACTCATTGCATACGCCTTGATCATTGGCGCGATCCTCCGCTTGCGGGGATATTTCGAAGACGTTCCCTCTGGGCAGACGAGGCGATGTTGGCGTTGAACATCGTGAACCGAAATTTCGCCGAGTTGTTCCAGCCGTTGGAATACGACCAGGGCGCGCCGCTGATTTTTATCGTCGAGAAATTTTTCAACATGCTATTCGGCAGGCAAGAGTTGGTCTTGCGATCTTTTCCTTTGCTGGCAGGGCTGGCGTCATTAGTGCTTTTTATTTGCTCAGTAGAAAAACACTGCAAGGCGCGGGCTTGTTTCTCGCTCTCGCATTGTTCGCTGTCAATCCCCAACTGGATCTATTACACATCCGAAGCCAAACAATACATCGTGGATGCGGTTGTCGGGGTCGGCTTACTCTTGCTCGCGATCCCAATCTTTCAAAATCAATCCAGCAAAAAGAATTTCAGCCTGCTTGCCGTTGCGGGGATCTCTCGCGCTGTGGTTCTCGCATCCCGCCTTGTTCGCCCTCGCAGGGGAATTTGTGTAAGCCGCGCTCGTCATCCAATTTTTGCGAACGCGAGACTTCAATAATTTACGAACAACTTTCGGCATTGGCTTGCTTTGGCTGGCGAATTTGGCATTGCTATATTTCATCAAACTGCGGCAACTGAGCCAGAACGATTATCTTGCAAAATACTGGACAGACGGATTTATCTCCTCCGTGGAGCGATTTGAATTGGTTGAACGACCTCATCCAATATCAATTCGACATTCAATTCATCCCCTTGCTCGTTTCGGTTTTGATCCTCATCGGCTGGTTTGCTTTGTTTCGAGCGCAACCAGCCTTGCTCTAACTTTTGCATTCACAACAGTCTTTGCTTTCACAGCCTCCGCATTGCATTTGTATCCCGTCAATGGACGGTTGAGTTCCGTTTTGATCCCGCTGGGAATTCTTTTGCTCGGGAAAGCGATCGAGTTCACAACAAACTCTACCCTCGAACAAGCTCATTTCAATAAGTGTGACAATCCTCTTTGAGCGGATACTTGCTTGTCACCCCGCTCCTCACCTCGCTTCAAAATTTCATTTCCCGAAATATGCTCGAACACATCCGCCCGACGATGTGAGTCCTGCGGATTCATGGAAAGACGGTGACGCGCTCTTCGTCACTGCGTGGGCGGAACCGGCGTTTCGCTATTACGCTCCGTTCTACGGACTCGAAGATGTGGAATACGTCTCCAGCCGAATCGAAGATTATCCCGATGGCGAAAGGTTGAAGAGCCGAATCAGCCTCGCTCGTCGGAAAGAAGCGTGCCTGGGTCTTGTTCTCCCACGTCTACGAGCAGGGAGGCTTCAACGAGCGCGATTATCTCGTCGCGTATCTGAACGAGATCGGCGAAAAGCGACGGGAGATTCTAAAATCAGGCACGTCGGTCTATTTGTATTTCTACGATTTGAGCAAATAAATTCTTAGCCGCGAATTACCCGAATTGCGCGAAAAAATTCTCCAATCTCCAGTCTCTGGTCTCGATACACTCTCGCAAACACCGCTCGTCGCTACTCGACCAGCAAATCCCCCCAATTACCACTTACCAATTACTCCTCCCCGCCCGGCTGTTCCACCCTCACCACCTCGCCATGCACGTTGATCACGATTCGGAAACCCATCATGCCGAGATAGGCGCGCATGTCTTCGGGGATGCCCGCTTGCATGAGCTGGTCGAATTGCTTGTCAATATTTTTTAACTGCTGTTCGATGGCGGCTTTGGTGAACACGTCCTCCTGCCCCAGCATCTTCGCGGTTTGCTCGGAGAGGAAATCCTCGCTGCCTTTCATCATCTCCGCCATTTGACTCAGCACAACGCGCGATCCACCTGCTCGGAGGGATGTGGCGGCGGAATCCGTAATCGTCCACCACATAGCAGGGTTCATCGCCGATGAATGCAGTTTCAGCGGCGCGTCCCGATCTGTCTACAACAAGACCGGCAAAGAGAGGTTGGCGAGACATATTCTTCTTTACCGGTAAAGACCGCGAAGATCGCAAAGAAAAAAATTCTTCGCGTTCTTTGCGCGCTTAGCGGTTAATATCAACCTTCCTGCTTCCCTTCCACCGCCGCAAGCAGGATCCCAGCCGCGATGCCGAGGCGGCGATCCAACATGCGCGACACGTCCATGCTGAAATCGAGATTCAATTCGTAGCGGAAGAGATGGAAGTTTTGCTTGAGGTCGGCGACGCGCGTCGTGCCGAACGTAATATCGTAATTTTGCGGCAGCCACGAACCGAGGACGAGGCGGCGCAACAACGCCAGCCCCATGCTGTCTTCAAACAACAGACCTTTCACGTTGTCGTTTTCGTCCAACACTTCCCATTCGTCGCGGAACATAGACCGCCAGCCTTTGCGGCGCAACGCGCCCACCTTTTGATTCATCTCCGTGTCCACCACATCGTACGCCGCCGAAAAATCCATGATCTGCCGCGCCTTGATGCTCAACACCTCGCGCGTTTTCGATTCGTCGGCATACACGCGGATATCCTCCTTCCAGCGGAACATCTTCTGTTCGCTGAACATGACGAGGTTGTCCATCGGATCGTAAAAACGGAATCGCCCGGTCAACGCGATGGCTTGTCGTTTGAGCAAATACGTGGGATGTTGAAAGATCGGATTCACGGGTTTCTCCTTTTGTAACGCAAGATGCCATCTTGCGCCATTAAAAATCTGGACTTTCGTCCCCTCGCCGGGTTTATGGAGATACTCCGTTTCAGGCGGGACGTTCGGGCTGGGCCACCGATAGATAAATTTCGCGGCGTCTGACGGCAGGTTCACACATCCGTGACTGCGCGGACGCCCATAATCGTTATGCCAATACGTGCCGTGGAAAGCGTTGCCGATGCCCGTGAAAAACGCGCACCACGGAACTCCGGGGCAAATTATAAATGTTCTCCAATGCGCCGCCCTGATCTGTCATGTGGATCGGGAGGGCCCCAGATAGGTACGGAATCTGCCCGTCGGCGTTTCCGTCCCTTCCGCGCCGCTCGAACATCGCTGAGAAAAGACGAGCGTCTCGCCCTCAAAGGCGGTCACCATCTGCGCCGCCAGATCAACCACGATACGTTTTTCCGAATCGGGAATCTGCGGCGAAAGCGGAGTCAACTCTTCGTTCGGCACGAGCCGCATGGCATGTGATGGGACGTAAAAATGTTCCCGCACCGTGAATCGTAGATCTGATACCAAATGCTTTTCTCCTCGCGCGTCACGACCACGCGTTTCACCCAATGCGTGGACTGGTAGTACAGCCGATAACCTTGCTTGGCATACATACGGGGCGAGTTTCGTCACCACGAACGGAATCGTGATCTCGCCCAATTGTCCCTTTTCGGCGAGTGTTGAAGTTCGGCTTCTGGTAGTTCCGCCCCCACGGGGAGCACCCAGCCTGAATATGTGTACCCCTCGCTGTTGATCTGATACCACGCGCTGTTGTAGTCGTTACCTAGATCGCCGTTCTCTTCGACGCCGGCCACTTCCACTACATTATCCTTGCCGAAGTGATGGATCTTGTTCGCGCTAAAACTCGGCGCGCCGTACAGCGGAACGCCGCTGATGGTCATACATCCCTGCGTGATGGCATTCTCAGCCAGCGCGTGGCTGACCCGAGGGTCTTTGAGCGCGAAGGCGAGCGTTCCCGCACCCACGAGTTTGAGAAAATCGCGGCGGGTGAGTTGTGGGTTAAGCATGATGTAAGTTTTAACTGGAAAATCGAGGATTTGTTCCGCTGTTAGGTGTTTCTTATGTTAGTTGATAAAGTTAACTTCGAAAAAACTTCCGTTTTTTGTGAATGACCGACATTTCTTCTGTTCTGGAATTATTGGATCTGTTCCTGTAAGAGACTGTGTAATTTGTTAGAGAATCGCCAAGCGAGTTGGATATCCTGCACCACCTTGCTTCATCGTGTTGTTCCATAATGGCATAATCTCTGGTCTCCCATCCTTTTGACGTCGTAATTAGTTTTCGAGGTCTCCGAGAAATTCTTGAAGTGTAACAATACATAATCCCGAAATATTTCATCTTCTTGAAAAATGAAGAATTTCAACACTTCTTGGTATAGGATCAAGCAAAAATGCTCTAAACAAAGTTTCACCAGTCCGTCCAAAAAACCGACCTGTCGCGTAGTAATTCTGAACGAACAAGTACATGCACCAAGAGCAGAAAATCAACGAGAATGGCAACTAGCGAAAGCAAGCGTCCCTGCGCCCACGAGTTTGAGAAAATCGCGGCGGGTGAGTTGTGGGTTAAGCATGATGTAAGTTTAACTGGAAAATGAGGGGATTTGTTCCGCTGTTACTTATTTCTTATACTTTGATCTCCACCCTCGTCCCCGCGCGGCCGTAGACCACTTCTTTCTCCGGCGGCACGGAGGGAGTTGTCCAGCGGAAGAGCCACTTCGCGGCTTGCGGGGTCATGTTGATGCAACCGTGACTGCGCGGACGCCCATAATCGTTGTGCCAGTATGTGCCGTGAAAGGAATATCCTTTCTCGTGGATGTATGATACCCACGGCACACCGGGCAGGTCGAATCCATCGGAGGCGAGATCGCCCGCCGCCATGTGACGTGTGGGACGTTTGTGATATGTGACGAATTCGCCGTCAGGCGTGGTGTACTTCCCTTTTCGCAAGAGTCCGCCGGTGGAGACGCGCGTGGCGTAGACGAGTTGATTCCGCTCGTATGCCATCACCAATTGGTTGGGGAGATTCACAACGACGAGTTTCTCTTCGGCGGGAACGTCGGGGGAAAGCGGGGCAAGCTCCCCGTCGGAGAGGAGGCGGATGTGTTTCCCCTGCGCGAAGTATTGCTGTTGAAATTTATCGTCGAGCAGCGAGTACCAGATCTGCCCATCCGCCGGGTTGACCACGCTGGCGATCACCCAATGGACAGATTCGTAATAAAGGCGATAGACAACATCCGAAGCCGCATCCGCTTGGATGTGCGTGTCGGTGAACGGGACGCTGACCTCGCCCAACGCGCCCGCCAGCGAGATCTGCTGAGGCGTGTTGAGGATCGTGCGCACCGGCTGAATGCCGCCCGAATAGACGTAGCCGTCGTCTTCCACTTGATACCACACGCGGTTGTACGCCGACTCATCCTCGCCGACGGTGGTATTCGTGATCGGCACGACGATGTCATGCCAGTATGCTTTTTTTCGTTTCGATTTTTTATTGGGTTCTTCGAAAGACCATACCACGCCGTCAACCACCCGCCCTTGAATATTGCTAAAGTCATCCTGCGTAACAAACGGGAACTCAGGCAATATCATCCCCAACATGCCGTAGCCGCTTAACTTGAGAAAATCACGCCGGGATAAATTGAGCTTGCTCATACTTTATCATAGCCACAGAGAACACAGAGCGCTCAGAAAAAATCTCAGAATCTCTGTGCGCTCTGTGGCTAAACTTCTTAATAATGCACGTTCACCACCGTGCCTTCGGACGCCCAATAAAACAACCACTCCGCATCGGGGATCGAAAGGTTCACGCACCCATGACTCATCGGCGTGCCGAAGTTGCTATGCCAGTACGTGCCGTGCAAGCCGTAGCCTTTATAAAAATACATGGTGTACGGCACATCAGGCAGATAATACCCGGGACCCGACATGTCGGTTGATTTCAGTTTGATCCAAATTTTGAATTTGCCGGTCACAGTGGGAGTGTACGCCGTGCCGGTAGAAACGACGAACGAATTGACGATGGTATCGCCCTCGTAGGCATACACCATTTGATTCGTCAAGTCCACGTCAATCCAGCGCGCGCCGCCTCGCGTTTCGTTCGAAGGCGCTGGCGCGGCAGGAGGCGCGGCAGTCGGCGGCACATACGCGCTCGTCGGCGTGTCTGCCACAAGGTCCATGGCGAGAACGCCCGGCGTTTCAGTCGCAACCGGAATACTTGTCGGCTCATCCGTCGGCATCGCGGTCGGAGTCGAAACCGGTTCAAGAGTGGATGTTGCCGGAACGATCTCAGTCGCGCCGGTTGCCGGGATCACCGCCGGCGTTGCCGTCGCCGGAGCCTGCGCCACCGGAACTCCCGCATCGAGCGGCGTGACAGACGGCTTGGGAATATCCACCCGCGCCCATAAATTTTCCGGCGCGGAGGTCGGCGCGGGGTTCACCGCGGATGTGAACGTCGAACCTGAGAACAACGACCACGCGGCAAAAACTAACACAACACACGCCAGCAAGCCAAGCGCCCCGGCGTACAAAATCAAACGCTGGTTCCCTTTTGGTTTGGGCGATTCTTTTTCCGCGCGAGATTCGCGGACGATCGAGATTCCCGTAGGCGGCGCGGGCGAAGCAGACTTCTCCACACGTTCATTCGACGGGGCGGCTTGCTTCACTTTCCCTTCAGCCCACTCTACCGCCTTTCGCGCCCGCGGACTGTCCGGGGCGAGTTCCAGCGCTTTGTTTGCATAGGCGAGCGCGTCATCCGGGTTCGAGTCGGAGGCGGCGAGGATGAGCCACGCGTCTTCCATCTCCGGCGCGGCGAGCGCGGCTTGCTCGCCTAACATCCGCGCGGTGAATTTGTCTCCGCGGAACAAGGCTTCGCGCGCTTGGGTGATGAGTGTTTGTGCTTCGTTGAAGTTTGCGTTCATGCTTTTATCTGCTTTCGGCGGGTCTCGCCGCCGAGGACGGCGGTTGGAGCATTATCACCATTGAGACGACCATTACCATTGAATTTCTACGGTTGTGCCTATCTCTGCCCAATCATACAACAAAATCGAATCGTATGTGCCGAGAACAACGCATCCGTACGAAACCGGACTGCCGAGGTAGCCCTCCCAGAGCGTTGCGCCGTTCGGCAGGATCGGCAGGGCGTGGATGCCGTTTTCGAGCCCGCCAGCCCAGTAAATGCCGAGCCAGTTGGGCATCCAGATATCCCACGTGGCGCCATAAGCGTTGGGGATTTTGCTCTGCACGGCGAACGTGCCGACGCGCGTGGCATTGTTGATTCCCGTCGAGGCGACGAAACTGTAGATCAGCGCATCGTTCTCGTAGACGTACATGTGTTGCTCGGAAATATCCACGAGGATGTACTTGGATGAATTCGGCGCGGGCGGCGGAGGAGAGTCGGGGATCGGCGCGTTATCCAACGAGGCGGATATTTCTTCGATGATCTCCATCGCAAGCACGGAGGGCGTTTCGGTGAACGCCGGTGTCGGAAACGGCGTGTCGGTTGGAAGGCTTGTGGGAACAGCGGTGTAAGTTGGCTTTGCCACGTACGCGCTTGCCCACAAATTTTCTTGCGTGGGGATCGGAGTCGCTGGGAGGAATGCGTTCACCGGGGAGGCGGAGAAAAAGTAGAAGGCGAGAAAAACGCCGACGAATAACAGAAGCAGGCTCACACTGAGAATGACCGCGCCGGGTTTCGTCGAAGTGAATCGTCTGTTGTTCATCATGGCGCGATGGGAGTCGCTTCGATGTTTTCGTTGTTGGCGAAACACACGATGCCATCCACAATGCCCGCCGCGACGCGGTCGGTATCTTTGGTGAGGATCTCGCGGTCGAGGTTGAGGAAGCCGGTCTCGATGATGGCGGCGACGGTGCTGGGATCAATTTCGCGGAAGGCGTGATATTCGCGCATGTCGCCGGTGATGCTCCCGGCGTGGAAGGTGAGGTCCGTCATTTTTTGATAGCGATCCACGAGGCAGGCGGTGAGGCGGTTGGCGCGGTTCACGTCGTTGGTGTTGAGCGCGGCGGCCACTTTGAAGCCGGTGGCTTCGTCGTTGACGTATTCGCACGAGTCGTTGTGGATGGAAACAATGGCGAGAGCGCGATAGCCGTTGAGGCGCGTGTCGAATTCGTTCAACAGGTCAACCGTGTATCCCAACTGCTTGAGTTGCTGTTCGACGAGCGCGGCGATCTTGAGATTTACATCCGCTTCGGTGAGCGTGACTGTGCCGTTGCCGTCCACGCAGACCGCACCGGAGTCGTTGCCCATGTGCCCGGCGACGATCCCAATGCGGAGTTGCGGCTTGGTCTGCTCAGGCGAGTTATTTTCCGCTTGCGGGGTGAGGAGCAGGCTGAGGCGCTCGTAGAAATTTCCGTTCGCCAACCCTTGCGAGGGCAACGCGGTGAATAACGTGGCAAGCAGGAGCGCGACGATGATAGTGGTCTGTATCGCGCGCACCGGGCGCGGGCGGGGAGCTGAGTTCATATTAAGATAATGGTAACTGCGAAGGATTTAACGTGCAAGGGAGATACCATTGGATTTCATGGCTTTCTCATTACTGGAAAACCTTTAACACGAACGTCGCGAAAAGAGCGAATCACGCGAATTTTCTCATGGAGTTCGCGATATTCGCCTCATTTGCGTATTTCGCGTTAAGTTTTTGTCGTACGCTGATTAAACCGTCCGGCTTTTTGAGAAAGCCCCGCAGTGGGTTTTCATCTTGACTTGCCTCTCTACCGCCGTTATGATGAATTTGCATTGGAGAATTCATGATGGTTCGACAAACTCACCAACCGCCTCTCGATTCTGAACAACTTCGCCGCGCCATGCGCGCGTGGACGACCGGCGTGACCATCGTCACCGCCGCGCACGACGGTCAACGCTACGGCATGACCGTGAACTCGCTCGCCTCTGTTTCCTTGGAGCCGCCCATCGTCTGTTTGACGTTGAAGCGCTTGACTCACACGCACGAACTCGTCGAGCGCTCCGGCGAATTCGCATTGACCATCCTCTCCGACTCGCAAAAGGATATTTCGGACCGCTTCGCCGGGAAGAATCCCGACATCCGCGACCGCTTTGAGGGGATCGAAACAGAAACCCTCGAGTTGAACGCGCCGCTCATCAAAGGCGGGCTGGCGTATTTCAATTGCCGCGTCCTTAGCTCGCAATCGGTCGGAGAAAATACTTTTTTCATTGCCGAAGTGATCGCGGCGAAAGAAGTTGATACAGGTAGTCCGTTGGTGTATCACAACCGCGTGTTTTGGAAACTTGTAAAATAATATGGCTCTACCGTTTTTAACGTGATAACTCTTTTCAAACACAAAGGACACAACGGTCACAAAGGAAAAACTCATGAAATCAAAGGCTCTTTGCCCTCTTTGTGTACTTTGTGCCCTTCGTGTTAAGGCTCTTTCCCGTTAATTACGGGAGAGTAAATCATTTTTTACCGCGAAGGAACGAAGCGCGCGAAGAAAAGAAACTTTGCGTTCTTCGCGTCTTCGCGGTGAGTTAACCGCCTTGCCTTTAAGAGCATGAACCATGCAAGATAAACTCACACCCGAAGAACAACAGACTCTGCTCCGCCTGGCGCGGGAGGGGATGACTCAGCGCGTGAGGGGAGAAAAGTTATCGCGGCTGGAGTTGTCTGACTTGCCAGTGAAATTGCGTGAAGAGGGCGCGTCGTTCGTCACGTTGACGAAACGCGGCGAACTGCGCGGGTGCATCGGCGCGTTGGAGGCGTATCAACCTCTCGCGCAGGATGTGCGCGAACATGCGGTTGCCGCGGCGATGGAGGATCCGCGTTTTCTGCCCGTGGTGGAAAGCGAACTAGGGGCGATCCAGATCGAAGTCTCGCGGTTGACTCGCCCGCTTCCGCTTTCGTATAAAGGCGCGGACGATCTCGTATCCAAATTGAAACCGGGCGTAGACGGAGTCATTTTGCGCGATGGTTTCGGTCGCCGCGCCACGTTCCTTCCGCAAGTGTGGGAAAAAATCCCGAACACGGCAGAATTCCTGAATCATCTTTGCCAGAAAATGGGGCTGAACGAAAACGCTTGGCAGACAAAACATTTCGAAGCGCTCACATATCAGGTGGAGGAATTTCACGAGTCTCCGAACAATCCCTAACTTATATGAGGTTCGGGGACGAATAGAGTAAAATCGGCGTATGGCTGACCCGGCGAAATCATCCCCTCCTGAAACGAGCGGGACTACCGACGAAGTTTTTCAAGAGGCAGTGGAAGCCCTGCGCGAGGGGAATAAAACCAAAGCCCGTGATCTCCTCACGGGTTTGCTCAAGACCGACCAAAACAACGCAACCTATTGGGTGTGGATGAGCGCGACCGTAGAGTCGCCCAAAGAGCGAATCTATTGTTTGCAAACCGCGTTCAAACTCGATCCCGAAAATGCCGCCGCCAAACGAGGCTTGATCCTGCTCGGCGCTCTGCCGCCGGATGAAACCATCCAGCCGTTTTCATTGAACCGCCCGCGCGCGTGGGAAGAAAAACTTTTACTCGCGCACGAAAAGCCAAAGCCAAAAGGATGGGCGGCAGTGCGAGCCAACCCAGCCTTCCGCCTCGGCGGGATCGCGGCGCTCATCGCGGTTCTGCTCGCTGGAGTTTATTTCGGATTTATCGTCCCCGCGACTCAGCAAGAGCGCCCTCCCACGCGGACGCCGGGTCCATCGCCGACGTGGACGTTTACGCCCACCTTCGTCAACGCGACGGGCTTGCCTCCCGGCACGCCAGAACCATTTTCCGAATTGCTCGACGCGCCGTTGACACCGACCGCGCTCTATGTGAGCACGCCGCGTTCTGCCATCACAGGAGATATTTATCGCCGCTTCATGACCGAATTCAAAAAAGGGAACTGGGACGAAGCGATTTCCTTGATGCAAGAAGCGATTCGACTCGAACCCAATACCGCCGTCTCGTATTATTACATCGGCGAGGCATATCGTTTCAAAGGCGATATCGCAAGCGCCATTGATTCGTATAACCTGGCTTTGCAAAAAGATCCTCAATTCGGCGCGGCATACGTCGGCTTGGCACGGGGACGTCTACAAATTGACCCGGGCGCGAACGTCCTGCCCTTGTTAGATGAAGCCATCCGCTTTGACCCGAACTTCGGCGAGGCATACCTCGAACGCGCAAAAGTCGAATTGAGGGATAACGAAATTCAGGACGCGCTGCGCGATCTTCAAAACGCGGATCGGCTCCTGCCTAACTCACCGCTTGTCTATTACACGCTGGCGCAAGCCCAACAGAAGCAAGGCGAATTCGATCTTGCGCTGGAAGCCGCAAAACGCGCCAATGAACTCGATAAATCCAACATACCCGTTTATCTTCTGCTTGGACAGTTGTACGCGCAGACTGGCGACAACGTGAAGGCTGGCGAAGTTCTAACGATTTATCTGAAATACAACGAAGGCGATGTGGATGCGTTCATGTTGAACGGAAAGATCCAGTTCAACAACGGCGAATACGAGGAAGCCATCCGCACGATGAATCAAGTCCTTTCGATTGATCGTAACCGGCGCGAGGCATACCTCTATCGCTTCTATTCGAATGTGGAGTTGGGCGACGGCGACGCGGCAGATGAAGACATTGACCGGTTGCTCACTTATTATCCCGACTTGTTCGAGTTCAACATCGCGCTGGTCCGCGCGCACTTGATCAAAGGACGCGCCGGAAGCGCGATGCAAATTATCGAAAAGACTGTAAGTCTTGCTGAGACGGACGAACAGAAAGCGACGGCTTACTTCTGGGCGGGGACCGTCTATGAAGAGCGCGACGAACCCGATAAAGCGGCGGACTACTGGCAGTTGTTGTTAGACTTGCCCGAAAAGGCAACTACAAATGAACAACGCAGTACAGCGGAGGAACACCTGCTCGACATCCGCACCACGACGCCCGCGCCAACCTCCACGCGAACGCGAACTCCCACCGCCGGGAAGCCTGTGACGGTCACTGTCACGCGGACGCCGACTCCAACAGCGACGCCGTGATTTTAGAAATCAAAAAGCGACTGATCTCTCAGTCGCTTTTTACATCATACCTTCCCATATTTGGCGCGATCTTCCTCGCACGGACACAACGCTCGAAGGTAATGCCAGTTATAAATCCCGTAATCGTGACCGTCCTCCCAAACAAGTGTCAATGCGTAGGAGCCGGTGGCGACAACGTTCGCAAGCCGTGTGGCAGGCGATTCGACCATCTTCAATTGAAACACGCCGGGGTCGGGTTCGGGGCGCATGTTCTGATGTCCGCCGCGACACGAGGCGCAGGGGCACGCCGCGCGCAACAGGTCGAATGGATAGACGCTAACATGCCCGTCATTCCACGTGATGGTGAGTTCGCGTTTCGTTTTGTTGGCAGTAATGCCGGTAGGTTTTTCGTTCACAAATACTCCATATTTAGTTGGTTGAGCGCAAGCGGTCGAAACCAACGATGTTCAAGAAAAATTCTCGAAATAAAAATTGCTTTACGCACTGGTGGTTTCGATACGTCCCGCGAACTGCACGCGGGACTACTCAACCACCGAATATCACGGCGAAGGGATATAACTCAAGAAATCCGAAGCCGCCCAGCCGGCGCGGGTGTCGTCGTACGGCGCGACGAGATACCACCACGTATATCCATCCACAATTTGCGGACCGTCCTTCACGATGAACACTTCCGAATCGTAGCCGAGGAAATCGGGGTTGCCGGTCAAGCCGGGCTCCGAGCGGATTCTTAATCCCTCGCCGTTTGTTCCGCTGATCTGCACATAGTTGCCGATGGCGATTCCGGTCGGCGTGGCGGTTGGCGCGAAGGGGTCAATCGTCGCGGTGGGCGGCGCGCTGGAGGTGGAGGTCGAGGCGGGGATCACGGTCAAATTGGCTGGGGCAAACCCCACGTCGGAGGGTTGAAGCGGAGGTTTGAATCCGATGGAGAGGGCGGTGATGAGTAACAACAGTCCCGCGAACGATAACGCGCCGAGGATCACCCATTTGTTGAAAAGTTGACGAATGTTCATGATGGTTTCAGTAATTTCATGCCGCGCGGAGGCACGAGCATTTTGAGCGCGCCCGATTTTACTTTGATCTCGACCTGTTGCGCGGAGCCGCGCGGCTCGCCGTCGGTTTGGATCAGAAACGGCGAATCGGCTTCGATGCGCAGGGAGGTGAAAGAGATCTTGCGCGCCACTTCCGAGTTGGTGTGTTTGCCGGTCATCATTTCGTACGCGTGGCGAAGCGCGTCGCCGAGGTGACTGCCGCTGAACAGCCACATGTCGAGCAAGCCGTCGTTGAGATACGCCTCCGGCGAGATCTTCGACAAGCCGCCGAGATAATGGCGGATGTTGGTGGCGACTGCCACGATGTATTGACCTTCGATCGCGTGACCGTCTGCCCACAATCGCAATTTCACTCCGCGCCATTGCGCGGCTTGCATCAACGTCTGCGCGGTGAATTCGGTGAACGCAAAAAATTTTTCAAAGCGCACGCGCGGCTCGATGGCGTGAATAGTCATCGCGTCTAAGCCGATGCCCGCCCACATCATGAACGATACGTCGTTGCACGCGCCCACGTCAATGGCGTAACACGGCGCGTTCGCCAGCAGTTTTGCGTTGCGTTTCAACTCCCAAAAATTCCCCAGCGTGAACGCGCGCAAGCCGAGTTCGATACTCCACACGTTCGCCGTTCCCGCAGGCAGGACGCCGAGCGCGGTATCCGAATCGATCAAGCCGTTGACGACGTTGCCGATGGTGCCGTCGCCGCCGATTGCGAACGCCGCTTCTCTTTTCTCGACGGCAGCCTGCCTCGCCAATTGGACGGTGTGTTCGCCGCTTTTGGTTTCTACCGCGTCTGCCTTCCACCCGGCGGACTCGAGCGTTTTCACAACAGATTTGATGAAGGGTCTAACGGAGAATCGTCCCGCCGCTGGGTTGTAGATGATGACCGCGCTTCGCATGGACAGGATTATACCCAACCCCCTCCGCCGCTGAAGCGGCACCTCCCCAAAATTCGAAAGAGAATGTAAAAAAGTTATTCAAAGTGCATTTCGAATTTGGGGGAGGAGTCTCACGACTTGTCCGGCAACACCAGCGGAATATCCAGAAACGGATGCTTCACCACCTGCACCGGCAGGCAATACGCTTCGGCGATCAATTCGGGTTGCAATACTTCTTTCGGCTTCCCAATGGCTTTGATCTTCCCCGCGACCATGAGGGCGATGCGATCCGCGTAATGGGCGGCGAGATTGAGATCGTGCAATGCGACCAACACGGCGAGGTTATCGTTGTGCGCGAGTTCGGTGATCAATTCCAACAAACTGACTTGATACTGTAAATCCAAATGCGCGGTTGGCTCATCCAATAAAAGAATCGGCGTGGATTGACATAACGCCCGCGCCAACAAGATTCGCTGTTGCTCTCCGCCGGAGAGTTCGCCCACGCGGCGATCTGAAAATGACAACGCGCTGACTCGTTGTAATGATTGACGCGCGATCTCCTCGTCATGTTGCGATGGCTGACCTAGAAATCCCAGATACGGCGTGCGCCCAAGCAGAACCGTTTCCCACACGGTGAACGCGGGCGGCATGGAGACGGCTTGCGGAACGGTGGCAATGTACTTCGCCCGCCGCATGGGATTCAGCGACGCGAAATCGTCTCCGTTCGTGCGGACGTGCCCCGCGTAGGGAATCACTCCGCTCGCGGCGCGGATGAGCGTGGATTTGCCCGCGCCGTTGGGTCCGATCAACGCGAGGACTTCGCCGCTTTGCACGTCGAGGGAAATATCGCGCAGAATTTGGCGCGAGCCGTAAGAGACGGAGAGGGATTGGATCTTCAACATAACTTTTTATTTATCGGTGGTCGAGTAGCCCCGCGATGCTCGTCGCGGGGCGTATCGAGACCACCGTGCCGTAAAGCAATTATTGTTACAAGATTTTGTACGCGGACATCTGGTCTCGATACGTGACGCCAACGAACGGCGTCACTACTCGACCAGCGTATTCATCTACAACATCAAATACCAATATAACGCGATCTCGCTTTTCGATTCAGGAAAATTCTTATAGGCATTGAGATCGAATCCGCCGAGCGTAAAACCGTATCTTTCATATAACTTGCAGGCAGGCACATTATTATTCTGAGTCTCCAGCATGATACCGGGGAAGTTTTGCGCTCTTGCCCATTCGATAGCGCGTTTCATCAACGCGCCGCCGACGCCTTTGCCTCGGAATGGCGTATTCACCGCCAGTTCTTCGATGTACGCAAATTTATTCCACCACGGCAGGAGTTTGATCTGACCGACGGGTTTGCCGTCCACATCCGCAAAGAAGATGGCTTTTTGCGGGTCGTTGATAAAACTTGCGTACTCCTCAGGCTCGATGATGAGGATTTTTTCATACGACGGCACGGAAATGATCGAGTAGGTGATTTGGTTGTCTTCGACATGCAACACAAGATGCGAGTTGACGATGGAGTTGAGGTCGAACGTATCAACTTGAGTCAGGGAACTCGCGTCCATTTGGCGGATGGAAATTTCCATGGCTACCAATATCCTTGATTCTTAGAGCGGCGCAGCACCCACAAGAAGAACGGAGCGCCAGCCAATGCGGTGATGATTCCAACGGGGATCTCTTGCGGCGCGATGAGGATCCGCGCGAGGGTGTCGCACAGAAGCAGGATGGTCGCGCCGCCGAGAATGCTGAGGGGCAGCAAACGCCGATAATCGGGACCAAACCAAAGTCGGGTGAGATGCGGGACGATGAGTCCGATAAAGCCGATGATGCCGGAAAAAGCCACCGCGGCGGCAGTCGCCAGCGAAGCGGCAATTAAGATGATCCGTTTGACGCGCGTCACATCCAAGCCGAGTTGCTGCGCTTGCTCGTCGCCGAATTGGAGCAGGTTCAGCGCGTGACCGCTGAAGAGCAGTATGCCGAGACCGATGAGCAGATAAGGAAGAATGGCGAACGTGAACGACCATCCGAGTTGGATCGAGCCGCCCATCAGCCAGTTCATCGCGCGGCGGAGTTCGCCGTCGGAGCGAAGCATGAGGAACGACATCAACGAGGTGGCGAACGCCGACACCGCCACGCCCGCGAGGATCAAATTTGTAATAGGCGTGGTCTGACCGACGCGCGCTAAAAAATAAACGATGGCAACGGTGAGCAGTGCGGACGCGAACGCGGCGAGCGGGATCGCCATCAGCCCCCAAAACGAATAGGGCCATCGAATTGTCATCGCAAGCACCGCGCCCAAGCCCGCGCCCGAGGCGATGCCGATGAGGAACGGGTCGGCTAATGGATTGCGAAACAAACCTTGATACGCCGCGCCGCTTCCTCCGAGAGCCATGCCTGTTAATGCTACCAACACGGTGCGCGGCAAACGGATCTTCCACAAGATGTTTGCGGTTAGATCGGTCCCGTTTCCTTGAAGCGTTGCCAGAATTTCTTTTAATGGAATGAACACAGAGCCGATGGCGAGGCTAAGCGCAATGGCAACGATGAGGAAGAGGATGGAGGAAAGGTAAGGGCGCATGAAGAACGTAAGCGCGGAAACAGGTAAACAAGTAAACACGTGTGTGCGTGTCTACCTGTTTACTTGTGTGCGTAATATCTTAGACTTTATCAATAATAAGCCAAAATCCGTTTTGGACGCTGATGAACGCAGAAAAACGCAGATTTTCTCTTTTGAATCAGCGTGAGTCAGCGTTCATCTGCGTCCCAATTTTATTTCCGATGGAGTCTCTTTTACTTGAACAACTCCGGGTGCAACAATTTCGCCAACTGCTCCAACCCATCCACCAAGCGCGGACCGGGGCGGCTGGCAAGACTATCGTCGAACGGAAAGATATTGCCATCTTTTACGGCGGTGATTTCGCCCCAACCCGCGCGCGCGGCGACGGATTCGCTCGTCACGCCGAACGCCGCGTCACCCAGCACGATGATGTCGGGGTTTTGCGAAACGATCTCCTCCGCGCTGATCTGCGCGTACGGCGCGCTCAACACGCCGCCGACGTTCACGCCGCCCGCCATGTTGATCATCGTATCAATGAACGTGCCGGGACCCGTCGTCCACGGTTTGGATGCGTCCGTCCCGTCAATTTCATAAAACACTTTCGGCTTTTCGGTGACGTTCGCAACAGCCGCTGTGACCGTATCCACTCGCGCGGATAACGAGTCAGCCAACGCGTTCGCTTCCTCTTCGTGACCTGTCAACTGCCCGAACAATTCGACCTGCGTAAACAATTCGGCAAACGTGACGGGGTCTTTCAAATAATACACCGTGATGCCCAAATCTTCCAACGACTTAACTTGTTCGGGCGTATTCGCTTGCGCGGCGATCACCAGATCGGGCGTAAGCGCCACGATGGCTTCGGTGTTCAAGTCGCCGTATGTTGTGCCGATGCTGGTCACATTTAGCGCGGCTTCGGGGAAATTAGACGCGTCATCGCGTCCCACCGTTTGCGAGCCCGCGCCAACCGCGAAAAGGAACTCGGTGATCGAAGGCGCGAGCGAGACGATGCGCTGAGCCGGCCCTTCGAGTTTGACTTCGCGCCCCAGCCCATCGGTGAGCGTGATGCCGGCCGCCTCTGTCGCAGGGACGGCTGTCGCGGCTTGGGTGGCGGGAGCGTCCGTGGCGGCGGGCGCGACTGTCGCTGTGACTTGAGGGGCGCACGCGGCGAGTAACGCGATCAACAAGGTTAATACAAAAAACTTTCGTAACATGGTTTCTCCTAAAGGGTTGGTACGACCGACTTAAGTCGGTCTTACGGAATCAAAATCCCCAGCATACGCCGGGGAGGTTGGGGAGGCAATCCGAGTCTAGCCGTCCTCCACCTCCTTTCTGCGAGAGAGTGGTGAACCGACCAGAGCGGGCGACCTGACTTCATTAGTCGGATAGTCGTTTAGTCACGTAGTCGTTTAGTCGGCATACCGACTATCAGACTATTTGACTATCAGACTATTTGACTAACTTCACAGTTGCGCGACAGTGTTGGAATTACACCAACTTCGCCGCTGGCTGATCGTGATTCAATTTGTGGCGGCGATTGTATGCGCCTTGCGAAGGTTCGTCAAGAGAACGGCGGCAAGCGTTATCGTCGAGACCAAAAGCGCGAGGTTGCCGTCTCTGCCGAGGGTCAAGCCGAGCCATGGAAGGAGAAAGATGAACGCGATAGCGAACCAGTCAATTCGTGAACGAGCAATTCCAGCGAGGATAAATAATGGGATGACTGCAAACGCAAAATCATAATTGAGCAAATACGGGTTGACGAGCAATGCCATGCACACGAATAACGCGATGAGCATGTTATCGTCTATGCGGGAGAAATTTTTGACCAGCACAAAAGAGAAAACGATCAACAGCACGAGCGAAACAATGAACGCCTGGTCGTATCCCCAGCCTGCGAGGCGGACGATCGTCATTGGCAGGCTTATGCAGATCTCGCACTCCGAAACGCCCTTGAACGCGAACAAGGATTTTGGATAGGTGACGATCCAGTCCCCATCGGCAAGAAAGCCGAAGAGGAAAAGGGTCGCGCCAGCCAGCGCCGTGTAGAGAATCGCCCGGCGATTAAAGTCGCCGCGGCGGAGAAAGAGGCGGGCTGTCACCGCGAGCGCGATCAACATCCCGACGTGAGGCTTGAACGTGACGAGCGCCATCCCCAGCGCGATCATCCAGAGGGTTTTGTGACGAAGAGCATAGATGAGCATCGCCATTCCGAGGATCGTCGGGAAGACGTATTGCCCCACGATCAACGCGCCGAAGACCGGCAGGAAGAGCGGCGCGGCGACGAACGAATATAAACGCTTGCGCGGAGTCCAGCCGTCGGTGAGGAGCCACACGGAGAGCATCAACATCGCGAGGTTGAGCAGAAACCATGCGCGGACCGCTTCGTCTGGTGAAAGCAACGCCAGCGGAAGAGTCGTCAGCGCGTACCACGGCGGATAGGGAAACGGCAGGACGAAGACGCGGTCTACGGAAACGCCGAGATCGTCCGCGACCATTTGCTCTTGCGCCGCGCGGTCGTACAACGCGATGCCGCGCAGGATTCCCTGATCGGCGCGATACAACACTTGAAAATCTTTGAAGGGATCAAGCGGCAGGGGCGCGTATTTGGCGATGGCTAGAATGCCGAGGAAGAAAAAAACTATTGCAGGAACTACGAGCGCGCGTTTTGTGAGCATGGATGAATTGTATCCTCCACCGATGGATTCATGCTATCATCCAAAACGTTATGCAAACGGCGGGCTCCTCTGCGTTAGACCAGTTGAAACAGCGACTCACCACGACCCTCCCGCTCGTGTGGGTCTCGCTCGCCTTCCTCGCGGGAATCGGACTTGGCAGGTTCTTATCGCTCCCACTTTGGGCTTGGATCGGTCTTTTTGTACTCTCGGTTTTGCTTGCGATTGCCGCTCGCATTCTTTCGAATCGAATCGCCCCTCTTTCCTCTTTCTTCTTTCCTCTTGTTCTTCTCTCCTCTCTCTTCCTCGGTTCCGCCCGCTACCAACTCTCCGTCCCCAACTTCGACGCGTTCCACATCGCTTTTTACAACGATCGCAATTACGATTTACTAATTACCGGCTATCTCGTCGAGCCGCCAGATTACCGCGACGATTACACCAACCTCCGCGTCAAAGTGACGAATGTAGATACCGGCGACAGAGACCTCGAGGTGAAAGGTCTGCTCCTCGTCCGCGTGGACCCCAACCAGACGTTTCATTACGGGGAGGTCATTCGTCTGCGCGGCAAGTTGAAGACGCCGCCCGAAAACGAAGACTTCTCGTTCCGCGATTACCTCGCCGCAAAAAATATCCATTCGTACATGACATCCGCAGAGGTGACCGTCTTGCCGGGCAACGGCGGGAACTTCGTCTCCGCCGCGTTGTACGCGCTGAAAGAGAAATCTCTCGCCAATATTTATCGCATCTTCCCCGACCCCGAATCATCGTTGCTTGCGGGTATTTTGCTCGGCGTGGACACGGGTCTCACTGACGAACTCCAACAAGCCTTCAAAAATACCGGCACAGCGCACATCATCGCCATCTCGGGCTTCAACATCAGCATCATCGCGGGATTGTTCTTCCTATTTTTCAGCCGCATTTTCGGGCAACGACGCGGCACGGTATTCGCAATCCTTGGGATCATTTTTTATACAGCCCTGGTCGGCGCGAGCGCGGCAGTGGTACGCGCCGCGATCATGGGAATCCTTTCCCTGTTTGCAAGACAAGTGGGGCGTCGGCAAATGGCATTGAACACACTGCTCGCCGTTGCGATGTTGATGTGTTTGTGGAATCCGTTGTATGTTTGGGATGTCGGTTTTCAGTTATCATTCTTCGCAACGCTGGGAATTATCCTGTATGCCGAACCTTTCTCACAATTTACAGCCAATGTTCTCACTCGTTACTTTCCACTTTCCACTGTTGAAAAATTAGTTCAACCTCTTTCCGATTTCATCCTCCTCACCTTCGCCGCGCAACTCACGACCATCCCGATCATGGCATATCACTTCCAACGCATCTCGCTCGTCTCGTTCATCGCCAACCCGTTCATCCTCCCGGCGCAACCGGCGGTGATGATCCTCGGCGGCATCGCGGTCCTCCTCAGTCACATTTGGATGACGCTCGGTCAACTCGCCGCGTGGGTCGCCCTGCCCTTCGTCGCATACACGATTCGCATCGTGGAATTATTCGACCGCGTGCCGCACGGGACTCTCTTCCTCGGCGACTTCTCCATTTGGTTTGTGGTCCTGTTTTACGCCGCGCTTCTTTCGCTGACGTTCGGCTGGTCGCGGCTTGGCGAGTTGATCCAAGCCGCGAGGGAGCGAGCAAGCGTCATCGGCGTGGGAAGCGCGATCCTCGTGTTATCGCTCGCGCTGTTACTCATCTCGCGCGCCGCGTCCGCATTCCCGGATAAACTCCTGCACGTCACATTTTTGGATGTCGGTTCGGCGGATGCAGTCCTCATCAAAACGCCGTCGGGCAAATCGGTGTTGATCAACGGCGGATCAAGCGTGACGATTCTTTCGGACGAGTTGGGCAGGCGCCTCTCCGCATTCGACCGCAAACTCGATTGGCTGGTGATCGCAAACACGCAGGAAGATCAGGTCGCCGCATTGCCGCGCATCATCGAACGTTATCCGCCGGACGCGGTATTGTGGAGCGGAAATAAGCAAGGCTCGTTTTCTTCGCGCGTGCTGGATGAATATTTGACGCTGCAAGCCATCCCTGTGACGATTGCCGAACAGAATCAAACGCTCGACCTCGGCGACGGCGCGACGTTGAAAATCCTCACGACAGGTTCGCGCGGTTCTGTGATATTAATTGAATGGAAGAACTTCCGCGCGCTTCTGCCGGTGGGCATGAGTTTCGAGGCGCTGGACGAATTGCGGAACGGCGCAAGCGTCGGACCGGTCAGCGTGCTGTCGCTCGCCGACTCGGGGTACGCGCCCTCCAATCCGCCGGAGTGGATCGCGAACCTGAATCCCGAATTGATCGTGCTTCCCGTGGCGGCTGGCGACATTGACGGAATGCCCGATGCTGAAACGCTCGAAACGATCAAAGATCATTCGCTGTTGCGGACAGACGAGAACGGTTGGATCGAGATCACCACGAACGGGGAGCAGATGTGGGTGAATGTGGAGAGAGATCAGAAATAGAAAGATCAGCCGCAGAAAACTCTGCGGCTAAGCAAGGAGAACGAACCATGAGCGAATTGATCATCAACGCTTTGCAGATTCAGGATAAGACTTCGGTCACCATCCTCCAACTCGATGGTAAGTTCGACCGCGCGACGGCAAACCAAGTCGTTGACCGCGCCCGCCAAGCGCGCGAAGACGGCGCTCGGAATCTCTTGCTCGACCTCAGCGGCGTGAGCATGCTCACCAGTTCGGGTCTCATCGCCATCCAATCCATCTTCAAACTGTTCACGCCCGAAAGCGATCATGCACTGATGCACAATGCGAAAGAGCAATACAAATCCCCGTATGTGAAACTCGTCTGCCCCGATCCGAAGATCTATTACGTGTTGAACATCGCGGGGTTTTTGCAAAGCCTGCTCATCTATAATAATTTGCAAGAGGCAATCAATTCATTTTCAGGGAGCGCCTACGCTTGAATTCCTGGCAGGTTGCCCTTCCAAAAGACAGGCGAAGGGTTGCGAAGAAAGAACAAGAAACAAAACCTTTGCGCGCCTTTGTGGTTACAGTTTCCCGCCAGAAACGGGAGAACCGGTTTTGCCTACTCGGAGCGTAGTTTCAGAGAGCGGAAAGATCGCGCCGCTGAACAAATACAACGCGACTGTCGCTGCCTCGCCCCTGCAAAATATGTCAGGCAATCGTAGGGCAATCGTAGGTTTGGCGTCAAGCACGATGGAGTTGACTATGATAAATTTGACCGCGTAAGGTGATTTCTCTTCTCCTCCTTTCGTAGGGAACCGCGGTCGGCGTCCGCGGTTCTCGCCCTTTAAAGGGCAGGTATAATCGCAGTAACCGTCCCGCAGGGTGAATTTGCACGTAGACTCATACTCGAGGAAACCTGCGGAATGTTCTGGAGAATATTATTATGAGCGTTCAAATCACCATCATTGGTCTGGGTCAGGTGGGAAGTTCGATCGGGCTG
Source organism: Anaerolineales bacterium (assembly GCA_046328795.1). Lineage (GTDB taxonomy): Bacteria > Chloroflexota > Anaerolineae > Anaerolineales > Villigracilaceae > Defluviilinea. The sequence continues at coordinate 4,285 of JAXLVX010000043.1, read as the reverse complement.
GCTCTCGCGGGACAAAAAAATATCAAGCGCGTCGGGCATGACAAAGACATGGGCGTTGCGCGCGCTTCGCAAAAAGCGGGCGCGGTGGACGAGGTGAAGATCAACCTGCCCGCCTCCGTCAGCGCCGCGAACGTGATCATTTTGAGCCTGCCGCTCAGCGAAATACGCGACACGCTCGGGTACATTTCTCAAGACGTTCAAGAGGGGACAGTGATCCTCGACACGGCTCCCGCCAAAACGACAGTTGCCGCGTGGGTCAGCGAGATCATTCCACAGGGACGATATTACATCGGGCTATCACCCGCCGCCGGCGCGGATTATTTACACGGCATTGACCTCGGCGTTGACTCTGCCCGCGCCGACCTATTCAAAAATGGACTTTTCCTCGTCAACGCGCCCTCTGGCACGCCCGAAGAGGCAGTGACTCTCGCCACGGATCTGGTTTCACTGCTCGGCGCGCAATCGTTGTTCACCGATTCAATGGAAGCGGATGGGTTGCTCGCCTCCACGCATCTCTTGCCGCAACTTGCGGGCGCGGCATTGCTCGATGCGACCATGTCCGAACCGGGATGGGTGGAAGCGCGGAAGGTGGCGGCGCGTCCGTACGCGGCGGTCACTGCCGCGATGGCGTATCACGATGAAGCGAAGTCGCTTTCCGATGCCGCGTTTGCGAATTCGACAAACATTGTCCACATGCTTGATTCATATATCGCGTCGCTGATCAAGATCCGTCATAGCATCGCAAATTCGGAACAGGAAGACCTGACGACTCTGCTTGAGGACGCGGTCAAAGCCCGCGACACGTGGCTGCGTGAACGCGCCGAGGCGAATTGGACTCAAGTTAAACAAGACGCGCCAGATACCCCAACCTTCGGCGAGAAATTCAACCGGTTGTTTTTCGGGAATCTGTTCTCGCGCAACAAGAAGAGCAAGTGACGCGCTGTTTTTGTTACATCGTCGAATGCGCCGACGGGACGTATTACACCGGCTGGGCGATTGACCCCGAGAAGCGCGCTGCCGTCCACAACAAGGGACGCGGCGCGAAATACACGCGGATGAGGCTCCCGGTCAAGTTGGTGTATGTGGAAGAGCAAACGGATTGCACTTCCGCTATGAAACGCGAACGCGCGATTAAGAAGCTGACGAGGGAAGGAAAGGCGAGGTTGATTGGGGGATATGCGCGGAAACAAGTACACACGTAGACACGGAAACATGTATACAAGAAAAAGCAAGGCTGAAGAGTCTCACGACATTCAGCCTTGTTTGCATATATTTCTTATTCCTTGATATTATGCAGATGAAATTTTTAAACTATTAGCCGTGTCACCCTGAGCGGCAGCGAAGGGTCTCTTTCACGTGACGGAGATTCTTCGCTTCGCTCAGAATGACATTCCATAAGATTAGTTATTCCGTAAATAACGGCAAATGCCCGAGCGAGACGATGTGCATCCATTCGGCGCGGTCGCCTTCGGTGAAGATCGCCGCCTCTGCCGCGATCTTTGCCTCCGCTTTATCGAGGATCATCCGCATCCCTTGAAGCGTGGACCCGGTGCTGATCACATCGTCCACGATCACAACCTTCTTGCCTTTCACCAACTCGCGGTCTTTCTCGTCGAGGATCAACGTCTGCGGTTGACCGGTGGTGATGGAGAGAGTCTCCGCTTTGAGCGCGTCGCCCATGTAGAGTTTATACGCCTTGCGTAACACCACGTAAGGCTTTTTTGTTTCCACGGAAAGCGCATACACCAACGGAATAGACTTTGCCTCCGCAGTGACCAGCACATCGTATTGTTTGTCTGCTAATTTCTTCGCCAGTTCCTTTGCCGAAGCCTGCACCAGTTCGGTGTCCCCAAGGATGTTGAGGATGGCGATCTTCAACCCCGGTTTGATCTCAAACAAGGGCAGTTCGCGTTTTAATCCCGCAATCTCAACCGCGTACATTTCGTGTTTAGACATGAATCGAATCTCCTCAGTCCAATCTCTGCCGTAGTTTATCACGATTCATTTATAATGTTCCCAATCTCAAGTCTACAATCATGGCTTTCTCAAAGTTCGAAAAATCTTAACGCGAATATCGCGAAGTTGCGAATAGCACTATAGGACCAAAAAAATTTTCGAAAGACGAACCATCAGGACAAGTCTCCAGTCTCCAATCTCAATTCTCCAATTCTCTAATTCTCCCTCACCCAATTACCACTTACCAATTACCAACATGCTCCCCGACCTCCGCCTCCACGACCGCCTCCAACTCCGCAAGCAACACCCGTGCGGCTCCTATGAATGGACGGTCACGCGCCTCGGCGCGGATATCGGACTGGAGTGCAAAGGCTGCGGTCGGCGAGTCATGCTCACCCGTCGAGAATTGAACCGCCGCCTCAAGGCGAATCTCACCCACCATGCAGAAAAACAAAACGAAGAATCCTCATAAACCGCACATCGTCTTTTATTTTTCAGACACCGGCGGCGGGCATCGCTCCGCGGCGGAAGCCATCATCGAAGCGGTTCACCTCGAATACAAAAACGACGTGACTACCGAAATGGTGGATGTTTTCAAAGAGTACGCGCCGGCTCCGTTCAACCGCGTCGGCGCGATGTATCCGTACATGGTCAAAGCGCCGCGTTTGTGGCGCGCCGGCTTTTACGCCACCGATGGACGCGCCCGCGCGCGCATGATCACCGCCACCACGTGGCCCCTCGCCCGCCGCGCGGTGCGAGCGCTCGTGCGCGATCATCCCGCCGATCTCATCGTCACTGTGCATCCGTTCGCAAACACATTTGCCTTGCGCGCCCTCGGCAAAGACCGCCCGCCGTTCATCAACGTCGTCACCGACATGGTGACCACGCACGCGTTGTGGTACGACAAACGCGCCGATCTCATTCTCGTCCCCACACAGCAGGCATACGACAACGCGATCCGCTTCAACATGCCGCCTGAAAAAGTTCGCGTGGCGGGCTTGCCCGTTGCCGATAAATATTGCAAGCCGCTCGGACGAAAAAATGCGCTGAGAAAAAAACTCGGCTGGACTCTCGATAAGCCCATCGTGTTGCTCGTCGGCGGAGGGGAGGGGATGGGACCTCTCGCCAAGACCGCGCGCGAAATAGACGCTTCCGGTCTGGACGTCGGGCTGGTCGTCGTGTGCGGGCGGAATCAACGCCTCAAAGCGACTCTCGAGGCGGAGACGTGGGAGAACCCAACCTTCATCTACGGCTTCACGCACGATATGCCCGATCTCATGCGCGCGTCTGATTTCATCGTTACCAAGGCGGGACCCGGCACGATCGCGGAAGCGCTCAACGCGGAACTGCCGATCATCTTATATTCCAAACTTCCCGGGCAGGAGGATGGCAACGTCACCTTCGTGGAAGAGGAGGGCGTGGGCGTGTGGGCGCCGAGACCGCAGGAGGTCGTCCGCGCGTTGACGCGTTGGATCATGCGTCCAGCGGAGAGAAAGCGGGTCATCGAAAACTGCCGCCGCGCCGCCAGACCCGAAGCCGCGCGGAAGATCGCGCGCATCATCGGGAAAACGCTCAAGTTGTAACGGCTACGATTTCTTTTTCCCGCCGACTTTTTTCTTCGGCATGGCGAATGATTGAAATCGCGGCATCAGCGGGATGCTGATCGCCTTTTTATCGAAGACATTCTTGATCATCGAAAGCGCGGAATCTTTTGCCGCGACCGTGTTGGTCATTTGCGCGTCTATCCAGAAATTGGCGGTCAAGTCCATTGCCATGTCGCCAAAATTGGAGAAGCCGACCATCGGCGTAGGCTCATTCACAAACCCCGGCACGTTTTGAACCGTAACCAAAACCAACGATCGGACAAGTACACTGTCGGCGTCCTATGCCACGCCCACCGACACGTCCACGCGGCGGCGTTCGGCGCGCGTGTAATTGACGATGGGGTTAGACAACACGTCCGCGTTTGGCACCGACACGAGCCTGCCATCCAGCGCTTTCAGTTCGGTCGTCCGCAAGTTGATCGCCAGCACGGTCCCGTCGAATTCTTTCACGCCGATCACCTCGCCAACGCTGAACGGTTTTTGAATGAGCAAGATGACTCCCGCCGTAAAGTTTTTCATCACGTCTTGCAGGGCAAACCCGATTGTGAAGCCCACGATGCCCAAGCCTGCCAGAAACGCGGTCACATCGAAGAGGCGTTGCAGCGCGGTGATCGTCCCGGCGAGAATGATCGTCCAGCGGACAAATTGCACCAGCAGGTTGGTCACGCTCAAGGGCGGGTCGCGCCGGCTGAGCGCGCGGCGCAGAACTCCGCTGACGATGCGGG
>JAXLVX010000042.1:0-29053 GCA_046328795.1 Anaerolineales bacterium | reverse complement strand
CTCATCGGCGGATTCGAATCTACTCCATCAATGGTCGCGGCTTTGATTCGGCTGGCGGGGGCTGATGCGCGGGCAAAAGAAACGTGAACACGCTGCCCTTCCCCACTTCGCTTTCCACCCAAATGCGCCCGCCATGCAGTTCGATCATTCCTTTTGCCACGGCAAGACCAAGCCCCATGCCCGTATAGCGGCGCGTGAGATGACTCTCCACTTGGAAGAACCGCTCGAAGACGCGCGGCAGATCGCGAGGCGGGATTCCGATCCCCGTATCTTCCACCGACACTTTGAGATAACCCGATTCCTCCCCCGCGCGAATCGTGACTCGCCCGCCGGAGTCGGTGAATTGCAACGCGTTCTTCACAAGGTTGCTCAACGCAATGTTGATCTTCACACCGTCCGCATCCATATAGAGCGGCGATTCATTTTTTTCAACGGAGAGAGTAACGCCCTGCGTTCTCGCCTCGTCTTGGAACGTGAGCGCCACATCGTCCACGATCCTCGCCAGCGACACTTGATTGCTTCGCACGCGCGCGGAACCTTTGTGATAATTATCCACGTCCGCAAGGTTTTCGACGATCTCTTTCAACTTGGTGGCGTTGCGAACGATCATATCTAATTGCTCGCCGTATTGTTCGCCTGCCAGTTCGCGCAAAAACGTGGCGTGACCGAGGATCAAGCCGAGGGGCGTGCGAAGTTCGTGAGAGGTGATCGCGATGAAGTCCGTTTTGAGGCGTTCGAGTTCCGCCATTTCAATGCGCGCAGATTTCACCTGACGTCGAAGGCTATCGTTCCGCATCGCTTGCGCGGCGAGCGCCCCAAGAGTGGAAAGGATCGCCAGGTCTTCATCGGTATAATGCGCGTTGTCTTTTTTGTTGATCGCTTCCAGCACGCCGATAATTTCTCCGTGCGTGATCAACGGAACGGCGGCAAGCGAGCGGGTTTCATATTGCGAGATGCGGTCGGGCGCTTTGAAGTGACGCTGGTCAATCCTCGTATCCTGTATAATCAGCGGTTGACCTTTACGGAAGACCCAGCCTGCCGCGCTTCCATCTAACGGCACACCCACTGGGCGCAGGGCTTCGCGGTGGATCCACGCCATCGAGAGGAAACGCAGTTCTTTGCCGGTCTCCTCATATTCAAGCACCGAGGCGAACTCGCTGTTGGTCATCTCGCTGGCTTCGGTGATCACAGTTTGCAGGAACGCTTCAATATCCGGCGCTGTTGTCAGACCCCGCACCACTTCAAGCAGGCGTTCTAAATGTTCCATCCGCTCGTTGGCTGCCATGCCTCGAATTATACAACACGGGCATGGCAAAAGAATACCGATTTCGTCGAAAGTCTATTTCACACGCAAGGAGATTTTACAAATGGCACAAAAAAAAGTACGCGTGGCGATCATCGGCGTGGGCAACTGCGCCTCCTCGCTCGTGCAAGGCGTTCAATTCTATAAGAACGCCAAAAAGGACGACATCATCCCCGGCATCATGCACACCCAGCTCGCCGACTATCACGTGAAAGATATTGAATTCACCCTCGGCATTGACGTGAACGTGACCAAAGTGGGCAAAGATTTATCTGAGGCAATCTTCGCCGAGCCGAACAATACCTACAAATTTACCGACGTTCCCAAACTCAACGTCCCCGTTGTGCGCGGCATGACCCACGACGGATTGGGCAAATACCTGAGCGGCATGATCCAAAAAGCGCCGGGCTCCACCGCCAATATCGCCAAACTTTTGCGCGACACAAAAACGGACGTGGTCATCAACTTCCTGCCTGTTGGCTCGGAGATGGCGACCAAATGGTACGTGGAGCAAGTCATCGAAGCGGGATGCGCGTTCGTCAACGGGATTCCCGTGTTCATCGCCTCGTCCGAATATTGGGGCAAGCGTTTCGCGGATGCGGGACTCCCGATTCTCGGCGACGACGTCAAGAGTCAAGTCGGCGCGACGATCCTTCACCGTCAACTTGCCACGCTGTTCGTGGATCGCGGCGTGAAAATTGACCGCACGTATCAACTCAACTTCGGCGGCAACACCGACTTCCTCAACATGCTTGAGCGCGAACGACTCGAAAGCAAGAAGATTTCAAAAACCAACGCGGTGACGAGCATGATCCCATACAAGATGGACCCGAAGGATGTGCACGTGGGTCCCAGCGACCATGTGCCGTGGCTCACCGACCGCAAGTGGTGCTACATCCGCATGGAAGGCACAACCTTCGGCAACGTGCCGCTCAACGTGGAAGTGAAACTCGAAGTGTGGGACAGCCCCAACTCGGCGGGCGTGATGATAGACGCGATCCGCTGTGCCAAACTCGCGCTCGACCGCGAACTGGCGGGTCCCATCATCGGACCGTCGTCCTATTTCTTCAAGACGCCTCCCAAGCAATTCCGCGATGAGACCGCCAAACAAAAGGTGGAAGATTTTATTTCAGGAAAATCGGAAGAATAAAAAAATACTGCGTGCTTCGTACTGCGTATTACGGCATACGAAGCACGCAGTATGTATGAGGGTGACAGACTTTGCCAATGAACTCCTCCGAATTCAACGCCTACAAGACCCGCTATCGCGCCGCCATTCGGCGTGTGCTTGCCGACTCTGAAAAGGGACGGCTCGACGAGGCGGGCTTTCCCGCATATTCCTCTCCCAACCTGCTCATCAATTGGTTGTTTTGGAAACGCCTGTATATTGCGATGAATCACATCGAAAAATCCGCGCCGTATGAAAACATTCTCGATTTCGGCTGTGAGCGGCGTGATGCTCCCGTTTCTTGCGGTGAACAGAAGCAAACATGTCACCGCGATTGACATTGACCTGCACCCTCTCGAAAAAGTGAAACAACACATCCCTTTCGCCACGAACGTGCAAATCATCGACGCGAATCAAACTCCCATCTCGAAACTTCTCAAAATCGTTCGATCTCATCAACGCGCTCGACGTTCTTGAACACGTGCAAGACCTCCCGCAAACGCTTTTGCAGTTAATGAATCTCCTCAAGCCGAACGGTCAACTGCTTGTATCGGGTCCAACTGAAAATTTTCTCTATCGAATCGGGCGCAAAATTGCGGGACCCGAATATTCAGGCGCGTATCACGAGCGCGGCATTGACGAGATCAAACGCGAACTCAAACGCATCGCGCGCGTCGAACATATTGCCACGTTGTATCAGCCTGTGCCGTTGTTTGAAGTTTTCGCCGCGCGGTAACGCAAGATGGCATCTTGCGCTACAAAATACGGGGGGATGTATACTTAACCCATGGAGCACCAGCCATACATTCCGGGGACGAAGCCAGCGGACGCGGGTCCGCTTTCGCGATTCATTCCTCCATTGGAAGAGGGAGTCATCGCCCGCTGGCTTTCGCTTCATACGCCGACGTCAACTTGGCTGCTCGACCCCTTCGGATTCTCCCCTCGACTCGTCCTCGAAGCCGCGCGCGCAGGGTATCGCGTGCTTGTCACTGTGAATAATCCCATCACGCGATTCTTGCTGGAGATCGCGGCGAATCCCCCATCCGAATCAGACTTCAACGCCGCATTGGCTGAGTTGGAGACCGCGAAAAAAGGTGACGAGCGACTCGGCGCGCATTTGCAATCACTGTACCAAACGACGTGTGAAAAATGCAACGCTGAAATCCAAGCCGAATATTTTTTATGGCGCAAGGGAGATGACGCGCCGTACGCTCGCGTGTACACCTGTCCGCAGTGCAACGATTCGGGCGAGCGCGTTGCCACGCAACAAGACATTGACCGCGCAAAACAAATCGCCGCGACGGATGGTCTGCACCGCTCACGCTCATTTGAACGAGTAGCGAAACTCGATGACGATGACCGCGTCTACGCCGAAGAGGCGATTCAACATTACCTGCCGCGTCCGCTGTATTTTTTGACGACGGTCATCAACCGCGTTGACGGGTTGAATCTCACGCCCGAACGCAAACGCGCGTTGAACGCGTTGATCCTCGTCGCGTGCGATGCGGGCAACACCTTGTGGGATCATCCGCCGACACGCCCGCGACCAAAACAACTCAACATCCCGAGTCAATTCCGCGAGCATAACTTGTGGAGAACGCTGGAGCGTGGATTAACTCTCTGGACTGAAACAGGCTCACCCGTCGCGATTGAATCGTGGCCCCGTCGAATCCCAGAAAGCGGAGGGGTGTGCATCTATGAAGGTCGTCTCAAAGAGTTGGCGCGTGAAGTCAAAAAAGAAATCCCGATCGCCGCGGTGATCGGTTCACTGCCGCGTCCGAATCAAGCGTTTTGGACTCTCTCGGCGTTGTGGGCGGGTTGGCTGTGGGGGCGCGAGGCGGTGGAACCGTATAAGGTTGCGCTGCGTCGTAGGCGGTATGACTGGGCATGGAATGCGACCGCTTTGCACGCCGCGTTCGCGCATTTGTTTGAGTTGTTACCGCTCGGCACGCCGTTCTTTGGATTCATGCCCGAGCCTGAGCCGCCGTTTCTCATGTCGGCGCTTACGGCGGCAGGCGCGGCAGGATTCGATTTGAAAAGCGTCGCGCTGCGGACCGAACATGATCCGATTCAAATTTTATGGAATCGCGGAGAACATCTCAAGCGTGAAGCGAATGAACAAGATGTTGCTGTCGCGCGCGAAGCGATCCATTCGCATCTCACGGAGCGCGGCGAGCCTGCAAGTTATTTGCACGTCCACGCGGCGGCGTTGATCGCGTTGGCGGAAGCGCACGCGTTGAAAAATAAAACGCAAGAATTTGATGAGGCTTTGCGAGGGACGAATGCGTTGATCCAATCGGCGTTATCGGAGGATGAGCGGTTCGTTCATTATTCGTCGGGTGAAAGCGTGGATACGGGGTTGTGGAGTAACGCCGACTTAAGTCGGCGCTACGAATCACTTGCAGATCGCGTAGAGGTCGCCATCGTCACGTTCCTGCAAAAGAATCCCGACAGCATTTATCTTGAGATCGAAGACGACTTGTATCCGCAATTCGCAGGCTTGCTCACGCCATCGAAAGCGATGATCTATGCGGTGTTGGATTCATACGCCGAGCGCGAAGGCGCGTCCATGAAATTACGCGCGGAGGATGTCGCGTCGGCGCGGCGGAACGAACGCGATACGATCATCCCGATGCTCGACCTCGTGGGCAAGCGGCTTGGCTATTCAACCAGCCTCGCGGATAAAAATCACGTGTGGGAGGAAAACAATTCCATTCAGTTTGTGTTTTATGTGCTTGCCTCCGCGCTGGTCGGACGCGCGATGGATGAAACGCCGTATTCGCCCGAGCAGACGATGCTCGTCATCCCTGGCGGGCGCGCGTCGTTGATCGCGTACAAAGCGGGGCGCGACCCCGCGCTCGCGGCGCGATTGAAAAATTATCGGCTGTTGAAATATCGCTTACTCCGCGCCATGCTCGAAGTCCCAGTGTTGACGCGCGAGACGTTCGAGGAGCAGATCGTCAGCGATCCGCTCGAAAAATCCAAATCACAGATGATGATGTTTTGATTCCGTGTCACTCTTTTCCACCACGAAGGACACAAAGAGCACAAAGGTTTAAAAATTGACGGGCAAAATTCGTGTGAATCCGTGAAATCCGTGGCTACAATAGATCGAAAGGCATTTTGACTGGACTTCAATGTACTGAAGAAGTACTCTGTATGCGTGACAGAGATTCTTCGTCGCCGCTACGCGGCTCCTCAGAATGACATGCAAAGAAAAAAATGTACAAAAAAATTCTCCCAATTCTCTTAATCCTCCTCTCTTCTTGCGTGACCGTTTCATCGGAAAACGCGCCAACGGACGCGCCGATTCTTTTCGTGACGTCTACCCTGCCCCCCACCAAGCAGGGATTAACCGTCCCGACGCCGATTCCGCCAACAGCCACAGCGACTCTCGACCCCTCGGCTCCCACGCCGACGCCAAGTTGCCGTGACAGCGCGGCGTTCGTCGAAGATGTGACCATCCCCGATAACACAAATTTCGACAAGGGCGAAGCGTTCACCAAGACATGGAAACTGCAAAACTCTGGAACGTGCGATTGGAAAAATTACACCGTCGCGTTTCATTCAGGCGAACGAATGAACGCGCCCGAATCGGTCTCTGTCCCTGACACCGCCGCAAAATCTGAGGTGGACGTTTCCGTTGACCTCGTCGCGCCTTCCGTGGACGGGCAATATCTCGGCAGTTTTGAATTGCGAAACGAACACGGCGAAGTTGTGCCGATCGGAATCGAAAATACATTTTGGGTGAAGATCGTCGTCGGCGAAGCATCCATACAGATCGGCACGACGAATTGTTATTACACGACGAACGCCGAGTATGTGCAACAACTCATTGACCGCATTAACCAAGCCCGCGCGGATGTGGGTCGCGCCGCGTTGACGGTGAATCCGCAACTGACTGCCGCCGCGCAAGGTCACAGCCTTGATATGGCATGCAACGATTTCTTCAAACAGCGAGGCTCAGACGGGTTGTGGACAGGCAAACGCCTGCAAAACGCGGGGTACGCGTCCACGTATTATGTTGAACTCATCGCTTTCGGCTTGCCCGGCGACGCGATGAACCAGTGGAAACTCGATCCGCTTCAATGGGAAAACGTCCTCAATTCGCGCGTCACTGAGATCGGCGTGGGGTATGTGTTTGTGCGAACGAGCAGTTTTGGAGGGTATTGGACGGTGGATATGGGGAGACCGTGAATGAGTTGTATCCGTAGTTGAATTGCACGGCAGAAGCAAACAATTTATCTCAGAAAGCTTAATTATGGACAGATCTGTTGTTATTCAACAATCTCTCCAGTTGTAACATCTCGCTTTATCACTGATACACTTTCTGAGATCGTTATGTCAATTCTCTCGGAGCTTCCTAGAAAGACTTGGTTTAGAAACTTTAAAATATAATCTGTACGCGTACTATTTTCATCCAACCGAACACTTTGGATACTTTCCGCGTTAGCAATTTTAGCGGCTCCTACTTGTAAACCCAATGGACTAACTATTATTCCCCCTGATGCCTTTGTATCTAAGATACGATATGCCAATCCTGCAGTTTGCTCTTGTTTTTGTTTAGAGCCTGTATATCTACGACATTCAATAATTATAAATCCTTCATTTCCTTGAGCTATTCCTTTCGCATCAATCATCCATTTTGTGCCAGAGCGCAACCCTATTACAGATTGCTTACCTTCAACTTGCTCTAGTCCAAAGACAATTGCCATCTGATTCAATAGATAGGCAGCAACTTCTTCATAAGATTCCCATTTCTGTTTACTCATTTTACCTCTGGGCATAGATTTTTAACGGGTTAACTAGGCCTGTGTAGGCTGCTGTGCAACGCCATGTAACATCCTAAACCGATTATATAACCGCGTCACGAATAGATATAGATGCAGAGTATGAGCCAGATCGGTTGCATCTAACATGTCACCCTGAGCGACAGCGAAGGGTCTCCACGACAGTGTCAGAGATTCTTCGCTTCGCTCAGAATGACATGACGTAGGTTTACCTCCCCCACCTTGGTTGCCTTTTGATGCGTCCGCAGTTCAACTACGGACACACCGTCATCCAGCAGTCCAACTGCTGGATGGAATCATTGTATACGTTCAACTTTTGGAAGAAGTAAAAATCACGTGAAGAATTTTTCGTCAACGTCTCCAATTCTGATCTCGCTGACTTTTTTAGTTTCGGTGTCTATAAAAAAATATAGTCGCCTGTCTGAATAAACAAGGATTTTTGCATATTCGACATAATCAAACACCCAAGTAATCGAGTCAGTCAAAACTTTATTTGGCTTCCCGCAAAAGTCAACAATCGCCTGCCCATCGTAGTTTTTCAGTTCATCAATATATTTTCCCCGAAATATTATTTGAATGATTTTTTGGTTTTTAATGCCGAAGCCGAATCTGCCCGCCATATGAATGAATCCATCATAGTTCTTAAGTTGCTCAAGTCGCTCAGTAAAATTGGCGTATGGATTGCTGTAATTACGGACATGGATTTCAACTATATCAAGTAGATTTATTTTTCTGTAATCGTCATCTAATTTCAATCCTTCAATACTTATAAGATTGCTGTCGAAATCCTTGTCGATCAAGATTTTTGGATTTTCTGCTATTTCAAAAATTTTATTCATGTTGATATCCATTGATTTTATAACGAAGCGCCCAACTTCTATATCTGCATTATACGCAACTACATCCAGCAGCTCAACTGCGGCGGGCAACCTTGCGAAGGTTTAGAACCTTCGCAAGGTTTTGCAACTCACCTCCCCCACCTCGGTTGCCAATCGGAAATTGAATTGTTCGTGAGGCGGGTTAGCCCCGTCCCATCGGGGTGGATGATGTAGATTTCGTTGTCCCCGTCGCGGAAGGAGGTGAAGGCGATCCAGTTGCCATCGGGTGACCATGATGGACCGAGATTGTCGCCGCCGTTCGTGAGTTGGACGAGACCTGTGCCGTCCACGTTGATGATGTAGATGTTGTGGTCGCCTGCGGGTCCGCGATAGAAGGCGAGGCGAGTCCCATCGGGTGACCATGTGCTTCGTCCGCCCATGTTGTTGAGGTCAGTCACTTGTTGGATGTTCGAGCCGTCCGCGTTCATCACGAACAGTTGACGTTGTCCACTGCGCGAAGAGGCGAAGGCGATCATCGAACCGTCGGGTGACCAGGTTGGGTCAATGTCGTCGCGAAATGTGAGCGGACGCGGGTTATCGCCGTCGGGTTTCATCACCCAGAGTCCGTCTCCACTTTTGGCGAAGACGATCAACTCTCCGCTGGGGGAAAGCTCGGGGGCGTAGAGACTTCCGATGTCGCGGGTGAGGCGTTGTAGTCCATCCCCGTTGATGTTGATCGAGTAGATTTCAAATCCGCCGCTGCGTTTGGATGAAAAATAAATGGTTTGTCCATCGGGCGAGAGCGAGGGATAGAAGGCGGTCGCGTCGAAGTCGGTGAGTTGTTCGCGGCTTGAACCATCCGCGTTCATCAGGCAGATCTGGTCAATCTGCTTGACATAACACGCGAAGACGATTTTGCCTGTTGGGGGAGAGTCGTTGAGGTTTGGGATGGAGGTGGGAATAGCGGTGGGAGGAAGAGGTGTTGAGGTAGAGAATTGGAGAATTTGAGAATTGGGGGTTTGGGTTGATGCTGTGGTCTGTGTGGATTCAGATGATGGCACAGGGAAGTTTTGAATGATGTAAACAAACCACGCGATGATTCCGCACAGCACGAGAACGCCGCATCCCAAACCGACGAGGAGAGTCTTGTCGAACACCGAGACGATCTTGCTTTGCGAATCCATCGTGCGATGGATTGTAATTCATAAACACAAACGTCCCGCAGGTTTACTTGAAGTCTACAGAGTCTTCAAGACCAACCTGCGGGACGGTTCATTCACCTCAACAAATTTCTCATCACAGGCACGTAATCAGGGAAGATCTGATCGGTGGCGGGATTGTTCAAACGCTTCTGCAACACTTCGGACAGCACATCGCGATAATCGGTCGTGACGGCGAGGTCGCCTGGTCCGATCATCTGACCATCCTCCAGCCCAGGCCATTCGCCGTGGACTTTGCCGCCATCCACGTTGCCGCCCATCACCATCATCATGCTCCCATGTCCGTGATCGGTACCGAGGCTTCCATTTTCAGAGGCGCGGCGTCCAAACTCAGACATGGTGACGACGGTAAGATTCTTCATCTGCTCTTGCATATCGGCGTGGAATGCCGCCATGCCGTCCGCTAAATCTTTCATCAGATTCGGCATGATGCCAATCGTCGAGCCTTGCGCGAAGTGCGTGTCCCAGCCGCCGACATCAATCGCCGAGACTTCGAGTCCGACCTCCGCTTTGATGAGCATGGCGGTTTGTTTGAGCGCGAGACCAAATTCAGAATCGGGGTACGTTGTAAATGGTGAATAGTAATTGTTGGGGTCAAGCGTTTGAAGCGTGTCCATGATAGACAATGTATCTTGTCCCAAAATATCGTCTTCATACACGATGTTCAACGCGGCACGCATTTGTTGCAGGGCGCGCGGGTCGCCGCCGAGATGAAAATCCGCGATCGAACGCAACGCGGAGACTGGGACGCTTCCGCTCAGACTCCGTTGCGGGCGCGTGCCCATCCCCACGGCTCGAAGCGGCGACGAGTTGCCTGTGTTCAACGTGGCGAGGTGACGCCCGATCCAGCCTGACGCGGGACCGCGTTCGTCATCCACGCCGCGCTCCATGAGTTCCATCGCTTTGAAGTGACTGCGCGATTCATCGGGCGCGCCGCACGCGTGGATGATGGCAAGTTGTTGCGAACTCCACGCGTCGAGCAACGCGCTCATGGATGGATGAAAGCCGAAGAACCCATCCAGATCTAAAACTCTTTCCTCTTTCTTCTTTCCTTTATCATCTGGTCGCGGAACTCCCAGTGTTGGTCGCATTGCGTAATACGCCTCTTCGCCATGCGGCACGACCATGTTGAGAATGTCCGCGGCGCCGCGCAGGAAGATGACGACGAGCGTATCTCCGCGCGGGGCAGTGTTGTGTGGCGCGAAGGCGAAGCGCGGCATCCATGATTTTTGTTGAAGGACTGGTAAAGTTTGTAGCATGTTGTCTCCATTCAATCTGGTGGTCGAGTAATTCCGAGCGATAGCGAGGAATGTATCGAGACCACATCATCTGGCATTATTTACACAGGTTATTGGTGGTCTCGATACGTCCCGCGATGCTTCGACTTCGTGGCGCGAACATCACGCGCCACTCCGCTCAGCACGCGCGGGACTACTCGACCACCGAGGTCTATCTCCACTGAAACGCGGGCGAGGCGATGATCCCTGCGGCGAGGATTTGCAGAGTCTCTTGAGGCGTGGCGCCCGTCGAGGAAACTGAATCAATCAGCCCGTCGCGTTCGAGGCGATTTAGAGGCGCGCCCAAAAGCAGAGAGGTGAGTGAATCCACATCGTCGGCGAGAATGCCCGACGAAGCGACATCCAATAAATGATTTAAATTATTTTTCGTGCCGCCGATCTCATCGCGCATCAACTCGAACGCGAATTGCCAGCGCGGCATGAGGTTGCTTTGCCACGGCTCACCGCGATCGGGATAGCCATCGGGCGTGGGCATGTTGAAATATGGCTGACCCATGCGAAGCAGATAATCATGCAAAGCGCCGTTGGTTTCGGCGTTGGCGAGTCGCAACGCGGATGCGATGAAGTTCGCGGGGCGTTTGTATTTCGGTTGCGCGAGCGCGAGACCATCGAGGAGAATCACGCGCAACACAGATTTGATGTCGCCATTCGTGTCGAGAAAAGTTTGCGCGGCTTTCTCGACGATCTCTTGCGGCGGATCGTCCGCGATGAGGCGACGAGTTAATTTCGTTGCGATGAATCGCGCGGTGGACGGATGCAACGCGAGATGCTCGATGACCTGCTCCGCTTCACTCTGACCCGACGGCTGGATCGCCAAACCCAAAACATTTTTCGCCCCTTCATCGTGGATGTCTTTGTTGAAAGTGAACTCGCCCAACCAAAAATGTTCTTTGACCGTCCAACCCGTGAGGCAACGCGCGAGTTCCATCACGTCGCTTTGAGTGTAGCCGCCGTCTACGCCGAGGGTGTGGAGTTCCATCAACTCGCGGGCATAATTTTCGTTGGGATGACTCTTCTCGTTGACATGGTTATCGAGGTAGACCAACATCGCGGGCGAATGCGCCGATGCCCAGACTAAATCGCGGAAGTTACCGAGCGCGTGTGCCCGAATCACTTCGCGGTCGTCAACGGTCTTGAGATAAAACAGCGGTTCCTTCTCGATGAAGATGTTGAAGTGGTCGCTCCAAAACTCGACCATCACTTCGTAGAGTTGCCGCTTGCTATAAATTTGTCGAAGCAATGTTGCCTGACGCAATTCGTTCGCGGGTCGTTCGCGGTCGTAGCCGTCGAAGAGTTGATTCGTTATACCTTCGATCTCGTTCGCGTCCATGCGAAGGGTGTCGAAGGTCGAAAGTCGCAGGTCGGAGGAAAAGTCATCAATGGATTCGAAATCAAGTTGCTCTTCGATGAAGGCTTGCAATCCGATCTCGTTGAAGCGAGCGCGTTCATCGACGCGGGGTCCGAAGGTGAGGCGATTCAACGCGAGGAAGTCGTGTGCGTCGAGCGGAGTCCATGGGAGGACTGGAAGTCCGCCAGCGAGTCGGCGGTAAACTGGAGCGCAGGAGGATAATGCTGCACTAGCAGTGACGAGGGCGGAGAGTTTGAGGAAGTCTCTTCGGGAGATCATGGTAATTGGTAAGTGGTAATTGAGGGTGGAGGCGTGGTGAGGGGAGTTTGGAGACTGGAGACTGGAGATTAGAGAATTAGAGAATTGGTGTAGAAAGTAGAAAGTGACTGCTTATCCGCCTACTTTCCGCTTTCCACTATCTAAACATGCTCTGCCTTCAACGTGTTTACCTGTTTACTTGTTTCCGTGTTTACGGCTTTCACACGCGGCATCCAATTCAATAACGCAAATGCGGTTGCGCCGAAGGATGTGATGAGGAACGGAATCCACACGAAGAGCCAGCCGATGAGCGGGAAGAAGGCGGCGAGTTCGATGATCACCGCGCCGCGGATGAACGCGTTGAACGGCGAATAGTGATTGCCCGTTTGTTTCATCCGTTCGCCGAGGTACGCGGCGATGCCAGCCGAACCGATGGAGGAGAACGCGAGCGACGCGCCGAGCAGAATCCAGCCGAGGGATTTGGCGGGACCGATCGGCAGAGCCATCAAAATGGTAATGGGGATGACGAGCGCGATGACGACGATAACTCCCAGCCAGAAAGTCGCGCCGAGAGATTTTTCGACGCGGGTCTGCGCGCGCTTGATGAGGTTGGGGAACAACAGCCACCACGCGGCGAGCATCGCGGGGAACGCGACGCCGATGATCAAGAGGATGAAGAAGATGGCGGAAATGTCAGCCATGGGGAATGTCCTTTCTTTTGGTTGATGCTAGGGATACAGGGGAGAGAGAGGGAAAGTTGCAAGATTTTTAAACACGAAGGACACGAAGGATTTAAAAAGAAAAGACGCGGGGTTAGCGCGTCTTGTGTGAAAAACCTGACAGGTCTTCGGCATAACAAGTTAAATCAAAGTGATTGCGTGGACGAAAATTCGAGTCGGGCTCGGTTTCTCGGAGACCTGTCAGGTTTATGGTATATCGCGTTGGAAGAATCCCAGGATCACTGCGCCGAAGCCTGTGAGGGCGACGAATGGGAAGAGCAGGAACCATCCCAAAAATGGAATAGCGGATGCGAATGTTAGGATCACTGTTCCCCAAAATGACTGCTTCCACGCTGAAAGATCGGGAAAGATTCTTTCACCGAGGATGCTAACCATCGAGGAAAGCCCGAGGCTGAGGAGAATCACCAGAATGGTTGCCAGCAATAATGACGGGATCGTTACGATGAATTTGATCGCTCCATTCCCTACGCTATCGGCAATCCCAAACAATACAACGGTTATCGTGCCGAAGAAAAGGAAGTTGACAAACCCGATGCCAAAAGAACGCGCGGGGAGTTGCTTCGCCACGTTGAGGGTCTTCAACACGCGTTTGTTGAAGAACGCGCTGACGACGAGAAAGTAACAGGCGAAGGTAACAGCAAGCAATGTAACAAGCAGTGTTACGCGGATGATTTCGGTCATAGATTCTCCTTGTTAATTATGTCACCCTGAGGCGGAGCCGAAGGGTCTCCTGTGCGATGAGGAGATTCTTCAGGTGCTGAAGCGCCTTCAGAATGACATGACATCATCGAATTTGCTTCCTCAACAGCAACCCATTCCCCACCAGCCAGAGCAGGGATGCGCCAGCAAGGGCGAGGGAGAGAGTTAGTGTTGGGATTTGAAGAGGCGGTAGTGAGGGCAAACTTGGTAATTGGTAATTAGTAAATGAGTTGAAGAGTGTGAGCCATTGTGTTTGGAGTTGGATCAACACTTCGGCGAAGGAGGGCGCTTCGATGGCGGGCAGGAGATTCATCACAAACGGCGCGGCAACAAGTAAGAGGAGCAACGCAAACGCGGCTTGTGAAATCGCTGTCAGCGTGAGCCAGCGCGGGAGTTCGAGAGGCGATGCGGCGTGGAGCGTGATTCGTGAGGCGAGGGAGTGAGTCAATTCCACTTCGGGGAGAGAATCCAATTCGGCGAACAACGCTTGAAGCGCGGTGAGACGCGCCGCACAGTCCGCGCAAGAGGCGAGATGGGATTCGATCTGCGCGCGTTCGGCGGCTTCGTTATCGAGATATTCGTTGAGCAGGTCGTCAGTCAGGTGCATGGAGTTTCTCCGCCAACAATTTGCGGGCGCGGAAGAGATGACTCTTCACGTCGCTCAATGGGATTTTTAGTTCAGCCGCAATTTCATCGTATGACATTTCTTGATAGTGCCTGAGTTCGACGACGACGCGATAATGCGCAGGCAGTGACGCAAGCGCGCCGCGGATCTGTTCGCTTCGTTCTCGCACTTCAACCTGCTTCTCGGGTCTTTGGCTTTCATCGGCGTCCCGTTCTTCGTCGAGCGGCGCACCCTGCGGCTTCTGCGACTCGAGATGATTGAGGCACAAGTTCGCGGCGACGCGCCTCACCCACGGACCGAACTCGCGTTCGAGATCGAATTGTTCGAGGCGATTATACGCGCGCACGAACGTCTCTTGCGCAAGGTCTTCGGCTTCGCCGCGCTCGTGCAGGATGCGGTAACAGACGTTGAACACGTTGGTCTGATAACGCGTGACGAGTTCGCTGAACGCGTCGCCGTCACCGCGACGGGCGCGGACGATCAAGTCGCGGTCGGTGGGCGCGGTCATGGCTGAATTGTAGTACAGGAGTCGGTGGGAAAAAGTTGCAGTGGGATGATGTGATTATTCAGGTGTACTCATCTACAACCTTTGAAAGTTCAAGAAATTTATAGCCCCATCCATTGTCAATTGATGTATCCTGAATGCAGCCCGTCGGAGCAAACAGAAAACCAAGGCGCTTTGCATCAATGTTCTCAGAAGATTTGATCTTTCTGATTTCCCCTTCAAGCTGAGTGATTATTTCTTGAACTGGCAAGGAACTCCAGAATGAATCTTCGGACCGCCTCAAAAAGAGAATCGTTTCCTCGAGTGCTGTTGCCAGTTTCTCCATCAGACCTCAACAGTGATTCGTTGTATGCCTACAAACTGGTTTCTTGGATAGTCCTTTTCCACCTCAAGGCACAATTCAATCGCTTCCCGAATCCGCATCATCAATTTATCCAACGACTTTGCCTGAGTATGGCAACTTTGCAATTCAGGCACACTGGCAATGTAATAACCATCAGAGTCTTTTTCAATTACAACGCTAAACTCTTTTGTCATTGCTCTATCCTTTTTCATCGTTCAATAATAAACCAGAACTAACCACCTGACAGTTTGGCGAAATCCGGTGGTCGAGTAGCCGCGAATGCTCTTTGAGCGGCGTATCGAGACCACTTCCTCGTCGAAAATCATTTCCATTCTGTTTTTACCTTTCCTTTTGGTCTCGATACGGCGGCGGAGACGAGTAACCTTCCAAAGATAGATAATCTTCCGCCGCCTACTCGACCAACGTGTGCTTTGAAAACAAAAGTGTCAGGTAGCCAGAACCAGAATAGATCTTCGATATTCTACCTATCGTTTACTTCGCCAGAATCTTATTCCAATCCATCATCGTCTTCATGTGTTCGGTCGGAACCTGGCCTTCCGGCACAAAGCCGACGAATGAACGATTATAGAAATCCTCCGTGCCGTCATCGAGATTCCAGCGGAGCGAGTTGCGGAAGACGCCGAGGCAGGAGGTGCCGCGGAAGTCATCGGGCAGAGATGTTTCAAAGGTGTACACGTACGTGCCGTCGGCGGTATCAACGACCTCAACGACCGTCGCTTCGTGGATCCACCTCAGCCATTGGTTCTCAGTAACGGACTTTTTGTTGGCGTCCACGCTCGTGCGCGAACGCGTGATCACATCGCCAGGCTTGTATTTCCATGAAGAAGTTGAAGCAGGCGCGTTCTTGCCTTCCTTCTGTTTGGGTTTTTTACCCAAAAATTCTCCGGGCAATAAACCTGCGCCGTTCGCATCTTCCACCCCACGCGCGATCTGCCACGGACTTGGGTCGCCATTGGCAAACCTCAACCAGAAAACACTCGCGCCTTGTGTGTAATGCTCCGCCGCAGTGGGACGAATGAATGTGACGCCGGGCGTCTTTGCTTTGAACAATTTGAAATAACGCGCGGCGTTCTCGGTCAACCCGCCGGGCGGCAAATGTCCGCGGATGTGTTGCAGGTGTTCGGCGGTCTCGTTGCATACCGCGCGCGAGACGATCAGTTCGTGGCTCTGTCCATGTTCGGGGCGCCACATGCCGGTGTTATCCGTCGCCCACTTGCTGAGGAGCGGATAGAAAGTTTTATCGGCGAATCGGATCTTATCCTCCTCGGCAGAGAAAGTTTCCCAGCCCGGCGCGGTGACGTACTTGACTCGCAGCGGCGTGAGCATGACGATCATCTTCCACGCCCACGCGGGGAATTGACCCTTCATCGCCTCCAACTTCGCCAGCGCCTGATCGGTCGTCATCGTCATAAATTCGTATTTGGCTTCCGCTTCCGCCAAGCCGTCCAAACCCAAGCGGCGGGATTGCGGTCCGCGGGCTTTGACTCCCTGCATGTGCAACGCGACGCGATCCTTCCAGACTTTTTCAGTTGCCTTCGCCAGCCCTGGCTTGTTCACTCCCGCAGCCGCGCCTTCGTACTGGGCAATTTTCTCTTTACAACGCGCTTCCACCTCCGCATCAGAAAGAGCCGCCTGTCGTTTTTTGATTTCGTCCACTTGCAAACGCGCGAGCAGATCCTTCGGGTCTGCCCACGATCCATGCGCCGACTTGTACCGCATCCCTGAAAAGTGGACGATCATGTACTGCAACCAGACCGGGAATCGCTTCGGCTCTTTCTCGAACCGCGCGCGGATATCTGCCAGCAATTGATATTGATCTTTCCCTTCGAGGGTTTTGGCGTATTGCTCCGTTTTCAAACGCACAATATCTTTCACGGTGACAGGCGTTTTCGAATCGTAGCCTCGCAAAAATTCCTCTTCGGGCGTTTTGAAGTTTGGGTCGGCTTTGGTGAGTTTGTACCATTCCAATTTTGGCGCGCCGAGCTTGTCGTAGCACAGGTCGAACTCGCGCAGTTTTTCCATTTCATCCAACAACATCGGCATGGACGATTCGCTTTTGAGTTTGAACTCCGCCTGCACCTTCGGGCGGTTCGGGTGTTCGGGGAGCATCGCATCGAGCTGACGCTGGAGGAAGCGCACGCGATCGCGCGCGAATCCCGATTGCAATTTGAACGATTCGATGCGGCTTTGAATGAAACCGCGCTCGCCGCGAATATCCTTGGGCCACGACGCGATAAAGAGATCGTGATTTTTTTGAATCAGCGCCATCGCCTCGGGTTCGACGGGTTTATATTTGGCGAAGGAACTGCTCACATCTTTGGTGAGAAAATACGTTTTGAGTTTCGAGTAATTATCAATTTCCGCTTTGCGGGCGGCTTCCATCCCTCGTTTATATTCCGCCACATCCGCGGTCAGCGCCGCGATGTCTTTGTTTTTATATTCCGCCCACAGGTCGGCTTCTTTGAAGAAGACCAGAACGTCGCGCAGTTTGACGAGCCGCATCGGGTAAATATCGTTGAGCAAAATATCGTTCTGCCATTGGAAATATTTTTGCGCCGCCATGATACGCTCCTTGAATTGGAATCTCGAATTGATTGTATTCCATTTTGACGAAAGACTGCGAATCAAAAACCCCTTCGGGCTGATTCACCCTCGGGGGCTTTTGTCTCACTTCGACTCTTGACGCATCATTCCCACAGGATCGGACCTGTCTTCCGATAACTCTTCGCCAGCGTTTCAAGGTCGAGGACATTGATGACGCCGTCGTTGTTCAAGTCTGCGGCGGCGGGAGCGGCTGAATTGTAGTTGATGCCGATCGTCAGCGCGTCGAACTGGTCAATCACGTTATTGCCGTCAATGTCGCCAGCCAGCAAATTGATCGTGGGTTTTGTAGTCGTATTTCCAGACGTGATGACTGCGGAGCCTTGCGCGCTGATGAATCCGCTAGCGGCGGCTTGGACCGTGTACGTCCCGGCGGGAGCGCTCAGGCTGAACGTCCCATCTGGATTCGCAGTCACCGATGCGACCAGCGCGTTGCTCCCGTCAAACAGACTCACCGTCACAGGCTTGGAGGCGATAACTTGTCCCGCGAGCGAACCGTTCGATGGAAGGGTTGGCGTCGCAGAGGGCAGACCGGTCAATGTAGGAAATGGAGTCAGCGATGGCAATGGCGTAAATGTGGATCGCCGGAGTGGGCGACGCGCCGGGAACTGGGGTGAAAGTAAGTGATCTGGATCGGATTGGGCGTGAATGTTGCTGTCGGCGCGGGCGCGTTTGACCAACGATTTTTGCATGCCGCGGGAATAATCGGTGAGATACAGTTCGCCCGGGCTTCATCCTCGCCGAACGAGGAGATGAAGCAGCAGCGTCCGTGATGAGACTGGAATCCCAAACGCCGGGGCGACTGTTGCAAGAGTCCCTGCATCCGCCGGGGCCGCAGCCAGTCGCCGCAGAAATAATAGATTCCGCCATCGGCACCGACTGCGAGCCGCGATAGACGTATCCGCCAGTCACGGCGCACACCGTTCCCGTGTTGTTATATTCTGCGACCGGGAAAACTTTTCCGCTGGTGTCGCATCCGCTAGAGGGATTGAAACACAGACTGCCCTCCATCACGCGCCAACCGTAATTCAAGCCACCGGAGGATGCCAATACCGAAGTCAATTCTTCGCGGCTACTCCTGCCCCACATCGCCGACGTACATATCTTGAGTTGCGCGGTCAAACGAAAACCGCCATGGATTGCGAAAGCCATAGCCCCAAATTTCGCCGCGCGTGTTTGATACGCCGACAAAAGGATTATCCGAGGATCGAATATGGACTGCCTGAGTTCACATCCAAACGAAGGGATCTTTCCCAAGAGAAGCTGATGTTCTGCGCGTTGTTGGGAACATCTCCCGCGCCGCCGCCATCACCGCCGTGGATCAGTAGAGGTAACCGTCATTGCCGAACGCGAGCATCCCGCCGTTGTGATCTGCATTGTTCGATGCGAAATGGTTAACACGATCACCGCGCTGGGCAGGGTTCGCTACGTTCGAGTCAGATGAGACGGAATATTTTGCAAGGACGAGATTGCCAGACGTGTCCGTGCATGAACAAAAAAAATAATCCGTTCGATTCATAATTTGGGTGAAAGGCGAACTCACAGACCTTCTTCACCTCGATGAACCGACGATCGTAGTGTGAGATCTAAAAAAGAAGTTGAAGCAAACTGCCCGTGTTGGTGATCACTGAACGCGCCCAACTCTCTCCAGAACAAACAATCGCCCGGAGCTGTCGCCCGCGTTCGTTACCAAGACCGGGCTATATTGAATTTATGCGCAGGAACAAAAGACAGCGACGGAACCAAATCCCCAGTACCGAGCGGAGTGGAGATCACCGTTGGGGTTGCGGAGGAAAGGTCGAGGTGGGGATCAATGTTGAAGTGGGCGAGGCAGGCGGGACCGTCGAAGTGACCGGCGGCGTCGGCGTGGATAATCCAAGAACTGTGATGCTCGTCCCAACGTAGGGGATGCTCACGAGCGCGTTAGTCCCTTGCGAAACGCGCGCGGTGCAATCAATGGCGGTCTGACCCGCTTGCAAACCTGTCACCGTGAATGTGAAGACTGTGCCGCTCATCGTCGCCTTGGCGCCCTTCGAGCCAGCGATGGCGGCGATGAAACTTCCGCCTTGCGGACCAAAGATCGTCGTGGCGGGGTCGGCGCCGAAGAGATTCGCAAAAGCGATATTGCTCGCTTGGATCAGCGACGCGTTGTACGCGCAGGTAATTTCCGCACTGGTGTATCCTTCGACTGGCACGTTATTCAAATTGACCGTAACAAGCGCGATGTTGCCCACATCCACATTGGGAACATTAACCGTCGTGGAAATATACGGACCCGACGGCGCAGTGCTTGTGGCTGTTGGAACCAACGTCGGCGTTGAGGGCGTTGAACTTGTCGGCGTTGCAGTTGACGATGACGGGGTTGTGGCGATCGGCGTGGGAGTGGTGGATACGCTCAACTCATTCAAGAGCGGTTTGAACAAACCGAGGTTCACGCCGTTCTTCGAGAACGTTGTGCTGTTGAACAACGAATTGTATTTGAACTCCCAACCCGCGAACGTCGCGCCGACCATGTTGGGGCGCAGCGAAAAATGCAGATGAGGCGTATCTTGATCTTCACTGCCGCGGCACACAGGCTGTTGCGCCGAAGCGTTCGCGATCACCGCCAAACGCTGATTGCGCGTCACGGCGTCGCCTAACTTCACTTGAAAATTCGCAAGATGTTGATATTCAGAAACCCAGCCGCCGCTGTGCGCGATCACCAAACGGCATGCCGAAACCGCCGCCACCGTTCCATCTGCCACCGCCGTCACCCACGCGTTCGAAGTGTTCTCCCCTTTTTGCATGTTCGCGTGCGGCGCAAAATCTATCGCGCCGCCGTTGTTGAAGTTGTGCGGGCTGGTTGTAGACCGCCGCAAGCCGTTATCGAATCCATCATACGCCACCCACGACTTGCCCAACTCCCACGGCAGTTGGAACATATCCACCGGCGGAAGAGTCGGCGCGGCAAACGCGGGATGATTAATGGGAATCAACGCCGCAAGCAGGATGAGCAGACTCGCCGCTCGTAACATTTTCTTCGACATGACTCCTCGCTTCTTTCTACGGGACGGCTGATTTAACTTTGTCAGCCTTCATCGCCATTGATACTTTTCTCATCTCGCCCGTCCGCCGCTGAGCGCTTTGAAAATGCCGAACATGCCCAGCACGACCAAAACGCCCACGCCGATGCCAACCAGCCAAAACGGGAATCCGCTTTCGGCTGGCGGCGGCTCAAGCGAAAGCACAGACCCAGACTCTTGCACGGGCTGTGCCACGCCTTGTTCATTATCGAGAGTCAATGAAACGTTTCTTTCGCCCACCAACACGCTCGCCAGCGGAGCCGCAAACCCTTCGGCGGTGCGGACGGCAAGCGCGGCGCTTTCAAGATACACACCGGTCTGGCATCCTTGCAACGCAGTGAATCGAACTTCCGCAAGCGCGCCGTTCACAGTTTGCGGAGTCGTGCTGGCATACGAACCGTCCACAAGACCGGAGACTTGAGGCAGCTGCAACCCGTTCATGCCAGGGATCGGGCTTGACGCGTTGACCGGGCGCAAACACGCCGGGTCGTAGCGGATCTGAAATGTGAATCCCTGCACGGGCGTCGCCGAGGAGGCATTGACCATCACGATCACCGTTTCCCCGGTTTTATATGCCGTCGTTGACGCGCTCAACCAAATGCTTTCAGGCGATTGCGCCCCGGCGCGGGTAAAAAATACAAACGAAAACAAAACTGCCAAAAGCGGCGAGATCAATCTCTTCACAACATACTCCAAAATTCCGGGCGCACGTTTCTTTATGCGCCCGGAATATTTTCCTATCTATTTATTCCCAACTCGTGGGACCCGTATCGCGGTAGTTCTGCGCCAGCAATTCGAGATCGAGAACATTGATGACGGCATCGTTGTTCAGGTCTGCAGCGGCGGGAGCGGCTGAGTTGTAGTTGATGCCGATGGTCAGCGCGTCGAACTGGTCAATCACGTTGTTGCCGTCAATGTCGCCAGCCAGCAGCGCGATCGTTGGCTTTGTGGTTGTACTGCCCGGCAGAATATTGGCAGAGCCTTGCGCCGAGAGGAATCCGCTCGCCGATGCGACCACCGTGTAACTGCCGGCGGGAGCGGTGATGCTGAACGTGCCGTCCGGGTTCGCGCTCACGGTTTGAACCGCGACATTTCCTGAAAACAAGGTCACTGTCACCGGCTTGCTTGCGGTCACTTGCCCGGTCAGCGTGCCATCCGGCGAAGTGGTGGGGGTCGGCGAACTTTCAGGCGTGAAGGTGAACGTTGGGGTCGGTGATTCAGCCGGTGTTGCAGTGAAGACCGGCGTTTCAGTGAAAACAGGCGTAGGCGATTCGGCCGGTGTCGGAGATGCGGTCGGCGTCGGTGATTCAACCGGACCCGCGGTGGGAGTCGGGGATTCAACTGGACCGGCAGTCGGCGTCGGCGACTCAACCGGACCTGCTGTCGGAGTCGGCGATTCGACTGGACCCGCGGTTGGGGTGGCTGTGCCAGCCGTCCCTGTGATGGTGAGCGTGCTTCCCGTCGAAGGGAGGCTGGTCAAGGTGTTGTTGCCCGTCGAAACTCGCGCCACGCAGAGAATGTTCACTTGACCGACTTGCAGCGCGGTCACTGTGAACGTGAAGGCGGCTCCGCTCGTTGTGGCTTTGTTTCCGTTCGTGCCGGCGATCGCCACGATGAATGAACCGTTTTGAGGGTCGTTGACCGCGACTGCCGGGTCTGCGCCAAACAAGTTGGTGGCAACGATGTTGCTGACCTGTACGAGGCTGGGGTCATAGGTGCAAGTGAATTCCGCGCTGGTGTATCCCTCGGCGGGCACATTGTTCAAATTGACAGTGACCGTCGCGGTTCCACCGACATCCACAGTTGTCGGGTTCACCACAGTGGACGCGGATGGCGAGACGTCCTCAACTTGACGAATGGTGAGGAAATAAAAGCCCGCGCCCGAATCGGGCTGCACTTCAATGTAATAGGTACCGGCAGGTTGCGAACTGGTCAACGAGCCAACGCCGCGAGTAATTTCAAGTCCATTTGCATCTCGCAGGATCAGCAACGGAACCAGATCGCCCGCCACAGTATTGGCGGAGACAACGAAGTTGTGCGGCTCGGTCAGGTCAAGCTGCCACTTCTCGTGAATACTGCCGCTCACATAGCCGATGTACGTAGCGTTCCAGACGTCGAGACTGCGATTGATAACGATGGGGTCTTGCGCAGGCGCGGCATCGGCGCTGGCGAACGCGGGCTGGCTCCCCCCGAATGAACTGAACAATAACACGAGCACGACAAAGGTTTGAAACAAACGTTTAGATTTCATGATCACTTCTCCTCTTTCAACAAGTTTTGCAATGCCAAGCACAACGAACGATCGTTGTTTGGTATAGAAAGCCCGATGTAATAAACATGGCTTCGCTCTTTTCCATTGTATGACTCTGTTACAGATTCACGCGTTGCAGTAAAGTTGCCGCGAGGTTGCAATACGATTGCGCAACACGCAGTACTTTCGGGTGAGGCAGAATCAAAAAAGCGGCAATGTCTTCTCAACGTATTTTCATTGTTTTGAATATAATGAAGAAATCATTTCCCGCCATCATCTGAAAAGAGGCTGTCATGAAGAAAACATTGCTGGCAATGTATCTTGTTGTCGTCTTGCTGATCACATCCTGCGGCGCTCAACCTCCCGCGGAAACCTCCACGCCGCCTCCACCCTCTGAGACATCGGCTCCAACCGCAACATCTCGCTCCGAGCAAAACACCCTCGCCGACAAAAGAATCCGTGGAAGCGACCGCCTCCCCCACTCTTGAAACTCCCATCCCTACCAATGTGGCGAACTGCGTCAACAGCGCCAGTTTTGTTGCGGACGTTACCATTCCCGATTACAGCGATCTCCCCGCCAGTTCAACCTTCACAAAAACGTGGCGCATTAAGAATACCGGCACATGTATTTGGGGTCCCGATTACACCGTGAGCCATTACTCCGAGGAAGCGATGGGCGCGCCAACTTCCTGGTCGCTGAGCGTGACCTATCCCGGAGAAACTGCGGACATATCGTTGAACCTGATCGCTCCTTCTTCCAACGGCAGGCATCGAGGCAACTTTGTGATCAAAAACCCAGAAGGGAAGATCATGAGCGTTGACAGCGATTCGCGCCTGTGGTTGATCATCAACGTGACCGGCGCGACAGCCTCAGCGAGCAGTTCCACTCCCTTCTGCAAGCGCCGGAGGGACAACTCCCGCGCCCGCCGCTTGCGCAGTCACCCTCGACCCAGCCAAGGTTGCGGATGCGATCAAAGCCGTAAATTCCTACCGCGCGAAAAATGGACTGCCTCCTTACACCGTCAACCCATTACTGACAAATGCCGCCGCCGTCCATGCCAACGATATGGCGTGCAATAACTTTTTCACACACACCGGCACCGACGGGTCAACACCGACCACGCGCGTGGCAGCCGCCGGTTATTCGGCATCGGATGTCACTGAAAACGTTTACGGAAGTTATCCTCCATTGTCTGGGCAGGGAGTGGTAAGTTGGTGGGCAAACGACCAAGTGGACCCGAATCACAACCTGAACCTGATAAGTTCCAGATATACCGAAATCGGAGTCGCCTACTCGTTCTTCAATAATTATGGATATTACGTGATCGTGTTCGCGGTTCCAAAGTAAACACGCCCATCTTTTCAAAAAAGTCCCTGAGAGTCTTGAAACCCTCAGGGACTTTCCATTTAATCTCTATTCTCCAATCTCTGATTTTCACACCACCACACTCACCAACTTCCCATGCGCCACGATCACCTTGCGCGGTTCCTTCCTTCAAATATTTCTGGACGACCTCGCTCGCCAGCGCGGCTTTCTTGTGCATCCCTACATCTTCGCTCGCGTCCACCGCGACGACGATCCGATCCCGCGCACCTTGCGGTCAACCTGCACAGGGATCTCGATCGAGTCTTCGCGCGCGGCGGCTTCGTCCGCCGGGAATTTTTTGTTGATGGATCGAACAGCAGAGCACCCGGGTGATTCGTCCCGCAACTCTTCAGCGATATGCGGCGCGACAGAACCATCATCTTCAAGTAGATTTCAACGGCTTCGTTCCATTCATCTGAGCCGACCGCTTCCCGTCTCGCGCGCTTTGTACATTTCATTCAACAGTTCCATCAACGACGAGATGATCGTGTTGAACTCGAAGTTCTCGAAGTCATGCGTCACGCGCTTCAACGTCTGATGGACGCGGCGGCGCAAATTCCGTTTTGTCTCGTCCGTTGCTGTCCGCGAATCCGTTTTAGAGTCCGTTGACAGATCGGTGAACAGAGTCCACACGCGGCGCATCCAGCGAGCCGTCCCTTCGATGCCGTGCGAGTCCCAGGGCGCGCCTTGTTGCCAGCGCGCGAAGAACATCAAATACGCGCGGACGGTGTCCGCTCCATATTTTTTCACCAACACATCGGGTGCGACCACATTGCCCTTGCTCTTCGACATCTTGCTGTTATCTTCCGCCAGCACCATGCCTTGATTGCGTAACTGCATCACGGGTTCGCCGCCTTCGGTGATGCCCATGTCGCGCAGCGCCTTGTGAAAAAAGCGGAAGTACAGCAAGTGCATGTTCGCGTGTTCGCTTCCGCCCGTGTATGTGTCAACGGGCATCCAATAGTTGTACTCGGCGTCATCGAACGGCGCGTTGTCGTCATGCGGACTCAAATAACGCAAGTGATACCACGACGAACACATGAACGTATCCATCGTATCCGTTTCGCGCGTGGCAGGTTCGCCGCCGATGGGACAAACCGCGTTCTTCCACGTCGGATGAAATTTCAACGGCGACTCGCCTGTCGGTTTCCATTCGGTGATGTCGTCGGGCAACAGCACAGGCAGTTGAGTATCAGGCACAGGATTCCATCCGTGCGTTTCGCAATACACCATGGGAATCGGCGCGCCCCAAAAACGCTGGCGCGAGATCAACCAATCGCGATAGCGATAATTCACATCGTGCTTGCCAATCCCTTTTTGCTCCAAATATTCGATCACCGCTTTGATCGCGGGATTCTTCATCCCTTTATCGTTCGTCGCGCGCGTGCCGTTGAACGCGCCCGAATTGATCATCACGCCATCATGCTCGTAAGCGCGTTCCATCGTCGCGCCATTCAATTCGACGCCTTCGGGTTGAATCACAGGAATCACCTTCAGCCCAAACTTGCGCGCAAATTCAAAGTCGCGTTCATCGTGCGCTGGTACAGCCATGATTGCGCCCGTGCCATACGACATCAAAACATAATCCGCAACCCAGATCGGGATGCGCTCCTCATTCACTGGATTGACGGCATAGCCGCCTGTGAAGACTCCCGTCTTCTCTTTATCTTTCGCTTCACGCTGGATGTCGGTCTGTTTCTCCGCTTGAGCTTTATACGCGCGGACGGCTTCCGCGTTCTCGGCTGTGGTGATCTTATCCACCAGCGGATGCTCTGGCGACATCACCATGAATGTCGCACCCCACAGCGTATCGGGACGCGTTGTAAAAATCTCTATCGGGTCTCCCGCTTCGGTCTTGAACACCACCGACGCGCCTTCACTGCGACCGATCCAATTCGTCTGCGAAGTCTCGATGGAATCGGGCCAGTCAAGACCTTCGAAGTGCAACAGTTCATCCGCGTATTTTGTGGCTTTGAAGAACCATTGTTCCAACTCTTTCTTGATAACAGGCGTTCCGCAACGATCACAGACTCGATCCTCGCCTTTGACTTGTTCACGCGCCAGAGTCGTATTGTCTTTCGGGCACCAATCCACCATCGCTTTCTTGCGATACGCCAGTCCTTTTTTGTATAACTGGATGAAGAACCACTGTGTCCATCTGTAATATTCAGGGTCAGCCGAAACTATTTCACGCTCCCAATCGAACATCGCGCCCATCGAGCGCATCTGCGCGCGCATCCGCTCGATGTTGGCGTACGTCCATTTCTTGGGATGGATGTTGTGCTTGATCGCCGCGCCCTCCGCGGGCAAACCGAACGCGTCGAATCCCATTGGGAACATCACGTTGTAGCCCTGCATCCGCTTGAACCGCGCGCGCGCATCGGACGGCGTCATCGCGTACCAGTGACCGATGTGCAAATCGCCGCTGGGATACGGCAGCATCGTCAACGCGTAATGTTTCGGCTTGCTGTTGTCAATCACCGCGCGATACAACTTATCCGCTTCCCATTTCTTCTGCCACTTCGGCTCAAAGGCTTGTGGGTTGAAAGACTTATCCTTGTCTTTCGTAGTGCCGACATCAGTCGGCTTTTTCCTCGCAGGCGCAGGCTTCCTAGCCTTCGACACAGGCTTCGCCACCTTCTTTTTCGTTGGCGATGCCTTTGATTTCAAAGTCTTCTTTGCCTTCGGTGCGGTTTTCTTTTTGCTTGTTGATTTCTTTTTCGTAGTAGCCATTCTTACCTCATTGGATTATGTCATTGCGAGGGCGTTCTTGTTCTTGCTCGAAGCAATCTCATGTTAATGGCAATAAATTCAGCAATGCCGACTCGCTGTCCCATCGCCCGCACGGACGTAAACGTCCGTGCTATTCATACAAAGCCCGCTAAAGCGGACTAACAGAAGACTCGCAAGCAATGGTCCCTGTTTCCAAAAGATATTGTTCGTTTTCATACGAGCCTCCTTCCAGAACTTAAAACAAAAATCCTTCATCCACATCAGGGACGAAGGACTGCCTCCGCGGTACCACCCAGTTTGTCAATTAGTCTCCTAGTCTCCAGTCAACTAGTCTCTAATCAACCACTTTGATCAAGATAACGGTTGAAGCCGTCACCAGCTACTCACTTCACTGATGAAGTCCCTCTTACGAGGTAACAGGCGAGTTCGGTCTCTTGTCCCCTTTAGGGGATTGGTATTCCCGTTCGATACCATTTGAAGGGCTTCCACTTCACATTCCCTTCTCGCTGACGGGATGACCTACTACTCCTGTCAAAACTTTTCTATTCAATTTTGTGGACCCAGAGGGATTCGAACCCTCGACCTTCTCAATGCCATTGAGACGCGCTCCCAACTGCGCTATGGGCCCCGTTTCGAGTGATCAGTTATCAAAGTAATCAGTGATCAGTTTTTCGAGAGATCAACGTACCGATCACTGATTACTGTTCACTGAAAAGTGGACCTGAGGGGATTCGAACCCCTGGCCTCATCAGTGCGATTGATGCGCGCTCCC
Organism: Anaerolineales bacterium; assembly: GCA_046328795.1. Classification (GTDB taxonomy): domain Bacteria; phylum Chloroflexota; class Anaerolineae; order Anaerolineales; family Villigracilaceae; genus Defluviilinea. The sequence continues at coordinate 1,132 of JAXLVX010000042.1, read as the reverse complement.
AACTGCGCTACAGGCCCAAGTTCAAGCGTTCGGTATTCTACTGTACGGGTTGGGTGATGTCAAGCAAAGGTTTGGATGTAAAATATGTGCAACCAACTTTCGAGGGACTTCGCCATGACCGACTCCAACTCCAAACCCATCTACCGCATCATGGACTTGAGTGAGGCTGATCGCCCACGCGAGAGATTATCCACGCTGGGAGCGCAAGCCCTGACGAACGCCGAACTGCTTGCGATCCTCCTGCGCGTCGGCGTGAAGGGCGAAAGTGCAGTGACTGTGGGTCAACGCCTGCTCAAAAAGTTCAACGGGCTGACGGGACTCCACCGCGCGCCGTTCGCCGATCTCAAAAAGCAACACGGACTCGGCGACGCCAAAGCCGCGCAGATCAAAGCGGCGATCGAGTTAGGTCGAAGGCTCACGCTGGAATCCCCCGAAGAAAGACCCGCCATCAACTCCCCTGCCGATGCCGCCGTGCTGGTATCGTACGAAATGTCCGCGTTGGAGCAGGAGCATCTGCGCGTGATGTTGCTCGATAGAAGGAATCGCGTGTTGGAAACTGTCGAGGTGTACAAAGGCTCGGTCAATTCGTCGCAAGTTCGGGTCGGCGAAATTTTCAAAGAGGCGATCCGCAAAAACGCCTCTTGCATCGTCATCATCCACAACCACCCCAGCGGAGACCCCACTCCCAGCCCAGATGATGTCGCTGTGACGCGCGCCATTGTGCAAGCAGGCAAACTACTCGACGTGGATGTGCTGGATCATTTGGTGATCGGTCAGGGCAAGTGGGTATCATTGAAGGAACGAGGGTTGGGATTTGTGTAAGTCTTTGACAATAGTATCACTTTATGATATTATGTAAGCGTGGACAACAAACACCGCAAAACTCTCGAAGCAATCTTTGAAAAGCCTGAACGCGCTAATATTGCATGGAAAGATGTGGAAATCCTGTTCATCGCATTGGGCGCTGAAATTACAGAAGGAAATGGTTCACGAGTGCGGGTTGCGTTGAAAGGCATTCGCGCGGTGTTCCATCGCCCTCATCCGCGAAAAGAAACGAATAAAGGAGCCGTCAAATCTGTTCGCAGGTTTCTAGAGGCGGCAGGAGTAAAGCCATGATGGAATATAAAGGATA
>JAXLVX010000041.1:0-29017 GCA_046328795.1 Anaerolineales bacterium | reverse complement strand
GCGGCGGATTCGATTTTGTCGTGTCCTCCAATTTGAAAAGCGCGGGACTCAATTCAGCCGAGGTGCATTTGCAAGTTCCGGGCGAGCATAACGTGCGCAACGCGCTGGCGGCGCTGGCGATCGTGGATGTGCTGGGACTCTCGCGCGATAAAGCCGCGCAGGCGCTCGGCAAATTTACCGGCACGAGCCGCCGTTTTGAACTGCGCGGCGAAGAGAACGGTATCAGCGTGTTCGACGATTACGCCCATCACCCGACCGAGATCAAAGCCACGCTTGCCGGGGCGCGGGCGCGTTTTCCAAAACGCCGCATCTGGGCAGTGTGGCAGCCGCACACCTATTCGCGCACACATGCCTTGTATCTTGAATTTTCGCGCGCGTTCAAAGATGCGGATGAGGTCATCGTTACCGAGGTGTATGCCTCGCGCGAACAGCAGGAAAATTTCACCTCGGCCGAGATCGTCAGCGGGATGCCGCATCACTCCGCGCGTTTTATCGCCTTGTTAGACAGCGTGACGAAATACCTGCTCGAAAATTTGAAGCCCGGCGATGTGCTGATCGTCCTCTCGGCCGGGGATGCCAACAAAATCTGCGCAGACGTTTTGAAAGGATTAAAAGGAAAGGTAGATGACCATGAATAAACAGTTACTTCAGCGCTCTCACCCGTCGTTGTTCCCGTTGCGGTTGACCCTTCTCATCGCCGAACTGGAGACTCCCTCCCAGCCGCCGCATTTGCCGTATGACCGGGATGAACTGCTGGCGTTGAAATTGATCGAGAAGATTCGGTATCCCGAGCCAGACTCGTTCATGGGATTGCGGATCGAATCTCCTCAGCCGTTCGAGCATGACGCGCTTCCTGTCGGATTGGCGAGCGTCCATGCCTGACGAGAAGAAATCTTCACGGCCCGAAACTTTTTTCCTGCCGCCGTTGAAGATGGTGTTGTCTTTTTTCGACCGCGAGATCAAAAAGCGTCGTCAGAATCAAAAGAGCGATGAGGATCAAGCGAAGGAAAAAACTGTGAATAAGTTGATCGAGAAGTTAAGTGAAAAGGAAGACAAGGACTGATGGCTGTGCTTGCAAGACCCGTTGACCAATTGCGCGAAAAATTCGGCGACAAGGTGAAAGAGAATGTGCCGCTTGCGCCGTATACCTCCGCGCGCATCGGCGGACCGGCGGATATTTTTATTACCGCGGATACGGTTGCAGAGCTCGCGCGCGTGGTCAAACATTTGTGGAAGAATGAAATGCCCTTCGTGATGTTGGGCGGCGGCGCGAACATCCTCGTCAGCGATAAAGGCGCGCGCGGCGTGGTGATCTTGAACCGCGCGAAGGGAGTGAAGTTCCACGCGGGCGATCAGCCCTCAGTCGCGGCGGAATCGGGAGTCGTGTTCAGCAATCTCGCCAACCGCTGCGCGTCGAAGGGATTGTCGGGTATCGAATGGGCGGCGGCTGTCCCCGGCACGATCGGCGGCGCGGTGTATGGCAATGCCGGCGCGTTCGGCGGAGATGTGGCTGGCAGTCTGATCTCGACCGAGTTGTTGACGGAAAATGGGAAAGAAACATTTACCGTCGAGCAAATGGGCTATGACTATCGAACGAGCGTGTTGAAGCGAGGCGAAATTAAAGCAATAGTCCTTTCGGCGGAGTTGAGTTTAAAAAATTCAACGAAGGAAGAGGCGACTGTTAAAATCCAGCAATTCAGCGCGCACCGTAAAGCGACTCAACCGCCCGGCGCGAGCATGGGTTCGATGTTCAAGAATCCGAGCGGCGATTACGCGGGACGTTTGATCGAAGTTTCGGGTTTGAAAGGCGCTCGCGTCGGTAACGCTGAGATCAGCCCGCTGCATGGAAATTTTTTCGTCAATCATGCCAATACCAAAGCCGAAGACATTCGCGCGTTGATCCAATTGGCGCAGAAAACCGTGAAAGAGAAGCAAGGCGTTGAGTTGGAGTTGGAGATCGAGTTTGTTGGAGAATGGTGAAAGGCATACTGCGTATTACGTACTGCGTACTGCGTAGAGCGTATCGGTGATGTATGGAGAAGATCGTTGAATACAACAGAGTATTGAAGACTGTGCCTGAATTTTTCGCGGGAGGCCGCTCTGGAAGATGGTTGTGTATCGGTATGCGATGTTTCTCGGCGATCTGGCATGGCGCTGACGCTGAAGTTGATGAGCGTCGTCCGGACGTCGGATTATCGGAGCAATTATGAAGCGGTTGGCTCGGTCGGCGCAAATATTTCAGAAGGCTATTCGAGAAGTTCTGGAAAAGACCGCGCTCGTTTTTATGAGTACGCCCTGGGACCTGCCCGCGAGAGCCGCGTTAAAATTATTACGACGGACGATACATTCTCAGCGATGAAGTTGCGCATCATCGGATGCAGTTCTAACTCAAGTGATCCGATTGCTCTTGACAATTACGCCAGAAGACGCAGTCGCACTATTCGAGAAGAAGAGGCTGAATATAAAGTTGATTCACAGCCATCTCTCGAAACGCTCTTGAGCAAGCGTCACTACCCTAAAGGAACGCGTAGTACGCAGTACGAAGTATAAAGACATGAAATCGAACACTTCAAACACACCCAGCAAGTTGCGCCTCGCCCTCATCTTCGGCGGACGCTCGGCGGGCTGCGACGTTTCGCTCATGTCCGCGCGTTCGGTGCTCTCGGTGTTGGGCCCTGCCAAATACGAAGTGACCCAGATCGGGATCACGCGCGAAGGTCAATGGCTGACGGGCGAAGAGGATGTGATCTGGAAAGTTTGAAAACGGAAAGTTGGATGGACTCGAACGCTTTGTTCTCTCTGGCGATCCATCCACACGCACTACGCAATACGCAATAGATGTTTTCTTCCCCATCCTTCCATGGCACGTTCGGCGAAGACGGCACGATTCAAGGACTGTTCGAAATGGCAGACGTGGCGTACGTTGGCGCGGGTGTTGTCGGTTCGGCGGTTGGCATGGACAAAAGGCGTGTTCAAAGAAGTGATGCGCTGTGTATTCCATCATTCGAGTCTGTGTTGGCGTCGCGCAATGACATTCAGAAAAATATGAACGCTGTGATTGAGAAAGCCGAAAAGGCTGGCGCGTATCCGTTGTTCACGAAGCCTGCGAACCTCGGCTCCTCCGTCGGCGTGACGAAATGCCACAACCGTTCCGATTTGCAGGAAGGACTCATGGAAGCCGCGTCGTTTGACCGGCGCATCCTCGTCGAACGCGGAGTTGTGGACGCGCGCGAGATCGAGGTCAGTGTGTTGGGCAATGATGAACCCGTCGCTTCGGTGTGTGGAGAAGTGTTGCCGAGCCGCGAGTTTTATTCGTACGAATCGAAATACATTGACGGCACATCGGGCTTGGCGATTCCCGCCCCGCTGCCGAAGGAAACCTCCGAACGAATCCGCGAGTATGCCGTCCGCGCGTACAAGTTGATTGATTGCGCCGGCATGGCGCGGGTAGATTTTTTTGTGGAGAAAGAGTCCAACAAAATTTATCTCAATGAATTGAACACCATCCCCGGCTTTACCAAGATCAGTATGTATCCCAAATTATGGGAAGCCAGCGGATTGTCCTACGCCAAACTTGTTGACCGTTTGATCGAATTAGCGCTGGAACGCAAAGCAGAACGAGACCACACGTCGCACACCTATCGGAGTCACGCATGAGCGAGAAGAGTCAAACCAGCCGAGCCGAACAAGTGCGCTTGCGCCGCGAGCAGGAACGCGCAAAAGAACTTGCGCGCGCGATGAAGCAAGCCACGCGACCGGTGCCTTCTGTCCCGCGCCCCAAACCGGAAGCGGCGAAGAAGGTCGCCCCGGCGAAACAGAAGGAACGCCGCTTTCAGATCGCGCTTGCCATGCCGCGCTTCAACTTACGCGCGATTCACATGCCGCAGATCCCTCGTCCGCGCTTGGGTTGGCGAGCCCTCTCGTTCTTTCTTCTCGCGTTGTGCGGCGCGGCGATCTATCTCGCGTTCAGCCTGCCCGAGTTGCGCGTGACCGAGGCGCAAGTGAACGGCAACCGCATCCTCACCTCCGCCGAGATCAATTCGGTGATCGGCGCTTCGGGACAGCCCATCTTCTTGCTGACTCCTTCGGAATTGGAAACACGACTCCGACTCAACTACCCTGAGCTTGCCTCAGTCTATGTGACCGCCACACTCCCCAACTTTCTTTCCGTGCAAGTCCTCGAGCGGAAGCCGGTCATCCGCTGGGAGCAGGGAGGCGGGTACACGTGGGTGGCTGAGGATGGCGTCGCCTTCCGCCCGCGCGGCGAGATGGAGGGACTGATCTCCGTCGCTGCCGAATCAGCCCCACCCGTGATCGGAAGCGGGACCGATCCGCTTTTGCCGACGCCGTTCATCTCCACCGAGATGGTGCGAGCATTGCAGGGACTCGCATGGCACGTCCCGCCCGGCGAGGTGATCTTGTATAACGAATCGTTCGGCTTCGGCTGGAACGACCCGCGCGGCTGGCGCGCCTATTTCGGCACGACCGCCAGCGATGTGGAGTTGAAGATGCGCGTGTATGAGCAGATGGTTGCGTCGCTCACGCAACGAGGCATCCGCCCGGCGTTGATCAACGTGACGTACCCGACCGCGCCGTATTACAGGATGAATCAATAAAGATAATTCCGGTGGTCGAGTAGCGGCGCCGAGCCTTAAACGGCGAGCGCGCCGCGTATCGAGACCACAGGTGCGCGTACAAACTTTTGTAACAAGAATTGCTTTACGGCGTGGTGGTCTCGATACGGGCTTCGCCCTACTCGACCACCGAATTAGGAATGAAAACAAAAAGGAATTATGGAAGAGATCATTGTAGGCATTGACGTAGGCACGACAAAAATATGCACTCTCGTGGGGCGCGTGGAGGACGATAAATCCATGCGCATCCTCGGCGTGGGCATCGAACCTTCGGATGGAATCCGCAAGGGCATCATCGTTGACCTTTCCGCGGCGACGCAAGCCATCACGCGCTCGGTGAAGAAAGCGGAATCAACGTCCGGTCTTGAGATCACTTCCGCGTTGGTGAGCATCGCGGGCGCGCACGTTTCGTCGGTGAACAGCCGCGGCGCGACGGCGGTGAACGGAAATATTATCGAGCAGTACGATGTGGATCATGCGATGGAACAAGCGCGCGCGATCGCCATTCCGCATGACCGGGAAATTATCCACGTGATCCAGCGCGGATTTTCAGTGGACGGGCAGGACGGCATCCGCAACCCGAAAGGGATGCACGGCTACCGGCTCGAAGTGGAAGCGCACATCATCACCGCCTCCGCCGCCACGGTGGATAACCTCCGTCATTGCGTGGGCGCGGCGGGCGTGAAGATTCCGGAGTTTGTGTTGAACCCGCTGGCTTCCGGCGAAGTGGTGTTGACCGAGCAGGAAAAACAAATGGGCGTTGCCGTGTGCGACATCGGCGGCGGCACAGCGGACTTGGCGATCTACGTCAACGGCGACGTGTGGCACACGATGGTGCTTGCTGTCGGCGGCAATCACATCACGCAAGATGTGGCGCATGGACTGCGCTTGCCGTTCGCGCAAGCCGAAGAAGTGAAGAAGCAGCAAGGTCACGCGGTTCGCGCGGAAGTTGGCTCGGAGGAATATTTTTCCGTGCGTCCGTTCGGCGAAGATAAGCCGGTGCAAATTAATCGTCAGGAACTTGCCGAGATCATCGAAGCGCGCGCGGCGGAAATTTTCTCGCTGATCTTGCAAGAGATCAAACGCTCCGGCTACGACGGTCTTCTACCGGCGGGCGTTGTGTTGACCGGCGGCACGTCCGCGCTGCCGGGCATCAAGCGCGTGGCAAGCGAAGTGTTGGGGTTGCCGGTCCGCGTGGCGCAACCGGAGAATCTCTCCGGGCTTGTGGATAAGTTGAAATCACCGGCGTATTCCACCGGTGTCGGTTTGTTGCAGTGGGTCGTCTCGATGCAGGATGAAGAGTCCGGTGTTGGGCGCAACCGCCGCAAGAAAGGAGAAGGACGCATGAATTTTGGCGCGATCAAGAAAATTGTCGGACGGATATTACCGTAGTGATGTGATGAGAGTTGTTTAGCCACAGAGCGCGCAGAGTTCTCTGAGAAAAAAATAAAAACTCGGCGTTCTCTGTGTTCTCTGTGGCAAAGAATCTTTTCTCACCCTTAAAATTTATCGCTGCGGAATCAAAAGCAAGTATCATAAAACCAATGTTTGATGGAGGCTCAACATGGACTCGACCGATAAGCAACAAAGCAAGCAAGCAGACGAAACCTTCGCCCGTATCAAAGTGATCGGCGTGGGCGGCGGCGGATCGAACGCCGTCAACCGCATGATCGACGAAGGCATTCAAGGCGTTGAATTCATCGTCGCCAACACCGACGCGCAAGCGTTGAAACACGCGCAAGCAAGCACGCGCGTGAGGTTGGGCGATAAACTCACGCGCGGACTCGGCGCGGGCGGCGACCCCGAAGTGGGACGCAAAGCCGCGGAAGAATCCGCTGATGAATTGTATAAAGTCATGCAAGGCGCAGACATGGTCTTCGTCACCGCCGGCATGGGCGGAGGCACCGGCACCGGCGCGGCTCCGGTGGTCGCGCAGATCGCGAAAGAAAGCGGCGCGCTCACCATCGGCGTTGTGACTCGTCCGTTCACCTTCGAAGGCGGGCGGCGATTATCGTCCGCTGAATTGGGCATCGGCAAATTCAAAGAACACGCCGACACGTTGATCGCGATCCCCAATGACCGCTTATTGCAGATCGCGGATAAACGCGCGAGCCTGCAAGACGCGTTCCGCCTCGCGGACGATGTTCTGCATCAAGGCATTCAAGGCATTTCCGAATTGATCACCATCCCCGGTCTCATCAACTTGGATTTCGCCGACGTGCGCGCGATCATGTCGGAGGGCGGCGCCGCTCTCATGGCGGTGGGAACCGGCTCCGGCGACGAACGCGCGAAGAAAGCCGCCGAGGATGCGATCTCATCCAAACTGCTCGACATCACCATTGACGGCGCGCGCGGCGTGTTGTTCAACGTCACCGGCGGCCCGAACATGACGCTCTTCGAAGTGAATCAAGCCGCGGCGATCATCCGCGAAACGGCTCACCCCGAAGTGAACATGATCTTCGGCGCGGTCATTGATCCGAACATGGGCGACGAGATCCGCGTCACCGTGATCGCGACCGGCTTCGAACGCAGTTCGATGCCGCGCCGCGCGCTCGAACGCAACACGCGCGAGAACAAGCGGACGCAGGCAGACGTGTTCTCACGTCCGCTGGAATCGGTCTCGGTTCATGCCGACGTTCAGCCGGGTGAGGCGAAGTCAATCTCTTCGCTACCCCCCGTCAACAAAGACGATCTCGACATCCCGACCTTTTTGCGGAATCGAAGATAAATAACGTTTAGACCTCACAGGTCTCAAAGACCTGTGAGGTCTCGATGAATAAATTCGGTCAAGTCCATCTCCATTGTCGGAGCGATTCGGGCGTGCCTGGGCGAGGCACGTCTGAATCGCTCTGCGTTTTAAGTTCTTTAACCGCGAAGCGCGCTGAAGAGCGCAAAGAAGAGCTTTAAACTCTAGCGTCCTTCGCGCTCTTAGCGGTAAAAAATGTAGGGCTGGGGTAAAATAGAAACAATGAAAGCCAAAATCGCTCAGCCCGTTCACGAATCATACAAACGCCATCGCAGGGAAATGATGTGGCAGATCATCCTCCCCGTCGCGTTGACCGTGTTACTCTTCATCGCCGTGATCGTTCTCATCAACATTGCCACGTTTAAAGAAGGCGGCGATGTGGGTCGCTGGGCGGCGATCTCCACGATGTGGATCGTGATCCCGATCATGGTTGCCGGTTTTGTGTTTCTCGCTATTCTACCACCGCGTTGGTCTATTTGATGAAACAATTGCTCGGTATTACGCGCCGAAGTACACGGCAAAAGGAATCGCGCAGGATTACGTCAACAAAGCCGCGATGTACGTCAAACGTGGAACGGAAATGGCGGTGAGAAACCCGTGCTGTTCTATCGACGGCATCGGCGCGAGCGTCAAAGGCGTTTGGAAGGAAGCCGTAAATCAAGACTATCACAGGTCTTTAAGACCTGTGAGGAGTCTGTCTGGAAGAAAATTAATATGAACAAAAGCAAAACCCTGCTCTTCGGCACTCTCGCAGGCGCGTTTGCTGATCTCATCGCCGCGTTACTACTCAACCCAACGCGGAAGAACGAAAGCAAATCCGCTCTCACCGCCCGGCGAGTTGAAACTCGGCATGTTGGTCTTCGGTCTGTTGCGGGCGATTTCGTCATTGGGGGATGAAGTAATAAGGAAGGTAAAAGTAATGGGTAGTGATTTCTCCATCAAAGAAGTATTTCTTAAGTTCATCACTACTGAGAGACCAGCGGGCAGAAATAGCGGAGGTCGCTGAAGTTTTTAACCGCCGAAGAAATTACGCGAACTAATTTCATGGATATTCGGACGATTTTGCTTCGATCGTCGAGCGTTTCTTTTCGAAAGACCTGGTCAGAATAATCTTGTATTACGCTCTCGCGTGTATAAAAGATCATGAATTATCCACGACCGAAAAAGAGAATTTACAACTACTTAAAAACCTTGTTCCAAATTGAAGAGGGCGAATTCTATGCTTATAAAGCCTCGGAACTTTCGGATGTTTTAGGTCAACAAGTACAGATCATTCAAGATCAAAGGAACCGAAAACGCTGAGGATTTGTTTCAATCAGAACTCAACGAATTTTGGATTGAGCTATGATCAGTATATTGAGCGCTGACGCAACGAAAGCCGTAAAGAATATCTTGAAATGAACCCGGAAGAAGAATCTCAAAGAAGCGCAGGTGAATTTCAGAAAATCAGGGTGGCATTCTTAATTCCAGATGGAAATAATGAAATGAAAACCGCTTCAAATTGGACTCTCGAAAAACAAACCATCCTCATCGAAGGGGCGGAGGAAGAGATCACCTGCTACGGCGGATCGAACGTCTCAGTGGAGGATGCGCGGAGAGCCGCGCGGGAGAAGGCGGAGAAGGTCCAGCGGAAGATCGCGGGGGAAAAGCAACTCTTCGAGGATTACGATGTGGAGATCCGCGGTGTTGAAGGTGGTTGACGATCATGCCGTCATCACGCGGAATCGCTATGGGGCGCAGGTGTTGAACGTCGAGAAGTTGATGATCCTCGACATTGACGAGCCCAAAGTCGCTGGCGGGTTAGGCGGATTGTTCGGCAAGAAGAAGGATAAGCGTTCGCCGAAAGCGGAAATCTTCGATATGGTTCGCAAACTGGCGGCGACGAAATATGGTCAATACGGCTTTCGCATCTACGAAACTTTTCGGGGGGCGAGGGTGATCGTGCTAGGCAGGGACTTCGATCCGCGACGAATACCACGAGGAAGATGATGAGCGAGTTCAACTGCGATCCGTTGTACGCGCTGCTATGCGGAAAGCAGGATTGCTACCGCGCGCGATTAACTCCCAAGCCATCGCGCGCTCGGGTGCGCGGAATTAAAGTCAAGTTTCCGCGCGAAGGAACCGATAATAACCAATTGGAACATGCTGTGGCCAATCACAGAAATTGCGACGCATTCCAGCAGTAAGCGCAAACTGGCCAGGCGAATCGGCAGCGCAGTAGCCTGTGCCAGACGTGGTGCGGCTTCACGATGAACTCACGGGCGTCGGGTATCAACAACGATTAGCCTGAAACATTGGTTACTTACACTTTCAAAATCGGGACGCTGATGCACGCTGAAAACGCAGATTTTCTTTTTGATCAGCGAAATCAGCGTTTTCACCTGCCCTTGCGGTCGGTGCAGGGTGCGTCCAAAAAAGATTCTGTAGGGTAACCAGCCTGAAACAAAAACTCGGAGGTCTGCCAGACCTCCGAGTTTTTTATCATTCGCCTTTGATCCGCCCGATCAAATCCTCCGCCTTGAACGGACCCTTTTCCGTCAGCAACGCGCGGGCATCGTCTAGTTTTTTCCACACGTTCCATAACAGCACGCCGCGCACGCGTCCCTCGGCGAGGTAATAAACAACGCCTTTTTTGAACGGCTCCTCCCAATCGGACACCGTTTCCATCTTACTGCTCATCTCGCCGCGCAATGCCCAAGATCGAATAGATCCGAATAGAACATCGGCGTGTGAGCGTACGTTTCGCTTGCGCCCGCCATGTTCCTGCCTGCCAGCATGCCCATCGCGACGGCGTTCTCTTCATGCTCCACGCGCGCGCGTTTTCCCAGCCCGGCATGGAAGAAGTTCGCCGCATCACCGGCGGCGTACACATCGGGGATGGATGTTTCCAACTTTTCGTTCACGATGATTCCGTTTTCGACGTTCAACCCCGCCTCTTGCGCCAACGCGACGTTCGGGCGCACCCCGATTCCCGCCACGATGCCGTCTGCTTCAATCGCGCGGCGTTCTTCGTCCGGACCGTGAGGCGGTCTCCCTCCTTTTGAATGTCCGCGACGGAATCGTTGGCGATCACCTCCACGCCTTTCTCGCGGTAATAGTCGTTGAGGAAATGCGCGAGGTCGCTCGGATACATCGCGGCGCCGATGGCGTCTTCGAGGAAGATCATCGTCACTTTTTTGCCGACCATCGTCAGCCCCGCGGCGATCTCGGAACCGATGAACCCGCCGCCGATGACGACGAAATCGTTCTTTTCATCCGCCAGTTTTCGCAGTCGTTGATAATGCTGGAAACTGCGGAAATAAATAATGTCGTCTCCGCCGAACGGCAAACGGATCGGCGTCCCGCCTGTGGCGATGAGCAATTTGTCGTAGGTGTACTCGCCGCCCTTGTCGTCAGTCACAGATTTCTTCTTTGCATCGAACGCGGTCACTTTGCGCCCCAACAATAATTCGGCGCGGTCTTCGGTCTTGCGCCAGATCTTTTCGACCGGGCGTCCCTTCCACAAGCCCTTTGAAAGATTCGGGCGCATGTAAGGCGCGTCGGTTTCCGCGCTGAGGAGTCCGATCGAGCCGTCTGCATCCACTTCGCGGATTCCGCGTGTTGCCGCGTCGCCTCCCAGCCCGCCACCGATGATCAAGTATTTATAATGTGTCATGATCGTCCTTTCATCAATATGGTCTTTGCTATTGATGAGGTGACGACTCAATCTCTTCCTTCGCCGGGAAACGGACGAAAAATTTCCATCCAGCTTTCCAGGGTTGCTCAGCGCACATCCCAGCCGAATTGTTTATAGAGTTCGTGCGTCGCGCGTGTGGCGGGTGATCCCGCGGCGCAAGCCTTGCACGTCCCGGGTGATTGTGGATGGTTTCGATCAGCCACTTGCCGAGTCCGCGCGCGCGATAGTCTTCGTGGATGAAGACATCGCAGAGATAGGCGAAGATGGCGTAATCAGTGACGCCGGCGAGACCAATTTGTTTCTCGCCATCATACAGCCCAAAGACAAGTGGTAGAGTTGTCTAACGCGCGTTCCGTCCGTTCGCGCGGACGTCCCTTTGACCAGTAGGCGCGGGAGAGAAAATCGCAGATCGCGTCTATATCGAAGCGGGAATTGTCTGTGCTGATCGTGAATTGATCCCGATGCGCCTCAAATATTTTCCGCATGGCGTAAGTTTATCATGGGTGATACCATCGTTATCTCCGCGCTGAGCGGAGTGGCGCGTGATGTTCGCGCCGCGAAGTCGAAGCGCGGAGATAACAGGAGACTCATGCTCAAGCCCATTCGCTGGAAGACCTTCCCTCGCGATTTTCTCGTCATTCAATTCGGATTTCTCCTTTACGGACTCGCCCTAGCCCTGCTCATCCGTGCCGACGTGGGGACAAGCACGTGGCTCGTCTTCGAGATCGCGCTGGCAGATATTTTCGGGATCACCATCGGGCGGATGACAATCTTCGTCGGCTTCACGGTGCTGATCCTCGCGTTGATATTGCGTGAAAAAGTAGGCTGGGGAACGTTGGGGAATATCCTTAGTATCGGTCCATGGCTAGACTTGTGTTTGCGGATTCTTCCATCTCCAACCGGCAATTTGGTTTTGCAAATCCTTTTCTTTCTGGCAGGCATCCTCGTGCAGGGAATCGCCACCGCCGTCTACATCGGCGTGGACGCGGGCGCGGGCCCGCGCGATAGCATGATGCTCGCGATTCACCGGGTCACCGGCGTCAGCATCCGCCTCGCGCGCGGCGCGCTTGAACTTGTCGTTGTCGCCGTCGGCTGGCTGTTGGGAGGTCCGCTGGGGGTGGGGACGTTGGTCTTCGCGATCCTGATCGGACCATCGGTACAGTGGGCGTTCAAGTTATTCAACGTCAAGCCGCACCAGCCTCAAGTCGAGGTTGCCGAAGCCGCCGCAGATTGATCAATATATGTCGTCAAGTGAAAGGTTGACGTATATACGGCAAAGCCGTATAATCTGAAAATGGAGTTCATCGAAGCCACTGCCTTTACGAAACATGTTTATGATTTTCTATCTGAAGATGAATATCTGGGTTTGCAGGGTTTTCTATGATAATACCCAGAGGCAGGAAGGTTGTTCCGAGTTCCGGTGGTGTGAGGAAAGTCCGCTGAAGATCTCTGGTAAAGGCAAGAGTGGCGGCGTGCGAAGTTGTTCAATGTCAAGCCGCATCAGCCTCAAGTCGAGGTTGCCGAAGCCGCCGCGGATTGATCTGCTTGATAAACTCGTTACCGCGAAATATAGATTTTCCTCGTAATATAGGAGATTGAACATGACTAAACGCGATATCAGTCAGGAAATTTTGGATGGCATCCTCGAAGTCAAGGCTTATAAAGCGGGGAAGAAATCCCTGCGAGTTCGCACCTTGAAAGAGCCGGGTTCAACCCGAGCCATTCGAACGAAGTTGAAGTTGTCACAATCTGCATTCGCAGGGCTGATGGGTGTAAGTCTGCGCACCGTGCAAGATTGGGAACAGGGACGGCGCAAACCGAGCGGTCCCGCCGCGGCATTGTTGCGAATTGCCGAACAGAAGCCCAAAGTGTTTACGGAAATTTCGTAGTTCAAAGACGGTTAAATTCCAATATTTCTCTTATGCCGCGTGGACAGACCGCCGATGCGGCGTTTGTTATAATGCCGTCATTGTGTAGGACAAATTGTCAATTTGTCCTACGGAGGTTTTTAACCCATGATGCGATTTGACCGATTTACAGAACGAGCGCAAGAAGCCGCCCAACGCGCCGCGGAGATCATCCAGCGTTACGGGCATAATCAAATAGACACCGAACACATCCTGCTGGCTCTTATCGAACAGCCCGGCGGGGTGATTCCCCAAATTTTAGAAAAACTGAACGTCAGCCCCGAAGCGCTGACCGAACGACTCGACGCAACTCTTCGCGCCAGCCCGAAAGCCAACATCTTCGGCGGCGGCGCGGGACAGATCTTCATCACGCCGCGCGTCAAGCGGATCATTGATCTCGCCAACGAGGAAGCGAACCGCCTCAAAGACGAATACATTTCCACCGAGCATATCTTCCTTGCGATTCTCACAGAGCGCAACACGCCAGCCGCGCGGATTTTGGAATCGGCGGGACTCACGCGTGACCGCGTCTATTCTGCCGTGCAGGATCTGCGCGGCGGACAGCGCGTCACCGACCCGCAGGCTGAGTCGCGTTATCGCACGTTGGATAAATACTCGCGCGATCTCACCCAATTGGCGCGGGAGGGAAAACTCGATCCGGTCATCGGGCGTGACAACGAAATTTTGCGATTGATCCAAATTCTCTCGCGCCGCACGAAGAACAACCCGGTGTTGATCGGCGAGGCGGGCGTGGGCAAGACCGCCATCGTGGAGGGACTCGCGCAGAAGATCGCGAACAACGACGTGCCGGAGATCTTGAGCGGCAAGAGGGTGGTGGCGCTCGACTTGGGCGCGATGATCGCCGGGTCCCGATTCAGAGGCGAGTTTGAAGAGCGGTTAAAAGCCGTCGTGGAGGAAATCCAGCGCGCGGGTGGCGACATCATCATGATGATTGACGAACTGCATACGGTCGTTGGCGCGGGCGCGGCGCAAGGCGCGATGGACGCGTCGAACATGCTCAAGCCTGCGTTGGCGCGCGGCGAGTTGCAGTGCATCGGCGCGACCACGTTGGATGAATATCACAAGTACATCGAAAAAGACGCGGCGCTCGAACGGCGTTTCGCTCCGATCTATGTCGAAGAGCCGAGCGTGGACGACACGATCAAGATGTTGCAGGGCTTGCGCGATAGATATGAGGCGCATCACAAAGTCCGCTTTGCGGATGATGCGTTGGTCGCCGCGGCGCGTTTGGCTGATCGTTACGTGACCGATCGAAGATTGCCCGATAAAGCCATTGACCTGATGGATGAAGCCGCCGCGAAATTGCGCGTGGCTTTGTATTCGATGCCGCCCGATCTCAAAGCGCTCAAAACTGAAATAGATAAACTGCAAGCCGAAGAGGAACAATCTGGTTTGAACCGCGATTACGAACGCGCGGCGCAGAAAAAATCGGAACGCTTGCGGATCGAAGAGGAGTACAACGAGAAGCGCAGTAAATGGGAAGTGGAACATCAACTCGATGAAGAAGTCAACGTGGAAGATATCGCGTCCGTTGTGCATCAATGGACGGGCATTCCCGTGACGCAAATGCTCGAGACCGAAGCGACAAAACTCTTGCACATGGAAGCGCGTTTGCATGAGCGCATCATCGGGCAGGAGGAAGCCATCCACGCGATCTCGGATGCGATCCGCCGCGCGCGAAGCGGACTCAAAGACCCGTCGCGCCCGATCGGCTCGTTCATCTTCATTGGGCCCTCGGGTGTCGGCAAAACCGAATTGGCGAAAGCGCTCGCGTGGTTCATGTTCGACGACGAGGAAGCGCTTGTGCGCATTGACATGTCGGAGTATCGCGAACAGCATACGGTGAGTCGGCTCTTCGGCGCGCCGCCCGGATACGTCGGCTATGAAGAAGGCGGTCAACTCACCGAAGCCGTCCGCCGCCGCCCGTATCGAGTCATCTTGTTCGATGAGATCGAGAAGGCGCATCCCGAAGTGTGGAACGCGCTCTTGCAAATCTTGGATGACGGGCGTCTGACGGATGGTCAAGGCAACGTAGTGGACTTCCGCAACACGGTTCTCATCATGACCTCGAACTTGGGCACCGAGTACGTGAGAAAAGGCGGCACCCTCGGCTTTTTACAATCCAAAGCCACCGACGAAGAACGCGACCAGCACGATAAGATCGAGAAAGCGTTGAAAGGCGCGTTCCGTCCCGAGTTCTTGAACCGCATTGACGAGATCATCATGTTCTCGCCGCTCTCGCTCGAACAGATGGAAGAGATCGTCGTCCTGCAAATGAAGGAAGTGCAAGACCGCTTGAACGAACACAACATCACCGTCGAGTTGACCGACGCGGCGCGGAAGTGGCTGGCGAAGGCGGGCTACGATCCCGCGTTCGGCGCGAGACCGTTACGCAGAGCCATCCAGAAGAATGTGGAGAGTCCGCTTTCGATGGAATTGCTCAGTAACAAATTCAAAGACGGCGCGGCTGTGACGGTGGACGTGGACGAGAAGAATGATAAGATCATCTTCCACACGGCTGAGCCGGTGAAGAAGAAAAGCAAGCAACACGCCGAGGCGTAAATTTGATGAAGGAGCAGCTCAACTGCTCCTTCATCGTTTTGAAGTGACTGTCGCCTTGAAGGTGACAGTCACTTTTTATGCCTCATATCTTTTTCCTAATGCCAAATTCATTGAAGTACGATAAGATGCTGGGACTTTAAATCAAGGAGAAACCTTTAATGAAATCAGACAATACGACAAAGATCGTTGGTGGCATCGTTGCGATCCTGCTCTGTTGCGCGTGCGTAGTCATTGCCGCGGCGGGATTCGTGATCTATCGGGCAGCGCAAAATGTCCCCACCGATTTTCCAATACCGCCCATTGATGTCTTTGAGACTCCATCACCAACTCCGCAGGTCGAACGCCCGACTACCGATGAAGTCTCTACCGAAACCGTTGAAACGCTGGCAAACACGCTCGTGCCTGAAAACAACCCGTATGAGTTGGCGTGCCGTTTACAAAATACCTGCAACGTTCCTACTACTGTCACTGCAAAATCGTACAAACTGGGCGATCAGGAAACTTTCTGGGTAGCGAACGTAGACACGACAGAAAATTTCCAAGCCAAAGCCACGCTGCGTTACGTAGGCGATCATATTTATTTTTGGATCGAGAACGGCGTGAAATACGATGAAAGCGATTTGAAGCGGCTTGGCGACGCGTTCGAGAACAAGATGTACCCGACCGACCGCGAGTTTTTTGGCAGTGAGCCGAACCCCGGCGTGGACGGCGATCCGCGCATTTACATTGTCTATGTGCGCGGAACGGGCGCATCGAACGCGGGATATTATTCCACGCCCGATGAGTACAACCCATTGGTCAAAGAATATTCCAATGGGCATGAGATGTTCTTCTTCAACGCCGACAACATGGACTTGGGCGCGGAAGACACCTACGGCACGCTGGCGCACGAATTCCAGCACATGATCCACTGGAACACTGACCGCAATGAAGCCTCTTGGATCAACGAAGGTTTCTCGATGGTCGCCGAGTTATTGAATGATTACCCCATTTACTTTGACTATTATTATGTCACCGACCCTGACATTAATTTAACAGACTGGTCGCCCAACCCCGGTTCCAACGGACCTCATTATGGGCAATCTTTCCTCTACCTTGCCTACCTCCTCGACCGCTTCGGCGAAGATACTACCAAAGCGGTTGTGCGCCATCCTGAAAATGGACTGCCAAGCATTGACGCAACACTTGCTGAACTCAACATCACCGATCCGCAGACGGGAAAAGTTGTCACCGCCGATGATGTGTTCATGGATTGGGCGGCGACCATGTGGCTTCAAGATTCGTCTGTGGGCGATGGGCGTTATCACTACAATAACTATCCCGAGGCGCCGAGCATTTCAGTTTCCGAGTCAATTTCATCATGCCCAACTTCCACGAGCGGCTCTGTCAACCAGTATGGCATTGACTATTTCACGATCAACTGCGAAGGCGATCATACTTTGAAGTTCAGCGGTTCTACCGTCGCCGGACTGTTACCCGTTGATGCGCATTCGGGCAAGTACGCGTTCTGGTCGAACAAAGGCGACGAATCGGATATGACCCTCACGCGCGAATTCGATTTTACGAACGTCAGCGCTCCGATCGCGCTTTCGTATTCGATGTGGTACGACCTCGAAACCGATTACGATTATCTCTTCGTCGAAGCCTCCACCGATGGGCAGACGTGGGAGATACTTACCACGCCGTCTTGCACCACTGAAGATCCATCGGGCAACTCGTACGGATGCGGCTACAACGGTCAGACCGACGATTGGAAACAGGAAGATGTTGACCTGTCGCAGTTCGCCGGGCAGAAGGTGCAGATCCGATTCGAATACATCACCGATGCGGCGGTCAACGGCGAAGGCTTCCTGTTGGACGATGTTCGAGTGGATGCGGCAGGCTACATGTCCGATTTTGAAACGGATGACGGCGGCTGGACAGCGGCAGGATTCGCGCGCGTCCAAAACGTTCTTCCGCAGACGTTCCGCCTGTCTCTCATCATCAAAGGCGATACCACCACCGTGACTCAGATCCCGGTCAACGCGGACCAGACGGCTGAGTTTCCATTTTCGTTGAAGCCCGGCGAAGAGGCGATCCTGATCGTGACCGGCACAACGCGCTATACGCGCTTGACGGCTGGGTATCAAGTTGAGATCAAGTAAAAAGTAAACACGTAGACAGGTAGACACGTAAACACGGATGCAAGATATTTACCTGCCTACTTGACTGGAGAAACAATGGCTACTGCGCCCAAATCAGAAATCCTGCACATGGCGGACCTTGCCGCCTATAACGAAGGTTCCGTTGTGAGCCGCCAGATCACCAAAGCGGACGCCGGTAATGTGACGTTGTTCGCTTTCGATAAAGAGCAAGAATTGAGCGAACATACCGCGCCGTATGATGCGCTCGCGCATGTGCTAGACGGCGAAGTCGAGATCACGCTTGGCGGCAAGCCGTTCCAGTTGAAGACCGGTGACGCGATCATCATGCCCGCGAATGTCCCTCACGCGGTGAAAGCGTTGACGCGCTTCAAGATGTTGTTGACGATGATACGGAAGTAAGGGTACACAAGTAGACACGTAGACATGGAAACAGGTACACAAGGAAATCTGTGTACCTGTTTTTTACCTGTATACCTATCTACGTGTTTACCTGTCTGCCTGTTTACATATTTACTTGCTTACTCATAACCGCGCTTCCCCTCATATAGGATAACGCCATGAACAACGGCACGAGAGCCAAAACTCCCGCGATGATCGCCATCATCGTATAACTCGTGGCGTCGAAGATGAATCCGCTGGAGAGGCTGATGATCGCCGAGGCAAGCCCCACGAGGAAATCGTTCGTGCCTTGCGTGCGCGAGCGTTCGACCGGTGAGAGTTGATCGGACAGCAGCGTCGAGCCGCCCACGAAGCAGAAGTTCCAACCCAAGCCGAGTAAAAATAACGAAATGCCCAACGGCAAAACGTCCGGTGAGAGCGGGGCGGTGATGCAGGAAAGTAACAATGTCAACGCGCCGATGAAGATCATTCTGCCGCGCCCGATCTTATCCAATAGCCAACCTGAGATGATCGAAGGCGCGAACATGCCGAAGGTGTGCGCGGAGATCACCGTGTAAATATCGGCGCGGTTGTGCTGGTGATCTTCCATGTGCAACGAGGTGATGACCATGATCGCCACCATCACCACTTGCCCAAGCATCATCGCGGCGACGGCGGTGATCGCCGCAGGTTGGCGCAAAATTTCTAAGATGGGACGCGCTTCGCCGTGCGGAATTTCAGACGGATATTGCTTCGCTACCTCTTTGCCAACGTCGCGCGGGTCGGGGCGCAAACCGATGAACACGAATGCCGCGGCAACGATGAATAAAACCAATGTGGTTGCATACGCGCCGGCGAGTTCATCCATCCCAAGTGAAACGACGAATCCGCTCATTGGCACGGCGGAGACGCGCGCAAGGATCGTGCCGATCACGCCGCCCAACACGACCATCGAGATCGCGCGTCCGCGCCGGTCAGGCGGATTCACCTCCGCCGCGGCGAAGCGCCCAAGTTGCACTGCCGAGTTGGTGACGCCCATCATCATCAAGCCGATCAACACGAGCAGGAACGAAGCGTGTTGAATCGCAAACAGAACGAGAATGTTGCCGACCACGCCGATCAACAAACCGAAACCGATCCCGTTGCGCCGACCGATGCGATCCATGATGACGCCCCATGCCGAAGCCGACAACGCGCCGCTCAGCAAATACGCGGCGGTTGGCAGTGTTGCCCATGAACGGTCTACAGCCAGTTTCGCGCCAAGGATGGGATTGATCGCGGCGGCGGCGATGAACCCTGCCGACGCGAAACTTTGCGCGATGAACAGCGTGGTTGTGATCTTTGTTGCGATACGTTTAAAGTCTGTCATGAAATTGTCCTCTTTGAACTTGCGGATTATACATGGGATGCGGGTAAAATTTGCAACATGGATTTCAGCCTCAAAACCGCTTCAGACCTGTTTCTGCCTGATCTCGTCCAGACGCTGAATCGCGGCTTCGAGGGTTACCTCGTCCCCATCCACCTCAACGTTTCGCAATTCCTCGACATGGTCCGCAAAGACAGCATTGACTTGACCGCCAGCCGCGTCTTGTTCGTGGATGGAAAGCCCGAAGGCGTGGCGTTGATCGCGCGGCGCGGCTGGATGAGTCGACTCGCGGCGATGGGAATTTCAACGGAACTTCGCGGCAACGGCGCAGGTTCATGGCTGATGGAAAAATTGATCCATCAGGCGCGCGAACGCGGCGACCATGAGATGACTCTTGAAGTGATCGAACAAAACGATGCGGCAGTGCATCTCTATCAAAAGTTCGGTTTTCAAACCATGAGGAGACTGGTTGGGTTCATCCGCAGGGAGGCGATCGAACTGGAAGACTATGAACTGAACGAAATAGATTTACGCGAGATGGGCGCGCTCGTCTCGCAATTCGGCTTGCGCGATCTTCCGTGGCAGATCTCCGGCGAAACCATCGCGCAGATGACCCCGCCGGTGCGCGCCTATCGCAATGGTCATTCGTACGCGGCAATTTCGAATCCGCACATGGATCATGTGGTGATCTGGTCGGTATTGGTGGAGCCGCAAGAGCGCGGACAGAATCTCGGTTCGCGCGTGTTGAAACAGGTGATCGCCCAATTTACCGGGCGCACGTGGCACGTCCCGGCGATCTACCCCGAAGAGATGAGCGGCATGTTCGAACGCGCAAGCTTTGAACTGGAAAAACTCTCGCAGTGGCAGATGCGCTTGCCGTTATCCGAGTAATCCGCTTTTGCAATGGGAGTTAAGAAATGCTCTCTGATGAAGCGGTGCGTAGTAGAATCAGGTCGAAGTCAGGCACGAAGCGTTATACTTGCGCAGTTGTAGAACGCCGAGGCGGGCGAGAGTCGTCCCGGTTGAAATCATAAAAATAAATGACACCTTCATCGAAACGTAAAACGATCGCCATCTTTGCTTCACAAGTCGGACGCGCCTGGGGCGCGGAGTTCATCGCGGGCATCAACGACGCGGCGGAAGAGGCGAAGGTGAACGTGGTGCATTTTATCGGGGGCGCGTTAAAACGTTCTGCCAGCGAAAAACAAAATCAAGACCCGTTCGGTTTATATGGGCTTGCCCAGCCCGAACAATTCGACGGGTTGATCCTCACTGCCGATGTTGCTTACGGCGCGGACGCGGATGATCTGAAGTTGTTCCGCGAACGGTTCCGCGCTGTTCCGCTTGTGACGCAGTCGGTGGAACTCGAGGGCGCGTCCATGTTCATTCCCGATAACGCGGAAGGGATGCGCGCCGAAGTGCGCCATTTGATCGAAGAGCATGGATACAAACGGATCGCGTTCGTGCGGGGGATCGCCGGGCAGATTGACGCCGAGCAACGTTTTCAAGCATACAAAGATGAACTGAAAGCGCACAACCTGCGCCTCGATGAAAAACTGGTCGTGGACGGCGATTACACTCCAGAAAGCGGACGCGAGGCGGTCTTCAAATTATTCGGTGAACGCGCCGCGCCCCCTCAAGCGATCGTCGCCGCGAATGACCGCATGGCGTTCGGCGCGCTCGAAGCCTTGCAGCAACGCGGCATCCGCGTGCCGGATGATGTGGCGGTGGCGGGCTTCGACGATCTGCGCGAGGCGCAAGCCACCGGGGTTCCGCTCACAACGGTTCGTCAATCGTTTTACACGGCGGGCAAGCAGGCGTTCGAAGCGTTGATGAAACGCGTCAATGGAGGCACGATCCAGAAAACGACGGTCACGCCGACTCAGTTGTTGGTGCGCTGGTCGTGTGGGTGTTTGCCTGAAAATGTGAAGCAAGCCGCGGTCGAGCCGCGCGAAGTGGCAAAGACCGGCAAACTGGAAAACAAACGCGAAGCCGCGCTGAGGGCGTTATTGAATGCCGCCGGTGTTACAGAGAAAGATGCCTCTCGCGCCGAGTTCCGCGAGATATTCGGGCGCGCGTGGGATTCGTTCCTGATGGCGTTGAATGAAACCGCCGCCAGCGATGATTTCCTCAAAGCCGTCAACGCGCTGATCGAATTGATGCAAAAGCAGGAGCTGTCTCCGAGCGTGTGGCACAACGTGATCTCGGTGATGCGGCGTTATGCGCTGGGCGGAATCACAGATCACAACGTGATGCTTCTCGCGGAGAATCTCTTCCAGCAGGCGCGGTTGTTGACCGGCGAACTTTCGCAGCGCGCGCAGGCGTATCGCAGGCTGGCGCTCGAACAACAGGAACATATTTTGCAGGGATTCAGTTTTTCGATGGCGCCCGTCATGAGCATGAACGACCTCGGCTCGGCGATCTCGGAGAACTTCCCCGCGATGGGCATTCAACGCTGGTATGTGATGTACTACGGCGACGCCAGTTCTCCGCAAACGATTTCCGCCTCGCCGGAAACGTACAACGTTTTGTTCCAGTACGAAGATGAACAGTTTGTGATCCCCAACAAACGGACGATCCTCACCACCGGTCAACTCACTCCGCCGGGCAAAACGCCGGAGAGCCGGCGTTATACAGCCGTTGTCATGCCGCTGTCATTGGCGCGCAACCGCTTCGGCTTTATGTGGGTCGAGATGGGTCCGCGCGATTGGGAGATTTACGTCCGCGTGCGGAATTTGGTCAGCAGCGCGTTGTTGCGCATTATGCTTGCCCAGCAAAAAGAGCAGGCTCAGCAACAAGTGGAGAAATTGCTCAAAGAGGCGCACGACCGCGCCGTGGAACTTTCAATTGCCAAGGAATGGTCTGAGCAGACTGCCGCCGAGAACGCGAAGTTATATTCGAGCGAACAAGCCCGACGTCGCGCGGCGGAAGCGTTGACGCAGGCGCTGCGCCAGGTTTCATCGCTGGGCAAAGTGACCGAAGTGCCGGGTCAGATCGTCGAGCAGTTGTCGCATGTGCTGCCGCATGAACGAAGCGCGTTGTTCCTGCGGGGCGTGAATGGCGTGGAACTCGCCGCGCATCGCGGGTATCCGTCCGGCGCGCCCATCGAAGAATTGAATTACAACATCAACGGCACGAACATCCTGCATTTTCTAACGAAGCAGACCGAGCCGATGAACGTCAGCGATACGCAACAGACGCGCGGGTGGGGGCAGTCGCCGTGGCTTCCGTCGGATCGTTCGGTGTTGAGTCTGCCTTTATATTCAAAAAATAAATTCACCGGGATGCTGGTCGTCACGCGCAGCGATCCATCCGCGTTCAATCAGGACGATGTTCTGCTTGCCAGCACATTCGCATTGCAAGCCACCATCGCGCTCGAGAATGCGAGGCTCTTCGATGAAGTGACGCGCTTCAACGAAATGATGGAACGTATGGTGGAGCAGCGCGTGGACGAACTTGGCGTGGCGCACGACACGCTGAAAAAACTCGATCAAAACAAAAGCGATTTCATCAACGTTGCCGCGCATGAATTGCGCACGCCGCTCACCGTCATCAAAGGCTACATGGGTATGGTCAAAGCCGCGCCGGCTGTGGCGGCGAACTCAGCCCTCGCGCAGGCGGTGGACGGCGTCATTCAAGGAAGCGACCGCCTGCATCAAGTGGTGAACAGCATGTTGGATGTGGCGCGGCTTGAGAATCAAGTGCTGAACCCTCATTTGGAATTGGTGACCCTCGCGCCGATCCTGCGACTCATCCAAAAAGAACTTGCGGAGGACTTGAAAACGCGTCAACTCGCCTTGGAGCTGGATACAAGCCTCGGCTCGATTCCGCCTGTGCTGGCTGACTCGGAACTCCTGCAAAAGGCGCTGGACAACGTGATCGTCAACGCGGTTAAATTTACGCCGGATGGCGGAACGATCAACGTGAGCGGCGCGATCGTCCCCAACGGCTCGGAACAATTTTGCGAGATCCGCGTGCGCGACACCGGCATCGGCATTGACCCGGCGAATCACAAGATCGTCTTCGAGAAACTGTATCAACTCGGCAAAGTGGAACTCCACTCTTCGGGCCGCACCAAATTCAAAGGCGGCGGACCGGGCTTGGGTCTCGCCATCGCGGCGGGCATCGTCAAAGCGCATCACGGAAAAATTTGGGTGGAAAGCCCCGGCTACGATGAAGAGAAATTGCCCGGCAGCACGTTCTTTATTCAGATTCCGCTGGCGAAGTGAAAATCTGCGTTTTCGTTTTGTGTCAGAATAAAATCGAACTTTGAATCGTTACAAGGGGCGTCAAAATATTGTACAATTGCAATAGAGGTAATTATGGAAGAAAATAAACTATTGAGAAGAATCGTTATTAACCGGTAAGCCACATCATTGTGATCGCCGCATAACTGCTTAGATACGATTGCTGGGGATTAACTGCCAGGCGATACGCCTGAAACTATTTTTGCAAGGCTATCCCTTTTTAGAAGCGGAAGGCCATCGCACTTCATCTAGGTATATGCTAATCGGCTGGTTAGCCATGAACAGTGAATTACTCATTGGTGGAGACCGATGCGTGAAGGTTTTGCTGGACACTTGCGTTTGGGGTGGCGTGAAACAGACGCTGGCGTACGGCGGGCATGATGTACTCTGGGCGGGTGATTGGGGAGAGACCCGGAGATGAAGAGAAATTCTTTCCATCGCGCGCGCATAATGAACCTTGTGAGGTGTTGATCACGCTCGACAAAGACTTCCGGAGAATTGGCGGTTGTCTTTGCGCAGCCTCCCTCGGTATTGTTCGTCTTGTAAATATGTCATGAAACGGCAGGGTGATGTTTGTGTTGAAATTCTGCGCGCTATGAGTCCAATTTGTTGAGCGGGGCGTTGATTACTGCCGAACGCAACAGGGTTAGGATTTGGTGATTTTGTTGCGAATGGCGAATACTGAATTTTGTAATTGTGGTTTCATATTTCAATAAAGGTATAGGGTTTTTTGGGAGGTCGCTGATGCCTTTCACGTTGTTCCAGTCGCCGCCGTTCGCTCAAAAGAAGTTGGTGCGGTCTTTTTCGTTCTTGATCTCGCCAGCGCTTTCTTCGCCATTTCGAAGATTTTAGCGACTCTCTTTTATCCCCGTTGACCGCGTATGCCCGCGCGATGGCTTCGTAGGCAAAGCGACGCGTCAGCTTTATCGTCATTTCTTTGTTGTCTTCAATAATTGATAGCACAGTTGCGCGTGCTTCAACGCCAGGACCTCCATCGCCCAACACCGCGTGGGCGCGCGAGACCAGCCATTCGCCGCGCTGCTGCCTCACGGCTCCGCCCGCGACCGCCAGTGCGCGAGCGAGCGCCAGCGAAATCCACCATGCGCATCTTCGATCTTTGTGCGTAACTACGCTCGAGAATTCCCAGGTCACAGTTGCTAAAATCCACAGCGAATTGGTAATGCGCTTGTGAGATCGTGTAAGTTTTCTCTTCGGTCATCGTATGCTCCGGGCAGAACATACCGCCCAGTCAATTTTACAAGTGGATCGGACTTCCCTCTGCGCCGTGCGCGGCACCCATCAATGCTTCACTCAACGATGGGTGGGCGTGGACGTTGCGCGCGCAATCTCGTGCGGCGTCAACTCCATCGGGTGCGCGAGCGTGAGTTCGGGGAGCAACTCGGTCACTTCGGGACCGATCATGTACCTCCGGAATCTCGCCGTATTTTTCATCTGCAACGATCTTCACCCAGCCCGCATAATCGCCAAGCCCAACGCTTTGCCGTTCGCCTGAAACGGAAACCGTCCGATCTTGATATTGTAGCCGCGTTCTTTTGCCTGCGCTTCGGTGAACCAAACGAGGCGACCTGCGCGGATAACAGCTCCGGCCCAGCACGCGGCATCATTTCGTAATCCAGCGTGATCGTTTCCGCGCCCGCGATATTTCGGCGCAGATGATTCCCATCGCGCC
Source organism: Anaerolineales bacterium (assembly GCA_046328795.1). GTDB lineage: Bacteria > Chloroflexota > Anaerolineae > Anaerolineales > Villigracilaceae > Defluviilinea. The sequence goes on along the minus strand of JAXLVX010000041.1, from coordinate 3,646 downwards.
GAGCCGACGTGCGAGCATGAGTTTGCCCGGTCACGTCGCCGATCGCCCAAATGCGGGGACGGCCATCACGTCTTTTCGACTGATCTCGACAAAGCCGCGTTCATTGATCTGACGCCACGCCTCTTCGGTCCAGATCCTTTGGAGTTAGGGCGGAACCCGATCGCCGCCAGCACCACTGTTCACTTCAGGGTATTTGCCCTTCAGCCGAAACGACAACCTTCACGCCTGCTTTCACCGCTTCCTGAGTCCGGCTTTATGCCCGACCAAACATTTGATCCCGCGCTACTCGAATTCCTTCTTCAACTCTTTTGACACTTCTTCATCTTCAGCGAGCGGAACAGGTCGCGGTATTCACGATGGTCGCATCCGCGCCATTGCGCTCCAGACGGTGGCAAACTCGACGCCGATCGCCCAGGCCGGTGATGACCACCGACGCACGGAGGACACCTCTCTTGCAAAGATGGCTTCCGCCATGTGGCGGTGACTTTCTCGCCGTCCGCTTTCCACGCGGGAGGCACTGGCGCGCCTGTGGCGATGAAAATTCTTTGCTTTGAGTTCCGGTTGTCTTTATCTGAATCGGTAACAGTTAGCGTGTCTTTCGATTTAATTTCGCTTCCCCCATGAAAACTGTAATGGCATTCTTCTGCATCAAAACCGACGCCCTTTACCAGGCGGTCAGGATTTTGACGCGAGCGTTTGACCGCAACGCCGTAGTGAGTTTCAATTATCAAACGGAATCAAAATCCTTGCCACGCTCGCGTTGTGCGGGCCACACTCGCGTTCTTCAACAGCACGGCATGGACAGGGATGCACCCACGAACACCAAACACGCCGCCCGACCACTGCTTATCAACAATTACCGCCTTCTGCTTGAGTTGCGCGGCGCGAATCGCGGCGGCGATAGCCATCGCCAGTCCCGCGCCAATGACGATCACATCAAAATTTTCTGGCGACAAATCTCCTAAAGTATGTCGTTGCGAGGAGCCGCTGGTCGAGTAGTCCCGCGATGCTCGTCGCGGGACATCGAGACCGAGGCGGCGAAGCAATCTCCTGTTACGATTGCTTCGCCCTTTCCTGCTCATAACGACATTGGCCACCGACTATTTTACGCAAAGAGACATCTCCCCATTGAGGGGAGATGTTGAAACGGTTACAAATTTTTCTTCAGGAAATCAAACGTCCGTTCCCACGCGCCAGTGTTGCCACGGCAGGTCGTATTCAAGGGCGATCAGACTCGACGAACCAGTGGGCAACTTCCGGGAGTAAAGATAAACGTGAAGTCCGCCCGCTTTTTGAACTCCGCGAAGGTGTTCTCCGCATTCTGCGCTCGGCTCCCATTCGTCGTGGTCGCTGTAATGCCCCATCACTTTGGCGGCGACCTTTCCATATTCGACGCCTTCGTTGCCGTAGAAAAAGGACAGCAGCCGCGATTTGCTCAGGCTTGTACGCGGCGGTGATCAATGCCCACGCTCCGCCCATCGAGAACCCAACCAAACCGATCTTGCCATTCACCAATCCGCGCAAATGATCTTTCGCCGCCATCACTGTGTCGCCGACGAGTTGACCGTCGCTTTTCTCCATCAATCCTTTCGCGCCGTCAATCGTCTTTCGCAATTTGACCGTCCCGCAAGTCAGGCGCGAGCGCGGTGAATCCCTGCTCGGCAAGTCGCAGACTTCCTTGAAGAACGGCTTGAAGGTCCCCCTTTCACGCATGGAGGACGAGCACGCCAGGTCCGCCCATTGGAAGGGGAGGCAAGATACGCGTTGGCATTTTGCCGTTCACATCAAAGTTGAATTTCAGATTTTGGATGGACACGTGATTCTCCTATTTGATTTATAACGCATGATCAATTGTGTTTCGGAAAGCGCGTCCCGCTTCCACAAATCAACTTCACGGAAAGCGGAAGCAAAATTCCATGTAGCCGCATAACTGTTGGCTTTGCCCAGCCAGTTTTCGGTTTGCATGTCAATCGGATATCCTCCAACGATCTTTGCGCCGTGTTTTTTTGCATAAGCCACTGCGCCGCGCAACATCTGCGCCGTAAACTTGCTTGCAGACGGTTATCCACAAAAAACAAACGATGGACCAAAGCGGCTTCTCGTCCACTCGTTTGGCGATCCGCAATTTTCGAGCGCAATGTAGTTTTCACGCGGACTAATGGAACACCAGCCTGCAGGCTTGCCGTCCACATAGGTGATCAACCCGAGCTCCTGTTTCTTTTCAGTCATTTGTTTCAGGATTTCTTTTGTTCCCCCGCCGCGCAATTTTTTGAAATCCGAACGATCCAGTCGCCAGAACATGCACCAGCATCCCGCGTATCCGCCGTGCTCGCCGAATACCGTGACTGCGTCATTCCATCTCTTGGCTGTTAATGGATAAATTTCGATCTTTGTTTTCGGCATATGGAAACTCCCCCATCGAATATAACAGAACAAATGTTCCAGCGCAAGGGCAAAAATTAGAAGCTCGTACCGAAATCACAGAGAAGGAGATAATCTTCCTTTCAAGCGGATTGGAATTATTCCAACGAAACCTAGGGTATGATATGCGCTGTTTTTCAAATGATGACGAGAAGTCAACGCGCCCAGGTTCTCCCTATTTTGTTGTTGCTCATCAGTCTGATGATTCTTTTGCTCACAGCCTGGGTCAGCGATGACGCGTTTATCACATTGCGCACGGTGGATAATTGGGCACACGGCTATGGACCGACATGGAATATCAGCGAGCGCGTGCAGACCTATACCCATCCGCTCTGGATGCTTTTACTCGCGAGTTTATATCCTTTTATTCCCAACGGATATTTCACAGCAGTCGTATTGAGTGTAGCGACGTCGCTTATCGTGCAAATTATCTTCCTATACAACTATAGACACGATGTCTTTGCGATGCTCTTTGGGTGGGCGATCTTAATTCTCTCGAAAGCGTTTGTAGACTATTCCACATCGGGTCTCGAAAATCCCCTAACGCATTTGCTCATTCTATTATTTGCGATCGAATTTCTGAGATCGGAGTTTCCTGTCCCTGCGCGGAAATTCCAGATCCTTGCATTGCTTGCAGGCTTCAGCGTATTGAATCGAATGGATACCCTTCTGTTTTTCGCGCCTGCCCTGATCTATCTATTTTTATTTCAGCATCGTAACTGGCGCGGCGTGGTAATTCTAGTGACAGCGGTTTTGCCCTTCATCTTTTGGGAATTATTTTCTGTATTCTATTATGGGTTTTTGTTTCCAAATACTGCCTATGCCAAGCTCAATGCTGGCGTTTCCCATATTGCCCTTCTTCATCAGGGGGTTCTTTACTTTATTAATTCCCTCCGTCTTGATCCCATTACGTTGATCACAACAGCGAGCGCCCTTTGCTTGACTGTGCTATATCGCGGTCGCAAAGAATTGTTGCTTGCTTCAGGGATATGTCTCTACCTTGTCTACATCCTGTACATCGGCGGCGATTTCATGAGCGGACGTTTTTTTTCAGCCGTTGTGTTGCTCAGCGTAGTCCTGCTATTGCAACGCGCGAAAGATTTTAGCCCCCGCGGGAAGTATAGTATGGCGGCTATTGTCCTCATACTCGGAGTTCTTCCTCTTATTGTTACATCCCTCCGCTCTCAGCCTGCGCAAGAGCGGACTAGCAGCGTGATTGATCCAT
>JAXLVX010000040.1:0-29354 GCA_046328795.1 Anaerolineales bacterium | reverse complement strand
TGATCCTGTTGGAGCATTTGCGTTGCGCCATGTTCGAGTTGCCGTTTCAAAAAGGCGAAGGCTTCGGTTCTTTATCTGGAGAGATCATTGATGCGTATCTCCACTTTCTACTTTCCAACAATGAGGCGCACATTTCGCAAGAGAAATATTACTGGATGTCCGATTCGTATCCCGCTGCGAATATCTCCCTGCGTTCCGCCTCGCCGCAAAGTTTTGTGCTGCAAACCGTCGTTGACGATAAGCCGCAAACCATCGGCATCGTGGACGGCGAAAGCGCGGCATGGATGACTCACCCGGGCGCGATCTACTTGCACGAAGCGCAATCCTATTTTGTCGAGGAACTGAATCTCGAAGAACACATCGTCCGCATCAAGCCATTCGTCAGCGATTATTACACCGAGCCGCTGCAACAAACCGAGGTGGAATTGTTGTCTGTAGCGGAAGAGTCCCCCTCTCCCAGCGGGAGAGGGGTTAGGGGTGAGGGAGAAACCATCCCTTCAATAAAAAGTTGGGGCGAACTCAAGATCACCACTCAAGTCACCGGCTTTCGCAAACGCCGTTGGCACACGCACGAAAATTTAGGCGAAGAACCGCTGGACTTGCCTCCCTCCGAATTGCAGACGACGGGCTATTGGCTTTCACTCTCCGAGGAAACGGTCGCGCAATTGCGCGAGGCAGGCGCATGGACGAACGACCCCAACGATTACGGACCGGAGTGGTCGAAGATTCGCGAACGCGTCCGCAGGCGCGACCAGTTCACATGTCAGGTGTGCGGCGCAGTGGAATCCAGCCGCCAGCACGACGTGCATCACAAAGTCCCGTTCCGCGCGTTCGCATCGAGAGACGAGGCGAATCGTTTGGAGAATCTCACAACGCTTTGCCCGTCGTGCCATCACAAGGCGGAGCAAAATGTGCGCATGAGGAGCGGGCTGGCGGGCTTGGCGTATGTTCTCGGCAATCTCGCGCCGCTGTTTCTGATGTGCGATTCGGGCGACTTGGGCAGGCACATCGAGCCGGTGGAGAATCAAACATTTGGTCAGCCGACAGTGGTACTATATGATTCTGTCCCGGCGGGAATCGGCTTTAGTCAGAAGTTATTTGAACTGCATGACGAACTCATTGCCCGCGCATTCGAACTGGTGAACGCGTGCTCATGCGCGGACGGCTGTCCGTCATGCGTTGGACCTGGGGGCGAAAACGGCGGCGGGGGGAAGCAAGAGGCTTTGGAGATTTTGAAGCGTCTCATCACTGGAACTTAATACATCCGGCAATCGTTAATGGGAAACAGGAGGATGATATGTTCACTAAAATAATCAATTTATTAGTCACTGGGCTTGCCCTGTTCAGCGTCCTCGCGGCATGTACAACGCCCGCGCAAATTCCTACGCCCACGCCGACCGTTCCGCCCGTGAATCAAACTCCTGTGAGCAGTCAGGTAACTTTCGTCGCCACCTATTTCAGGGAGGATGGATCGTCCCCGCGCTACAGCATCACCGCGCAAACCCCGCGCCTCGCAGGCAGTGAGGATAAACGGGTGATCGAATTCAATCAAAAGGTGAACGACCTGATACAGGGCGAGATCAACTATTTCCGCGAGAATGTTGTTGCTCACATGCCGTCTGCTCCCATCGCATCGGGAAGTTCTTTCGATGTGGGCTATTACCTCGTGTATCAAAGGGGGAATCTGTGGTCGCTCAAGATCAACTTTTCCGGCTACGCTGACGGCGCGGCTCATCCGTACCATTACAGCCGGACGCTTAACTACGATCTCGAACAAGGGCGCGAGCTTTCGCTGGGCGATCTTTTCATCGAAGACGCAAAATTTCTCAAAGCCATTTCGAGTTATTGCATCGGCGAACTCAGCAAGCGCGACATCGGCTTTTATGGCGGATTCGAGCGCGGCGCAGACCCAACACCTGAAAATTATCGCAACTGGAACATTACCAATGAAGGTTTGCTCATCACCTTCGACGAGTATCAAGTCGCGCCATACGCGGCGGGCGCGCAGTCTGTCACAATTCCATACAACGAACTGCGTCCGCTCATCAATATGCAGGGACCGCTCGTTGTGGTTTTGAAATAAGGTTACTTCCTTATCAAACGACAGAGCGCCGCACGTTTCTCACTCGTCCGCTAGAAACAAAATCGCATATAATCGCCAAAGTGCAAGATTTGGGAATGGGCGAGAGTCGTAATGTTGCTTGAAGCCACCATCCTGGTCAGACTCATTACCATCGCGACGACACTCTGGATGTCGTTCTATCTTTTTGCGCGGGGATTTGCCAGCAAAGTGACCTTGCGGGCGGTGATCATTCTGCTCGCGCTTGCCATCGAATCATACATTGCCTATTCGAATCTATTTCACCCGGTCGCCGGGTCGGCAGCGTTGCGGGCAGAGTTGTTGGTGCTAGGTCTGATATTCTGGTACAGCCTCATTTGCCGGTTGACCCCGGAACAGAGCCGAATGCGTTGGCGCGGAGTGGAGAATGGCATGTATGTTTTTGCGGCGCTGACGATGATCTTGCTCCTACGACCCGGCGCATTCATCGAAGAGAATCCATTGTATGGGGCGCAGTTGCCGCTGGGGATAACCAGCGTCGTTTACGGTTTGTTTCAATTGCTGATCATCGGACTGATTCTGTTCAACCTGCTCGGGGCAGAAAGGATCGGGCTGACCTCGCGCGGAAAATTTTTCCTGATCGCCGCGCTCTTTCCAACTCTCTCTGTCTTATACGGCATCGTGGATTTCTTAGCAGACTTCCGGCTTCCGCATGTGATCCCCTCGATTTTCAATTTCACATGGCTATTTTTCGTGGGGCTCTCTGTGGCGCGTCATCAAACCCTCACGGAAAGACGGACAACTTACCAAGACCTGCCTCTCTCCACGCTGGTGGTGATGGGTTTCGCAGGAGTCTATTTGTATTTTGCGTCTCAATGGGGCGTGCCGGTGGAAATGTTCTCCTTCGTGATCGCATTAGCAGTGTTGACGCATAGCATCTACGATCTGACGCGCGAATTCTTGGAACGCCTGCGCATGCGCCACGAGAGTCAGTTCAGAAAACAACTGCACGATCTTGAAAACGACATCGCCGGCGAGCAGACTCTCAAAGCCCGTTTGCAAGAAGGGCTTGACCTGCTCTGCAAGACTTTGCGCGCCCCAAGCGGATTCGCCGCCGTTCGAAAGGGAGATAACTTCCACGTTCTGGCGACCCAAGCCTCCGTCCCGGTCGGAAGCGGGATTCCCGCCTCTCTTCTGGACTGTGAGGATGTCTCTCACCCTCCAGCGGATCAACTCCCCGGCATCGCATGGATCGCGCCGTCGTTCGAGGGGCAGAAGCAGGTTGCCGTGGTGGGCATCGGCGAATCAAAAACGAAGATGGAATATTCCTCCGGCGATCTCGACCTTCTGGCAGAGACGGCGGATCATCTCGGCACATTATTCTCTTTGAGCAATCTGCGCTCGCAACAGAATGACGCGATCCGCCGCTCGCTGGAAGAATCGCGGGAGAACGCGGATGAGATGAATGTGCTAGCCGATGAAATCCTCGATACGATGGAATCAACGCTCAGCGGCGAATTCGTGAAGCAGGTGGAGGATGCCCTGCGCAACCTGCCGGACACGATCAAACTTGGGCAAAGCCCGCTGGCTGAGAAGATGGCAATCAGCGGAACATCGCACGTCGAACGCGGCAAACGATTACAACAAATGCTGACCGGCTTCATCGAGACATTGAAGCCCGCCGAGAAACGTCCGCCGGAGCCGTTGCCGCGCATGTGGTATAACCACGCGGTGTTATACGACGCCTACGTGGAGGGCGTGCCCAACCGCGAGATCATGTCGCGCCTGTATATTTCAGAGGGAACGTTCAACCGCACGCGCCGCAACGCGATCCGCGGGCTGGCGCGGCTTCTGATGGAAAGAACGTGAATTGATTCGGTTGAAATTCATTCAACGGCTGACCCTACCTGTTTTCAGATTGCACCAGCAGATTTTGGCGGTTATCTCCCCGTTCTTGTATGTGTAAAATGCTATAGACGAATCAACTTAAGGAGATCATATTGCCAAATCTCAAGCCCCCATCCTACCGGACGTATTTTGTAGACCTGCCTCTCTCGCGGCTGAATATTTTGGAAACTGGCGAGGGAGAGCCTCTCATCATGGTGCCGGCGACCATTTCAGAATGGGAAGATTGGCTGACGCTCGCTCAATTCATCGGGCAATGGTTCAAGGTCTATTTCTTCGAATTGCCGGGGCATGGGCAATCTACGCCTTTCGGCGAGAAGTTTTCCAGCCAGCAAGTGGCGGAATTGGTAGAGCAACTCGCCGACAAACTGGGATTCGAACGATTCAACCTGATGGGATTCTCGTTCGGCGGCATCCTCGCGATGCGCGCCTTCAAACGCCTCTCGCATCGCATTGACCGCCTCGTGCTGATCGCGCCGTGTTTAGGCAAGAGCGCGCTCCCCTATTCACCGTCAAGGCTGCGCATGGTGCAGCGCGTCGTCCGTCAATTTGAACATCCCAAATTGCAGTCGGGCTTCGTTAAATTCGTCCGCAATCCGCACACGATCTCGCTTGCCGTTTCGGTCGTGCAAACGATCGGAAAGCTCGAACGCACGATTCCCTTGAAACGCAAACTGCCGCGCATCACCGTCAGCACCATCTCGGTATTGATGGCGCAGATCAACGAGATACTCACCACCGAGTTTGACGTGGAGCCGACAAAATACGACACACCGTGTTACTTTGCCATGTCCATTTACGATCCGCTCTTGCGATTCGATACCACCCTCAGCATCGCGGAAAATCATTTTGAAAACTTGAACACCGTGCGGCTCACCTTCCCGTTTCACCAACCCCCAAGACCCTTTACCTTTGAAGAATTGAACGATGGGTTTTACAAAACGGTGGATCACTTCATGCACGTGACTGCTTAAGAAACACATGACCTCGAAAAAATTTCTTTGGATACCAATCGTTCTCATCGTATTGATCGCGCTGTGGATCTACCGCGAGCCGCTTGGAGCCTGGCTGAGTTGGTTCAGCGATCTCGACGCGGTCATCGAATCGATTCGCGGATACGGCTACCGCGGACCCGTCATCCTCTTCCTGCTCTTCATCCTGCAAGCCTTCATCGCGTTCATCCCCGGACAAGCGCTCATGATCGGCAGCGGAATCCTCTACGGCTTCGTCGGCGGATTCCTCATCACATGGACGAGTCTCGTCCTCGGCGGGCAGATCGCATTCTGGCTCTCGCGCAAGTTTGGGCGACCATTCGCCGAGAAATGGATCGCGCCCGAGACATTAACTCGCTGGGACAAAAGCGCGGCGGGTCAAGGCATGGCATTCTATGTGATCACACTTGTGATGCCGCTCATTCCCAACGACGCGATGTGCTACGTCGCCGGGTTAGGAAGCATGTCATTCAAACGCTTCCTGCTGGCAAACATGCTCGGGCGCGGCATTGCCACACTTCTAACTGTTACTGTGGGCGCGTATGTGAATCAAATCCCCGCATTGATCTGGGTATTTCTTGTCGGCTTCGTCGTGTTGGGAATTGCAGGCTGGGTTTTCGCAAAACGAATGCAAAAAGCCGCGTCTGCGGATTAACTTTGAATTTCGTAGGGGAATCCGCGCACTTCCCATTCTTTTCCGTTCGCCTCGCCCCTAATTTTTATCGGCAACAATTTTGCTGGCACGCCCGAATTAGGAAACCAGATTCGATTCTTGATCGGCAGGATGAATAATCCGTTGTCGTCTCCGACGGGGGTGAAATTCTCGTTGGGCTGTTGGCGAAAAACGGATAATTCCAATTTTGCGCAAAGTTCATTCGCCAGTCCCATCACATCCTCAGACGGCAAGCCGATCTCGCTGACATTCAGAATTTGATTGCTTTCAAATTTTTCATCAAAATCATTTTTCAAATCATGCCGCGCGATGAACTCAAGCACATTCCCTGCCGAGTCTTTGAAGTAGATCGAGTGCGCGTTCCAGTTCGAAAAATCGAACACATCCTGTTTGTTTTCATCGAAGAGCAGTTCCGTCCTTGCCAAGACCCACTCTTTCGCTTGTTGAATTTGATTTTCAGGGATGTTGAACGCGAGGTGATACGCGCCGTCAAAATCGGGTTGCGCTTTCACGAACACAAGAGTTGTTTCGCCAGCCTGCGCTTCCAATTTTTCAGGCGACAACTTTATTGGCAATTCCAGCGTTTGGGAATAAAAATCCGCCAGGGGTTGCAAATCGTTTGTGAATAGTTCAAGATAAGAAATTTTCATCGTCATAACCTTGCCCAACGCAAACCATTATCCGCGTTATCAAACGACTGAAGTCGTTACTACGATTTTGAACAACCATACGAAATACGCAGTACAACTACCCCTCCCTCATCCACCTCTTCACCGCCTCGCGCGGATGTTCGTACTTCGCCATCGTATCTAATAATTTTATTGGATCAGAATCGCATGCAATCGAATTGCGATGTTCTTTGAAAACAAAACCTTCGCTCACAGCATGATCCATGGCGGCGAGCAGAGGCGCGTAATAATTCTTCACATTCAACAAACCGATAGGTTTCTGGTGCTCGCCGATCTGCGCCCACGCGGCGGTCTCGAACAATTCATCGAACGTGCCGAATCCGCCGGGCATGGCAATGTATCCATCCGCCAGTTCGTGCATCCTTGCTTTGCGGGCGTGCATATCGGGTGGAACATCCATGCGGGTCAAGCCGTCATGTGCAAGGACAGGCGTGTTCATCGAAGGGATGATCACGCCGATCGCCTCGCCTTTCGCCGAAAGGACGCCATCTGCCACCGCGCCCATCAAGCCGGTCTTGCCGCCGCCGTAGACGAGACGAATCCCTCTCTCGGCTAGGAGAACGCCGAGGGAAAATGCGGCAGTTCGATAGTCGGAATGAACCGAGTCGGAAGATCCGCAAAAAACGCAAATTGATCGCATGTCATCCATCCTTTATCCAACCTTGCGAAGGTTCTCAACCTTCGCAAGGTTGCCAGTAAGAAATTTCAACCTTGCATCATTGTATCAGCGTTGTAAACAAACTCTAATCTTTTTCCTACAACGACTCGTTGGGCTTTTTGGTAGAATACCTTCACGTTCAGGAGAAAAACATTATGGCTGGAATGGAGCGATTTACACAGCGAGCAAGACGGGTTTTGAGCCTTGCGCATCAAGAGGCTGAGCAATCCCGCAACAATAATATCGGCACAGAGCATTTATTGTTAGGTTTAATGGATGAAGAGGGCGGAGTTGCAGGGCGCGTCCTGCGCGAACTTGGAATGACATCAGACCGCGTGCGCGAAGTGATTCGCCGCGTCTCCTCCGGCTCGGTCGGGTTCGACCCCAGCCGCGTGGAACTCGCGGGCGACACGCAGCAAGTCCTCGAACTTGCGGTGGATGAAGCGCGGCGACTCGGTCATCATTACATCGGCACGGAACATATTTTGCTCGGCTTGGTCCGCGTGGATGGCGCGGCATTGGAAGTGTTGCGCCGACTCGGCGTGACGCCGGATCAGATCCGACGTCAGACTCGCCGCGTGTTGAACGAATCCGCTTCCGCCTCCCCGACGCCTGCCGGCGTTGGTCCCGCGCGAGGCGCTCAACCAAATCAGAAAACCCCTCTCATTGATCAACTTGCTTCCGATTTGACTACCAAAGCCGAAGAGAAAAAACTTGACCCGGTGATCGGCCGCCAAATGGAGATCGAGCGCGTGATTCAAATTCTCGCGCGCCGCACAAAGAACAACCCCGCATTGATCGGCGAACCCGGCGTCGGCAAGACCGCCATCGTCGAAGGTCTCGCGCAACGCATCGTCGAAGGCGACGTTCCCGCGCCGTTGATGAACAAACGCTTACTGCAACTCGATGTCGGCTCGCTCGTGGCTGGCACGATGTATCGCGGTCAGTTCGAGGAACGACTCAAGCGCGTGATCGACGAACTCAAACAATCCGGCGCAATTCTATTTATTGATGAAGTCCACATGCTCGTCGGCGCGGGAGCCGCTGGCTCCTCGGTAGACGCGGCAAACATTCTCAAGCCCGCTTTGTCGCGCGGCGAATTGCAAGTGATCGGCGCGACGACGATGGACGAATATCGCAAACACATCGAATCGGATGCCGCGCTCGAACGCCGCTTCCAACCGATTCAGGTAGACGAGCCTTCCGAGGAAGAGACCATCCAAATCCTCAAAGGGATTCGCTCCGCGTACGAGGAACATCATCACCTTGTGATATCCGATGAAGCCATCGAAGCCGCCGCGCATCTTTCCACTCGTTATGTGACCGAACGCTTCCTCCCCGATAAAGCCATTGACTTGATTGACGAATCGTCCTCGCGCGTGCGCATGTACAAGAGTCCCGCCGCGAAACACGCCAAAGATCTATTCAGTCAATTGCGACAAGCCCGACAGAATCGTTCTCTCGCGCAAGAAGAAGGCAACAACGAAGACATCATCGAATGGCAGGAGCGCGAGACCGAACTCGGCGAACAGATCGAACGCCTGCGCACAGGCTGGGATCGCGCGAACAGTCCCGTCGTTTCGGCGGAAGACATTGCCGAAGTCGTCTCGATGTGGACGGGAGTCACGCTCATGCAACTTGCAGAAGCAGAATCACAGCGCTTGCTCAAAATGGAAGATGAACTCCGCAAGGGAATCATCGGGCAGGAAGATGCCATCATCGCCATCTCGCGCGCAGTCCGCCGCGCGCGGCGAGTTGAAAGACCCAGAAACGCCCCATCGGTTCATTCATGTTCCTCGATGACCGGCGTCGGCAAAACCGAATTAACCAAAACACTTGCCAAGTTCATGTTCGGCAGTGAAGAAGCCGCGATACAACTCGATATGTCCGAGTTCATGGAACGGCACACCGCCTCGCGTTTAGTTGGCGCGCCTCCGGGATACATCGGCTACGAAGAAGCGGGTCAATTGACAGAAGCCTTGCGCCGGAGACCATACTCCATCGTTGTGTTCGATGAAGTCGAGAAGGCGCATCCCGAAGTGCACAACATGTTGTTGCAGATCATGGAAGAGGGTCACCTCTCCGATGCGAAGGGTCGCAAAGTGGACTTCCGCAACGCGATCATCGTGATGACCTCCAACATCGGCGCGGACGTGATCAAAAAGCAATCGTCGCTCGGCTTCGCGCTCAAACGCGATGAAGTGACCGAAGAGCGTCTCTCCTACGAAGACATGCGCAAGAAGTTGAACGAATCGCTCAAACGCGCCTTCCGTCCCGAGTTCATCAACCGCCTCGATGCAACTGTCATCTTCCGCGCGCTCAACCGCGAAGACATCCAGCAGATCGTTTCGCTCGAACTGGATAAGGTCGCCGAACGCCTCAAGGAACATGACCTGATCCTGACTGCCACTGCGGAAGCCCTCGCCTCTCTCGCGGACCTTGGGTATGATTCCGAATTCGGCGCCCGCCCCCTCCGCCGCGTGATCCAGCAGAAGGTCGAGGATCCGCTATCAGATAAATTACTGAGCGGCGAATTCCACAACGGCGATTCGATCCTTGTGACGATGAATCCCGATGGCGAGATTACCCTTGAACGACAGGACATCCCTGAAGTTGAGGAAGAGCCGGTGGTGTAAGAAAGAGAGAATTAGAGAAATAGAGAATTGGGAGCGGAGAGAATTCTCCGCTCTCTTCGATGATAGATCAACTTATGAAACTGAGTTTTGACTCTCAAACTGATATGCTTTATATTGAATTTGCAACCGGTGTAAGCGTTGAGTCCGAAGAGACATCCCCCGGCGTGGTCGTGGATTATGATGAGAACAATCACGCCATCGGCATCGAAATCGAAGACGCCAGCAAATTCGTTGATTTGTCGCGTCTGGAATTAACCGCTATGCCAATTGCTAATCTTGTGATCAGCGAACGAATACCAACAGACGCATAGTGTATATTCTGAAAATCAAAGAGCGTAGACCGCGCATGGTCTACGCTCTTTTTTATCCCCTATGAGCCCGTTGGCATAAGAAAACTCTAACTACACTTCACGAGTTATCTCACGGGCAATACGGACTCAACTTATTCGCCTCATGCACGGCGTTGTACCAACTAAACTCTTCGTTATCGCTGAAGTAGTAATACGTCGCGCCGTTGGGCATCATCACGACCGTGATACCGCCATAACCGGACATGAAGGGCGTCCAGAACGAGCATGAATATTGCGGGAAGGCGGCAGGAGTGAAATCTTCCGCCCAGAAGGCGTTGTTGTATTTGAAGCCTGTGCCGCCCGTCGTATCCACGCCTCGATCGGACGGGTCATCCTGCATGGAATCGGCGAGCATATTCACTTCAAGTATCTGACTGCCGTTTGCAAAGCCGTTGTCGTTGTTGAGGAACTTGGCGACTTTCGCAATGTCGTCTTGAGTCCAGAAGAGACCGTATCCGCCGAAGGGAACGCCCGTAGTTGAATTGTCGGTGCGAATCGTGCTGACGCCCGCGCTTAACTTGATCGGCGCGAACACTTCGTTCTTGAGCATGTCGTAGATGTCCGCGCTGGAGCCTTCCTGCGCTTCGAGATAATTGTTCATGGCGCGCGTGACGATGAACGTATCGGAAGTATGATAGTTCCAGTATGTGCCGGGTGCCACCTTATACGGGAAGTTGAACGCGGCGGTGATCTTGCTGGAATACGGCTCAGCAAGGAAGAAGTCACTCATGTACGAGCCGCCCTCGTCCGCTTCGTAGCCTGCGAGGCGATAATTACCCGTCGCCATATCTATTGTGTTGTTGAAGGTGACGTTCGTCCACACGCCGGGGCTGGAGGTGTATTCTGGGACATAATCTTTGATGAGCAAGTTATAAACTCCGCTTCCATACTTTTGACCGAGCCGCATCAGAGCAATACTTGCAAACGAAGATTTGGCTGTTGAATATGAAGAGGCGCGCATGTTCTCGCAGAAGGCGTACGTCCCGTAACGGGTGTTACAACCTGAGACATAATTGACACCGTTATAAACCACGCCGTAAAACGTCATGTGCGCGGGAGTGACTCCACTGCCGAAGACGGAAACGTTGACGCCAGAGGCAGGATAATCGGAGGCGAGCGCAGTTATCGGCTTGGTCGGGAGGCGGTTCGTCACTTCCGTTGCGTGATTCGCTTTGAGAGTCGCGGCGTTCGTCACAGCGTACGATGTATATGTCCCAGTCAATTGACCCCACAGATTCACTTTGTAATAGGCGCACGTCTCCTGCGTGATCTGGTAGCGGACTTTGGATACGCCGCTGTTGTTGAAGAGGAAGGTCATCACGCCGTTGTGCGTGCAGTTGGCGTTGCGTTCCACCAACGCGAACGGGAATGACGCGCGGGAGTATCCGTTATCGGAATTCTCTTTCCACACTCTTCCAGGCCCGATGATGTAATTCCAGTTTGGATGACCCGTATAGATCAAACCTTGAGTGGCTGGAATCAAATGGCTTCCATTTTGCACGAATTCAAAACTGAACTCGGGCAAATGTTTGCGCGGCGAATCGCCGTTGCCTGTGTAGGCATAACTATCTTTGATCTCTGAAAATCCGCCGCTGGTCGCTTCGTTCGATAATTCAAGCCGACCCTCAAAGGCATGGTCGGGCATGGCGGCGTTGACGGGCAATGCAAACGCGCTGTCATCCACCGGCGCGGAGGAGGAGCCGTTGAACAAGTCGTTATAGGTTAACAGCGTGCGCGTGACGTTTCCATTCCCAGTGAGCGGATCACCGGGGACGGAACCGCCGGGCGGAGGTGTGGGAGTCGGTCCCTGCGGCGTGTTTGTTGGTGTTGGCGTATTCGTTGGAGATACGCCTGATGTGCCAGCGACGGTTATATCCTCGGCATAACAATAATCGCCGGTGGTCGCTCCGTTACCGCGATAACGGACTTGGAAATTCGCGTTTTGATTCGCGCCCGCGATGTTGTTGGCTGTGCCGTTATAGTACGTGGAAAAATCCTGCCCGTTCGTGATGGAACCGATCGCAGTCCAGCCAGAGCCAGTGTTAACTTCAATGTAACAATAATCCCCATTCTCCAACGACGATGCCGCCAGATTCCACGTGACCGAAATATTGGAATAGCCGACAGTGGAAACCGCGCGCGTGATACTTGCGCTCCCACGTAAGCGGACCGAGTTCGGTTGAATAACGGGATACGCCACACTGGTTACGTTTCCACTCGTTGTCCAACCTGAATAGCCCGTGTTGAAGTTGGTCGTATAGATCGTGGCGGTCTGGGCATAGACCGTTGACTGTGAAGGCAACGACAAGCAGGCGATCAACAACAAAACAATGCAAGTGGCGACAAGAGGCTTTTTCATGGTTTCTCCTTTTTATACAACGCACTGCGACGACTGAAGTCGTCACTACGTATCAAGACTGTTTTGAACAGGCAAGCCCGAGTTTCGATGGAAACCCAACTTGCCCAATTGCTTGAAGCCTTCCGTTGACACTGATTGATTCCCATAGATCGGAAATTTATGTCCCGAGTCTCGTAATTGTTTCAAGGTTTGCGCCAGACCCAGCGTGCCATACTCGCGCGTGCGCGTGGTGTGATCGAGGTCAATCATCTCCGACATAAAGGTTTGATTCGTCCCCGCCTCCTGCAAGATGCGCCCATCGGGGTCAATGATCGTGGAGCGTCCTCCGCCCCATTCGCCCACGCCGTTGACGCTCACAAAATAACACTGGTTGAACAACGCGTTCGCGCGCGCCATCACCAACTCCAACGGACGATCCGAGGTGGGTGTCAACGTCGGCTGGATGATCACCTCCGCGCCCATCCATGCCAGCGTGCGCGCTGTTTCGGGGAACCACATGTCGTAACAAATGCACAGACCGAACCGCCCGACGTTCGGAATATCGAACACACAAAATTCATTGCCGGGCGTCGCGCCCATTTCATACGGCATCCACGGAAACATTTTTCGATACTTGGCAACGATATCGCCGTCGGGCGAGATCACGAGCGCCGTGTTATACATCTTGTCGCCCTCGGTCTCCCACAACGAGCCAGGGATCAACCATTGCTTCGTCTTACGCGCCAACTCACACAACCGATCCGTGTGCGCGCTCGGCACGGGTCCGCTATTTTTCTTCCACCAATCCATATCAACGGGCGTCTTGAATTGCACCAGCCCCGGCACCACCAACTCGTGATACACCACCATCCCGATCCACGGAAATTGTTTGTGGATGTTCAACGCCACGTCCGACATCTTCTCGATCGTGCCATCCATGTCCCACGGCTTCACCGACATTTGCACACCAGCGATTCCAAACAAACGACTCATGATTGACTCCTCATTCCACAAAATGACATGCGACTTGTCTCATTTTTTCTGAAGACGAAGAACCGCTTCTTACCTGACGTAAAGCTGGTTCTGTTACCTGACATATTTTCTGCGCCATCGGGCATCGCGTGTGGAAGCGGCATCCGCTCGGCGGGTTGACGGGACTCGGCACGTTCCCCTCCAACACCTTCAACTCGCGCGTCCGATCCACAACAGGGACGGGGATCGCGCCGAACAACGCCTGCGTGTACGGATGCAGAGGCTCATTGAACACTTCTTCTGCGTCGCCTAACTCGACCAACTTGCCCAAGTACATCACGCCGATTCGGTCGCTGATGTGTTGCACCACGTTCAGATCATGCGAAATGAATAGATACGTGAGCCCCAACGACTTCTTGAGTTCGTCCAGCAAATTGATGATCTGCGCCTGCACCGAAACATCCAGCGCGGAAGTTGGTTCATCTAAAACAATTAATTTTGGATTCAACGCCAACGCCCGCGCCACCGCCACCCGCTGACATTGCCCGCCCGACATCTCATGCGGAAAGCGGTCGAGGTGTTGTTTGCCGAGTCCCACTTGTTCGAGCAACTCAACGACTCGATTCCGAATCTCATTCGCTGGCAAAGCCTTGTGAGCATTCAACGGCTCAGCGACGATCTGCTCCACCGTCAAGCGCGGACTCAACGACGAGAGCGGGTTTTGAAACACGATCTGCATCTCGCGTCGGATCGGCTGCATCTTCTTTTTACGGATCGTCGTAATATCTTTTCCGTCGAAAACGATCTGACCCGCCGTCGGTTCGATAAGCCGCAGGATCATCCGCCCGAGGGTGGTCTTCCCGCATCCCGATTCGCCGACCAAGCCGAAGGTCTCGCCTGAAGCGATGGTCAAGTCCACCCCATCCACCGCGTAGACGCGCTGAACTTGACCCGAAAGCCACCCACCTGGCAATCGGAAATATTTTTTGAGGGAGTGAAGTTCGATAAGGGCAGTCATTAGTTATCAGTGAGCAGTTATCAGTTATCGTTTCAAATCTATTTCGGTGGTCGAGTAGCCCGAACGAAGTGAGGGCGTATCGAGACCACCACGCCATAAATCAACTCTTGTTACAAAATTTCTTTCGTGCCTTGCTGGTTTCGATACGCCTTCGGCTATCGCCTCAGGCTACTCAACCAGCGGTATTTACCAAAAAACACGCCGCACGATGCCCTTCGCTCACATCAAACAGCGCGGGCGTTTCAGCGCGGCACTTTTCAAACACAAATTCACAGCGATCCGCAAAGGCGCATCCTTGAATCGCGCCGGGATTCGACGGGACCGTGCCAGGGATCGCCGCCATCTTTTTGCCGCGCGAACCAGGGCGCGGAATGGCGTTCATCAATCCGCGCGTGTACGGATGCTGGGGGTTGTTGAAAACGTCTTCGGTCGAGCCGATCTCCGCCACGCGACCCGCGTACAACACAGCGAGACGGTCGCACGTCTGCGCGACGACGCCGAGGTTGTGCGTGATGAGGATGACCGAGAAATCGAACTGTGTTTGCAAATCTTTGAGCAGTTTCAATATCTGCGCTTGAATGGTGACGTCGAGCGCGGTCGTCGGTTCGTCGGCGATCAACAAGCGCGGATTGCACAACAACGCCATGGCGATCATCACGCGCTGTTGTTGTCCGCCCGAGAGTTGATGCGGATACGCGGCGAGCATCCGCGTCACATCGGGCAAGCCAACTTTCGCGAGCATCTCCGCCGCGCGGGCTTTGGCGTCTTTGGCGTTCATCTTCAAATGCTGACGAAGCACGCGTTCCATCTGCGAGCCGACGGTGAAGACAGGGTTAAGCGAAGACGACGGGTCTTGAAAGATCATCGTCATCTCGCGCCCGCGCAGGGATTCCATTTCTTTCATCGGCGCGTCGAGCAGATTCTTTTCATTGAACAGGATCGAGCCGTTCGTGACACGCGCAGACTTGGGCAACAAGCGCAAGATGGATAAGCCGGTCACCGTTTTGCCGCAACCCGTCTCGCCGACCAAGCCGAAGACCTCGCGCGGTCGCACGTCGAACGAGATTCCGTTCAGGGCTTTGAGCGTGCCGCGTGATGTTCTGAATTCGAGATTCAAGTCGGCAACTGTGAGTAAAGGTGTGTTCATTAATAATTTGGACAAATTGAAATTTGTCCTACCTATATTGCCTCGGATCAAAAATATCTCTCAGGGTGTCGCCCAAGAGATTGAACGCCAGCACAACGATAAAGATCGCGGTGCCAGGGAACGTGGCGATCCACCATTGATTGAGCATGTACGTGCGCCCGTCGCTGACCATCAAGCCCCAATCGGGCGCGGGGGGCTGGGTACCAAGCCCGAGGAAGGCGAGTCCGCCCATGGCGAGGATGACCGTCCCCATATCCACTGTGGCTTGCACAAGGATCGGGGATATCGTATTCGGCAAAATGTGACGAAGGACGATCACCGCGTCGGACACACCCGCGGCTTGCGCGGCTTCGACGAAATACCTCTCCCTCAAACCAACCGCGACACCGCGCGCAATGCGCGTGTACCAGGGCCACCACGAGATGATGAGCGCGATGGCGGCTTTATCGAGTCCGCGACCGAGGGCGAACGCGATTGCCATTGCCAACAGCAAGGATGGAAATGCCAGAAATAAATCGGTGATGCGCATGATGATCTCGTCCACCCAGCCGCCGCTGTAGCCCGCCCATGCTCCCAGCGGAGCGCCGATCAGCACAGCCAGCGCCACGACAAAGATCGGAATGATCAACGCCGCGCGCGCGCCGACGATGACGCGGCTCAACACGTCGCGCCCAAGTTTGTCCGCGCCGAAAATATTTTGGGATGAAGGCACAGCCAATGAATTATCGGCGTTGGTCTTCCCCGCGCCTTCCTCGGGATACGGCGCGACTTGATTCGCAAAGACCGCCATCAAGATGAAGACCGTGATGATGATCACGCTCGCCAGCGAAAGCGGATCGCGCGCGACGACAGACGCCACATGCCGCCACGTGCGGGTGGATTCTGTTTCGAGGGAGGGGATGGCGGGAATGGTCATAGTTTTTTCGTACGGCAACTTTCAAGTTGCCCTGCTGGGTGCAAGATAAATCTTGCAGTACGACAACTTTCAAGTTGCCCTAACGAGCGCAAGATGAATCTTGCGGTACTGGTTCACTTCAAACTTATCCTCGGGTCAACCCAGGCTTGGAGGACATCCACGATGAGGTTGATCAACACATAGCCCGATGCGCCGAAGAGGGTCATGCCCATGATGGCGGGATAATCGAGACTCAGCAATGAACGTACAGTGAAGAGTCCAAGCCCTGGCCAGTTGAAAATAATTTCGACGAAGAATGTTCCAGTCAATGCAAACGCAAAGGTGAGACCGAGGACGGTCAACGTGGGACTGATGGCATTCTTCAACGCGTAGAGATAAATGATGATGTGTTGTTTGATGCCGTACGCTTTCGCTGTGCGGATGTAATCCTGCTCCAACGTTTCGAGCATGGCGGCGCGAGTCATGCGGGCGATGAGTCCCGTCGGGTAGGCGGCGAGGGTGACGGCGGGAAGGATGAGGTGTAGAAAAGCATCCTTGAGGGTGACCCAGTTCGAGGTCACGAAAGAATCGAGCAGGATGAAATCCGTGATCTTCGTCAGCGGAGCCGTGAATCGCAGGCCCGCATCCACACGACCCGCAAGAGGCAATAGTTCAAGATTGCGAAAGAAAATAATTTGAAGGATGAGTCCGAGAAAAAAAGCTGGCATCGAAACGCCGACGATGGAAAGCGCGCGGACGGCGACATCGGGAAGTTTGCCTTGTGATTGCGCGCTCAACACGCCAAGCGGAACGCCGACGACGGCGGCAATGAACATGCCGAACAAAAGTAGTTCGAGCGTAGCGGGAGGCGACCCGTCAATTCTTGCAACACGGGGCGTTTCGTAGAGATGGATGTGCCGAGGTCGCCGCGCAACGGTTCCTGCATGTAGATGACGTATTGCGCGGGGAGCGGTTTGTCGAGACCGAGTTGTTTGGTGACGCGATCAATATCCGCCTGCCGCGCTTTGGGACCGATGTACATCGCGGCGGCGTCGTTCGGCACAACGCGCGCGATGAAGAAGGTGATAAACGAAACGCCCAGCAACACAAAAATGGACGTGAGCAATCGGCGGAGGATGAATTCGAGTCGTTGCATGTTTAAAGCCCTCACCCCAACCCCTCTCCCAGCGGGAGAGGGGCAAGGGGTGAGGGAGATAGCGCAATATTATTGCGCGGCTCTCAACTGATAGAAGAAGTAATGCACGAACGGATAGTTGAGGTTGTAGTGGAAGCCTTCGATGCTCTTCGGCACGACGAAGACCGCCATTGTATCGAAGAAGAACACGGCGGGCGCTTCCTCCACGAGGAGTTTATTCGCTTCGACGTATTTGGCTTTGGAGCCTGCATAGTCGGTGGCGGTGATCGCGCCAGCCTCGTCCATCAACGCGTTGTATTGATCGTTCTTCCAATACGACAGGTTGAAGTTGGTCGCGTTGAGATACGGCGGTTCCGCGCCCGCATAGAACATGGACCACATGTTGTCCGCGCCCGCGTCGGAATAGGTGGGCCAGTACAGCAGGAGGAACATATCCTGCGCGGTGGTGGGATCGGTCTTGGCGAGTTCCCACTGCTGACCGAACGCCAACGGCTCGATGGTCACATCCACGCCGATCTGCGCGAACGAATCTTTGATGAGCGGCGCAAAGGCTTCTTCGGTAGCATTCTCTGCGGCGTAGGTTAACCGAATGCTGAATCCGCCGCCCTCGTGACCCGCCTCTTTGAGCAACGCTTTGGCTTTGTCGAGATCATACGAATAACGGAAGACGCTGTCATCCCACGGGAACACGCCCGCAGGAACAGGACCATAACTCTGCGTGCCAAGTCCTTTTGCGCCGATGGCGATGATGTCGTCGTAGGGAATCGCGTACGAAAGCGCCTGACGGACTTTGATATCGTTCAACGGTTCTTTCAACGTGTTGAAGAAGCCGACGTAGTTAAAGAAGGACGGCTCTTTGTACACGGTGTAATTGGGATCGGACTCGAACGTGGCGATGTTATCCATGGGCAACGCGGTGGCGATATCCACTTCGCCGCCTTCGAGCATTTGCTGGCGGGTCGTCGCCTCAGGGACGATGGATACGACAACTTTTTCATATTGACCCGCTTCCCATCCACCCCAATATTCGGTGTTCTGCGTGAAGACGATCTCTGCATCGGGCGTGTACGACTCAACCATGTACGGACCCGTTCCATAACTCTTGCCATCCGCCCAGAAGGTTTCGTCGGCGGCTCCCGCTTCGAGCGCTTTCGGGCTGACGATCCAGGCTCCGTAGAGGGACGAAGCGATCAAGTCCACAGGCGCCGCCCACTTGAGGTTGAACTTCACGGTAGAGTCGTCCACCACTTCCACGTTATCGAGAGGAAGCCAGATGAACGACGCGCCCGCGCGAGCCACTGCGGCGTCAATGGATGCTTTCACGGCGGCGGCATTCATCGGCTCGCCATCGTGGAACTTGACACCCGTGCGCAGATGGAACGTGTACGCCAAACCGTCGGCGCTCACTTCCCAACTTTCGGCGAGCAGCGGCGTGTACATTTCCGCCGAACCAGGCGGGTTGATGCGCAGCAACTGTTCGTACGAGTTGGCGAGATACGAAGCCTCGGTCGAGAACGAAGCGATCGGATCCCACGTGGTGATGTTGGCGGCGTTGGCGATCTTCAACACCAGCGGCGCGGGCGGTTCCGTCGGCGCGGCAGTGGCAGGCGCGTCGGTGGCGGGAGCATCCGTCGCTGGCGCGGGCGGTTCGGTGGCTGGCGAGCCGCACGCGCTCAAGATCACAGAAAGCACCACGAGCAGAGACAAAATCCATGTAAAGCGTTTCATAGTTTCTCCTTTTAGCATTTGAATAACTGTGGCAGTGTATCACGCCTCATTTGCAAAAAGTTTGCAGGCATGGCTTTATAATTACGCCATGTCACCCTGAGGGAGCGCAGTTTGCGACCGAAGGGTCTCCTGCCAATGTGTAGGAGATTCTTCGTCGCTTCGCTCCTCAGAATGACAAGCGCACAATGAAACCATCCATCCTCTTGCGGACGAAATTTCTTGTCCCTCGCCCACGACCAGACTTTCTCCCCCGCCCTCGTCTCTTGGATTGGCTCGATTCAAATTCGGACAAGCGGCTGACTCTGCTTTCAGCCCCGGCGGGATACGGCAAAACGACTCTCCTCGCCGACTTCATCAACACCTCCTCCCTCCCCTTCGACAAGGCTCAGGACAAGCCCTTCGCTTGGTACACCCTCGACGCGCAAGACTCCGACCCGACGGTTTTCCTCACCTACCTCATCGAATCTCTGCGAAGCATGAAACGCGCGCCAGAGAGTCTCACCCGCGCCGTCGGTCAGACCGCCCAATCCCTGCTCGACAGCGCCGAAGCGAATATCTCCCCTCAGCGCGTGTTGACCGTGCTGATCAACGAACTCGCCGAACAGATCGAGACGCCGTGGCTAATCGTCCTCGAAGATTATCACTACGTCGCCAGTCCCGTCGTTCATCAACTGGTGGATTTTCTGCTGGAGAACGCGCCCGATGGATTGCGCGTCATTATCTCCACGCGGATAGATCCGCCGCTGGCATTGGCGCGTATGCGCGCGCGAGGTCAACTCGCCGAGCTGCGATCCTCTTCCCTGCGCTTCCGTGAAGACGAGATCAACAAATGGATGCAATCGGACGCGCCCGAACTTTCCAATGAAAGCCTGAACGTGCTCAGCGAAAAAACGGAAGGCTGGGCGGCGGCATTGCAAATTGTCCGCTCTTCGTTAGCGGGACGCGACGCGCAAGATGTGAACGCCATGCTGTCTGGTCTCACCGGCTCGCAGCAATTTGTGTTCGATTATTTAGCCGAAGAAGTTTTCAAAAGACTGTCCGATGACCTGCAAGAATTTCTCTTACGCACGTCCATCCTGCAACAAATGGATTCGGCGGCTTGCAATGCGGTCGCCGAGGTCAACGACGCCCAACCCATTTTGGAAGAACTGGAAAAGCAAAATCTATTTCTTTCGAGTTTAGATTCGCAGAGACGCTGGTATCGCTATCATTATCTATTCCGCGAGTTTCTTCTCAACCGCCTGCAGCGCGTCGAAGCCGAATCCGTTGCCAATCTAGAGAGAAGCGCGGGCAGGCATTACGAGTCACAGGGCGAGTTGGAAGCGGCGTTGAGTCATTATCTCAACGCCCGCGAGTTTGAATCAGCCGCCAGAGTCGTATCCGTTTTCGCGGGGGATTATGTCGAACGCGGACGAGTCGAAGCCCTGCATCGGTATTTGAGCGCGTTGCCCCTCGGCATCATGAAAGCCAATCCCGAATTACTTTTGCAACACGGCAACGCGCACTGGCGTTTGGGTCAAACAGGCGCGGCGATCGCGGCGTATGAAGACGCGCGCTCGTCTTTTTCCTCGCAACAAAATTCAAACGGCGTGTGCCGCGCATTGACGCGCCTCGCGGAAGTGAACCGCGCCCAAGGGAATTATCGTCAAGCCGAAGTGTTGGCGGGCGAAGCCTTATCGCTTGCAGAGGTTGATCACGCCGCGCGCGCCGAAGCGTTGATGGCGTTGGCGAAAAGCGTCGGCTTTTTAACGGGCATGGACAAAGGGCGCGAACTCGCGGAAGAAGCCGTGAACGAGGCGCGGCTGGCGGGCGATTCGGTGAGCGCGTTGGCGCGGGCGAACTTTTTGCAATCGCTCGGTCAAATTTGCTGGTGGCACGGCGATCCGCAAGCGACGGTTAGATATTGTCAGGAGGCGTTGCAGATCGCGCCCGAGGAATTTTCGCCCATCGGCGCGCAAGCGTCTATCAGCCTCGTCACGCCGCATTTGTACTGGCACGAATTGGAAAAAGCATTGCAATATGCCGAGCGCGGATTGCAGATCGCGCAGACCCTGCACCTGAAAGAATTGTTGCCGAGCGCATACACCGCGTTGGGCAATGTGCTAACCCGCCTCGGCGAGACCGCGCGCGCAGAGACCTGCCTGCGGCAGGGCATGGAGATCGGTCAGCAATTGGGGCTGGCTTCGTTCGAGCAACTGATGGCGACGGGATTTCTCGCCTTCATAACTTATGCGGGCAGGGTCGCGTGGAGGAAGCGCGTCAACTGGCGGAGGGCGCGTTGTGGTCATACACCGGCAATCTCGACACATATGAAGCGTACGTCTGCCGCAGTGTGCTGGCGGATGTGGTGATGGAAAACGGTCAACGCGATAAAGCCGAAGCATTGTTCACAGAATTGATCGAGGCGGGCGAACGCAAACAATTCCGCCTTCCGCTGGCGATGGTGTATTTTGGTCTGGCATATATTCACCTTGAAACCAACCGCCTCGAAAACGGATTGAACTATGCGCGTGAAGCCTTGCGCCTCATCGAAGCCTCGCGCGCGTTCCAACTCTTTCTGGATCAGGGCGCGCGCTCACAGGTCGTAGCCGATGCGTTGATCCGCGCTGGCGAGAAGAGTCCGTTTTTGGAACGGGTGCTGGAAAACCTGCCCGAGAAGCAAGCCTCCAAAATTTTGATCCCAGATCATTCGATCCAGGTTCAATGCTTTGGGAATTTCCGCGTGATATTAAATGGAGAGGAAATTTCGCAGGAGCGTTGGGTCTCTGCGAAAGCGCGCGACCTGCTGGCTTTTTTCGTCACACTGCGCGGCGAAAAGATTCCCGCCGATAAAGCCTTCGATGCCATCTGGGGCGAGAAAGAACGGACGAGCCGCACAGCATTTCACACGGCGTTATCCCGTTTGCGAAACGCGCTCAAAAGCGGAGAGGGGAATCCGCGCTTGATTCTGGTAGAGGTTGGCGAGTATTGGCTGGACTCTGCCCGCTTCCGCATTGACGTGGACGAGTTCAACTCCGCGCTGGCGCAGGCGCGCGCGGCGACTCACTCCGCCATCCGCGCCGAGTGGCATGAACGCGCGGTCAACTTGTATCGCGGCGAATATTTGCAAAACATGTACTACGAATGGGTCTTCCCCGAACGCAGGCGGTTGACCCAATCCTACCTGAGCGCATTGCAGGAGCTCGCTTCGTATCATTTGGCGAATCAATCTCCGAAGCAGGCGATCGGATATATCGAGAAGGCGATCCCGCTTGATCAACTCAACGAGGACTTGTATTGTCTTGCCATGCGCGGCTATGGGGCAATGAACGAACGCGCCGGAGTGGCGCGAGTCTACTCGGAACTCAAGCGTCACTTGGGCGCGGAACTTAACTCCGCGCCGCTCCCTGAGACGGATCGTTTGTATCGCGAGCTGATCGCGTGAATCGAAATTTGTAATATTTCCTTAATATGAATGTTCGACATGACGTTGTCTATCCAGTGTAAGAAAAACTGAAGAAGGAGAACTTATTATGAATACCAATCTTCAAACCGCAACGTTGGCTGGGGGATGCTTCTGGTGCCTCGAAGCCGTCTTCGACGAGGTGAAGGGAGTCGAGGGTGTGGAGTCAGGCTACACCGGGGGAAGAAGCGCGAATCCATCGTACCGCGAAGTTTGCAATGGAGACACCGGTCATGCCGAGGTGGTGCAAGTCCATTTTGATCCGAGCGTCGTTTCGTATCGAGACTTGTTGAATGTGTTCTTCGCCATTCACGATCCCACAACAATGAACCGACAGGGCAACGATGTCGGCACGCAGTATCGCTCGGCGATTTTTTATCACGACGATGAGCAGAAGAAGGTTGCCGAGGAAACGATCAAAGAGTTGAACGCGCAGAAAATTTGGGATAAGCCCATCGTGACCGAAGTGTCAAAGTTGGATAAGTTCTACATGGCGGAGGGCTATCATCAAGAATATTTTGCCAAGAACCCATACCAGCCGTATTGCCAGGCGGTCGTCGCGCCGAAGGTGGCGAAGTTCCGCAAGTATCATTTGGAGATGTTGAAGAAACAGCCCGCGTAAATAAAACAATCCCTTGAGACTAATATCTCAAGGGATTGTTCGTTTAAAGATCGCAAGGCGACGGGAGAGTCCCGGGTGGAACCGTATCCTGAAATTTCACATCCGCGTTTCGCAACTCGTCCACTGCTGCGTTGATCTCCTCAGGCGTTAGAGAGACGCCCGCTTCATGGAAGACCCAATCTATATCTTCTTGATAATCGCGCGCGTCTCCCGCCCCGCTCAACCCGCCTTCGATGAACCACAGATTGAAATTCATAGACATGGGCGCGTCGGGAAAATAATATTGATCGTGTTCGGCGGTCTGTTCGCCATCCACAAAATAGCGGACTGTGCCGTCGGTCACTTGCACGACCAACGTATGCCAACCTGTCAGGCTTCCCTCGCGCGGATTGCTGGTGTTATCGGCGTTCCAGGGTTCGATCTGAACTTTTTCCCACGTGGTGAAGTGCATGATGTTGGGAGGTCCGCCCCAGCCGCCGTTCGGCAGATACTCAAAATCCATCTCGCTGTAATTTGGATCGAGCGGCTTCTCGTACGGGGTGATCATGTAGAACGTCTCAACGATCTGATCGCCGTCGCTGCCGGACACCGGCTCGTCGCTAAAGCGAACGCGCGCGGCGTATGTGCCTTCGAGGTATTTACGCTGGTGACAAATCTGCGTTTGGAATGTATTCTCCTTCGTGCCGTCGGTGGAGGAGGTCATCCGCAAGAGGCGATTGCCCGCCTCGTCGGGGTGATCCACAAAGGACACGTTCTCCGCGCGGAATGACGCGCCGGTGACGCCGGGCCAGCCCTGCCCACTGCGGATGATCCAGCCGTTGGCGGTCATCTCGCTTGATGCGGCATAAGAAAAATCATCGAAGAGAATTGGCGTGGAGGATGTTGCGGCGGTTGGCACGACTTCAGGCGTCGCTGTATTTGAAGGAGCGACAGTCGGAGGCGGCTCCGATTCAGGCGTAGATGTGGGCGTAGATGCAGGCGCAGTGGACACGCACCCTACGGTAAACAAGCAAACCATCAACAAGATGTTCCTATATCGTTTCATTGTTATTCCTTCCTCATGACAAGATGTAACATAGTTTAATGCCAAGATAAACTTTTACGCAAATAGATCAAGAACGCAAAAAGCCCGATGAAGGCTGATGAACATAGCGGGATGTTGAATCCGCTCGGCGCTTCGCTTTCGGCATGAATGTTGACGATGCCGCTCTTTGGGGTTGGCTTCCAGATCAAGGTGTTTCCATCTACTTCATCAGCGTTATGAGAGATCGGCGCGCCCGGCAGGACGACCGTCCATGTGATCTCGGTCAGCGCGGAAAAACTTGAATCTTCCGAAAGAGTGTCAATGTCCACATCATAGTAAAACTTCCCATCGCTGATCTCGAGGCGGTTGATCGTAATTCCTTTTTGCTGTTCATGGAGGGCGCGAAGTTCGTCCAGATTCTTGAACGGAATCGTTGTGATGCACCAAGTCTCGTCGCCGCGCTGTTCTTCGGTCACTGTGACGTTCTCAGGCGTCTGCGAGGTGTTGCAGAAATCTTGCGAGTTGTTATTCTGTTTTTCCACATTGGCTTTCTCCTCGGCGGAAAAACCTACCCCCGATTGCAACTCACCCGAACCGTTCGGCTCGATCGTTGTCGTAACTTCCAGTTTGTGGCATCCCACCAGCAAGAACGCAGCAGCCAGAATCCATGCAATTTTTTTGAGGGGATGATGTTTCATCGCAACCTTCCTTTCATTGTCCGTATTTCATATAAAAGGTTCTGTAGTGGCGACTCTGCGAAGCGCCCTGTGGGTTAGTCGCTTTTTACAGAACGACTGAAGTCGTTACTACGTTTTCGTATTCTGCAACACCGAGACTCGGCGGCGAGTTATCCCCCAAAAGTTTGTTATACTTGCCGTCGCTTATGAACGAAACTCAGACACCTAACTTCTATGTACGCGACATCCCCATCTTTGGGGACACGCTTCTCGCACCCATGGACGGCTACTCGGACTGGCCCTTCCGATCCATTTGCCGCGCGTTGGGATCGGCGATGAGTTACACCGAGTTCGTGAAAGTGGAAAAAATTCTCAGCCGCTCAAAAGAGCCCGCCAAGCGGTTGTATTACGAAGAAGCCGAACGACCCGTCACGTTTCAAATCTACGGCGACGACCCCGACCTGATCCTCAAAGCCGCGTTGATCGTGGAAAAGTGGAAGCCCGACATCATTGACATCAACATGGGATGCCCAGCCAAGTCCATTGCGGATCGCGGCGCGGGCGTGGGCATGATGCCGAGTCCGTTGCGGATCGCGCGGACGTTCCACACGCTGGTGAAGTCGTTGAAGGTTCCCGTCACGGGCAAAATCCGTTTGGGATGGGATGGAAATAAAAATTACAAACTCATCGCGCGTATCGTGGAAGAAGAGGGCGGCTCGCTCATCGCGGTACATGGACGCACGAAGGAACAACGCTACGCCGGCAACGCCGACTGGGACGCGATCGCCGAAGTGAAAGCGGCAGTCGGCATCCCCGTGGTGGGAAGCGGCGACGTCCGCATGGTGGCAGATATCCAACGAATGAAGAGTCACACGCATTGCGACGCGGTGATGATCGGGCGCGGCGCGATCGCCAATCCGTGGATCTTTATGGGTTTGGATCGCGAGGATGTCTCAACGCAGTTGTTGAAAGAAACGGTGCATGAGCATTTGCAAAAGAGCATTCAGTTTTACGGCGAAGAGGACGGGCAAAGACTCTTCCGCAAATATGCCGTGCAATATTTGTTGCTGAGAACGCTCGACCGCGACGCGCGTAAAGAAATTTTGAAGGAACGACCTTCGGGGGAATTTTTAGAGATGTTGAATCAAGTCTATGCGCTGACGGCATAGAACATAAATTCTGTTATACTGTGGAGCGACTTGCTAAGTCGCTCTATTTTTTTTCTGCGAGATACCTATGGCAAAAACACAAACACGATATGTCTGTCAGGAATGCGGGCGCGTTGCCGCCTCATACATGGGAAAATGTCCGCAATGCGGATCGTTCAACAGCATGGTGGAGGAAGTCATCCACGACGAATCCGCACAGAAGACGAAAGCGGTTCGCGGACTGACGGGTCGGTCTGCCCCGCGTTCCATCGGCGATATCTCCGCGGGCGACGAAGACCGCATCCATGTGCCGATCGAAGAGTTCGCGCGCGTGCTGGGCGGGGGAATCGTGCCGGGTTCGATCGTGTTAGTCGGCGGCGACCCGGGCATCGGTAAATCTACGTTGATGCTACAAATGGCAATGGAGATGGCTGGGCAAAAACGCGTGCTGTATGTTTCGGGCGAAGAATCAGAGCGACAGATCAAAATGCGGGCAACGCGATTGAATTCAAATGCAGGGGCGAATGGCCGCCCGTCCCTACCGCAAAATTTATTATTGGTCACCGAAACAAATCTCGAAATCATCCTGAATCACATCAGCGAAGTGAAACCCGAATTGCTGATCGTGGATTCGATTCAAACGGTCTATCTCGCGAGCATGGACTCGTCCGCTGGCTCGGTCAGTCAAGTCCGCGAGTGTTCGTCACAATTGCGCGAACTGGCAAAGACCAGCGGCATCTCGGTCTTCGTCATCGGGCATGTGACCAAAGAAGGAACCATCGCGGGTCCGCGCGTGTTGGAACACATCGTGGATACGGTGTTGTATCTCGAAGGAGATCGCTTCCAAGCATATCGTCTGTTGCGTTCGGTGAAGAATCGTTTCGGCGCGACGTCCGAGGTCGGCGTGTTCGAAATGCGCGAGGGCGGACTCGTCGAAGTGACGAATCCATCGGAGGCGTTTCTCGCGGAGCGCATGGTCAACGCCGCGGGTTCTGCCATCGCTGTGACGATGGAAGGCACGCGTCCGATCCTTGTGGAGATTCAAGGTCTCACCTCCCCGACTCAATTCGGCAACGCGCGCAGAACCGCCAACGGCGTGGATTTCAATCGTCTGCTGTTGATCTCTGCTGTGTTGACTCGCCGCGTGGGCTTGAAGCTTGCAGAGCAGGATGTATTCGTCAACGTGGTGGGCGGCTTGCAAATTGACGAACCCGCCGCCGACCTCGCCGTCGCCGCGGCAATCGCCTCTTCGTGGAAGGATGTCTCAGTCAAGGCAGACGCGGTGTTGATCGGCGAGATCGGTCTCGCTGGTGAATTGCGAATGCCCGGTCAAATGCAGGCGCGTTTGAAGGAAGCGCAAAAGTTGGGATTCAAAACCGCCATTGTGCCGAAGGCATTGCGAAAAGGCGAAGGGTATCCAAAAGGAATCGAAATCGTCGAGGTCAGGTCGGTGGATCAGGCGTTGAACGCGGCGTTGGGGAATTCAAAGGAAAAATCAAAATCTCCTCCGCACATGGCGTAACTCCATGACACAATACATCTCGTCCGAAATCGAACATCTCGATCTTGAAAAGTTCATGCGCGAGGCGCTCCTCGAAGCGGATGAAGCGGGGAAAGCCGGGGAACTTCCGATCGGCGCGGTCTTGGTATTGGATGGCGAAATTATCGCCAGAGGCAGGGCGCGTCATCAGCAACACAGAAGCCAAGTCAGTCATGCCGAGTTGAACGCGCTGTTGAATGGCGGCGAAAAACTCTGGGCGGATTACAGGCGGGCGCTCCTCTTCACATCCGTTGAGCCATGCCCTATGTGTTTGGGCGCGGTCGTGATGGCAGATGTGCCTCACATCGTCTATGCGCTGCACGATGCGGTAGTCCATTCCAAAATCACGCTGGAATCAAATCCCTATGTGCGCCGTCATATCAAGAGTTACCTTGGGGGCGTGTTGGAAAGTGAAGCCGCTCGAATTTTCGAACTCTATAGACCCAGAGATTTGAAATACATTCAAACGGGAA
This sequence comes from Anaerolineales bacterium, assembly GCA_046328795.1. GTDB lineage: Bacteria > Chloroflexota > Anaerolineae > Anaerolineales > Villigracilaceae > Defluviilinea. The sequence continues at coordinate 1,212 of JAXLVX010000040.1, read as the reverse complement.
GTCTCTGATGAAGATGTCGCAAAGGACAGGTCGCCGCCAGTTTGTTACAAAACCAATGTTGAGCATGATGAAACTACGTCTCCCGCGTTATAATGACCGCCAGCGTAGTTTTATTTTTTCAAATCAAGGAGGACTCGATGAAACAAAGTAAAAAGTTGATCGCATTCACGGCATTGATCTTGACCCTCGCATTACCAGCCTTAGCCTGCGGGACATCCGATATTTCCAATCTCTTCGCAACCGAAACTCCAACGCCCACGCAAACGTTCACTCCGAGTCCCACCTCCACGCCCAGCGCGACCCCCACAGCAACGCAGACACAAACGCCTTCGCCAACCCCCATTCCTACCGGGGTTGAAATAAAAGAGCAAACCGACGGCACAACCTTATTCACCGATTACGATAATCATTTTCAGATCGCCCTCCCGAGCGGCTGGTTCGTTCTTCCGCTCAGTTCGGACGACATTAACAAGATGATGGATAACATGGCGAAGAAAAACCCCGACCTCAAGGATACGGCGGATGCCTTCAAACAATTAGACCCGGATGTCATCCGCATCATCGCCGTTCCCGAAGAGACGAAATACATCCAAAAAGGGTTTGCCACGAACTTAACTGTCATGGCGCTGAAAGATAAACTTCTCTCATCCATGCCGGTCGCCTTTGTCACCGGCGCCTTGGAATCTCAACTGGAAACCAATGGCGCCAAGGTCATCCATGGCGATGAGGTCGTCATCACGAACGCGAACGGAGTGGAGATCGGCATCATCGAATTCAAGCAGACCGCTCAGACAGCCACCGGCGCAAAAGTCGCCGCGCAAGCGCGGTTGCTGGTGTTTCAAGTGAAAGACGCGCTGATCAACATTCAACTAACGATGCCCCAGCAATTTACGGAAGAACTCTCACCTTTGTTGGATGCCGTCGCCGACTCGATCAAGATTCTCAAGTAGATGATTTTGTACATGGGAAAAAATTCCTCCCGGCTATAATTGCCGGGAGGAATTTTTTCAAACCTGCTATGAGACGATCTATTCTCAGCCTCTCACTTATACTTTTAGGTTTTGTTGCCAGCGCTGCGCTGGACAGTTTGCCCCGTCAATTATCTCTCGCCAGACTTCAACACACCGACCTGTTTCATCTTAGGTGGGCGAATGTTACATTGGATATACTATTTGCCATCATTGTTTTATTTATGTTATGGTGGGCAACAAT
>JAXLVX010000004.1:0-115595 GCA_046328795.1 Anaerolineales bacterium | reverse complement strand
CTGCCATATCGGATAACATCTTGCGATTGAGCTCGATGTTCGCCTTCTTCAACATCGCCACCAACTTGCTGTACGTGGTTCCGTTGAGGCGAGCCGCGGCGTTGATGCGGGCGATCCACAACTTGCGCAGGTCGCGCTTGCGCACACGGCGATCACGGGTCGCGTACCACAGGCTTTTGAGCATCGCCTCGTTGGCTCGCTTGAACAGGCGGTTCTTCGCGCCGCGCTGTCCCTTCGTGATCTTCAAAATCTTCTTATGACGTTTGTGCCCCTGAGGTCCGCCTTTAACTCTCATGTTCTACTCTCCTGCAAACTCGCGGGCGTCGTCACGCTCTTAGCGTGACAGTTGCATACACCCGAAAGCCGCAACTAAAAAATTGGATACGCTTGTGCGGCAAAATTAATTTTGCCTACATATTCGGCGCAAGACGCTTGATGCGCTTGATGATCTTGCGACCCTTCACATCTTGCATCTCACTCAACTGCGCCTTCGTGCGCTTCGACGTGTTTCGGCGCAAGTGGCTCTTGCCGCCTTTGGTGCGCACAAGTTTGCCCGAGCCCGTCAAACGAAAACGCTTCGACGTTGCCTTGTGGGTCTTGAGTTTTAACTTGCCTTTAGCCTTTGCTTTGCGAGGCATTCGCTTTATCTCCTTTCAGAATTTTTGCAATAAAAACCGCGGGACTAGACTTTCTCGCCCGCGGACTTTCACAATCTTTGGGACTTGCTCGTGTACCGCCGACTTAAGTCGGCGCTACGCTGACGTTTCTTTCTCAGGGGCGGCTTGTTCCGCCTTCTCTTTCTTTTTCGCGCCGCCTTTAGAGGGAGCCAGCACCACGAGCATCGTTCGCCCTTCCATCTGAGGCGACGCCTCCACCACGCTGACGTCCGCGAGAGCCGCGGCGATCTCTTTCAGATCTTCGAGCGCGATCTCGGGATAATCCATCTCGCGCCCGCGGAACTTGATCGTCACGCGGACCTTGTTGCCGTGCAACAGCCAGCGGCGGGCATCGTCCACTTTGAATCCGCGATGCGCTTCGTTGGTCTTGGGTCGCAGGCGAATCTCCTTGACCTCGATCTTCGTCTGCGATTTCTTTGCTTCGCGTTCCTTCTTGGCGCGCTCATAAATGAACTTGCCAAAATCCATCACGCGGCAAACGGGGGGAGTGGCGTTGGGCGAAACTTCCACAACATCCATCTCGGCATCGCGGGCGATCTGCAATGCCTGCTTCATCGAAACCACCCCAACGTTTTCACCGTTAGGACCGATCAAACGGACTTCGGGAACCCGAATGCCTTCATTAACTCGAAATTCTGCGGCGCTGATATGCTCTCCTATTTACACGACAAATCCAGCCATCGGCTGGGTTAAAGTGGGCGAATGATACCACGCCCGTCGGGGAATCGTCAATAAAAAGACCGCGAGCGATCATGATCCGCCGTCGCTTGCGGTCTACCACCCAACCTTTTCAAGTATGATCGGATATATAGAGTGGATGATGATAGACGAACACAGAGCCATCGAACGCTTAAAACAGGGCGATATCAGCGGGCTGGGAGCACTGGTTAGCCAATATCAGGTGAAGGCTGTGCGCACAGCCTACCTGATCACGCGGGATTCCGCACTGGCAGAGGATGTGGTGCAGGATTGTTTCCTCCATGTCTTTCACGCCATTCGCCGCTTCGATTCAACGCGTCCCTTCGAGCCGTGGTTCATGCGGAGCGTGGTAAACGCGGCGGTGAAGATAACGCAAAAGGCGGCGAAGCAGGTTCAAATGGGGGATGAGGCGGACGAGTCATTATTTGCCGAGATCGTTTCAAGAGTTGAGACGGTCGAGGAGCAGGTTGAGTCCGCCGAAGTCCAAAATCAGGTCTGGGAGGCGATGCGGAAGTTGTCGCCGCGTCAACGGGCGGTCATTGTCCAAAGATATTTTTTGGAGATGAGCGAAAAAGAGATGGCGGAGGAATCGGGCGCGGCGACTGGGACGATCAAGTGGTTGCTGAACGCGGCGCGGGAACGGCTGCGCGGCTTGCTCGAAAGGAGCGAGAAATGAACGACAAGCGCACGAAAGACGCGTTGGAAAATATCGCCCGCCGCGGCGTGCCGGAAGATGTTAATTTGATGCCGCGTATCGCGGCTCGCCTCGAAAGGAGATCGCTGATGATGACGATTCGAACCCGACCGTTGGCGGCGATTCTGATTGCCTTGCTAACCCTGCTGATCTTGACCGGCGTTGCTTATGCCATTGGCAAGGCGATGGGCTATATTCCCGGAATTGGTCTGGTAGATCAAAGTGTTCCATTACGTGTACTTGCCGAACCTGTGATAGTAACGCGCGATGGCATCACGTTGACGGTTGAGCAGGTTGTTTTGAGCGCGGATAAAACCGTACTTGTCTACAAGGTGGATGGTATTCCCTCGGATGCTTTTGTCGGTGAGGAAAGCGGGGATGGAAATTCAAGTGTCTCTTCGATCAGTGTCAATGTTGAAGGAACACCGGAAGTTGCTTATGCAAACGGCGGTAACGCGGCGCAATGTATTGCAGATGAACGCATACTTTTGCCGGACGGTTCAACACTACATGTGAATGGAGGTGAAGGTAACGGATGGCTTTCGGGGTTTGAGCGTCGCTTTGAGTATGGGCCCGTTCCCACAGAAATAAACGAGGCTGTATTTGTCATCTCATGTATTGACGGCACCGCGCCGGGCAGGTTGCCCGAAAATTGGGAAATACAATTGATGTTTGAGCCTGCGCCTCCCGAAATGACTGTTCTGCCGCTTGTGGAGGTGACGTCTCCTTCGTCGAACGCGTCGCCATCTGCCATCACCGTAGATCGCGTGGTTGAAACCGAAGATGGATATATCTTGTATGGGAATTTCCGTTTGATCGGTTATCCATCGAATATGGCTCCGAGTATTGACTGGATAAAGTTTACTGATGCGAATGGGAAGAATGTGGAAGCGTCTCCCGCTAGCAATGTGCCGTTTGAATATAAATTGGATGGTCCATACCCCTGGACGTACGAAATCAAAGGAAAACACCATGCCTTTCCTCTAACCCTCAGCATTGATTTTGCGCTGGCTAATGTTTTGGGCGAAACTACAGAATTTGAATTCGACGCAGGGACTGATCCGCAAGTGGGTCAAACATGGACGCTCAAGCCAGAGGTGCAACTTGACGGGCACGATATAAAAGAGGTTGTCATCAACCGAACGAACAATGGATATGAATTTCGCTTCCAAGTTGATCCCGATTTGATTCTATTTGGCGTGGAAATTAATGGATTCCAAACCAGCCGCGGCAACGGGGGGAGCGACGGGTTTGGAGGCGGCAAAATATACCAATCTCTTGAATATGAAGGAGTTCTGCCGTCAGGAAAATTAGTTGTTAGGCTCATTGACCCGCAGGTTACGATATATGGTCCGTGGCAGGCGCAATGGAATCCTGAAGAGACGAAGTCTTCGTTATATGAGATTTCTCTGTATGTGGATCAATTCATTTCTTTAGACGACGGATATTACCTGATCGGCCACACGGAATGGGGAGATGACCGCATTGCCAATGTTAATTTAGGAGGCTGGACTCTCGCAGCGTTCGACTCATCTGGCAGGGAACTTCCCATAGAGCCGGCGATTTATGGGAGCGATCTTGTAAGCCAAAATTTGCAACCGGGTCAGTGGGCGTATCATCTGTATGGAAAGAATTTCATCGCTCCCTTAACGCTACGCGTATCTCAAATCGGCGTTGAGTTTAAACAACCTGTCAGGTTTAATTTGGATTTGCCTTCAAACGATTTTGACTTCTCCGATCGATATTTAGGCAAGACATGGCAATTAGATTCATCTCTGTTGGATGTGCCTGGGATTCAAGCAAGCGTATCCACAGTGAAATATGTCAAAGAAGGTGATTTGCGCGGGTTTGAACTTAATATTCAATCTGATCCTGCCTTGCAGGGACTTGAGTTTAGTTTTGAAAGCGGATTGGTAACAGAAGGAATGACGGGAATCGCAAGCGGAGGCGGGTCGAACCGCGATGAAACGAGCAACATGATTCTGTCACATGTTCTAGCAAATGCTCCGATGCAATTCCCTCTGGTATTGAGCGCCGCCCATGCACAGATCAACGGGACGTGGGAGGCAACTTGGAATCCGCCTGTGGATACATCAGGAAGCCAGCCAGTTTATCTTGAACAGCCTCGATTGGATTTGAATTTGTGGAAGCAGATTGCATCTCATGCGGATTCGATACCTTTCCCCGTTGAATTGACGGGTAAATTATTGATCGCACGCGGCGCGCTCGCGCCTGAACCATCTTTGTTCTTGTCTAATTTGGACGGGTCGGAAGAACGCGGCCTGGTCTTTGGGCACGGGGCGATTTCTCCTGACGGTGCGAAGCTAGTCTATTCCGATGAGAACGGCATCTTCAAGCTCATGGATATTGCAACTGGCAATACGACTATCTTGAATGTTCCCCAGGGTTCCATAGTCAATATTTCTTGGTCGCCGAATGGAGATCAGATAGCCTTCGACCGGGCAACCGATACTTTTCACGCATACATTATGAATGCAAACGGTGAAAACCTTCGCCAATTGACATTTGGCAGTGAAGCGGCCTTTGTACGAGGCTGGTCAGGCGATGGAAGCCAAATATTGGTTGCGATAAGTAAAGACTCGGTAAACTACATGCTTCAATTGGTAAATGTGGAAACCGCGATGACAACTAATTTGTTCATGACACAGAGTGAACAAGCCTCCATCTCGCCGAACGGTGAATGGATTGCCTATGTGAATAAAGTGAATGGGAAAATGGGAGGCGGAATTTATGTTTCCCGTTTGGATGGTTCGGAACGACGGTTGTTTGTGCAGTTGGATCATTGGGTTGTCAGCAACCCTATATGGTCACCGGACAGCCAATGGCTGGCTTTTAGCATACTCAACACCGATCAGTTTGATCAAGAAAATCCTAAGATTGCGGCGATTAGTGCTAATTTGGATTGGCAGTGGATAATCTCGCTGCCGAAGGTGGACGGACAACCGCTCACCTGGATTACTCCGTAAACAAAAATCGGAGAGTCTTTCGACCCTCCGATTTTTGTTTCTACAACTCTTTCGCCCTCCGCGCAATCTTATCCTTCACTCGCGCCTCAAACTCATCCAGCGGAATATTGTTCTGCTGACTCCCATCCCTCACGCGCAACGAAACCTGACCCGCTTCCATCTCGTTCTTGCCAACCACGAGCATGTACGGCACTTTCATCAACTGCGCCGAGCGGATCTTGGCGTTCATGCGCGCCGCGGACACATCCGCATGGGCGCGGACGCCGTTCTCGCGGAGTTGTTTCGCAATCTTCTCCGCGTATTCGTTCTGCTCATCTGTGATGGAGATCACGCGCACCTGCTCGGGCGAAAGCCACACAGGGAAGTTGCCTCCGTAATGCTCCAACAGGAATCCGATCAACCGCTCGTGCGTGGATAACGGCGCGCGGTGGATGCACAACGGAACTTCTTCCTGCCCGTCCTTGTTGATGTATTTCAAGTCGAAGCGTTCAGGCTGGGCAAAGTCCACTTGATTTGTGGCGAGCGAAAACTCCTTGCCGATCACCGACCAGATCTGCACGTCAATTTTCGGACCGTAGAACGCGGCTTCATCTTCGGCTTCCACATACGGGACTCCGCCATTGTCCATTGCGCGGCGTACCATGTCTTCCGTTTTCAGCCACAGGCGTTCATTGTCCACATATTTTTTGCCAAGTCCTGCTTTGCTATGCAGGGACAGTCGCATCACGTATTTCTCGATGCCGAACAACTCGAAGTATTTGAGGTACAGGTCAACGACGCCGAGGAACTCTTGCTCGAATTGATCCTCCGTCACATACATGTGCGCGTCGTTCATCTGCAACGACCTCACGCGCATCAAGCCGAACAACTCGCCTGATTTTTCGTAGCGATACACCGTTCCATATTCCGCGAGGCGAATCGGCAGGTCGCGGTATGAACGCGGCTTCGATCCGAATATTTTATGGTGCATCGGGCAGTTCATCGGCTTGACGTAATACTTCACGCCCTCGAGTTCCATCGGCGGGTACATGCTTTCCGCGTAGTACGGCAAATGCCCCGAACGGATGAACAAATCTTCTTTCGTGAGGTTCGGCGTGCGGACGCGCACATAGCCCGCCTTGTCTTCCATCTCTTTGGCGAGTTTTTCCAACTCTTCGATCATCACGCCGCCGTTCGGCAGGAAGAGCGGCAAGCCTGGACCGATCTCCTCATCGAACGTGAAGATTTCCAACTCTTTGCCGAGTTTGCGATGATCTCGCTTCTTCGCCTCTTCGAGTTGATTCAGATATTCTTCGAGCTGTTTCTTGCTCTCCCACGCCGTGCCATAGACGCGCTGCAACTGTTTATTCTTCTCGTCGCCGCGCCAATACGCGCCCGCGATGGACATCAACTTGAAGGCGTCTTGCTTGATCTCTTTCGTGTTCGCCACATGCGGACCGCGGCACAAGTCCACGAACGTGTCTTGCTGATAGATCGAGATCTCGGGCTTTTCTTTCAGCGGATTGCCATACTCATCGAGTCCGCCTTTTTCGAGTCCATCGATCAACTCCAATTTGTACGGCTGGTCGGCAAAAATCTTCTTCGCCTCCTCCGCCGAGATGACCGTCTTCTTGAACTCGTGTTTGCCTTGCACGATCTGTCTCATCCGCTTTTCGATGGCTTCCAGATCTTCAGGCGTGAGATTGCGCGGCAGATCGAAATCGTAATAGAACCCATTCTCCACAGGCGGACCGATCGTGATCTTCCCATCGGGGAACATCTCCATCACCGCCTGCGCCATCACATGCGCGGCAGAGTGACGAATCTTATAGAGATTCGACTCTTCATATTTTTCTTGAACTTGTTGTGACATTTTCGTTTCCTTTCTTGATTTTTACCTGCTACTGCTTCCTCGAATTTTTCCGCGCCTCAGAGGGAAGCAATAGCAAATCCTCCGAGTCGCTGATGAGTGTAAGTGTCGTCTTCAGTCATCGCGATCTCCTTTTGGATTTTTGTATTGCGAGGTTTATCTCGCAAGTGCAGGCGACATAAATGTCGCGGTACGAGTAGGGCGAATTAAAAACAAAACTCGCCCACACACGGGGCGAGAATTTGATTCACGCGGTTCCACCCGATTTGTACGACAAAATTAATTTTGTCGCACATCTCTTCAGCCTCTAACGGAGCAACCCGTTTCGCTTACTCACTGATCACTTTTCACTGATCACTTTTCAACTCAACGCTCGCGAGTGGTTTTCTGCGGACCTCCCTTGAAGAGACTCTCAATCTTCGTTCTCTTCTCCCTGTCAGGGATGTGACCACATACTCGTCTCGGTCAATGCGTTTTTACTATGAACAAGCGAGATTATAATCACAACCACTCAAAAATACAATACGTTCGTTTGGGAGTGAAATATGAAAGGGAAATCTGAAAAACGCCTGCTGGCAGAGAGACTTCGCCGTGAGCGAGGATACTCTTACAACGAAATTTCAGAACAAATCGGCGTTAGTAAAAGCACCCTGTCGAATTGGCTCAAGCATATTTCCTTGACTCTCGAACAAGAGCAGAGGATTCAACAACATATCGAGGATAACCAAACGACCTTCGTGGCGAAGGCTCGAAAGGTAAACAAAGAACGATTTCAAAAAGCGAGGAAACAGGCATATCAAATAGGGGAAAGTATCGCATTGTCCATTCCTGACAACCCTGCAGTCCATGAATTGGCTCTCGCCATGCTCTATCTTGGTGAAGGAGATAAGACGGGCAATCGAGTTCAGATTGCCAACACCGATCCCGCTGTTTTGAAGTATTTCCTGTGGGCTATGGAAAAACTCTATGCTGTTGACAGGACAGAGTTTACTTTGCGGCTTCATCTAACCGAAGCCGCGCGGTCGTTTGAATCTCGGATGATCAAATGGTGGGTAAATCAATTGAATTGTTCCACTCGGCAATTTCAAAAGACCCAATTCGATCCACGCTCAAAACTTCAACGGATCACGGACGATTATCACGGAGTTTGCTCTGTCACATACAATGACACCTATCTTTTTGAGCGCATAACGGGAGTTTATACATCACATCTTCAAAGGTCAAGAAAATAAAAACCATTCCTCGAAAGGAATGGTTTCTGTGGGCGAGACAGGGCTCGAACCTGCGACCTCACGCATGTCAAGCGTGTGCTCTAACCAGCTGAGCTACCCGCCCGAAGGACTGACATTATAACGAGAGGCTCCAGAAATGACAATGCCTAGGCGTAGACTAGCTTGCCGCGGGGTTCAGGGATTTCCCTTCCCAGTTCGCGAGCGGTTTCGATCCACTCGCGTGCGATCACTTCTACGTTTGCAAGCGCCTCTTGTGTAGACGCGCCATCCGTAATACAGCCTGGGAGTTCGGGCACTTCTGCAATGAAAGATTGATCTTCCTCGCTCCAGTATATAATTACTTCGTATTTAATCATTTTCTTTACTTGATACGGTTTTGGCAGTGGATTAACTAACTTTCACTGCCTTTGCTTTGACTTGTGTCATCACTTGCTGGAGGGGTCGGAGTTTCTTGTGATGGAGAAGAAGCTGGTGCTTGTGATGAGGGTGTTTGTGGGGTTTCTTGCGAAACTGGTGTGGCTTGCGAGGGAGATTGCTGGGCATCTGGAGAAGATGACGGTGGCGGAGGGGGAACTCTTTGCCCTTTGGTTGCATCACCAATTACTTTATCCAAAGGTGGAGGTGGAATAACTCTTTGCCCAAGTTCCTCTATCCGTTCTCCTTTCTCTTTGGGCGTTTGAACTTCATACAAATCTTTGGTTTTATCATCATCTGGCATATTAGCCTTCCAGGTTCAATTTTATGAACCAAATCATAGAGAACAAACCAATAACAAATAGTGCTAGACTGAACCAATTGAGAAACTCTGTAAATCTATCGTACCAACTACCAGGGTGTTCTTCTCTTATCTTCTTGGAGTCAACTTGATTGATGGCATGACGCAAAGCCTTATGGCTTACGTAAAAAGAGATTAAAACAGAAGTTGAACTTAAAGCCCAACTCACCCATGCTGTCATTAATAAGGAAGTGCAAGTAGGTACATCACCTATGATGTCGTTTAGAAAAATAAAAGAAACTCCAAGGGCACCACTTGATAGAGACAAAATCGTTTTGTCAAAATCATCCTGAGCCTTTTGCTCTGCGGCAATGAGTTGATTTCGATATTCCTTTAAGTCATCCATGTTTACCTTACGATAGTATATAACAAACCACTTTTCGATACAAGCCATGCGGTATAATCCCAACCGCAATGGCTCGAAGAAAATCCCCCGAAGATCTATCCGTAGAAGAATTACGCCGCTTGTTGATCGAAAAACGGCGCGGCGCGCGGCGTGAACGGCTGGAGCATTTTAAAAGAACAGGCAGAGTTGTTGTAGTGGAGCCTGACGCACTCGAGTCGTCTGCGCCGGTGGTAGAGACGCTTGAGGAAACCGGCGACCAGCCCCAAGTTCCGGAGTCGAAGCGCCGACGGGTGATGGATCGTGTCCTGTTGGCGGTGGAAGTCCTCGCGGTGGTGGGACTCGTCGGAGTCCTCATCAGCGGTTTTGGAGTGTTGCGCGATCTGAATAAGGAGGTCGCGTCTGCTTTTGTGCAGGTGCAGTTGACGCCGACGCCGTTGGTGATGGCGGTGGTGTTGCCGTCGGGACATCTGCCGCCCGACGCGCAGGGAAACACGCGACCGAACGTCGAGGAGATTCCCGAGCATCTGCGACCGATGGTGCAGTCGCTGGAGAATCTGCCGATCCCCACGTCGGCGCCCGATCAGGCGATCCGTTTGCAGATCCCCGCCTTGAGCGTGGATGCGCCCATCGTGCAAGGCGATGGTTGGGAACAACTCAAAAAAGGAGTTGGGCAAAATCTGGCTTCGGCGAACCCGGGCGATAACGGCAATGTGATTTTGTCCGCGCACAACGATGTGTACGGCGAGTTGTTCCGCTATTTGGATAAACTTGTGCCGGGCGATCAGATCATCGTGTACACTCAACAGCGGCAATATGTGTATGTGGTGGATCGCACGGCGGTCGTCGAGCCGACGGCGGTGGAAGTGATGGCAAGCACGGGAAGCCCAACGGTGACGTTGATCTCGTGTTACCCGTATTTGGTTAATGATGAGCGTATCGTTGTGTTTGGAAGGTTGCAGAATTAATTGTTTAACACGCTGGTCGAGTAGCCCTGAGCGGTTGTTGCGAAGGGCGTATCGAGACCAGAGTATCAGTGAGCAAAATATTTTTTCAAATGAAAATTGTAGTCTCGATACGGTCGCGGCTATCGCCTCGACCTACTCGACCACCACTTTAAACAAAAAGGAGTATCAAATGGCAAAAAGAAACAAAAGACCGATCGTGAACATGGCTTCATCGCAGAGCCGCGCGGAATTCAACCCCGATTACAGTTACGTCAAAAAAGATTTGGCGCGGATCGGAACGCTGGCTGGATTCTTCATTGTCGCGTTGATCGTGTTGTCGTTCTTTCTGAAATAATTTAGATTAACCGCCAAGCGCGCTACGAACGCGAAGATTTTATTTTCTTTGCGCCCTTTGCGATCTTTGCGGTTGAGGAGAGTCTATGTCGCGCATGTTTGTCCCCGGTCCTGTTGACGTTGCGGATGAAGTCTTGCAAGCCCAAGCCGCGCCGATGCTTCCTCACCGAAGCAAAGAGTTCGAAGCCATCTTCCGCCGCGCTTCTGAAAAAGCGCAGCAACTTTTTTATACGAAGTATCGCGTGTTCCTCAGCGCCTCTTCCGGCACAGGTTTGCAGGAAGCCGCGATTCGCAACTTCGTGGACAAGCGAGCGCTTTCCATCGTCAACGGCGCGTTTGCGGATCGTTGGTACGAAGTCGCAGTTTCCAATGGAAAGGATGTCGAGAAACTTTCTTTCGACTGGGACAAACCCGCTTCACCCGACGTGGTGGCTGACGCGGTCCAGCGCGGCGGATTCGAAGCCCTGACCGTCGTCCACAATGAGACTTCGACCGGGTTGCAGAATCCCGTGAAAGAAATTGCGGAGGCGGTCCGCGCGATTTCGCCAGACACGTTGATCTTTGTGGACGCAGTTTCCTCCCTCGGCGGCGCAAAGATCGAAATGGACGCATGGGGACTCGACATGGTTCTCACCTCGTCGCAGAAATGTCTCGCGCTTCCGCCGGGTCTCGCGCTGGGAGCCGTCTCAGACCGCGCGATGGAAAAAGCCAAATCGGTCGAGAATCGCGGCTGGTACTTTGACCTCGTCCGCATGGAAAAGCATCGCTTGAAAGATTCGTCTCCCGCAACCCCGGCGATGTCGCTCATTTATGCGCTCGACTTTCAACTCGACCGCATCCTCGCCGAGGGACTCGACAATCGCTTCGCGCGTCATTCCGCGATGGCGAAGCGCGTGCAAGAGTGGGCAGACGCGCATGACCTTTCGATGTACGCGCCCGCAGGCTACCGCTCGCAAACCGTGACGACGATCAAGAACGAGCGCGGTATCAACGTCTCAGAGTTGAACACCTTCCTCAAGCAAAGGGAAATGCGAATCGCAGGCGGGTATGGTCCCATCAAGGAATCCACGTTCCGCATCGCGCACATGGGCGAGATCCAAATGGAAGACATCGAGAAACTGCTCGCGGCGATGGAAGAGTACTTGAAAAAATAAGCCTCGCCGCAAAAGACGCTTCACGAGATTTCGTACTGCGTGCTTCGTATTACGTAATACGCAGTACGCAGTAATTTTTTATGATTATGCCTGATACTTTCGATATTCAACTTGAGAAACACACCTACGGCGGCGACGCGATGGGGCGATTGCCCGACCCCCTAACGGGGACAGGCGGTCGCGCAATTTTTGTCCCGTTCGGGGTAGCGGGAGAAAAAGTCCGCGTGAGGTTGGTGGAGGAGAAGAAAAATTTCGCGCGTGGGGAAATTCTCCAAATTCTCGAATCCTCCAAAGACAGAATTCAACCCCGCTGCAAACACTTCGGTGAATGCGGCGGCTGTCATTACCAGCATCTTCCCTACGAAAAACAACTTGAGATCAAAACCGAAATTCTGATTGACCAACTCAAGCGCATCGGCAAGATAGAGAATCCGCCCGTTAAGCCGATGGTTGCGTGTCCAATCCATGGAACTATCGCAACCACATTCAATTCTCGTTGGATAAAAGTGGAAAGATTGGTTTTCAGGCGCCCAACTCCAACAAGATAATTCCAATCACTGAATGTCATCTCCCCGAATCGTCCATCAACGCTTTTTGGCGTCAACTCGAATTCGAGCCTGAAACAGACATTGAGCGTGTATCGCTTCGCGCGGGGAAAGATGACGACATGATGTTGATCCTCGAATCGGATTCGCCGGAGCCGCCCGAACTCGAGATCGAAGCGGAGATTTCCGTCGCACACGTCTACGAAGGGAATTCCGTCGTCATTGCGGGCAACGATCACATCCTCATCCGCGTGCTTGACCGCGACTTCAAAGTCTCCGCCGCGTCGTTTTTCCAAGTGAACACGGCCATGGCAGGGAAGATGGTCGAACACTTGTCTACGTGTTTACCTGTTTCCATGTCTACGACTTTACTCGACCTCTACTGCGGAGTTGGTCTCTTCAGCGCGTTCTTCGCCCCCAAGTGCGGACGCGTGATCGGCGTTGAAGCATCCCCATCCGCTTGCGAGGATTTCACAGCGAACCTCTACGAATTCGACAACGTGGAATTGTACGAAGGGACTGCGGAGGAAGTTCTGCCGGGCTTGGTAGGACAAATTGCCAATTTGTCTTATGCCATTGTTGATCCTCCCCGCGCGGGGATCGAACGTCACGCGCTGGACGCCATCGTCCAATTGAAGCCGCAGAGAATCGCGTATGTTTCCTGCGACCCGTCCACGCTGGCGCGCGACGCGGCTCGATTGATCGCTGGCGGATACAAACTAACAGACGTGACGCCGTTCGACCTCTTCCCGCAAACGTATCACATCGAAAGCGTTAGCGTCTTCGAGAAATGAATTCTTTGACCACGCGGCTTGCGCAGGGAATTCAATTAGAAAACTTTGTGTTCCTTCGTGACCTTTGTGTTTAAAAAAATGAAACCGAAGATCGTTCCGCTCGGCGACTCGTCCGCGCTGATTCGGTTGGGGAGTGAGATTGACCTCACGATAAATCGAAAAGTTCACGCGCTGGTAGAACGATTAGCAAATTCCCCCATCAACGGGATCATTGAAACCGTCCCCGCGTATGCGACGCTGCTTGTGCATTACGATCCGTTGATTCTTTCGTTCGCGCAAATCAAAAACGCTTTGCAAGAAAAAATAGTTGAAGTGGAAGAATCCGCTTCACGAAAGCCGCGTCAGCCTCACCGTGAGCGGAGGCGGAGAGTCGAAGTCCCGGTGCGATACGGCGGCGAACATGGCATTGACCTCGAATCGGTCGCGCGTCATCTTCATCTCAGCGTCGAAGATGTGATTCGAATCCACAGCGAAACCATCTACACGGTGTACATGATGGGCTTCACGCCGGGCTATCCATATTTGGGAAAACTCGACGACGCGCTCGTGATGCCGCGCCTCGAAACGCCGCGCGCGCAAGTCCCTGCTGGCACAGTCGCCATCGCTGGCTCGCAAACAGGAATCTATTCGGTCAACTCGCCCGGCGGCTGGCATCTCATCGGCTGGACGCCGTTGAAACTTTTCGATCCCGAATCCGATTCGCCGTTTTTATTTTCGCCGGGCGATGAAGTGAAATTTATTGTTGAAAAACAACTAGCAACCTAACAGTTTGTTTTTTTGGACGCAGATAAACGCTGAAAAACGCTGATACTGATGGATTTTTCAGAGTGGCTTGCAAAAAAATCTGCGGTCATCTGCGTTTTTCTGCGTCCCGTTTTAAAACTGTCAGGTCGGTAGAAAAATAATGACTCTCGAAATCGTCGAAGCCAACGGGCTTGCCACAATTCAAGACGCGGGCCGCGTCGGCTGGAAAAAATTCGGCGTGCCATCGTCGGGTCCGATGGATACGTTTGCATTCCGCGCCGCGAACGCGCTCCTCGGCAACGCGCCGCATCACGCCGCCATCGAGATCGGTCTGGGCGACATCGCCTTTCGCGCGTTGAGCGATTGCGTCATCGCCGTCGCTGGCGCGGGCTTCGACCTCTCGGTTTACATTTGGGATTTCCCTCTTTGGGGTTCGTACTACGTTCGCGCAGGCTGGACGATTCGCCTCACAAAACTGGACTCCGGCATGTGGGCGTATCTCGCCCTCGTCGGCGGCGTTCAGACTCAGGGCAGGCTGGGTTCGGCTTCGACCAACCTTCGCGCCCACTTCGGCGGACTCGACGGCAGGCGTTTGCAAGTCGGCGACATACTGAAAGCGGACAAGTCGTCACGCGCTTCAAGTGAACTCGCCGCGCGGACGTTTCCCGCGTCGGCGCGACCGGCATATAGCGATAATCCTGTTCTTGATGTCATCATGGGTCCGCAAGAAAAATATTTCACCGCCGAAAGTACCGCGACATTTATGTCGCAAGTATATACGGTAAGCCCAACCTCCGATCGCATGGGCTATCGCCTCGAGGGTCCGCCGTTAATTCACAAACGCAAGACCGAGCTCATCTCCGAAGGCATGACGATGGGCGCGGTCCAAGTCCCTGCGAGTGGACAGCCCATCGTGATGATGGCAGACTCTCCCACAACGGGCGGCTACCCAAAGATCGGAACAGTTACCAGCGCGGATTTACCGTTGCTCGCGCAGTGCGTTCCAAATAAAAGTAAAATCCGATTTCGAGAGACGACTGTAGCGAAGGCGCAGAAGAAATATCGAGAGTTGATGGCTGGGGTGGAGAAACTATCGAGGAGTAATGTTCCGTTGGTCGAGTAGTCCCGCGCGCGCTGAGCGGAGCGCTAGCGAAGTCGAAGCGTCGCGGGACGTATCGAGACCAAAGGTTGGCAAGAGGTGACTCGAAACAAGAATTGCTTTACGGCGTGGTGGTCTCGATACGCGCTTGGTTTCGATACGCTCGCAAACTGCGCTCGCTACTCAACCAACTGCGCTACTCGACCACCGAGGAAAATTGCAACAATGAATATTGACCTCAACTGCGACATGGGCGAAAACATCGGCAATGATGAACTTATCATGCCATACATCACCTCCGCGAACATTGCGTGCGGATACCACGCTGGGAACGCAAGGACGATGCGCGAGACGGTGCGCCTGGCGAAAAAATTCGGCGTGAAGGTTGGCGCGCATCCAAGTTGGCTGGATGTGGAGGGGTTCGGTCGGCGCGAGATGACTCTGCCGCTGGAGGAGGTCGAAGCGTTGATTCTGGATCAGGTCAGCGCGTTGGATGCGATCGCGGAAGCCGAGGGTGTGCGGTTGACCCACGTCAAGCCGCATGGAGCGTTATACAATCAGGCGGCGAGTGAGTATCCGCTGGCGAGGGCGGTCGCGCGAGCGGTGAAAAACTTCAAGAGCGAATTAATTTTAGTCGGGCTGGCAGGCTCAAGGTCGGTTGAGGCGGGAGTCGAAGTGGGGTTGAGAGTCGCCAACGAGGGATTCCCCGACCGCCGCTACAATCTCGACGGGACGTTAGTCTCGCGCAAAGAATCAAACGCGATCATCGAGTCGCCGGAAGAGGTCGCCGCGCATGCGAACCAATTAATTCATGATGGGGTTTTGTTCGAAGGGAAGCGAGTGAAGGTGGATACGCTGTGTTTGCATGGCGATCATCCGCGCGTGGTGGAAAACGCAAAGTTGATTCGTGCAAAATTGTAAGGGCAAATATCATCGTTCTACGGCGGTTTCACCAGCCTTTCATTCTATCCTGTGCTATACTGAATCAAAAGGAGGTGCCATGTTAGACGCGTTTGAACTCCCGGTCTTGTTGAAAGCCATTGACTTCTTGTTTGACGAGGGGCGCAAAATTTTAGAAGAGCGCCGCGAACGGCGCAAGGCAAAAGACGCGCCCGCCGATCAAGCAGAGGAGATCCAACCGAAAGCCGAATCTCTCCCCGCGCCGGAAGCGAAGGCGGAGGTGAAACAGGATTTGGTTTCTGCCAAAGTGGATGAGATCGTGTGGAAGAATCACGAGGCGGAGGTTCAGCATTTGGTGAGGCTGTTGGAAACGTACTCGCGGAATTATCACATTGCGAAAGAACAATATGCAAAATGGGGAAGCGCGCTCGTGCCTCCGATCATCGTGCATAATATGTCCGAGGCGGAAGACGCCATGATCGAAACGATCAAACAACTTGAGGCGGTTCTTTCCAAGGTGTATAACAAGGATATTCAGGTTATCGAGTAAATCGAGGGCGAACTATGGATAAGGAAGATATCAATCATCGGGAGAGGATGATCGAACTCCATAAAAAGAATCTCTACGCGCTCGAAGAGATGCTTGCGATGTACGGCGCCGATCAGCCGCTGCACCTCATCAACAGCGCCACCATGGAACGGGATGCCATTGCCCGTTACACCAAAGAGATCGAGGGATTAACCTCCGGCGGCAGACCTGAAAAAGCAAGTTCGTTTGCGAACCTGCCGAGGCGCCCTTATTTTGTGGGGCGCGAACAAGAGATCAAGACCGTCTTGCAATCGCTCAACCCCAACAGCCGCACATTCATCATCGGCATTGAGGGGATCGGCGGCATGGGGAAATCCGCGCTTGCCATCGAGCTGAGTTATCGTTGTATCGAGGAAGACCTGTTCGAATCTGTCATTTGGATCTCGGCGAAAGAGTCTGTGCTTACGCTTCACGGCATCGAGCCGATCATCCCGGAAGCCAAATCGCTTTCAGACATCCTCATCACCATCGGCGCGAGTTTGGGCAACCCCACCATCGGGAACATGCCAATTCAGGATCAGATCAAGCAGGCGTACAACTTGCTGGCGCGGCGCACCACGCTTCTTGTTCTGGACAATTTCGAGTCGCTCTCCAAAACCGAGCAACGCGACATCCTCGACTTTTTACGGCGTTCGCCGATCACTCTCAAAGTACTCGTCACCTCGCGCGAAAGAGTCACCGAGGGACAGATCATCCGCTTACAAGGTTTATCCTCCGATGAAAGCAATGCCCTGCTGGAGTGGGACGCCCAGCAGAAGAATATTCAACTGACCAAAGAACAAAATAAATATGTAGCCGAGCTCACAGGCGGTCTCCCTCTCGCGCTGTTATGGGTGCATGGACAGATCGCCGTGCTGGGGTATTCCGCCGCGCAAGTGCTGGATAAATTGAGCATGGATTCGGAGATTCCCATCCTGCAATATTGCTTCAATCATAGTTGGAATCTGCTGCGGCATCACAACGAAAAGAAATTGCTGTACATCCTCGCTTTACAGCCTGAAGCCGTCTCGAGAGAAGCGCTGAGAAAAATCTCAGGCATCGAAGACGATGACGCTTTCGAGATCGCCGTCAGCGATTTACTGCAATTCACCCTCATTGAACACGAGCCGGACCGCGATTACTTCAGCATTCTGCCTCTCACGCGCAGGTTCGTCCGCACGCAATTTGCCGGCGACCGCAAATTCATTCAACAGGCTGAGCTGAAGATCGCTCAGTATTGCACCGCGCTGATCTCGCAACGGAGCGACTTCACCGAGTGGCGCGGGTACGACAAACTTCTGTTGGACCGTAACAACATCCTAAGCGCCGCGCAATGGTGCTACAAATCCATACAGAGAAAACTACCCAATACCGGCTCCTTGCCCAAGAAAACACAAGGCATCGCTGAAATGCTGGTGCAGATCGGCGCTCAGTTCGGGAGCGTGCTATGGCAGCGCGCCTACTGGTATGACCGTCTCACGCTCGCGCACGCTTCATTACGCGCGGCGAATCTGCTCTCCGATTGGAAATCGGTCAGCACGTTCGCGCGCAACATCAGTTGGATCTATTTCTATCAGGGCGATTATCTGCGGGCGCTGCGTTGGGCGGAGGAATCGCTATCGGCAACGACGATCACGCAAGATGTGTTGTTGATCGCCGCGGCGCAGCGTTTGACCGGCACCGTGGAACTTCGTCTGGGGAACTTCGAGCGTTCGGAACAATTGTTGACGGACGCGCTCGTTGCCAGCGAAAAATTTGCCGATGACGATTACGGGATCTATAGCGTGGGCTTCGCGCAGTTCGGCCTCGGCGATCTTGAAAATGAACGCGGCAACGTCAAGAAAGCCAGAGAATGGTATCAAAAAGCGTTGAAGTCATGGCAGGATCCGATCCGGAAAGACCCGATACGTCACGTCAGTTACGCGCTCAACGGGCTGGGGTCTGTCGCGCTTCAGGAAAAAAGATTCGAGGACGCAGAGCGTTACTTCAAGGAAGGTATCCAGTCTGCAAATGAATTTGGCAGGGTAGATGAACTCGCGCGCGGTCAATTCGGGCTTGCCACGGTGTATCTCGAAACGAAAGCCGACCCAAAAACCGCGCTGGCGCTGGTCACCGAATCGATGGGCGGGTTTCAACGCCAAGGGATGCAGCACGAGATTCGGCTGGCGCAGGAACTTCAGCAAAGGATCGTGAAGTTACATCCGCAGTTGGCGGCGTATCTATAATCGCATGGATAACGAACAAAAAATTTTTCTGCAAGCCTTCAGAGAGTTGGAGATCTTGTTCGAGGCTTTGCCGATCGAGGAAGCCCAACTTCAACCGTTGAAGAGCGCCCTTTCCGGCGTTCTGAAGAATGCCAAGACTCTGGCGCTGTACGACCAAGTGACTCACGCCCTCAACTTGCGCGCGGAAAAATGGCTTATCCCGGTGGAGCGTAAGGGGATGGCAAAGGTGGATATTTACGATCTGCGGCAGGCGAACAAGGTCTATGGCGCGGCGGCTGTGGATGTGGAACTGCATAAACTGGCGTTCCAATTTATGTCCATCTTTACCGCCGACAAAGGCGACTTTGTCCGCAGGTCGCCGGGCAGTGATGAATTCCGCATCACGTCCACATCGAAAACGCCGCAAGAGATCAAACACTTGTTATTGAAGTTATACATGGATCAAGAGCAAGACTCGCTCCTGACGTGGGACTTCGGCGCGGGGATGACAGAAACCGAAGCGGAGAACGAACTTCAAAAACAACGCCGGACATTCAGACCCATTGTCATCCGACAGACGATCTTAGAAAGCCACACCGAGATCCCCGCGCACATGGAGGAAAACAATCTCCATCAAAGTTGGAATGAGTTTAACACGCCCTATGAAAGGCTTATAGATAAAATCTGCTTGTTGAAGTTGCCGGTGAACCTGGAGCAGCAAGTGGTCGAACAAGTCCGGGTTACGCAGAGTGTTGTGGAAGGCGTTGTCACCCGCGAGCCGCTCACAGGCACTCTCAATGGATTGGGCGCAAGGTGGTACCTCGAGAATAAAACTATTCATTGCGTCGCGCTGACGGATATGCTTAACATGCACGAGGGTAACGCGCGCTACGGAAGCGCCGCTATAGACCAGGATCTGAGACGGTTCTCGAACGTGCTGATCAAGCACTTTCCAAAAGATGAAGGATTTCTTCTGTTTCGCTCGGAGCGGGCGGGAGACGAATTCAAAATCGCGTCAACCACCGACCATCCGACCGATCTGGAAGACCGGCTTCGCGCGGTTTGGGAAAAAGACAGAAGCAACGGGTTGCTCGCATGGAATTATGGCGTCGGCGGAAGCATTGACGAAGCGCACGTGGATTTATACAGGAATCGCTTGAAGGAGACGGAAATCATGAACCTGTCATCATCAGACGGCACATCAACCTTCATCATTGTCCGCCCCGACAGCGACGATTACCCCAAGTTATTTAAACTTTCAGAAGACACCGCCCGTCTGATCAATGGGACGCCGATCATTGATATTCATCTGACCGTTCAGGCAATTCGCAAGGTGGGAGATTTCCCCGCGTTGAAAGAACGCCTCTCGAACTACGCGCGGACGTTATCTCCGCTCGAGATCAGGGTCAGGAGCATTGCCCGGATGAATGTGCACAACCAAAGCGGCAGGCTATGGCTGTTGGCGGAAAAAACGCCGGCGTTGGAAAACCTCTACAACGAGCTTGCTCAAATTGCTCAGGAAATGGGATTCGAGGCGTATCCCTACGCGTCTAGCGATTGGCTGCCCCACATCAAGATCGTTGACCTGCCGGAAAATACGACGCCGCAGATCAAAGACCCGACATTCGGGACCGGTGAGGGGATTTCGTTCACAATTCGAAGTTTCGAATGGACCGTGCAGAAGGGCGCTGAACGCTGGGACCTGTTAGACCAGTTCCCGTTCGCGCAATAACTGCGCTGTCACTCTTCATCTGCGCGGGAAATTATGGCTACCATCCTCATCGTTGACAAAAATCCAACCGACCGCCGGGCTTATATTACATTGCTGGGAAATTATGGCTACCGGCTAATCGAAGCGGAAGACGGCGCTCGAGCGTTGGATGTGGCGCGTGTCGAAATCCCCGACTTGATCATTACCGAAATCCTCATGCCGAATATGGATGGTTTTTCTCTTGTGCGGCGTTTGCGCGCCGAGCCTCTTTTGACCGGGATCCCGGTCATCTTCCATACCGCTAATTACGATGAGACTGAGGTTCACCGATTAGCTCGCGCCAGCGGAGTTTCGCACATCCTTCGGAAACCGGCTGAGCCGCAAGCGATCTTGCGAGCGGTGACTCATGCGCTCAAGAACCCAACAACACCCTCGCGTCTGCCTCAGACCGGTCAACTCCAACGCGATCATTTACAACTGCTGGCAGATAAACTTTATGAAAAGGTTTCCGAACTCGAAGACGCCAACGAACGCTTGCGAAACTTGTCGCTGATAGACGGTCTCACAGGGTTGAACAACCGCCGCGGCTTCATGATCCTGGCGACCAGCTTGCTGAAATTTGCACGGCAGGCGAATTATTCGTCCTCCCTATTTTATATTGACCTCGACAGCCTGAAGCAGATCAACGATATGTTCGGTCATGCCGGAGGGGATGCGGCTCTGGCGGGTTTTGCCCGGATCTTAACCGAGACGTTCCGCGATTCGGACGTTGTTGCGCGCTTGGGCGGCGACGAATTTGTCGCTCTGATCGTTGACGCGACTCACAGCGACCTCGATACGATGCGGTCGCGTTTGCAAGGCAACGTTGATGGATACAACCGGCAAGTTGACGCTGAGCATGCCTTAGCCTTCAGTATGGGAGTCATCCGGGCGGATGCCGCGTCAAAAATTTCGATGGAAGAATTTCTTGCTCAGGCAGATGACGCGATGTACAAACACAAACAAAGCCGAAAACGGGCAAAACAATAGGGCAGACCTGTATGCGCCTGCCCATTGTGTTTGTTCAGAATGATGAAGAGCGACCCGATCGGGTCGCTCTTTTGGTTTATGCTTTCTTGTCTTTATCTGGTTTACTCGTGCTGGTCATACTCTTCCGAATTTCAGAGCGGAGTTGCTCCGCCTCCTCCGAGCGTTTGCTTTGCGCTTCATTTGATAATGCGCCGAAGCGGTCAGAGAGCAGCATAGCGAGCAGGGCTTCCATGATGTTGCCCGAGCCGCTCTCTTTATCCGCGCCGACGACGACACGGGGGACAACGTCCACTTTCGATTGCTGGATCGCTTCGGCAAAACGATTCAACACAGTTTGAGTCACTTGGAATTGCGGTCCGCCATACGCGCGGACTTGTTCCTCGGTGGCGAGCGCTTGCGCGATACCGATACGCGCGACCTTTTCGGCTTCCGCTTCTGCCAATGCGCGGATCTGTGAAGCCTGTTGAATTGACCGCTGGTATTCGGCTTTACCCTGATTCGACTGAATTTCGATGTTGAGTTCAGCCTGCGTCATGTTCGTTTGCATTTCGGCGCGGGCTTCGGCTTCGCGGAGTTCGCGTTCTTTCACCGCGGCTTTTTCCTGCCGGTCATACGTTTCGATCTGTTCCGCCGCGATCTGGCGCGAGCGCAACTGCGTGAGGATGGTCTCGATCTGAACGTCATCGGCGGGCGAGGAGGGCGTGCCGATCAGCACTTCTTCGAGTTCGAGGTTGTAGTGCCTGAACTTCTCTTTCATCTCCTCGCTGGCGATACGCTGAATGTCGCTTCGTTCCTGCAACAGTTGAATCAGCGTGCGAGTCTGACCGATGTTCTTGAAGTACGCCGCCACCATCGGGTCGAGGGTTTGTTCGACGAGGCGTTTGATGTCGCCGAAGCGCTGAACGACCAGCGGCGCTTTTTGATAGTCAATGTGAACGACAACGGACAAAGGCAATGACGGCTCGAACGCGTCCTTCGTGATGAGCGAAACTTCGCTCAAGTTTTCGTCGAATTTATGCGCGCCCGTCTGGTTGCGAATCCATTTGAGGATGAAGTTGGTCGTCGGCACGGCAACCACGTTACCCGCGTAGGTGTTGAAGGCGTACTTGCCGGGCAGAAGGGCTTCCTCCCACACGCCGCGTTGACCTCGCGCCACCAACTCGCCGTGACGATATTCCTTGCCGGAAAGGTCTTCGCCTGCCGCGCCGGTGTACGAAACGACCACGCCCACATTGCCCACTTCGATGATCGTCTTTTGGATCATTTCCACTGTGGCGAACAAGCGGTTGACGAAATACGTGCCTTCCACCAAAACCTGCAACTGGCGTCCGCGGAAGCCGCCTGCCTTCAAGAATTTATCGGGGTCTTGGAATTTATTGTGATACGTCTCATCTTCTTTCGGATTATCGCCGACAACAGGCGCAATGATCTCACCCTGCGCGAGCGAGGGCCCATCGTGGACCGTAGCAATGCCGATCTTATCGTCGGTGTCTTTGATGATGACCGGCACGAATCCATGTCGTTCCGCGATAACGGTCGCCATGCCCTGAATAACTGCCATCTCTTCACGAGATAGCGGCATCGAGTAGACACGCTCGTCGGTCAGCACGATGAACTGGACGAGGTTGATGGCATACGTTCCTTCGCGCAAGACGCGGCGTTGAGGTCCGCGCTGTCCGCCGCTTTTGAGGAAGCCTTCCACGTCTTGAAAATCGAACGCCACGTCATTCGCGGCAAGCGCTTGCGTGGGTTCGAGCAGTTTGCCGTCGCGCGCGAAGATGTAGCCCATCTTCCCCTGCGGAATGGTCACGAGCGGAACCAGCCTCACCACATATTGGATTGGAATCAGGTAATGCAAACCGCCGCGCAAGACCTTCGGCTGAAAACCCGCTTCGCCATTGAGCGCGATGAATCCGCTTTTGAGCGAGCCTTTAAGCCCGAATCGCTTTTCCACGATACCAATGCGCGTGTTGGGGATGAATCGGATTCCCGAAAGCAAGACGAGGATTACGATCCCTACCAGAACTAAACCAATCAAAATTAGAATCTCCACTTTGACCTCCTTTGGTCATACTACAGTGTACGATTGTATATAGGCGCGAGTTGCGTAAGAATGACCAATCGGCGCGTTCTTACACGGTTTAGACAATCGCTAATTTTCTGCAATGACAATTACTTTGTCTTCGGATGTAAAGACAACCGCTTCGGACTTCTTCGGATTCGTATGAACGCCGTAGGATTTCCCCGCGTCTTTCGACTGGGCGACCTGCCGATAGCCGATGGCAGTTTCTCCGCGCCTTCGAGCGGCTTCGACCACCGTGTAAAAGTTGCCGGCGCTCCAGAGTCACATACTCGCCTACGGCTTGAGATAGATCTCCGCGCCTTCAGGGTCGAAGATGTCGGTGAACACGCCGAACAATTCGCCGTTCTCTGAAAGCTGAGACATCATCAAACTGACGAGGTGTTCGCTGACGATGAAGTCGTCCACTTGCGTGGCTTCGGCGAGTTCGCGGTTACGCAAATCGAGCATCTCGCTGACAATGGAGAACGGCGTTTCATCTTTCTCCGCCATGTCGCGCAGATGCAGTAACGTGACGAGAGTCTTCGCATCCGCTTCTTGCTGTTCCAGCGTGCTGTATGCCAGAACGATGACGTGATCGTAGTCTTGCACGTTGAGCGTGTCGAGCAATTCGCGGTCGTGGTTTCGCCTTCCATTACAACGGGTTTCTGATTCCTCAACCTGCCGCCGCCCTTGCGCGCGGATCTGTTTTTTGTTTGAAACCAAATGACTCAAAAAACGATCTCCCAATTTGTGGCTTGCATTAATAACGGAGGCTATCAGGCTTCTTTGGAACCGCGCAAGATCTATCAAGTTGTCCCTGATGCGAAAGCGGAAAGCCACAAAGATTAAAGAGCTGGCATTAGCGGCATAAGTGTATTGGTCAATACCCCTGAAATTGAAGGCTGGAGCGATTATCTCCAGCCTTTTTCATTCAATCACTCTCTCTCGCTTGTTTTGGGCGATGGCAATAGCCGTAGATCATAAAGCATTGTCTAGAGTCTATGATCCTGCCTTGCCTCATTGCGTAGTTGCGTTTGGGGAGCTTGTTGTTTGTTGACGTTTATGTTCTTCCGAGATGATTTCCTTATTGAGGATGCGCACTTCGCCCACCATCAACAGCCGCATATCTTTGACGATGTATTCAGCCAGTTCGTCATCCGAAATATCATCACCTTCGATATCCAGCCGAAAATCCTGTCCCTGAATCCCGCCGCCGTTGGTGAAGTCTATTTCGAAATCGAATTTGACGCGTTTGTCCATGGAGTATATCTACCCTGTTGCCTGACTATAAAACTCAGTGAACCCGCACTGCTCGCATGCAAATGCAACCAGCGCTTTGCGACCCTTCGACAGCGGCTTTCCTGAAAACATCTTGGAGAGATCGGGTCCTGAATCCTCATCGGGCGCGAAGACGTACAGGTATTGGTTGCGCGCGGAATATTCGTTGTATTTCATGATCCTGCCTTGAGTCATCGTGCCGTTGCATTTTGGACAAGTTTTGGTTTCGGTCATCCGTGACTCCTGAAAATTGACAAGATTATTTCAATAAACCAGACGCTTCTAAAATCTGCTTTGACCAAATTCCAGATTGTTCAGCGATTCTTTTTCTTTCAGAAGGGTTGGACCAAATATGGTTCCACCGAATTTGCCATAAAGCCAGTTGGATTTGCACATCCACCATAAGAGCGGCGGTGTTGATCTCCGCCTGTGCGGCTGTCCATTCGATGAACATTTTCGATTCGTCAATCAGGCTCGCCACCACCTCACGGCTATTTTCGTTTGTCGAGAAAGATTTAATTCGACTTAGATTCGCGGCAAGATGTCCCAGCCGAATAGGCAAAGAATCTTTCATGAAACGTTCTTTAATAGTAGTCCAATCTTTCATAAATCGCCAGACAATTTCATGGTTATTTCTGTTTTGCAATCTCATCTTCTATTGTTACACACATAAAACTGGTGGCACCTTCTTGATTCCATATGTTGGTTGCCTGCCAACATGCATTTAGTGCATCTGACAAGTTACCTTGTTCGCGAAATTTACCAATTCGGTAAGTGTAGATTTTAAAAACCTCTCATCTCAAACCACCCTCAAGCGCAGTTGAATAAGCGGCACGATACCAATATATCGAACTGGAATACTCTCTGTTATCCCAATTTTCTTTCGCAAGTCTCATCATCCCTTGTGAGTGGATGTTTGCCCAAAACCCTTCCTGAATTAAATAAGCGCATGTGCTAATCACGACCAAAAGCAAAAAGGTAATTATTGCGGTTAGTTGCTTTCGAGAAGACGATATTTTCATAAGGCTACCCTTGTATCTTCTCCCACTCGCCTAACTTTACATCCATCTCTTTTTGCACGCGTTCATATTCTGTTCCCAATTTCGCGGCTTCGGCGGGCTTCACGAACGGACTCTCCAACTGCGTGCCAAGATTCGCCAGCGTCGCTTCGAGTTCGGCGATGGAATTTTCAAGTTCCTGCAATTGAGCGATTCTTCTTCTTTCCTCTTTCGTGGCTGTGTTCTTTGACTTGCGAGAATTAGAGATTGGAGAATTAGATGATTGGAGACTAGAGACTGGAGACTGCGCTGCCAAGAGTCGCGCGGTTTCTTTCTCTCTTTCCTCTTTCATTTGAGAATATGTACCTTTAAATGCCGTCATCTCGGATTCGTCGGGATTGATCTCCCAAATCTGAGTCGCCAGCGCGTCTACGAGATAGCGGTCGTGAGAGACGAGCAGGATCGTCCCTTTGTATGAATCCAACACGGATTGGAGAATTTCTTGCGAGGGAATATCCAAATGATTTGTTGGTTCATCGAGCAAGAGCAAGTTCGTATCTTGCAAAGCGAGTTTGGCTAAGGCTAATCGTCCGCGTTCGCCGCCTGAGAGCATGGACACAAGTTTGAAGGCGTCGTCGCCAGAGAAGAGATATTTGCCGAGATAGTCGCGCGCTTGATACGGGAGCATCCCAGACGCGGCGATGATCTCATCGAGAACGGTTTTCTCGGGGTCGAGTCCCTCGTGCGCCTGCGCGAAGTAGCCGACGTGTAGACTCGCTCCCAGAGTCGCCTCACCAGCCAGAGGGGCGAGAGAACCGAGTATCGTCTTGAGGAACGTTGATTTGCCCGCGCCGTTCGGTCCGATCAACGCGGCGCAGTCGAGTCGTCTTAGTTCGATGTCGGGAGTCGAGAAAAGAAATTTTTCGGGGATGCCGTCTTCCGCTTGATATCCGACCTTCAAATTTTTCGTGCGGATGACGAGATCGCCCGAACGATTCGTCGAACGCAGATGCAAATGCAGATCGGGCGTGGATCGTTGCGGCGGACGAAGCGCGCGGACGCGTCGCTCGGCTTCCTCGACGCCGAACGGCGATTGCGTCGTTTCCACATCAAGTTGCGACCAATTCATGTTGACCGCTTCGATGCCCGCCTGCTCGATGGCTTGCACGATGCGCGTGAGCCGTTTGAGTTTGCCTTTTGCCTGCAATGTGTTTTGCCCCGCGATATTTTTCTTGATGTATTCAAGCTCTTTGACGAGTTTTTCTTTTTCGCTTTCAAAAATTTCAAAGCGATGCGCCCAGCGGATCTCGCGCTCGTTCAAATACGTTGTGTAATTGCCGCGATAATATTCCGAACCGCTGACCGCCATTTCGAGCAGCGCGTTGCAAGCGTGATCGAGAAAATATCGGTCATGCGAAACGATGATCGCCGCGCCGTCCCATTGCGTGAGATAACTTTCGAGCCATTCAACGGCTTTGATGTCGAGATGATTCGTCGGTTCGTCGAGCAACAACAGATCGGGATTCGACAATAACAACCGCGCGAGATGCGCGCGCGTGCGTTGCCCGCCAGAGAGATGATCGAGCGACATGTGAAAATCGGATTCGTCGAATCCCAAACCAGTGAGCACTTGCTTGATGCGGATGGGATACATGTATCCGCCGCGCTCTTCGAACGTGTGTTGCACGTTTCCATATCGGACCAAAGCCTGTTCGCGCGTCGTCGGGTCCGACATCTCACCTTCGAGTTTTTTCAGTTCGCCTTCCATGCGAATCAACTCAGCGAACGGCTCAAGGCATACATCCCACAACGCGCCTTGCAATTCAAAGTCTGCCTCCTGTGAGAGATATCCGATGCGCAGATTCTTCGCGCGCGTGATCGTCCCGCCTGAGGCTTCGTCGGCGCCGATGAGGATGCGCAGGAGAGTCGTCTTGCCGATGCCGTTCGGTCCGACAATGGCGAGACGTGCGCCTTTGGCAACGGAAAACGTGACGCCAGAAAATAGATCGTCCGCGCCGAAGGATTTGGAGAGAGAGGAGACGGTGATGAGGGACATTGCAAATTTAAGCGAAAGTTTCAATCAGCGGTTAGTGGCTTGTTGTACCCAAGATCAGTAACGCTAAGGAAACTATTAGTGAATTGATCATAAAAACCATGATGGCGTATCCCGCAATATTTGCGCTGTTCCTTCGAATTCTTTGTCGTGCAGAATTGGTAATTTCTAAAATATTGGTTGCTCGATCTATGGTTAGTGAGCAAAAGATAATGTGGGCAACTGGTATAAACGTAAAGATAAATAAGAGTAGTTCAATTCCCAGTTCGTATTTAATATCGTCTTCGACAGTTATTGTCTCATGAACAGATTGCATGACTGAATATTGCCGCATCAATAACGAAACTTTAGGAAAAATAAAGATGCTAGCTGCAATTGTTGAAAGGGCAAGAATAATAGAAATTCCAAGATATCCAGTTGAAAAATTGTCATCTTTGGATCCTATCAATACGACTCCCACTGGGGCTATTGATGCCACTATAAGAACGAAAGCCATAAATACAGCACGAAAGATAAAGAATCCTCGGCGATTAAATTCTTCAGATTGCGGTGTAACTGGCGTCCGTGCTTGAATATTTATCAACTGTTCGCCAAGCAATAGGATGATCTCTATGAAATTGCCCATTCAACGTTCCGATCTGTTTGAGGCTTGTCTGGATGTTGTCACTATTATAAAACAAGCGAGCGGATTGCAGGCTTGACACTCCAATGGTTGGATGTATACTGACACTGCCGACCCATGCACATCATCACCCGAAAGCGTCTCAATGACTTTGCCCATAAACACCCCAACGCTACATCTGCTTTACAGCATTGGTACAAAGAGGTGAAAGGCAAGGAGTTCAATTCTTTCGTAGAATTGAGGATGACTTTTCCGAGCGCCGATAAGGTTGGCAAACTGACAGTTTTCAATGTCGGCGGTAATAAATTTCGCCTGATTGCCGCCATCCATTACAATAGACGAAAAGTGTATATTCGAGCTGTTTTGACTCATCAAGAATATGATGATGGCAACTGGAAGGAGTAAGCATGTTGGACACCAAAATTGAGCATGCCGCAACTGCATGGACAACTGTATCCGAAATCCTGTACTTCCCTCATACGGAAAAGGAATATCAGGAAGCTGTTCGTTTGCTTGATAACTTGATTGACACGGTAGGCGAAAATGAGGATCATCCGCTTGCTTCGCTGATGGAAGTTTTAGGGATTCTTATCGAGAAGTATGAAGATGAACATGTGCCAGAAATAACTGAAATATAAAAATTGAAGTCCCTGATTAGTCTCAGGGACTTTTTGTTTCGCGCTCACGCATCCAGCGAAGCCATATACCTGTGATACGCTTCCGCCAGATTCCGTTCGATATCGGTGTGGAGAGGCGTTTGCTTGAACGGGTTCTTCGCCGCCTCTTTGAAGATGTAGTTGGCGCAGGTGTCGCAGAGGAAATATCCGATTAACACGCCGCGCGGACGATACATGAATCCATTGATGGATAGCGCGTCTTTGCCTTTGTATTTCATTTTGTCTATAGGACGCGCCATACAACCTGGGCAAAGATCGTCGGTGTAAAGCCAGAACGACTTGACCGCATTCCCGAATTGCGCTTTTCCTTGCGCGTACATCATTTCGAGGATCTTTTCAGCCTCGGCTTTGGAATCATTTGCATTTGGTTTCATGAGCGTATCTCCTTTGGTAAGGTGACAGTCAATTTAAAATTGACTGTCACCTTGCTCATTATAAACAAAATGAGCGGACAAACCGTCCGCTCACTCTGATTACTGATCACTGATCACTTTTTCACTTGTTACGAATACGCCATCTCCGGCACGCGTCGCTTCTTCATCTTCTTCAACAACTTCGCGGCGATCAAATTGTCACGCCGATTTTGCGCGGAGCGGATGATCAACTTCATGAACTTGTGATGGTTGTACGTTTTATCGTTCATCAGCGAGAAATCCGCAGAGCCTGGCTCTTCGGGCGAATAGAAGATGCCGCAGTTCGGGTTGATCTCGAGCATATACAATGTGCCGTCCGATGCCATGCGATAGTCACAGCGAGCATAGCCGTTTCCGTTCATGGATTTGAACAAACGCGCGGTCTGTTCGCGCAACGTTTTTTCGATGCGCCTATCGGTCACCGCCGCCACCGACATCTTTTGGAAATCCACCCACTTCATATCGTAATGCTTGAACGTCTCGCCGTCGGGGAACATAAATTCCACAGGCTTGAAGGTGATCGGGGTATTCGGGTCATCGGGATTTTCCGCGACAAGACAAGTGAACTCGCGCCCTTCGATGAATTCTTCGAGTAACGCGCGACCGAACTGCTCGATCTCGCGTCCGGTCTGGACTTTGAGCTGGTCCACGTTCTCGCAGCGTGACTCGCGCGTGATGCCGACGCTCGCGTACCCGTGAGGCGGCTTCACCAACACCGGGAAGCGCAATCGCTTGGCGACTCGCTCCACATCTTCGACTCTGTCCACCATCGCCCAATTCGGCGCAGGGACGTTCGACTTCTTGGCATAGGATTTCATCTCCTGCCGCGAAGGATCGAAGAATGTTGAATCCGCGCCGGTGAACGCCACGCCGAGTTTTTCCATGAGAGTCACGAGTCCGATTCCCGAAAGCGGATCGTCGGCGGTGCCGTCCACGAGATTCACAAACACATCCACGCCTTCGTTCATCAATTCGCGGATCTGTTTTTCAACACCTTTGGGGTGCATCGGATGATGTTTCCATTTGAATCCATTCATGTGAGGGGATGGATCGTATGGCTTGTCGTTCGGATCATCCGGTATGCTTGATAACACACAGAGATACATGTCGAGTCCTTTTCCTTTTGAAGACGATCAAGATGATTATCTTTATTGCTGGCGTTTTCTTGATCGCGTTATAGATTTCATCATTGTTTGTTGATCTGTTGATGTTTGATTCAAAATTTAATTCATTGAATCATGCAATGATGAACTATAACGATATAGATTGTATATCTATTATTCGATTTATGTAAAGGGTTATGAAGCATGAAATTGTTTAAAATATTGTAAGTAATTGATAATGTTTCGATGTGAAAAATCATTGATGAATAACAAGAAGTGATGTACGATTCAAATCCGCTGCGATCAATTCGTAATTAAATGAAAATCGTCACGCAATGCGCGTGACGATTTTGTTTTGTATAACGATATCCATCATCCAACTCTCTTTGACATCAATATATCAGGCTTGCCTCTTCCGTTCGCGTCGGGCATCACGCCTGTGATCGCATATCCCATCTTTTGATAGAACTCGAATGGATGCCCTTTGAAGTTTTTGATATTCTTCACTTGGTCCCAAAGATTTTCATAGAGGTCAACATTGGACAGCGATGTCATATTATCTTCATCGTCCGATCCAAGCGTGATCGTCAACCCGCCTCGCTCGCGGACTTGTGACTCAAAGTCTTCGACCAACGCCCTGCCTATCCCTTTGCCTTGTTGCGAGGGTTGAACCGCCAGTGGATGTAATTCCCATACGTGACCGTCGTATTGCGGGATGCCGCCGATGAAGCCGAGCAGGTTTCCATCTTCATCAATGGCGGCTCGGCAGATTTTCCCTTCTTCAAATAATTCATTGGCTTCTTCCATGCCATCTTCCATTGTGCGCCAGGCGTCGGGCCAATGTTCGCGGAAGGCGTCCACAAGCAATTGCGCGGCTTGATGAAGAAACTTTTGATCGCTGAGTTGGGGAGTGATGATCCTCATGATGTTCGGAATAACCTTGAATGGTTAACGCGTAGTGACGACTTTAGTCGTCGTATGCGGCTAAAAAGCGACTGACCCACAGGGCGCTTCGCAGAGTCGCTACTACGTTGTCAAGGAAACAGCTTTTTACTTCCAGAACTGCGGAAGATATTCTTTGTAACTCGTTAGATAATCGTCAAGTATTTTTCTTGCCGTATCAATATCTGTGACGACCGGGTCGAGCAGAAGACATTGCAAGGCTTTTTCGCGGTTGCCTTCCACGACCGAGTCAACGCACAATTGAGCGACGGTGATCTCGCGGCGGCATAATTCTGCTATGGGTTCGGGTAACTCGCCGACGTGGACGGGATGAATCCCCGCGCCGTCTACTTGCACGGGCGTTTCAACACTTGCGCCCAACGGCAAATTGGCAATTTGCCCGACGTTGGGAAGATTCGCCGCGAGGTGATAGTGAGTCCCTGCGCCTGCGACGTTTTCGATCATTTCCAATGCGCCTTCGCTATCGGTATCCTGTAGACCTTCGATGGTCGCGTCGCCGTTTGCCATTTCATTTAAACGATTCAATTGAAAGCCTCGGACTGCTTCGAACAATTCCCAATCGTAGAGGCGGATGTTGTATCGTTCCCACGGCTTGGTTTGCGAGTCGCTCATCCATGGGAGATATTCGCACAGGTGCGTATCGCCGGGGACGGGGAACAAGCCGAAGGTTGAGAAAATGTCGCGGGTGAGCGGCTCAAACTGCCCGTCGAGTTGAAAGAAGCGTTTCTTGAAGAGCGGATATAAATCCTCGCCTGTGCGTTTGTCGTGAATGGAGAGAATCCACGTGAAGTGATTCAATCCCGCCGCGCGGATGTCAATGAGAGGGACGATCTGCTCGCGCACGCGTTGCTGAAGCGGATGTTGATCCACCGCCGCGTGAACGCCCGTGAGTCCTTCGGGAATCTCAATGCCGAGGTCTTTCGCCAGCGCAACGCCGACCATCACATAGCCCGCGTAGATTTGATGACACAAGCCGACGCTTTTTATTTTGCTGTGACGATTCACTGCGTCGCAAATGCGGATCATCGGATTGGTGAAGTTGACGAACCACGCGCTGGGGCAAGCCTGTTCCATATCGTGAGCGATCTGCAAGATGGGACCGATGTTGCGCGCGGCGTGGGCGAAGCCGCCGGGTCCGCCGTTTTCGGCGTAAGGTTGGCGAACGCCGTATTGGATGGGAATTTCAAAATCTCTCTGCCACAAATTTTCGCGCGCGCCCACTTCGATGGCGTTGACGACAAAGTTCGATTCGTTCAACGCGTCCAAATGATTCGTGTGCGCGGTGATCGTGAAGTGCGAATCCCATTCGCGGTTGAGGCGGTTTGCGAGTCGTTGAACGATGTCGAGCGTGTCGGCGTTGCGATCCACGAGCGCGAGCGTGGAGCCTTTGAGTCGTTTCGAGCGCATGATGGCGGAGAGCGTATTCTCGCCGAACGATGCCGAGCCTGCGCCGATGACGGTGATCTTGGTGGGGAGGGTCATTTTGATTCCTTCGTTGCTATTTTGGAAGTTGATTGCGGACAGTATACTCGTCATTGGAAGATGTTTACAAACTCAACAAAATTAACCGCAAAGACCGCCAAGTCCGCGAAGTTCAAAAGTCTTTCTTTGAGTCCTTCGCGGTCTTGGCGGTTTATAAGAAATATCTAACGTTTGGCGTTACTTACTCATACCTCAACGCTTCGACTACGTTCATCTTCGAAGCCTGGCGGGCGGGGATAAAGGCGGCGAATACGCCGAACAGCAAGCCAATGGCGATGCCGATCAAGATGCCTGACGTGGGGAAGACGAATCCCAACGGGAAGATGGATTCCATCGCAATGACGATCACATAGCCGAGATAGAGTCCGCCTAGGATGCCGAAGGCTGTGCCGATGGCTGAAAGCAATAAGGCTTCGCTGACGATCATGGTGCGGATCTGCTTGCGCGTGCCGCCGACGGCTCGGATCATGCCGATCTCGCGCGTCCGTTCGATCACGCCGATGGTTAACGTGTTGACCATGGCGATCAGGGACGGGATCGCCATCACAAAGAACAAAACATACAGCGCGGAGAAGGTGGCGTCCATTTGAGATTTCATCGTGTTGTAGTATTCCACGCCAGAGATCACTTTGAAGGTTGGGTATTTTTCGGCTAACGTCCGAACGGCGGCGTCGGCGGTCTGACGGTCGGCATCCTTTTTCAAATTCAATTGGATGAAAACATCGTCTTGCACGCCAAAATCTTTTTTCATGTTGGCATGTGAAATGTAGCCTGTTGTTATTTTGGCGTTGAGCATATCGGTTGCCACAGCCACAATGCGATATTCAAATGTGCCGTTAGGCGTGACGATCTCCACGGTGTCGCCGACATTTTTCTGCAACGCCGTTAGCAATGCGCCGTTCACGATCATGTTGCGACCTTCATCCAGCGACGCGTAAGCGGACTCGTCGTCAGCGAAGATGTTTTTTTGGAAGAACAGAGCCGATACACGCGGGAAAGAAACGGGATCCATCGCAAGCAGGGAGATCGGCTGTCCGTTCGAGACGGCGCTGGAATATCGAAGCGCGCTCACTTCATCTACTCCGTCAATGTTCTTTAGTTGTTCGGCAAAATCCGCATTCGCAGCGACGTTACTGCTCCACAGCGCAATGGATGGCGGGACAAAAAGATAATCACTGCCGAGGTTGGCGCGGATCAGATCATATAAAGTGAAGGTGAGGCTTGAGATCATGCCGCCGATGCCAACGATCACTGCCAGCGCCAGCATGGTCGTGCTTGCCGTCACCGCCGCGCGCGAGGGTTGGCGAGTCAGGTTGCCCTGCGCGAGATCGCTGATTCCGCGCCGCGCGTAAAACAACGCCAGAATTTTTCCGAACATCAATGCGAACGGACGAACCAAGGCGGGCGTAATTAACACCAAGCCAAAGAGGAAGAAAAATCCACCGGGCATGATGAACTCCGCGCGACCCGATAGGATCGCGATCAAGGTCAGGATGATAATGACCGCGCCTCCGACCGCGCCCCAGCCTGCTCGCCCTTCAAACAACTTTTCATTGGCTGACGGTCTCAACGCTTCGAGCGGAGTCACTTTGCTGGCGCTGAGTGCGGGGAAGAGCCCAGCCGCTACGGTGACGCCCACGCCCAACACAATGGACACGATCACCAACGTCGGCGTGATAACGGGTTCGCCTATTGTGAGATTCAAAAATTGACCCATGATCGGGGTTATGGCTTTGACGATACCCGCGCCCATGAGGTAGCCCAGAAAAATTCCCAAGCCTGTGCCGAGGATTCCTTGAAATAATCCTTCTGTGAGGATGATGCCGACGATCGTTCTGCGGTTCGCGCCCAACGCGCGCAACATGCCAATATCGCGGCGGCGTTCTGCCACAATGGTGCGGAAGGTGTTGAAGATGATGAACCCGCCCATAAAGAGGGCGAACACGCCGAACAGATTCATCATGGCTTGACCCAATTGCAACGATGCGAACATTTGCGTATCGGCGGTGACTTGCGTGCCGACGGTGTACTCTTTGCCGAGCGCGTTTTGAATGTTGGTTTGAATTTCGTTGCGGCGTTCTTCTTGCGCAAAGGTCTCGATGACTATATCAATGGTGTTGATCTCGTTGACATCATTCGTTATCGTTTGCGCCGTGGGCAGGTTCACCAGGATCTCTTCGTTGCCTGGCGAGGTGCGGGCTGGCAAAATGCCGACGATGGTTAATTCAGTTGTGCCGTCTACGCTGGGGATGCGAATGGTGTCGCCCAAATTGGCTTTCAGCGAATCGGACAGCGTGCGGGAAATGATCACTGCGTTCGTGTCTGTGTCTTTGAGGTAACGTCCCTCCACGAGCGGATATGCCCGCACGGAGCGAGCCGCTTCGGGGATCACGCCGACGAGGGACAACGCAGTCACCTTGTCGGGTTGATTCGAATCGTCGTCGTAAAAATCGGCGGGGATGTTGACCACGCGAGTCAACGACGGGGAATACGCGCGCACACCGTCTGCATTTTTCAATTGATCGGCGACGGAAACCGAAAACGGTTCGCCTGAAATGTGAGTCGCGCTGAAATCAACCAAGCCCGACGCGCCTTGCACGTTGGCTTGCAGGGCTTCGATCATGGTCGGCAGAATAATGTTCATGCCGAAGATCACCAGCACGCCGAAGATCACTGCCAGCGTGGTGAGGAAGGTTCGTAGTTTTCGTCCGCTGAGGTAGCGGTACGCGAGTGTAAATTGAATATTCATTTTATTTTCTCAATTGCTCAACGCCTTCATTTTTTCCACAACATCTTCCGCGCTTTTTCCATTCTTCTTTTCAAGCACGGCTTCATCCACTACTTTGCCGTCTTTGAGGAAGATGATGCGGTCGGCATACGCCGCAATGCGCGGATCGTGCGTGACCATGACGATGGTTCTGCCGTATTGCTTGGACACGTCGCGCAACAGACTGGCGATCTCATCGCTGGAGCGGGTGTCTAAATTCCCAGTCGGTTCGTCGGCGAGGATCAGTTCGGGGTCCGCGACCAAAGCGCGCGCGATGGCGACGCGTTGTTGCTGTCCGCCTGAGAGTTGATCGGGACGATTCACCAAACGGTCGGACAAACCGAATCGGGTCAGCCACTCTGTCGCTTTCGATTTTGCTTCGGCAGGTTTGACGCCGTCTAATGTGACGGGCAGGGCGGCGTTTTCAACGGCATTCAACACGGGGATGAGATTGAAGAATTGAAAGATGAACCCGATCTTGCGGCGGCGCAGTTCGGTGAGTTTGTCGTCGTTGAGGTCGGTGAGATTATGCCCGCCGATCAGCACATGACCTTCGCTGGGTTTGTCCAACCCGCCGAGCAAATGAAGCAATGTAGATTTGCCGCATCCGCTTCGACCCATGATGGCGACAAACTCGCCCTTGATCGTGATGTTGACGTGGTCGAGCGCGGTAATTTTTGTGCCGCCCGCGCCATAAGTTTTGGTTAATTTTTCTGCTTGAATGGTAGACATGGTTTCTCCGATAATTTTTGACGGCAGACCGTGAACGATTGACAATGGTCTCCTGTCTATGGTTTCTTGATTGATAGGCGTAGAGATTCTTCGCTACGCTCAGAATGACATGCCCTAACTCGGCGGGGGATAGGTTGAACCTTTGTCCCCTTTTTTCGGTCTGCTCCCGCCTGTGACTTCCACTTCATCGAGCGGCTGTTTTTTGATGGATTCGATCCGCATCTCGATCATGTCGAGCCAGCGCAGGTCGGCTTCGAGGTGCATGATGATCTTGTCGCTCAGGAAAATTTTCGCCAGTTCAACTTGCGCGTCATACCGATCCCTGCGTGTGGTCGCGTCGTGCAGTTCTGAAATAATTTTGCGCGTTGGGTTTGGATGACTGTCGCGGGGTCCGCTTCGCCTGAGATCAAGCTGATCATCAATTTGACGTAAAAACTCGTCGCGCTGATGTTCGTTCGGCACGCCGTCGTCGAACCATTCTTTGAGCGCATGGCGTCCGTCGCGGGTGATGGCGTAAATGCGGCGGTCCGGTTCGCGCCCCTCGCCGATGTCGGACTTCGTCTGCACCGCGCTGGCCCCATCCTTTAAGTCGGTCGAGCGTCGTATAAATTTGAGCGGCTTGTCCCAGCCGGCTTCGCCCACTACAGCGGAAAATGCGGCGCGTAGTTCGTATCCATGGCGGGGCTTTTTGGCAAGCAAGCCTAAGATGGCGTTTCGGACGGACATCCAACCTCTATAAAATAGTAAACGAATGACTAATTTTCAAACGAGCGAAATATTATACGAGTTACTATTTTCTGTCAAGAGGGATGATCACGCTTCTTGCCCGACTTCTGGCTGTCTCGCCTTCGGGAAGCCGAATCGCCCCCACATCTTTTTCACCATTAACCCTGCCTCCAAAACGCGACCGCCGCCATCCCATGCGCTTTCAACACCGCAAACAGCGGCGGCGTTTGAAATGTAGTACGTCCAGCACTCGCGCGTGGTGCCTCAGAGTTCGATAGTAATATCCAAGCCCTGAGCCAGCAATGAAAGTCAGTAACGCGAAGCGATGATCAGTGGGGTGAGAATTTGGTTATATGCAGAGAATTAGGGCGAGCCAGGTAAAGGACTTGTCGAAGGTTGGGGGCAACGAAGACCAGCATGAGGCCGTGAAAGAGGCGAAGATGAGCCAGTAGAGAATAGAGATTAGTCCCACAGGGATGCTTCGCGAAGACTGGAGACCAGATGACTTGTTTATGACTCGATCAATGATCCAATTCAAGGTTCGTGATGCGATCTATCGAGAGGATGCGATGGGCCAGGCGGGGATGATCCACAACGGAGTGGCGTTCGGCGGTGTAGTAATGCCAGAGATCTGTCTGCGTTCCCAGCCTTCTCAAATTGCCAGCCCGCCGCAGACGCCAACGAAGACGATGAGCAGGCTGGTTTTGAGATCTGCGCGGGCGATGATGGTGACCGACATGAACCCGAAGATGCCGAGCAGGAGCCAGTCCATGTAACGCCACCACGCGCCGTTCCAATCCACGTATTTGAGGTATTCCTCGGCGAGGGGCCACCAGATGTAGACGATGAGGAAGACCGTGAGGAGGAATCCGCCCAAGAGGATGGATGAGTCGCGAGTCCAAAATTGTTTAAGCGCGGCGCGGACTTGTATACGGGTCATGCGCGGGGATTATAGCAGGGAGGCTTCGCCTTAAAAAATCACCAATAGGTTACAGGTTGTCTTGCCTTTTTACTGCGCTTCACCTACAATCGGCAGGCGGGGAAATTGACAACATGGTATTGGATCGTATGTGATTTTATGAGGAGGTGGCTCGCGTTCGTGCAAACCGAACTTCACAACTAGTCCAAGCCTTTTCGGCATGTTTTTGCTTACCCAAACAATTTAACTACTTTAAAATGAGGAGAGTAGCATGAATAAAGTTTTACCCAGAGCGTTTTCGTTCACGTTGATCTTTGCTTTACTGGCGAGCATGGTGTCTGTTGTCCGTCCGGCAATGGCGGCGCCTTCATCTTCCGCAAACCCCACCACCACGGTTTTCATCAATGAGATTCATTACGATAATACTGGGACGGATGCCGGCGAATCGGTTGAAATTGCTGGTCCGGCTGGAACAGACCTCACTGGCTGGAGCATCGTTCTGTATAACGGCTCCGGTGGCGCAGTGTACGATACGGATGCGCTAAGTGGAATCATCCCCAACCAACAGGGCGGATATGGCACAATTGTACTTGCCTACCCTGCCAACGGAATACAAAACGGCGCGCCAGATGGCATTGCATTGGTAAATGGCAGTACGCTTGTGCAATTTCTCAGTTATGAGGGTGCGTTTACAGGCGTTGGCGGTGCGGCGAATGGGGTATTAAGCACAGACATTGGCGTCTCGGAAAACGGATCGGGCGCGGTTGGCAATTCACTTCAATTAACCGGTTCCGGCGACAACTACGGTGATTTTACGTGGGCGGCTGAACAGGCAAATACATTTGGAAACCCCAACACAGGGCAAACATTTGTCGTTGCTGGTCCGACGAACCCCTTCGGCTCCGGTTCTGCGACTCCATCCAACGTCCCGCCCGGCGATCCGTCGTTACTTGCAGTGACTGTCACCCCCGGCACGAATCCCGCAAGCACAGGGCTGACAGTGACCTGTGATCTCTCATCCATTGGCGGGAGCGCGACCCAAGCGTTTTTGGATGATGGTCTGAATGGCGATACCGCCGCAGGCGATAATATCTTCTCCTACGCGGCAACGGTTGACAGCGGCACGAGCGAAGGCGTCAAGAATTTGGCATGTTCGATCTCAGATGCCGAAGCGCGGACCGGCAATGCTTCGATCGCGCTAACCGTGCAAGAACCGGTTGCGATCATCATCAATGAAATTAATGCCGATCCAGACACAACTCTGGGCGATGCGAATGGCGACGGCACGGTGGACGCCTCGCAGGATGAATTTGTCGAGATCGTCAACAACGAACCCGCCGCTTTGGATATCAGCGGTTGGACATTGAAAGATCTTACCGGCGTTCGTCATACCTTCCCGGCAAACACAGTGATTCCCGCCAGTTGTTCGATCGTGGTGTTCGGCTCCGGCACGCCGACTGGCACATTTGGACGAAGCCTTATTCAGGTTTCATCCACCGGACAATTAGGACTCAACAATACCGGTGATACCGTCACGCTCAATAACGGCGCGGTGGATGTAGCAAGTTACGCGTACGACTCCGCAGGCGGCGACAATCAATCCCTGACGCGCGACCCAGACATCACCGGGGCTGATCCGCTTGTCAAACATTCGACGGCGACCGGATCGGGCGGCGCGTTATTCTCACCCGGCACAAAAATAGACGGAAGTCAATTTGCTGGCTGCCCGGCGGAGTTGAAGATCCATGACGTGCAAGGGAACGGCGCGGCGAGTCCGCTGGTTGGGCAAACTGTAGTCGTGACCGGCGTTGTCGTCGGCGACTTCCAAGATGGTTTGAGCGGAACGAACGGCGATTTCAACGGCTTCCACATCCAAGAAGAAGATGCCGACGCGGATGCAGACCCGCTTACCTCGGAAGGTATCTTTATCTTCGACGGTAATTCGCCCGCGGTAAACGTGGCGATTGGCGACCTCGTTCAAGTGCAAGGCGTCGTCTCCGAATTCAGCGGATTGACCGAGATCACTTCATTCACCGGCGTCAGCGTTATCAGCAGCGGCAACCCGCTCCCAACCGCCGCCGCGCTTTCTCTGCCTGTAACCAATGTAAATGATTTCGAACCCTACGAAGGAATGCGCGTCACCTTCCCGCAGGCGCTCGTCATCTCCGAATACTTCAACTTCGCCCGCTTTGGCGAGATCGTGCTCACCTCCAGACGGCACCTCACGCCGACTGCCGAGTTCGAGCCCGGTTCGCCTCAAGTCACCCAAGCGGTTCAAGATTATCTTTTGGATAAGATCACGCTCGACGACGGGCGTTCGGCTCAAAACCCGGACCCGGCGATTCATCCCAATGGCGGCGTGTTCGACCTCACCAACCTGTTCCGCGGCGGCGACACTGTGGCGAACGTGACCGGCATCATGGATTTCTCGTTCGGCATCTATCGCATCCAGCCGACGCAGGGCGCCGATTACGTCAATGCCAACCCGCGCCCAGCTGCGCCGGAAGATGTGGAAGGAAGACTGCACATCGCCTCGATGAACACGCTCAACTTCTTCCTCACCCTCGATACGACGAACAGCGATACTGGACCCGGTCCGTGCGGCGGCAACGCGAATCTCGACTGCCGCGGCGCTGATGCCAACCAGCCGCTCGAGTTCACGCGCCAGCGCGATAAATTGATCGCCGCGCTTTCGGCTCTCAACGCCGACGTGATCGGACTCAACGAGCTGGAGAACACCCCGGGCGTTTCACCGCTCGGCGACCCGACAAACGGAATCGTAGCCGGTCTTAATGCAAACTATGGAGCCGGCACATACTCCTTCATTGACACCGGAGTCATCGGCACAGACGCAATCCGCGTGGGCATAGTTTACAGAACCACAACGGTTGTGCCGGTTGGGGATTTCCAAATCCTCGATTCCACCGACGACCCGCGCTTCCTTGATACGAAGAGCCGCCCGTCGCTGGCGCAGACCTTCGAAGAGATCGCCACCGGCGAACGCTTTACGGTGATCGTCAATCACTTCAAATCGAAGGGATCCGCTTGTACCGACATTGGCGACCCCGATCTTGGTGACGGTCAGGGCAATTGCAGTCAGACCCGCAAAGCCGCCGCCGAAGCGTTGGTGGATTGGATCGCCACAGATCCGACTGGAAGCGGCGACCCCGACTTCCTCATCATCGGCGACCTCAACTCGTACGATAAAGAAGAGTCAATTGACGCGATACTGGCAGGTGGATTCAAAGACATCACCTACCAGCTCAAAGGCGAAGATGCCTACTCCTACGTGTTCGATGGGCAGACCGGCTATCTCGATTACATGCTGGCGAATCCTACTATGTTCGATCAGGTGACCGGCATCACCGACTGGCACATCAACGCCGATGAACCGACCCTGATTGACTACGATACATCCTTCAAAGGACCGAATCAGGATGCAATTTACGCGCCCGATGCCTATCGCACCTCCGACCATGACCCGGTCCTCCTTGGGTTGAACTTGGTTCCTCAATGCAACGGCAAGAACGCGACTGTCTACGTTAGGGACGGCGTCATCGTGGGAGGTCTGCACGATGGACAACCCTATAACGGCTCGCTCATCGGCACAAACGGCGACGATGTGATCGTCGGCACCGAAAGCCATGATACGATCCTTGCCCTTGATGGAAATGACACCGTCTGCTCGGGTGATGCCAGTGACGCCATCTTTGGCGGCGCAGGCGACGACACGCTCCTCGGCGGCGGCGGCAACGATGTGATCTTTGGCGGAGCCGGCAATGATGTGATCGAAGCCGGGGACGGCAACGACGCCGCATTCGGCGAGTCGGGCAATGACACGGTCAACGGCGGCGCTGGCAAGGATGCCATTGACGGCGGCTCTGGCACAGACACGGTAGCCGGCGGCGATGAGAACGATGTCGTCCGCGGCGGCTCCGGCAGTGACGCCCTCGATGGCGGCGCAGGCAACGACGTTTGTAACGGAGGCTCCGGCACTGACACAGACACCCTCTGCGAAGTGCGGATCCAACTTCCGTAAATTTCAAAACATCTCGTAATAAAAATACAGGCTCGCCGAACGGCGAGCCTGTATCGTTTTTACAAAGTATTCGTGGGGCGGGATGCTTGCTCTTTTCCAAATTATTCTAACAATAAGACAATCGCGCTAAGCGGAGCGTCCTTCGTCTGCGTTCGTCGCAACTTACGCTCCTCACTCCGCTCAGGACGAAAGTCCCTTTGCAAGGAGCGAAGACGAAGCGTGAGCATTGTCGGAATAATTTTGTTAATCTACAATTATCCCGCCTTCCATCACTTCTGCGCGTACACTTGCGGATTGACACAATTCGGCAAATGCCTGCCCTCCAGCCCCGCGATCAAATTCTTCGCCGCGATCCACGACATTTTATCGCGCGCCACTTTGCTCGAACTGGCGATGTGCGGCATGATGAGGATGTTCTCAAGCGTGAACAACGGATGATCGAGCGGC
This sequence comes from Anaerolineales bacterium, assembly GCA_046328795.1. Classification (GTDB taxonomy): domain Bacteria; phylum Chloroflexota; class Anaerolineae; order Anaerolineales; family Villigracilaceae; genus Defluviilinea. The sequence goes on along the minus strand of JAXLVX010000004.1, from coordinate 73,009 downwards.
AGGGGTTCGGGTTCGGTCACGTCGAGACCCGCCGCGAGGATTCGCTTTTCATTGAGCGCGTGATACAGCGCGTCGAGGTCAACGACGGGACCGCGCGACGTGTTGACGAACACCGCGTTGGGCTTCATCTTCGAAAAGGCTTCGGCATTGATCAAGTGATGCGTATCGGGCGTCAGCGGCGTGTGAAGCGAAATGAAATCCGATTCTTCGAGGAGCGTTTCAATATCCACGCGCGTGGCGCTGATATCGGAACTCGGCTTCGTTTCCAGCGGATCGTAATAAATGACACGCATCTCAAAACCCACCGCGCGACGCGCCATTGCTTTGCCGATGCGCCCGAAGCCCACCAAGCCCAGCGTCGCGCCTTTCATTTCCACGCCGAGAAACAACATCGGATTCCACGTTTTCCATTTTCCATCGCGCACGTACCGATCCCCTTCAAGGATGTGACGTCCCGCGCTCATCATCAACGCGAACGCGAAATCGGCGGTGGCGTCGGTCAGCACATCGGGCGTGTTGCCAACTGGAATCTTTCGCGCAGTTGCGGCGTTGATATCAATGTTATCGAAGCCCACCGCAAAGTTGCTGATCACTTTGAGTTGCGAGCCGATGGCATCCATCACATCGCCGTCAATCGCATCGGTGAGCAGACTCAAAATCCCGTCCACGCCGCGCGCGCGTTGCAGTAATTCATCGCGGCTCGGCGGCATATCGCTAGTCCATAAATCTACATCGCAAAAATCTTTTACTAATTCGAACCCCTTGTCGGGGATTTGTCTCGTTACAAATACTTTTGGTTTTGGCATTCTTTCTCCGAAATTTCATATCGCAAGATACCATCTTGCGCTACGGTGTCTGATATGATAACAGACATGGACGCGAATCGTTTCGCCACGAAAAGCCTCAACGATCCTCGCATTCTGCGAATCCTATCCGCCGCGCTGAACGCGGTTGACCCATACCGCGCGGTGAAAAATCATTTGCCAAAAATGGATGGCAATATTTATAGTCTCGCGATTGGAAAAGCCGCCATTCCAATGCTGACCGCCTTAGCGGATTCGATTCCCCTTTCGGATGCGCTCGCCATTAGCAAACACGCTTCATCTTCGCCCTCCAGTCTATTTCCCGTTCTCCTCAGCGGACATCCCATCCCCGACGCGCGTTCCGTCCATGCGGGCGAACGCGCGCTTGAATTTGTCTCCTCATTAAAAGAAGACGACACGCTCGTCTGCTTGATCTCAGGCGGAGGCTCGGCGTTGATGACCGCGCCGTTGATCCCGCTTGAAGAGTTGCAAGCGCTCACAGCCTTATTGCTATCATCTGGCGCGACCATCAACGAGATCAATACCATCCGCCGCCACTTGGATCGAGTCAAAGGCGGAGGGCTTGCGCGCGCGACGAAAGCAAACATCGTCAGCCTGATCCTCTCCGACGTGATCGGCAACCCGCTTGAAGCCATCGCGTCAGGTCCCACCGCGCCCGACCCAACCACGATAGAAGACGCGCTCAAAATCTTGGAAAAGTATTTCCCCTCATCACGCAATCTCCAGTCTCCAGTCTCTTTCTTTGAGACCCTCAAACCCGATAACCCAATTTTCTCCCGCGTACAAAACATCATCATGGGCGACAACAAACTTGCGGCGGTCTCTGGGTGATGGAACAAGCGCAACGCGAAGGATTTGGATCTGAAATACCGATGAACGAACTGGAAGGCGAAAGCGCGTGGGACATGGGAATCGGGCGCTGGCAAAAATCTGCGCGATGAAATTTCAAAACGTCCGCGTCCATTTTGCTTGATCGCGGGCGGAGAAACGACCGTGACCATTCGCGGCGACGGCAAAGGCGGAAGGAATCGGCGAACTCGCGTTAGCAGCCGGTTAACGAATTACGCGGATTAGAAAATGCGATGTTGGATCTCACTTTGCAACCGATGGCGACGATGGCCCCACCGATGCGGCGGGCGCGGTGACGACGGGTGAATCGGCTCGAAGGGCGAAGAGGCTGGGGTTAAGCGAGGCAGACAGCCTGTCGAGAAATGACTCGTATCCGTTCTTCGAGTCGCTTGGCGATTTGATTCGCACACATCCAACAGGCACGAACGTCAACGATTTGATATTCCTGTTTGCGTTGTGATACACTCGCGCTCATGCTTGCCCGCGTTTTTTCTTGCGCCGTCATCGGACTCGAAGGCGTCATCGTCGAAGTGGAAGTGGATTATTCCAACGGCTTGCCCGCCGTCATCATCGTGGGCTTGCCCGACGCCGCCGTGCAAGAGAGCCGCGAGCGCGTGCAGACCGCCGTCAAAAACGCGGGTCTGCATTTTCCCCGTCATCGCATCGTTGTCAATTTATCGCCCGCGTCCATTCGTAAAGAGGGACCCGCGTACGACCTGCCCATCGCGCTCGGCGTGATCATTCTTTCGGGTCATCTGCCGCACGACGTTGTTGACAACACGCTCGTCGTCGGCGAACTTTCGCTCGATGGAGTCGTGCGGCACACGCGCGGAATTTTACCGATGGCGGCAACCGCCCGCGCCAACGGATACAAGCGGATGTTCGTGCCTGAGGCGGATGCGCCCGAAGCGGCTTTGATTCCCGACCTCGAAATTTTTCCCGTGCGGACGCTTGCGGATCTTTACAACCATCTATCTGGTCGCAGTTTACTTCAGCCTTATCAACCTTCGAGCAACGACGCGCTCGAGCCGTTGTTCACGCCCACAGACTTCGCCGAAATAAAAGGACAGGAACACGTGAAGCGCGCGCTCGAAGTCGCCGCGGCTGGAGGGCACAATGTTCTTCTCGTTGGAAGTCCAGGAGCGGGAAAAACTTTACTTGCCCGCGCCATGCCTGGCATCCTGCCTGAAATGTCCATCGAAGAATCGTTGGATGTGACAAGAATCTTTTCAGTAGCAGATCAACTCCCCGCAGGGACGCCGCTTATCAAACATCGTCCGTTCCGCGCGCCGCATCACACCATTTCACACGCGGGACTCGTCGGCGGCGGCAACATCCCCAAGCCCGGAGAAATATCGCTCGCGCACAGGGGCGTTTTGTTTTTAGACGAGTTCCCCGAATTCGGCTCGCGCGTCCTCGAAGTGATGCGCCAGCCGATGGAAGATAAAGTCGTCACTATCAGCCGCGCCAAAGGCTCGCTCACTTTTTCTGCAAACTTTCAACTCATCGCGGCGATGAATCCTTGCCCATGTGGGTGGTTCAATGATCCACAAAAAGCCTGTACGTGTGCTCCTGCTGTCGTTACCAAATATCAAAAACGAATATCGGGACCGTTGCTAGATCGCATTGATATTCACATTGAAGTGCCACGAGTTGATTATGAAAAACTCAGCGGCGATAGGTTAGGGGAGACCTCCGAAACTATTCGTAAACGTGTCCAAGCCGCGCGTGATATTCAACAGAAGCGGTTTTCAAATAGCAACTCAGATATTATCTGCAACGCCGACATGCGCGTGGGGGAGATACGGCAGTTTTGCAAACTACAGGACGAAGGTCAAAGCCTGATGCGGGCGGCAATGAGTCAGATGAATCTGTCGGCGCGGGCGTATCACCGTATCCTCAAACTCGCGCGCACCATCGCTGACCTGGCGGGGAGCGAGGAAATCCAATCCGCGCATTTGGCGGAGGCGCTGCAATATCGTCCGAAGTTGATGTACAGCACGATGTGATGGGCGCGGGGTGATGGGGAAATTCCAAAAGTCGGATTGATAACCGCTGTATCAATCCGACTTTTGGGAATCCTTGATCAAGGTATCCAGTTCGAAATCACGTTCACAATCAGATCAGGATTCGCGGGATCGTTTGTTATCAAGTGAACCGCAAAGTTGTGCGGACCGTCCATGCCTTCGTGCATCATGAAAGCGCCGGATTGGACGATTGTGCTTTCGCCGGGTTTGAGTACCATCGAACCGATGGTTAGTTTTGGCGGTCAGCACCCTTCCACAACTTCGATGTAGGGGTCTTCCTTGAAGCGCAGTGTGCCGTCGCCTGTGTTGGTCACTTTGACTGCGAAAGTTTTTTCCACGCCGAAATTCACGTCGCCGTAGTCAATCGTCTGCTGATCCACCGCGATGGAGGGCGTGCCGCCTCCGTCACTGCCCTGGCGCGCGAACAGGAATACGGCAAGGGCAACGAACACTCCGCCCAACGCCAACAAAAGCCAGGGGAAATTTTGTTTTTTCTGCTTCCTGTATTTTTGATTCTTTTTGCTCATAGAGCCTCCTTACTGTTGATATTCAAACTGGAACGAGTAGATATATGCGACCAAGTCCCAGATTTGTTCTTCGGTGAAGATCGAACCCCACATGGGCATGCCCGTGCCCATGCCGCCGCGCAGGATTTTTCCTTGTAACAAGGCTGGGCTTGCGCCCAACATTCGTGCGGGGTCGGTGAAATCTACAGGCGTTTGCATCATCATATCCATTGCGCCTTCCATCGTTTGCATGGACGACTCGCCCGCTGAAGCAAGATCGTCGGCAAAGACTCCGTTGCCCGCGCCGTTTTCGCCATGACAGGCGGCGCAGTTTTGGGCGTAGAGTTGCTTCCCGTTGGCGAGTGATTCGGATGAGGCGTTGGATTGCCAGAGGTAGGCGACGGCATCCCAGCGTTGGGAGTCGGTGAGTGAGCTATCCAATTCACCGAACAGCTGATATGGCGAATGCGTACGATAGTAATCAGGGGATTGGTACTTGGTAAATGGTAATTGGGCTGCGAGGTCGAGCCCGCGAAGCGCGGAGGGTTGCGAGGAGGGAATGTTCGGCGCGTCGTGCGGAGCGTCAATGTCGAGGTTGAGGGAAACGTACAACGGAGGCGAAGCAGGCTCAACGTCCGAAGGCGAACCGCTGACTTCTATCGTGCCGCGCATCCGCCAGTGATTGAGTCCGCACCAGCGCGTGCAGAAGAAGGTGTAGACCCCAGGCTTGTCGAAGTTCAATGTGATGTCGGTGACTTTGCCGGGCGTGATGTCCACGCTTTGCATCTCCATTTGACCGACTGCAAAGCCATGCGCGACATCGTCCGAAGTGATTTTGAGATGAAGCGGCTTGCCAACTTCCGCTTGAATGACGTCGGGATTCCAACCGCCGTCCTCCGCCATGCGAGCGTGGATGATGGGCGTGCGCGCCCACAACAGCAATGGCGCGGCAATTGCAAGCAGGATGCCTGCGATGACCAGCGAGCGGGAGATAAGTTCGGAGCGATTCATAGCAATAACCAAAGCATGAGCGACGTGACGATGAAACAATAAACGATGACGGAGGTGGATGAAACCCCCGCTTCTTTCGCGGACCGTTGGGCTGTTCGCGCCGACCAAACCAAGCCCACGACCAGAGCGAGTGTTTGCGCGGGCGCGAGAATTGTCGTGAGCATCGGCTGCCATGCAATGTTTGCCGTGCCGAAAAGATTCCAGCCGAGACCAAGTGGGTCGGAGAGGGCGGCAAGGATATAAGAGGCGTTGGTGAGAACGAAGGACAGGCTGAACGCGACCCAGAACATCAAGCCGAGCGGAATGAGGGCTGTGGAAAGAGATGCGAAACGTTGTTTGAATGGCAGATTGTTTTTTGTCTTCAGCAGTCCCAAAGAAAAAAAGCCAGGCAGGATACCAAAGACAATTGCGAGAAACACAACCGCATAGATAAACCATGCGCCCGTGCCAACGCGATACGCCGCGTCTTTGAGCGCGCCCCACGGACCAAGCAGGACGCCTGCATAGATCATCGCCGAGCCAAGCATGATAAAAGTTTTGAAGGCTTCGTCCATTCGGGCGGTAGGTTTGGCGAGGTCAGCCGCGAAGGGACGCAGGTTAATGGCAATGTTGTCGTGCGGGCAGGTGCGGATACATTCCATGCACAAACCGCAATACGTGTTCTTCGTCAAGCCGCCGGGGAACACATCCCACGGGCAGCCATAGCCTTTTTCGTTGCCGTTATAGCAGGGTTTGCCCTCGCACTTCACGCAGGCTTGTTTATCCTTGATGCGTAATTCAATCGGGGCTGTTTGTGAGTACAGTCCAATGAATCCGCCGACGGGACAGAGGTAACGGCAAAACGCGCGGCGCTCGAAGATCATGCTCAGCCCAATGGCGGCGAAGAGCATGGCGGCAAGCACAATCCCGGTGATTTTTGGGGTGGTGAGCAGGACACTGCTAAAGAGAGCAAGCAGAAGGAAGGAAGCATTTTGCAGCCAGATATTGCGGAACATCTTTGGCACGCGCAGGTTGAGCCACCTGCCCTTCGACTTCGCTTCGCTCCGCTCAGGGCGAAGGATGGCGCCGCGCTGTATCCATTCACCCGGAAGCGGGATCGGGCAGACCGCGCACCATCCGCGCCCGAAGAATGGGACTACCACGAGGATCAGGATCGCCCACCATGCGATCCACACGAAGACGATGCTGAAGTTGTGACTGCCGACCGGAGTCCCGATCAGTCCCGCAAGGATGGCAAAGATGTATCCGACCAGCATGACGATAAAGACTGCCAGTTGCGGGTAACGGCTTTTGAGGGCGGGTTTGAGGAGGGGCAGACGGGTGAGTTGCATGTCAGTGAACAGTAATCAGTTACCAGTGATCAGTAATTGGTGAGTAGTAATTAGGGCATGACGATTCTTTCGTCTTTCCTCTTTCGTTCAACGAGGAAAGACGAAAGCCTGCCCTGAGCAACGCCGAAGGGAGGAAAGAAACTGACTGCGGCGAGAAAGGCAAGACCGATGGAACGATAGAGCCAGTCATTTGTTCCAACCGTGATTTTCCCGATCATGAAGGGGTGCATGGCTCCGCAGGTGACGTTGCATCGGAAGCGGAAGGAGCCTGGCTTGTCGGCGGTGAAGGTCAGGGTTGCTGTTTGACCGGGATCGGCTGTAACGGAGATGTTATAGCCGTCTATGTAAAGACCGTGAACCACATCCGCGCTGACGAGTTGGAGGGTAACGGTGTCGCCGGCGTTGACTTTAAGTTCGGAGGGAGAATAGGCATATTGCCGCGCATCCAGTTTGAAGGTCCGCGTTTGAGGCGCGGCGGGCGGGACTGGCAGAGGCGCAAAGGCGACCGTCGCCGCGAGAAATCCCAAGACAATCCATGCGATCCATTTCTTCATCATCGTGTTTACCTGTCTACGTGTGTACCTGTGTACGCTCTATGGAATGTTGGAAGGTCCGTACTTGGAATAGGTTGCGTCTATGTATGCCCTGGCATCTTGCGGAGTTTTCCCGTCCTGCAACATGCGCATTACATCCTGCGTGATGTCCACGCAGATGGAACAACCGAGGGCGTGATTGTCGAAGATGATCTTTCCGCTGGCGTCCACATCCGAGACGTAGCAATCGTAATTGGAGGTGTGACCGATGTCGCCGCAGCCGCAGTAGCAGGGAATGTTTTGCATAATGTCGGGGTTAGCCGCGTTGAATTGATATGCCTCCCGCACCGCCGCAGGCGCGGACTGAACGTCCATGGGCATTTGGTCCATGGGCGCCATGGCGAGATGAGATTCATTTGAATTCGATGTGGAACAGGCTGAAAGCGCCGCGCCCCCCAGCGCAAGGATAATCAACAGGGAAATAAATTTTGCTTTTGAAAACATATTGAGCCTCCGTGTTCGGATGGCTCAATAGTAGTCTGACAATTAAGTTGTCCCCAGCGCAGTATGGCGGGAAAGACCATGCGCCAAATGGCTTATGATGAATGTCACCTGGCGCAAGAGATCAATTACTCCATGATCGCCTGCGCCTGATAGTTGTGGCGTCCATCGTTTCCCGCCCCAGCCACTGCCTGAACGAGCATTTCGACAGAGACCTTTTTCTCATCGAAGTAAACCTCTGCCATGCGCATGTTCAACATCACTTCGGCGTCATGGACGCCGTCCAGCAACAGCAGACCGTTACGCACCCGTGTGGCGCAGTTGGGACAACCCATCCCTGAAATGTACAGCAGAATTCGGTCGGCAGATTGGATAACATGGTCCAGCGCGGACTTTTGGATCGGTTCAACGTGGCAATTGTCGCTCATATTGGTTTCCTCTCAATTGTGTTGTTTTACAGGATAGTGTTGGACTTTCCTGGCTTTCTCGCCGAATTCGGGCCTGGCATATAACTTCAAGTTGTGTTCGAATTCTGTCTGACATCGCGGGCAACACAGAAAGTAGTTCATCCCTTCAATCTCAAGGATTATGTGCGCCTTGTTGCGATTCATGCGTTTTCCGCAGACGGGGTCTTTGATTGTCATATTGAAACTCCTTGATTATGATCTGACAGTTGGATTGTAGAGTCGCTGCTGGGAATTTCGAAGCGCAGAATGGCTTGATTCAGGAATAGGCGATTCTGCGTATCGTTTCTGGAAAACAAACAGGCTCCGATTTCTCGGAGCCTGTTCCATCTCAACCTTCGACCCTGTAATTCCTCATCATATCCGCCTCCTCATGTTCGAGATTGTGGCAGTGATAGAGATACTTATGATGGATGTTCGATCTCGCCAGACATGAACGCGTCCGGGTCTTCTTTGAAAACCCGCAGGCAGGCAAGGGTGCAAAAGTAGACGGTCTCGCCGCGATATTCCGCGCTGGGATACTTCGCGGGGTCTGTGATGGTTCCCCCGCAGACGGTTTTGTATTCAGGCTGTGGAGGAGGTGATAGCGTTTTGTTTTGATCCAGTGTCATTGTTTTCCTTTTGAATCTTCCTTTCGTCATTATTCCACGATCAACTTGCCGCGCAGCATGCCCATCTGGCATTGGAAACCGTATTCGCCAGGATTATCAGGCGTGAATTCCAATGTTACCTGTTCGCCCTCTGGCAATAATGCGTTCTGGTTGAAATCGGGAAACAACACTTTTTCGGAACACGCCGAACTCTCGCGGCGCGTTCCGCTCATCGAGCCAGATAACCGCCATCTACGGCGAAATATGCGCCTGTAATGAAAGAAGCCCGCGGGGAGCTTAACCAGATCACTAACTCAGCTACTTCTTCGGGAGCGCCCAGACGACCCATCGGGTGCAGAGAGATGAGCAAGTTCAAAGATTGAGAGTCTTCTTCCAGTTTAGCGATCATTGGCGTCTTGATGAAAGCCGGTCCAATTGCGTTGATACGAATTCCAGATGACGCATACTCGATGGCGGCGTTTTTAGTCAGACCAACCACGCCATGTTTTGCCGCAACGTATGCAGGCGCAGAGGCAAAACCCACTTGTCCCAGAATTGAGGCCATGTTGACGATTGCACCGCCAGTCTCCATGATGGCTGGAATCTCATACTTCATGCAATAGAAGACTCCGGATAGGTTGATCCCTATTACTTTCTGCCAACCTTCCGGGCTGTAATTAGCCGTGAGATTCTGCTCACCGCCGACGCCGGCATTGTTACATGCAAAGTCAAGGCGTCCATATTTTTCGATGGTTTGGCTGACCAATTTTTCGCAATCTGCAGGATTTGACACGTCAGTTTTGATGAAAAACGCCTCACCTCCTGCCTGCTGAATCAACTTGACGGTCTCCAGTCCTCCAACTTCATCGATATCTGAGACAGCGACTTTAGCGCCTTCTCTGGCATAGAATTGGGCACTCGTTCGCCCAATACCAGAAGCTGCACCTGTAACTAAGGCAACCTTTTCTGCAAACTGTTCCATTTTGTAATATCTCCTTTCTTACTCTACAATTAATTTTCCGCGCAGCATACCCATCTGGCATTGGAAACCGAACTCGCCAGGCTTATCAGGCGTGAACTCCAACGTTACCTGCTCGCCTTCAGGTAATAATGCGTTCTGGTTAAAGTCAGGGAACAAAACCTTTTCGGAACACGCGGAACTCTCCTGGCGCGTAAATGTCAGGCGCACGGGGCGTCCCTTTTGTACCACGATCACGTCGGGTGTGTATCCGCCTTTGACGATGACGGCTACCTCTTGCGCGCCAGAAGCGGATACCGCCACGCGGGTCTGCGCTTTGGGCGCGAACCAGAAATACCAGGCGATCAAAACCGTGAGTACGATTCCCGAAAGAATCACAAAGATTTGAATTTGAGACATATCAGACTCCTTTTACTGCTTGGATGATGGATAACGGGCCGAACACGGTGACGAAGTTCTCCGCCTCTTTGACTCCGCCGAAGCCTGCCTCTGCTACGAAAAGCGGGATCAACCCGTCGAAGTTGTCGGCGGTCTCTTCCAGGCGGCGCATGTAAGTAACCATGAAGCGCGTCAGCAAGGAATGCGGCGCGCCGAAGTCCAGCACATGCAATTCGCCATGCGGTTTGAGAATGCGAAAAATCTCCTTGAATGCGCGGCGCTTATCGTCTGTGACGAGGTGATGAATGACAAGGCTGGTGACCACTCTGTCGAAGGTCGAATCAGGATACGGGAGGGATGAGGCGAGTCCTTCATCCCATTGAATCTCTACGCCTCGAGTTTTATTCCGCGCAATTTCCAACACTTCTGGGTCGCCATCCAAACCTGTGATCTGGGCATCGGGGTAAGCGCGCTTGAGCATGAGCGTTAACGTTCCCGTGCCACAGCCGAGGTCGAGCGCTTTCATCATCGGCTGGATGTTTGCCTGCTGAACGAGTTTGCGCTTGAAAGTTTCTTCGCGCATGACCCATTTAAGCAAAGGATCATACAACGGCGTGAGCCATTTGAAATTGAGAGCGGGGATGTAACGTGTGTTCATATTACCTCACGCTAAACTTCGGCTTGAACCCGCGCAGTCGATTGGCATTGCCGACGACGGTCACTGAGGAGAACGCCATTGCCGCGCCTGCGATCAATGGGCTGAGTAAAATTCCAAAGGGCGGGTACAGAACGCCCATCGCCACTGGAATGCCGAGCGTGTTGTAGATGAACGCGCCGAACAGATTTTGATAAATGTTCGTCATCGTGGCGCGGCTGACTTCGATGGCGGTGACGACACCTTTAAGACTGCCTTTGATAAGCGTGATGTCTGAGGCTTCGATGGCAACGTCCGTGCCTGTGCCGATGGCGAGACCGACATCCGCCTGTGCCAGTGCGGGCGCGTCGTTGATCCCATCGCCGACCATCGCCACGATATTTACGATTTTCGATTTTTGATTTTCGATTTGGAGTTTCTTTACTTCGTTGGCTTTATCCTCGGGCAAAACTTCTGCCAGTACGCGCGTCACGCCGACTTTTCTGGCAATCGCTTCGGCGGTGCGGCGGTTATCGCCTGTGATCATCACGACCTCAATACCCAAACCTTGCAGGGCTTGGATGGCTTCCGCGGAATCTTCCTTGACCGTGTCGGCGACGGCGACGATGCCAGCGGCTTTGCCGTCAATCGCAATGAACATGGGAGTCTTGCCATCGTCGGCAAGGGATTTCGATTTCTCTTCAAGCGCGCCGAGCGTGATGTTCTCGCGGTTCATCAACTTGAGATTGCCGATCAGAACGCTTCGTCCTTCAACTCTTGCCGAGACGCCGTGACCAGGAATGGCTTCAAAGTCTTTGACCTCTGTTAGTTCCAGTTTACGCGCCTGCGCGCCGTCCACAATGGCTTGCGCCAGCGGATGCTCGCTCACTTTCTCGACGGACGCGGTCAACCGAAGCAAGTCATCCCCCTTCGATGACTTCGCAGTCATCAGTGACCAGTGATCCGTACCACCGCTCACTGATGACTGGTCACTGATCACTATATCAGTTAATTCTGGTTTCCCTTTTGTAATCGTGCCTGTCTTATCCAGCACTACAATTTGAATCGCGCGAGCGGTTTGCAGCGCTTCACCTGAGCGGATGAGAATCCCGTGCTCGGCGCCCTTGCCGATGCCAACCATCAGACTCATCGGCGTGGCAAGACCCAATGCGCAGGGGCAGGCAATGATCAACACAGTCACGCTCGTGACGAGCGCATATACCAATTGCGGTTGAGGTCCGATCACAAACCAGATGACGAACGTCCACACAGCAAGGATCATCACGATGGGAACGAAGTACCCAGAGATCGTGTCAGCGAGACGGGCAATCGGCGCTTTGGAGTTTTGCGCGTCCTGTACCATCTTCACAATTTGCGCCAGCGCTGTGTCCTTTCCAACCTTCGTGGCGCGGAATTTGAATGCCCCCGTTTTATTCAATGTCGCGCCGATGACTTCATCGCCTTGTTTCTTTGAGGCTGGCAATGATTCACCCGTCAGCATGGACTCGTCCACCGCAGAACTGCCCTCCACGATGACGCCGTCCACTGGCACTTTCTCGCCAGGGCGGACTTGAATCACATCGCCGACCAGCACTTCTTCCACGGGCAGGTCCAGTTCTTTGCCGTCCCGAATCACACGGGCGGTCTTCGCTTGTAACCCCAATAGTTTTTTGATCGCCGCGCTGGACTGTCCTTTGGCGCGTAACTCCAAAGCCTGACCTAAAACCACCAAAGCAATCACCACCGCGACAACATCGTAAAACGGTTCGGATGTCCCTTCGGGAAACACGGACGGGAATGCAACGGCGAACGTCGAATACAACCACGCCGCGCCTGTGCCCAGCGCGATCAAGGTGTTCATGTTGGCTGAACGATGCTTGAATGCCGCCCACGCGCCTGTGAAAAAATCATGCCCTGAATAAAACAGCACGGGCAAGGTGGCAACAGCAGAAAGAATCCATGTCCAGCGGATGGTGTCCATTGACAGGTCTCGGATCACAGGAACATACTGCGGGTACGCGAACAACAACACAGGCGCTGAAACAACCGCCGCGAACCAGAACATTCTCATCAATCGGCGATATTCACGCGTGTGCGCCTCTTCCTGTTTATCCACTGGCGCGTCGGTCAACGCGGGACGCGGCTTGTATCCCCAAGCCTCGATGGCAGCATTCAATTGGGACAGCGTTGTGCTTTGAGGAAGATAATCCACCGTCGCTTCCTGAGTGGCGATGTTGACCGTTGCATTCAAAACCCCTTGCGTGGACTTTAATTCATCCTCGATAAATTTTACGCACGACGCGCAACGCAGGTTTTCGATTCCGATCTTGACATTTGCGCCACTGACTTGACCGCCGATAGATTTAACCGCGCTTACGAGTCGCGCCACGTCAACTTTTTGCGCGTCATACTGGACCTCCAGCCTGCCCGCCGTTGCATTGACCTTTACCTCGTCCACGCCTTCGAGCGCGCGCAGAGTCGCCTCAAGGTGAGTAGCATGTTCCTTTAATGGCAAGCCGTTCACGGGTAGTTCGATGCGGGTCAGAGTCCGCTCGGGATTAAAACCCGTTGTCGCTGAAGTCATCACATAATGGTGTGGGTCTGCGTCAAATTGACTCACGCAGGATTGTGAGCAGAAATAAAACGTCTGTCCCATGTGATCGCGCTGGGCGAACGCGCTTTGGGGTTCGATTTCCATTCCACAAACAGGGTCACGGACGGTCATGGTTGCCTACCTTCTAAAGAGATGCTGATAGTGTATATCCGTTAGACGACCAAAAGTAGCGGTTTTCAGCCTGTTTCCATATAAGCAAAATAGCCTATCTTTCGACAGGCTATTGACGAGGATGAGATGCTGGGATTAATGATGATGAATGTGTTCGTCGGTTTTTCCAAGATATTTCTCAGGCTCCTCGTCGAACGCCTTCTTGCAGCCGAGCGAACAGAAATAATACGTCTGCCCGTTGTATTCAGACGTGCCAGCCGCGGTAGCGGGATCAATATCCATGTGGCAAACGGGATCATGCACGGTGGTTGTCATAGTTGCTCCTCTTGTCGGATTTGAATGTCGCATTAACAGACATCTCTGGCGAGAGTCATATTACTCACGATAAAGCCATTTTGCTTATTTCTATTGCCCAGAAGGATTAGCCTTGCCGCCTGTCAAAATTCTTACCCCTCCAAGCAAAGCCGACCGCTTTACTGTGATCTTGATGCCTGTTTTTCCAAGTAAGGTTTCCAAATCTGAGGCAATGAACTGCTTATAGTATTCGCTTTCATAAAGCGTAATGAGGCGATACATTAAAGCCCGCCCGACCTTGTTCTTGGGCAGGTCATACTCAACAATGATGATTACGCCGTCTGGTTTAGCGACTCGCGCCATTTCTTGCAGTACCTTTTGTCTTATGGGTAGCGGCATGTCGTGTAAAGCAAAAGAGATACAAGTAATGTCGAAGGTGTTATTTTCAAATCCCAGGCGGGTGGCATCGCCGATTTGAAAATTGACAAGATTATCTTTGTTATGTTTTCGGGCGATTTCCAACATGGATTCGTTGATATCCATGCCAATCACAGAATATCCGCGCTTTGCAAAAGCGAATGCTTGCTGTCCTGTGCCAGTCGCAACATCGAGAACGGCGGAGCCATCAACTTTATTTACGATGTCTACGACCTGATCGCGTACCCTAACCAGCGGCAGAGTCATCCAGTTGTAAACAGGAGCAAGAACGTTAAAGGCTCTTTCTGTGAGAGCATAATATTTTTCTACTTCACCCATATTGGTCCTTTCTATGAATCGCAATTCACTGATGGAATGAAGTGCTTTTAGAAACTTTCTGCAATTTATTTGAGTCTCGCGTATCATCATTCATCTCGATTTTACGCTCATATTGAATTTTGACTTTCGTTTTAGAATTGGCGGATAATAATCCAGAGTAGCAAAGCCGCCAGCGCCAGCCAGCACAACCAATATAGCGCATCCGCCCACCAGATGCGGACACTCCCGCCTTGCTCCAACCGATGTTGTTGGAACATGCCGATGCTGTGCGAGACAAGTCCCAACACAAGGATGGGAAGCGTGTACCGCGTCAATAGACTTGCCAGCAACAATCCGATCCCTGCGCCCAAGATTCCAGCGCCGAAGGAAGATAACAATTCCGCTCTCTTAATGTGCGTAAGGTGTCGAGTATCCATCATTTTCTGCTCCTGTTTTGCAAACTCATGGTCAGCAAAGCGCATATTGATCAGTGGTATCTTGAGTATAGGTATGTTCTTTAAAGACGGACAGCGGTGTTCAGCCTGATTTCATATAAGCAAAATAGCCTGTCTTCCGACAGGCTATTTTGTGGAACGTGAGGGTGACTTTACTTCAAGGTTTTGCCGCAGTAGGGACAATTCTGCCAGTCGGCTTGAATGCCTTTTCCGCAGTTGGGGCAGGAAGCGAGGGATACGGCGGCAGGGTTAACTCCAGTATTCCGCGCCAGCGTCACGGCGCCGTAGCCAATGAGCGCGACGATTCCAATGGGGATGAGCCACATGAAGATCATGCCCAGTCCCATGCCGAACCAGCCCAGGGAAGAGAAGCCCCTGTGCATCATGCCATAGCCGCCCATCATGCCGTAATTGCCCATCATGCCGTAGCCGCGATTGCCCCACATCATCCCGCCCCCGAAGAGGAACAGGGCGATAACAGCAATCACGATGCCGACGATCCACCAATTAACTTTTTTCATTTTGACTTCCTTTCTGTTGTATGCAGAACGTCCCGAAGGCGTTGTCCTGAGCTTGCCGAAGGGTACTCAATACTAGAACTTGATTACTGTCCAATCCTTCGGGACGGTGTATATGGATTATGCAATTAAAGGACAATCTCGACGAGAGCCGTTTTACGGCTGTCCTTATAGGCAATACTGCCTATCCTATTTTTCGAGCTCATACCCTGCCTGTTCCCACTCCACCATGCCGCCTGTAAGGTTCCAGATATTTGTATACCCGAGTGAGATGAGTTTCTCTGCGGCGATCTCGCTCATGCGCCCGCTACGGCAGTACAGCACGATCTTCGCATTCCTGTCGGACGGCAATTGAGAGAGGTTCTGTTCGATCTCATCGTACGGAATGGACAGGTCGGTTCCAGCGATGTTACCCGCAAAGGGGATGTGGACATTGACGAACACAAAGTCCTTGTCCTTCAACATGGCGTTCAATTCATCGGGAGTGATATTTTGATAAGAGCCGCCAGCCACTGGTATAGTCTCGCCTGTAACTTGCGCGGGCTGTCCCCCGCATGCGGCAAGAAGGATGGGAAAAAGGAGGAGTAAGAGCAAGTGTTTCATGGGGTTTCTCGTTGCGGACAAAATGAATTTTGTCCTACTTGATGGCATGTCCGCTCAAGTAGCCGAGATAGGCTGGCACAAGCGGAAGCACGCAAGGGGAAAGGAAGGACAACAAGCCCGCAATGATGGCGGTGAAATACGTCGGCGCGGCGGCGAAGAGCGTGAACCTCTCGATAAAGAGTCCATTCTTGAAAGCCCAGATGGCGATCAGGCTCATGGTATTGGTCAACAACAAAACGCCGATCGCTATGATGAAAACGCCGCTCGCAAGTCTGAAATATTTTTGATACGGTCTCATGCGCTTGATCCAGCCTGATGCGCGTTCCAAGCCAAGCGCCATCACGAGAAATGGAATCCCCAACCCAAGCGAATATCCCGAAGCCAGCCACATCGCCTGCCCCACCGTTTGCTGACTCAGTCCCATCGTGAGGATCGCGCCCAATGTCGCGCCGATGCACGGACTCCAGCCTGCGGCGAAGAAAATGCCCATGAGGGCAGACCCGCCATACGTCCCGCGTTGACCCGAATATTGTGATCGCGTGTCCGCGTAAAACCAGGGGATGCGGATGATCTCCAGCGTCGCCAGCCCGAACATGATCACGATCACGCCGCCGATCTGCGCGATGACACGTTTATACGCGCCGAACAACTGACCCAGCGCCGTCACCGATCCGCCCCAGCCGATCACAAAGACCAGTGAGAAGCCAAGCACGAAAAGAAGCGCGTGCAAAAATATTTTCAATCGTTCTGTTTGGGATGGAAAGGCGGGACTGACAGCATCGGTGGTCATGCGTATTCCTTCGACAAGTTTGACCCCATGATACGCAAAATCCCGCCCCTGCATGAGCGCAGGATGACGGGATTCGGAATAGGCAAAATGGCTTATGATTTTTATCGCGTCACAATCGGACGGTGAGGCTGGTCCCCCTGCCCAAAGCGGATTCAATCTCAAGTTTTGCCCCGATCAGGTCGGCGCGTTCATGGATGCCGAGCAACCCAAAATGTCCGCTCGGCGCGAATTCCGTCGGGCTGGCAGGCGCGACAAAGCCATTGCCGTTATCCATGATCGCCAGCGTTATTTCGGAATCGGCATAATGGATGGACAAGTCGGCGCGGGTCGCTTTGGAATGTTTGACCACATTGTTCAACGCCTCCTGCGCGATGCGATAGAGCGATAATTCCACCTCGCGCGAGAGACGGCGTTCATCGCCTGTCTTTTGAAATTCTACAGTCAGCGAATTGCTTTGGCTGATTTCCCGCGCCAGCATTTCCAGCGCAGTGACCAGCCCCAGGTCTTCAAGATAAATGGGACGCAGCGCTCGCGTCAGACGGCGCAGGTTCTCGATCGTCTGTTCGGCGAGAGTCTCCAGCTCGTTGAGGGATTGTTTGCCGTTCTGATCCATCGCCGCTTTCTGCGCGAGTTGCACGCGCTGTTTCAAGGCAATGACGGCTTGAATGGTATCGTCGTGCAATTCGCGCGCGAGTCTTGCACGCTCCTCTTCCTGCGCGGAGGTGATCGCGCCGATGTAATCGTGCAAACCCTCCTGCGCCGCCTGCACCTTGCGCGACATCTCGCTCAACTCCATTTGCAGATGCCGCACCTCTGAGATCCCGCCGACTGGTTCTTGGATGGATGCAAAATCACCCCACGATAACGCCGCCGCCTTGGATTCAAGTTTTTGAAGCGGCTGGATGATCTGCTTTGCGGTAAACCACAACGCCGCAACGGAAAATAACAACGGGGGGATCAACACCAGCGGCGCGAGCAGGGTAAGTTCCAATGCGGGATCGGTGACGATCTTCCACGCTTCTTCGGGCAAGTGCAGGCGCATTTCCTCGCGATGCGCGATCACGCTCCCGATCGCGATGACCATCGAAAGCAGGGTCAGCGGCAGGATGATCGTCGCGATCATCCGCAAGGTCAGGCTGTGCCAAAAAAGAGAGCGGGGAGATGGTTCGTTTTTTTTCATGCGTGATGATTCTTTCAGTACCGCAACATTCATGTTGCCCAGCCCGCGCAAGATGTTGCAGGTTAACAATTTACTCCGACAATCGGCTCGTCCAAAACGGACGTTAGAGAACGTCCTCTACGCAAAACAAAATTACTCCTCTGCCAACGTGCCTGAGCTTTGCGAGATCAATCCCAGCGCCACGCCGCGCATGACCGCCTCCGTGCGGCTGTTAGCTTGCAGTTTGGCGAAGATATGCGCGAGATGTCCCTGCACGGTGCGGTCGCTGATGCTGAGTTGAACGCCGATGGCTTTGTTGGTGAATCCTTTCGCGGCGAGGCGCAACACATCCAGTTCGCGGTCGGTGAGCGGCTCGACGATTCTTTTTTCAGTCCCTTTGAAAACGGCGGACATCAACGTACGCGCGATCACAGGGTCGAGCGCCGACTTGCCCTCATGCACATCGCGCACAGCCTGAATCAATTCATCCGCCTGACCCGTCTTGAGAACGTATCCGTTCGCGCCCGCCTGAAGAACAGCCATTACATACGGGTCGTCGTCGTAAGCGGTCAGGATCAACACGCCCACTTCAGGGAGATGCGAGCGCACCCAGCGCGTCACTTCGATGCCGCTGGCTTTCGGCATTTGGATATCCAACACGGCGACATCGGGCTTGTGCTTTTGGATGAGAACCTGCGCCTCTTCCCCGTCCCCCGCCTCGGCAATGACCTGGAGATCGGTTGCGCTCTCCAGCAGTTGCCTCACCCCCGCGCGGACGAGATGGTGGTCATCCGCGAGAAGGATTCTGATCTTGGCTTTTGATTTGCTCGATGGCTTTGGCATATGTTCCCTGTACGACCGACTTCAGTCGGTCTGAGCGGATGGCGCGAGCCGACTGAAGTCGGCGTTACTGTTCCCTAAAACATACGGGAGGGCAAGCCAGACGATGGCGAGACCCGCTAAAAGTCCAGTGATGAAGCGCATGATGGAATTGAATGAACCGAGCGCGTCGCCCGCGTAAAATGTCGCAGGGAGGATGTTATTCGCCAACACTGCCAGCCACGCATTTGTATCACGGAATCCCAGACCGATGCCAGCCAGGTCGCTGATCGCATGTGTGCCGCCATCGAGTGTAATTGGAATCAAGAGAAGCGCAAATCCCCACCAGGACAACGGTCTGATTCTTTTTCTGAATGGATACCAAAGCGCGGCGAACAACCACACGCCGGTGTAGAACGAGATCATGCGATCTGACCATGCCACCTTCCAGCCCATCGCTTCATTGCCGATGAACTGACGCAGGATCATCGGGTTCGCGGTATTTTGCCAGGCGGACTGGATCTCGCTCAGTGAATACATGGTCTTTTCGCCAAACCAAAAGAACGAACGCTCTGGCAGTTGGTGACAGAAGAAGGAGTATATGAAATAAACCGCCTTCCCCGCGCCCGTCCAGCCGAGATGCATGAACACGGGAGCAAGAAACGGCATGAACACCCATGCGCCGTAGACGATCAGGAATGCGGCAAACCAATGATTCCCAATCCATTGAAATAGATTCTGCTTGGGACGGGCGTTTGCAGCGACAGATGACATATTTTTCCTCTTTTGTATCAAGCCGAAATCAGGCGTCTCGATTCCTTGACGCCTGATTCTTGTTTCGCATTACCGATCCGGTGTTATTACGAAAGCCAGATTGGAAGTTACCAGCCTACTTTACTACAATCGGCAATTTCATGCCCGCTTCGTAATGACCCGGCGTATGACAGGAAAATTCGAGCGTTCCATCGGGCGCCGCCTCGGTGAAAGTGTACTCGAAAGTTGCAGTGGCGCCTGCGGACAGGTCGCTCGCAGGGACCATCGCCAGCGCCATTTCGTCCAATTCATGCATATCCATCGCCATTCCCATCTGGTCTTCCACCAACGGCGGCATAACCATGAATTCATGCTCGACCACGCCCGTATTGGTCACGGTGAAGTGATACGGCACGCCCGCCTTAAATTCGGTCACGTTAGATTCGATGCCAAAATCGGTTAACGTGATCTTGACCTCCGTTGTTTCAGCGGGCTTCTGTCCGCCGCAGGCGGTCAACAACAGGCTTACAGCCGCCAGTACGATAAAGATTTTTCGATATAACATTGTTGCTCCTTTGTTCAAAGTTGGTATAGCCCGCAATTGTAGGGAATTCGCAGCAAAATACCGAGAGCAATTTGCCCTATGGGGAGGTAAGCCATTTCGCCTATTGCGGAACATGAACAGACGATGCCAGCGCTTGCTTGATCCCAGCCAGCGCTTTTGAGTCAGCATGTGGATGCGGCTCATCCGCAAACGAAAGCCATGTCTGCCCGCCATTCCCATGAAGGAATAAAGTGACAGGCGACTCCGCGCTTCCATACACAAGCAAGACCACCATCTGACAGTCGCAATCCTCCGCGCCGTGATTTGGGCATGGACAGTCATGCAGTCCCTCCCGCGCGGCGTGCAGGTCGAAGGTTTGAACGGGATGCAACCCCGCGCGCGTTAACCGCTCTCTTACCCAGCGCAGGGCTTCATCGCAAGGGCAGTTCAAGGATAGGAATGGAGAAATATTCATGTGCGCCTTTGATGTTCCCATTCTACGAGTTTTCCTCAAACCGATGAAGCGCAACATTACCCATCTCCGCGTAGGCAGAATCGCCTATCAGGGCTTCCCGCCATCTGGCGCAAGACATCCTCCATGATCGGGGCTATGATGGCACAAAAGGAAATTCTAGGTGATAAGGAAGGTTCACATGAATAAACGTCATATCTGGATCATGTTGCTTTGTTGCTTGCTTCCCATTGCGGGCTTGGCAGCCGTCTTTCTCCTGAATATCCCCGTCAATACTGTAGTGTATGTGGGGTTGGCATTGCTTTGCCCGCTGGCGCATTTTTTCATGATGGGCAATATGCATAATCACATCAGTCAGCCGAATCAACATCACGATCATTCCATCCATGACAAGACGACCACTCACTCGCCGTGATTTTCTAAAAATCGTCGCGCTGAGCGCAAGGAAGGTAACTGATGGGGCAATGATTCTGTCATCTCCCTTATAGCATTTTGTTTATGGAATACTCTCAGAATCGCTCTTTTATTCGCTGTAAGCAGGAAAAAGGTCTATTGTGTACGCCCCTGTCCGTGCGGCTATTTTCTACGGCGACTCGCACAAAAAGCCATGTACGTGTGCGCCGCTCCTGTCGTGACGAAATACCAAAAGCGTATCTCAGGTCCGCTGTTGGATCGCATTGACATCCACATCGAAGTCCCGCGCGTGGATTATGAAAAGTTAAGCGGAGATCGCGTGGGAGGAATCTTCCGCATCCATTCGCCAGCGCGTCCAAGCGGCAAGAAATATTCAGCAACAGCGCTTTGCCGACTTCGCAATCCGACATTATTTGCAACGCGGATATGCGCGTGGGAGAGATACGTCAGTTTTGCCAGTTGCAGGATGAAGGTCAGAGCCTGATGCGCGCGGCGATGAGCCAGATGAACCTCTCGGCGCGGGCGTATCACCGCATCTTGAAGTTGTCGCGCACCATTGCCGATCTAGCAGGGAAGCGAGGAAATTCAATCCGCGCATCTGGCGGAGGCGCTGCAATATCGTCCGAAGTTAATCATGGGATCGGTGTGATGGGGGAAATTGACAGTAAATACCCTATTCGGCGATTTCAATTGCAGGCAAAATCATAATCGTCCAGCACATCCATTACTCGATCCAGCAAAAGGTCATGCGGATGGCTACTCAACGCCCCATTTCGCACTTTTTCATATTGCGCGGGCATATACTGGCTCAAGATCGTTAGGGGCAAGGGCTTTTCACCCAGGTTCATCATCAAACGTTCAACAGCCTGCTGGACTTCAGGCGTGTTCCAGTAATAACGAATGCGGTCGCTGAAACTGAAGGAGCGCGCAAACTTTTGCGCTTGCGCGTCGCCGCCGTAATGCTTTTGCCAGTGTTCCGGGTGTTCGAGCATGACCCGTTCAAGCGTTTCGCGCGTGTGACTGGGTGTCTGACACAAAATTTCTTCCATCTCGATCAAGGCGAAGATCGCCTCGCGCAGGGCAAAGGTCAGGCGCGGACCCACTTTCAAAATAGCAAAGTGATCTTCCACCAATGCGCGCAATGCGGAGCGGGTCTGATAATCGGTGGAGTGAGCCTCGTAGACCAAGCCTTGCGCGTTCTCAATATATCGCGTCAACCCTGCCGCGGCAGAACGGTCATAATCATGCACAGACTCATCGCCAAACTCCACGCCGGGTTGCACCACTAACGCGATCACTCTTGTCCATGCCTGCTCAAGACCCAATGACTCAAAGGCATTGCGAGTCAAAGTAATAGTCTGATCGGCATCCGCCGGGTTGGTGACAGTGACATGCGTTTCACCCGCTCTTGCGCCGCCAGCAGGCGGAACTTCACTGCCGATCACATATCGTAAGACGATGTTTTGCTCGGCGGCAACTGCTTCTGCAACGTGCGCCAATCGCGCCGCGCGTTGCGCCACCAACTCCACCGAGAACTCACGGTCATCGGCGCAAGGCATACTGCAATCGAGATGGATTTTTGTAAATCCCGCGCGCGCATAATCGCGTACCAATGCTTCGGCTTTCCGCATGGCAGATTCAGCAGGCTCGTTCGACCACACCAACGGTCCCAAATGATCGCCGCCTAGCAACAGATCCTCATGCTCAAATCCAATTCTGTCTGCGATCCCGCGCGCAAAGGCAACGAAATTCTTCGGCGTCATGCCTGTATAACCGCCAAACTGATTGACCTGATTGCAAGTGGCTTCGATCAACACCCGCGCATGATGCGCCTTGCCATGCCTCAGCGCGGCTTCAAGCGCCAACGGATGCGCCGAACAAACAGACGCGATTCCCTTCGCCTCCCCGCGTTTCTGCGCCGCGACAATTTCATCCAGATACATGCTTCATCGCCTCCTCGAGCGTGGGCTGTCCGTTCGTGCCGCCCGCCTGTTGCGTCGAGAGCGCGCCGCACACGCACGCCAACCGCAAAGATTTTTCCAATTCCCAGCCGTTCAAGTAACCGTAAATAAATCCCGCATCGAATGAGTCGCCTGCGCCAACCGTGTCAACAACATTAACTGGAATACTACTCATTCGGACTCTCTGACTCCTCGAGATTCCCAACGCCCCATCTTTTCCCAACTTAATGGCTAACGCCTCCACCCTCGATTGGAGCCTGTTCGCCGCTTCGTCAACATTGTCCGCGCCTGTGAGCGACTTCGCTTCGGCTTCGTTCGGCAGAAAGACATTTGTGACCGCGAGCAATTCATCGAAGCCACTCCATTTTTCGGATGGATCGTAGTTGGTATCGAGCGAAGTTGTTAATCCTAAATCGCGCGCGCGTTTGAATAGAGCAGGCAGATCGGGTTGTAGTTTGGTTTGCAGAAAGTAACTTGCCACATGGAAATGACGCGCTTGCGCAACAGAACCGTCAGCGATGTCTGATGCCTGAAGTTCAGCGATCAGCCCGAGGTGAGTCAGGATCGCTCTATCGCCCTGAGCGGTGGGTCGTGACGCCTTGCGTCACGTATCGAGACCCGAGTCGAAGGCTTGTTCAAAATGACGCTGAGTCCTGTCTGCCCGTCTTTGCGGACGATGACGTGACTCACATCCACATTTCGTTTTGACATTTCATCCAGCATGAAGCGACCGAAGACATCGTCGCCGCACACGCCGATGAACGCGACTTTGAGTCCCAGCCGCGCTGCGCCGCACGCAAAAATGGCGGAGGATGAACCGATGGTGAGCGCGGAAGAGTCAACCAGTTTTTCGACTTGACCGAACTCAGGCATAACATTGCCCGAGAGAATCAAATCGGGGTTGATCTCGCCCGCAACCAAAATATCAAACATAACAAAACTCCGAAGGAGTGAAATTTTTATTGAGCCAGCCATCCAGCATGTCAAACCCCGAAGGGGTGGAATTGCCTTTCATCATGTCATCCCTTCGGGATTTGTTATCCTATCCATTTCGTTTCCAGAATCATTACATCCCTTCGGGATTTCAATATGTTTTATACCAATCAAATGGGGCGTCTGCCGAATAAAAATCATGGAATGGTTTGGCGAGGGCGCTACACAACGATGTGAGCCGCGAGATGCGTTGATGCGCGGTGGTACGCAGGAAACTCATGCGTTCTTCGCCGTTCATCATGACCGCTTCCTTCCACACCGCGCGCCCGACGGCGATTCCGCTTGCGCCCGATCGGCACGCGACGATGACTTGCTTTACGAACGTGTCGTAATCCACCGCCGCAGAAAGCAGAATCCACGGGGCGGTGCAGGCGGCGGAGATTTCTTTGCAGGCGTCTGCCCACGTTGGTTCGTCGGTTCGGTCGCATCGAGAGGAAACTCCGCTTTGAGGATGTCCACATTGAGCGGAGTTAATTGCCTGGCGGTTTCGACAACAACATATCTTTTTTCTTCGGAGGAAAGTTTTTTACTTTCATCGAGCGAATACGAAAGCGGTTCGAGCATGAGGGCAAGGTCGTGCTTGATACATTCTTCGGCGACCTTCGCTGTGAAGTCTTCGATCTCGCTGGCAGTCGGTGAATCGGGATGGTAATAGACGAGCAATTTGACGGCGGATGCGCCCATGCGTTTGGCTTTTTCCACGCTCCATCAGGGATGATCTGCGCGCGGCGCGCGGATGCGTCGCCTGTGTAGCCTGTCGCTTCGACGGCGACGACCAAGCCCACATGATTGGGAATCACATTTTGCGCGATGGCTTGCGCGGCAGAGACTTCGGGGTCGAGCAGAACAGCCGTGGCTTCGGAGGCGAGCGCGGAGGTGACATCCAGTTTGAAGCGCGAGTTCGGAGTCGTCATTGAATAAGGGATTGCTTTGCGCAGGTTCTGGCGATGATCGAGCGCGAGCGCGGTGAAGGCGCCTCGCTCGGAGGAGATTTGTTGTAGTCCGCGTAGTTTGCCGATGGTGATGGGTTTCATGTTTCAGGTTTCAGGTTTCGCCCTCACTCCTAGCCCCTCTCCCAGTGGGAGGGGAATCAGGGGCAGGTTTGTATCCACGCATCGAGGCCGCGATGTTTGAGGATGGCGCTGAAGTTGAGTTGTTTGGCTTGTTCGCAGAAGACGGCGAAGTCGCCTGGCAGGTCGGTGTATTCGGCGGCGAAGACGGGTTTGCCTGCTTCAATAAAAGGAATCATTTTCTCCGCTTCACGATAATAGAAGTAATCTTCGGTGATGGCGAAGTCGTAGACATTAACGAGGTCTTTCACTTGATCGGATGCGTTCTTCTGACCGATGGCGAGCCCGCGCTTGTGCGCTTCGTCGGCGAGCCAGAGGGCGAATTTCAACTGGTCATCGTAAGTGAGCGGGAAACCTGTGTTGTTGGTATACACTTCCATGTTGTCGGGTTCGACGGCATCGAAACCTTTGGCTTTGCACAAATCCAGGCGGGCGAGCATGATCGGCGCGAGTAAATCAATGCGGCGGATGTCGAGCCAGCGTTCGCCCTTCCAGCCTTCGTAATCGTTGCCCAACACTTCGGCGGGGAATTGGTCTTTGTCGGGTCGCCAATCTTCCCACGAGCCGACGCTGATGTAGCAGATGACTTTGCGTCCTTTGGCGTGGAGTTCGTTGATGATCGCTTGGTCAACGTATAGGTCAATGTCGTAGACATCGGCTTCGATGGATGTGTCTATGTTGTCGTTGCCGATCTGCCATTGCCAGGTGAGTCCAGAGGTGGGTTTCCACCAGTTGGTTGAAGGTTGCAAGTTGGAAGGTTGGGAGGGTGAAGGCATGAGGGTGGGAATCTCCGTCGAGGCTGAATCAGGTTGAAGGGAGGGCGAAGCGGGTTTACATCCTAAAAGAAAAGAGGAAAGCATGCACTGAGCCAAGCCGAAGTGAAGAAAGATGGTCAGCGCGCTTCTCATTGATATTCAGGCAACATATTTCCGTGGGCTTCGATGAGTTCATCCACGAGGGACCAGATCTGATCGAGGCTGAGTTCGGCGGCGGTGTGCGGGTCGAGCATGGCGGCGTGATAGATGTGCTCGCGCTTGCGGGTGAGCGCGGCTTCGACGACCAGCGATTGTACGTTGATGTTTGTCTGTTGCATGGCGGCGAGATGCGGCGGCATGTTGCCGATGTGCGTGGGCTGCAGTCCGCTTTTATCCACGAGGCAGGGAACTTCGACGCAACAGCCATGAGGAAGATTGTCAATGAGTCCGTTGTTGGCGACGTTTCCATAGACGACGCGCGGCATGCCTGTTTCAAGCGAGTGGATGATGAGCGATCCATACTCCTGACTGCGCTCGTAGGACTCGTCGAGTTCGCCGCGTTCGAGTGCGGCTTTGTCGGCTTCCCATTCGGCGATCTGAATTTCACAGCGCGTGATGTATTCGTCAACGGGGATCTCAAATTCTTCGAGCAGGTCGGGGCGGTTTTGTTTGATGAACCATGGCACGTACTCGCTGAAGTGTTCGCTCGATTCGGTGACGAAATATCCCGTGCGTTTGAACACTTCATAGCGGACATGGTTGGCAAGTTCGCGATAGCCGCGCGCGTACGTTTTGGCTTCTGCCACTTCTCGAATCTTCGGGTACAAGTTTTCGCCGTTGCGTTCGAACTTGAGATAGAACGCCATGTGATTGATGCCCGCGCAGAGATAGTTGATCTCATTGATCGGCACGCCGATATCTTCGGCGAGGACTTCGGCTGTCCCTTGCACGCTGTGGCACAGACCGACCGTTTTTATTTTGCTGGCGCGGTTGATCGCCCAGGTGTTCATCGCCATCGGGTTCACATATTGCAGGAAGGTCACATCGGGGCAGACTTGTTCCATGTCTTTGCAGATGTCGAGAAAGACGGGGATGGTGCGCAGTCCGCGCATGATGCCGCCGATGCCCAGCGTGTCGGCGATGGTTTGTTTGATGCCGTACTTCTTCGGAATTTCAAAGTCAATGACCGTGCTGGGTTTGTAGCCGCCGACCTGAAACATGCTGATGGCATAGTCCGCGCCCTCGAGGGCGGCGCGGCGGTCAAGAGTCGCTTCGATCTTGGGTTTCGCGCCGAAGAACTCCGCGATTTTGTGCGCGACGACCTCGGTCGTTTGGAGGCGCACGGGGTCAATGTCCATCAGGCTGATAGTGGACTCGGCAAGTTCGGGGAAGGCGAGGATGTCTGCCAGTAAATTTTTGGCGAAGACAGTACTGCCTGCGCCGATGAAGGTGATCTTGGGCATGAGTGGCTCCTTACGTTTCAAGTTACAGGTTATAGGTTGCAGGCTGCAAGTTACAGGTTACGGGTTACAAGTTACAGATTTCACGTTTCAAGTTGCGGGTTTCACGTTTCAAGTTTCGGGTTTCAAGTTACTTGACGGTGTAGGATTGTTTGTTGGTGACAAAAGCGGCGTCCCAGTTCATGTCTGCGATCTGGATGATGTAGTCGAATTGGGAGGCGTTCAACAGCGAGCGTGATATTTTCCAATCTACGTGAGTGCCTGAATCTTCCAATGAGATGATCTCTTCTGTGGTCTGCCAACTCCAGTTCGAGCCTGAGCCGCTGTAAGTGTTCCAGGTATCGTTCTCAACGAGTATTTCTGCGCCGATGCCGTTGACGGAGAATCCCGTGCCAGCGTTTTGGTCGGTGTCAATGAATAGCTGGAAGGCGTTGTATTGTCCGCTGATGTAGTCGAAGGAGAAGATGACATTTTCCGCATCGTTGGCGATCTGCGGGTTGAGGATCAATTCGCCAGATGAGGGCTGAACTGTTGCGGGGGAATCGGATGGAACTGCTGTGTCCGTTGATAACTCTTCCACTTGCATGGACTTGCCGCGCTCGTAACTGCCCGTCACCGATGAATCCACTGTGACCTTGCCGAGAATGTTGTAGCCTGTCGATTCGTCCCAGATGTTTTCGTTGGCAAATTGAACAGCGTACAGTGGATTCGCTTGCAAAGTTTCTGCTTCGTCAGGAAGCCAGAGGGCGAGGTTGTATTCGCCTTCTTCCATGTCGGAGGGCAGACGAATGGATGCAGTGAAGGATGATCCGCCAGGCTGCCATGTGCGAGGGTCGAGTTCAAGTTTGGTAACGTAAGGCGGGATGCCATCCCGCCCCACGAGGACTACATAGAACGGTCTTTCATTGATGATCGAAGCGAAGCCTGTGTTTTGTAAATTGACCGTGAGATTCAACAATCCGCCTGGGCGGACTCCTTCGTTGAAGTCTGCCGAGGTGAGCGAGAGGCGATAGCCCATGCGGTCGGTGATCTCTTGCAGACAGCCGCCCTCCTCCCACGAGCGGAGGATGCCTTTGTGATACGCCTCGTTGATGGCGGAGAAGTGCAGGAGTTCCATTTCATGAATGGCGTTCGTACATTCGGAGCGCGGAGGAAACGGCGCGCAGGTTTCGCCAGACATTGGCGTAAAGAGAGTCAATTCGGCGAGATATTTTTGGTCGCGCTCGATGGTGTTCTCGCCGTTGCGCTCATACGTGCCGACATCTGTTTCGCTGGAGAGAAAACAATCGTTGTGATGCGCGACTCCCGCTGTCACCGCATCCATCGGGTCGGGATACATTTCGATGATATTGGCGGGATAGCGGACTTGTACAAAACGATTTGGTATCGCTTCGAGAATTGCGTTGAGGATGTCACGCTTGTCGGTGATGTTGTCGAGTCCGTTCGTGGAGGTGTGCCATTCGCCCCACGCGCCGATGAATCCCGCCTCGACCCAGGCAATGACATCCGAATTCTTTTGCAGGAGGGGAGTCAGTTGCGTGATGTGTTTCAGGATTTGGGATTTGGACGCATCGGGTTTCGAGTCGGGATACGGTCCCTGGTTGTATGCAAAGCGGATGATGGCTTTGACGCCCGCTTCGCGAATATCGTCGAAGTTGGTCTGCAATCCGTTCAGCATTTCCTCAGGGAGGTCTGATTCGCGCCAGTCGTCGAGGCGGATGTTGAGATGCACAAGCGTGTTGCCCGTGATGCGCACGGAACTGAATCCCGCTGGGCTGGGGAGTTCGTACGGGGTGAAGAATCCGCGCTCGGGGTTGAGAAGGGAGGCGTCAGAGTAGACGTAGGCATGGGAAACTGAATCAGGCTCGGGGGAGGTGGAGGCGGTTCCACATCCGAAGAGAAAAGAAGAAAGAAGAGAGATAGTGAGTAGAAAGCGGAAAGTGGTCTGCTTCATGTGTACGTGGTTACCTGTGTACTTGTTTACCTTTTTACTTGAATGCGCTCTGAGTCGCCTGGTCTACGATCCAGCGTTGGAGGAAGATGTAGACGATGAAGATGGGCAGGAGCGTGAGGATGGAGGCGGCGAGGACGAGTCCCTGGTTGGAGACGTGCGCCGTTTGAAACCAGACGACCAAAAGCGGAATAGTGCGTTTCTCTGGCGAGGTGAGGACGATGAGGGGCCAGAGATAATCGTTCCAGGTTGCCATGAAGGTGAAGATGCCGAGCGAGGCGAGCGGCGGTCCCATTTGCGGGAGGACGATGCGGCTGTAAATTCCGAATTCGGAGGCGCCGTCTATGCGGGCGGCATCCATCAGTTCGGCGGGCATGGCTTCGATGAACTGCTTCATCATGAAGATGCCGTACGCGTCAATGAAGGCGGGAATGATGAGCGCCCAGAGGGAATCGATCAATCCGAGTTTGACGACGAGCAGGTAGTTGGGAATCATGACCACTTGAAATGGAATCATGATCTGGATGAGGATGATGCCGAAGGCGAGATTTTTCCCCTTGAAGTGATATTTGGCAAAGATGTAGCCCGCATAGGAACTGGTAAAGAGCGTGATGACCACGCGGCTGATGGATACGAAGATGCTGTTGAATAAGTTTTGCGCGATCGGAATATCTTTGTCTTTCAGAATGGTGGTGTAGTTATCCAGCGAAGGCGCCTTCGAGAAAAAATCTGGCGGGGTCTGGCGCAGTTCGGCTGGGGTTTTTAGCGAGGAGACGATGATATAGAAGAACGGCAGGAGTGTGCCGATCAACCCGACGATCAAAACAGCGTAGGCGCCTGATTTGCCGAGGACGAAGGCGATGGAGGGGAGTTTGGGTTTATCGGTCATGGTGGCTCCGAGGGTAGTGAGAGAGTTAGCAGTCAACAGTGAGCAGTGCGGGATACATGTTACGTACTGGATCCCTTCGTATTGCGTGTTTACGTGTCTACCTGTCTACTTGTTTACCTGTCTACTTTCACTAATACTCCCATTCCGTGCGCAGGATTCTGAATTGGATCACGGTCAGGATCAGGATGATGATGAACAGGATCATGGACATGGCGGCTGACAAGCCCAGATTATTTGCAAATTTGAAGGCGTTCTCGTAAATGCTTAGGAGCAAAGTTTGCGTCTGGTTTTTTGGTCCGCCGCGCGTGAGGAGTTGGAAGATTACGAACACTTGCAGGGACGAGATCACCGTCAGCACGCTGGTCAGCAGCACAGTCCGACGGAGAAGCGGGACGACGACGAGCCAGAATTCCTGCCAGGCGTTGGCGCCATCCACGCGGGCGGCTTCGCGCAACGTCTTCGGGATGGATTGCAACGCGGCGACGAAGATGACGAGGTTGTAGCCGAAGTCCTGCCAGACGTGCGCGATCACCACGCAGATCATCGCCAGCGGAACGCCGAAGTAAACGAGGCTTGGGTCTTGCAGCCACGATTTCGGCGGGACGAGTCCGACCGCTTTGAACATGATGCTGAGTAAACCCCAGCCTGGCGCATACATATACGACCAGATGATAACGAGCGCCACCGACGATGAAATGGTGGGCAGAAAATAAATGGCGCGGAATAATGTCTTGAAACGCTCGCCGATGGATTCGAGGATGACGGCGAGAGGCAGTGTGATGAGCAGGTTGAGCGGCAGGACGAGCGCAGTGAACATGAACGTGTTCTTCAGCGCAAGGCGGAAGACTTCGGCGGGTTTGCTCGTGCCAGTGAAAAGTTCGATGTAGTTGTCAATCTTAATGAACGGATTCGCTCCGCCCAGCCCGAGGAATCCGCTCCCCTCACGGATGGGAGAGTAACTGAAGAAGCTCATCACTACCGCCCAGAGGATCGGAAACAGCGTGAACACTCCCATATAAAGAAGAATGGGCGTCAGGCTGGTGTAGGCAAAGCGACGCTGTTTCGCCGTCAACTTGCCGCTGTCAACGACGATATCCTTTTTGAAGAGCGTATTGAATGCCATGGGACCTCATTCAAGGATGAAGGATGAATGATGAAGGATGAATGAAAGACGAAAGATGAAAGGTGAGGGCGACTCTCATTGCAGCATAAGCCGCCCTCACCTGTTTACCTGTCTACTTGTTTACCTGTGTACTTCGTCATTGCGCCGCATCTACCATTGCGTTTGCCGCTTCATTAATACTATTTGCGGCTTCTTCGGCGGTTTGGTTTCCTTGAATAGCATCGAGGATGGTCGGGTAGATGATCTCATACGCCAATTGATCGGGGTCGGTCAGGTTGCCCTGATACGCGCCCGCATCCAGAATCGGCAAAACAGCGGAAGCAAACGGAACCGCTTCCACGTACTTCGGATCGGCGGCGACAGATTTCATCGCTGGGATGGTGGCAGAATGAGAGTTGAAGTACAACACATTCGCATCATTTGCGCCGAGGAAGGACGCGAGTTTCCATGCGATCTCTGGATTCTTCGTGCTCTTACCGACCACGTAACCCCATCCGCCCACTGAGACGAACTTGTGTTCCGAACCCATCATCGGCGGCAGGGAAACATAATCGAACACCAGATCGGGATAGCCGATCTTCGCGTCGCCCGCATACCACGAGCCGAGCACGCCGATGGCGTTGTGTCCCTGCGCGAACGAATCGCCGACCCATTCGCTATCTGCATTGAAGATGATCGGGTCAACGATCTTATCTTTCTGCGCCATGTCCATCAACTTCTGGATGGTCGCAATTGCTTCGGGCGAGTTGAAGTTGAAGTGTTTGCCGTCATCGGCGAAGTAGTTGCCGCCTTGTTCCAAAATGCCCGCCAGGAAATAGGTGAACAACTGATCGCTGTTGGTGTAGTGCATCCCAGCCACGGTCATCACGCCGTCAGAACCAATCGTGGTCATCTTTGTTGCATCGGCAACGACCGCATCCCAGTTCTCCCACTTGGGCGGATATGCAATACCAGCTGCTTCGAATAACGCGGGGTTCACATACGCGCCGCCATATTCGAGATTGTATTCAGCGGGGAAGCCATACAACTTGCCGTCGCAGGTCTGACCGCCGAGCGGCGCATCATAAAAGATTCCCTTTGCCTGATCGAGCGTCATCACATTTGCAGGCACTTCGAGCAGTTGTCCGCCCGAGGCGTAGCGGCAGGTGTATCCGCCAGGGATGAGGATCACATCCGCTGTGTTACCAGCAGGAAGCGAAGTCTGGATCGTCTGAATGAACACATCCCACGGGAAGGTCTCGTACTTGATGATCACATTCGGGTCCGCTTTCATGAAGTCATCGAACATCTTTTGATTCGCCTCATTGAACGCGGGCGCCTGATGTCCCCACACACGGATCACAATCGGCTCAGTCGACGCGGGCGCATCGGTTGCGGCTGGCGTTCCGCCTCCGCATGCGGCAAGCACGAGGCTCGCCATTATAAAAACAAACAGTAGCTTTTTCATCTTCACTCCTTTTTTTAGAAATCTAATTTCACGACCGCCGTCAGATTGTTCGGACGGTCGGGATTCAAACCTTTTGCCAACGAACGATAGAACGCCATGAGCTGCAACACGGGCAGATACAGGACTCCACGCACCTCCTCTGGGATATTCGACTCAAAGCTAACATCCGCTTCTTTCTCACCGACGGCTGATACAGTTCCCCCAAGCGCTTCCATCTCTTCGAGTACCTTCGCCTCATGCTGACGGTTGACCGTAGACAATAAACCGCAAACGAGCGTTGACTCTCCGACCATGCTCATCGGTCCATGGCGGAACTCCAAAAAGTGGAATGGTTCGCTGTGGGTGAGCGTCATCTCTTTCATCTTGAGATTCACCTCGCACGCCAATCCATAACGGATGCCCGAGCCGAGAAAATAAAACCTGTCGAACGACAAATTCTCCCCAATTCTCTTCGCCCATTCCTCATAATTACTAATTACCAAATTACCAATTCTCGGTAGCTCTGCCATCGCAGAAACCAAATCCCCCCGTCCCGCCATCTTCGCGCACATCGCCGTTGCCGCCACATACATCGAAGCGAACGAACGAGTCTGCGCAATGGACTGTTCCTGTCCCTTGTCGATCACAATATTTACATCGGCGAGCCGCGATAAAACTTCATCGTAATTGCTGATGACCAAAACATCGCCGCGCTTTTCCGCTTTGAATTTCTCAACGGCTTTGATCGTTTCGGTCGTCGTCCCCGAACGGCTGATGGCAATAAGCAAGTACCGCAAACTTCCAGTTTGCGCCGCCACCATCTGCGGATTCAACAACAACTCCCCGCCAGAGATGGCTTGCGCGGGACGCCCTGTCAGTTGGGTATACAAAGCCGCCGCCGCGAGCGAGAGGTAATAGGTCGAGCCGCAGCCAATGAAAATGACCTGGTCATAGTCGCCAGCCTTGGGGGAGTCCGAAGCGTGTACTACATCCAAAGCCTGTGTCCAGGCCTCGGTCTGAGTCCTAATCTCGTTGTAGGTGTGGTAGTTAGTTGGTTGCATAGTTAGATAGTTAGATAGTTATATAGTTTGGTAGTCGAGTAGTTCCAAGTGAAAGCGAGGAATGAACCAAGACCACCAGTATCAGATTTTCAAAACTTTCCTCGCGTTCTCGCGATAGACTTTTTTCAACACATCATCGGGCAGATACAAACCGTATGCGTAGAAACGTCCCTGCCCAGGGACATCGCTGGTGTTGTAATTGAAATACTCATCGTCTGTTTCGAGCAGGCGATAACTCAAGCGATACGCATCCAGGTCGGGACTCATGTCTGAGCCGTAGAGGATGCGGTCTTGATATTGGATGAAAAATTTTCGCGAGGTGTAAGGCTGGCGACCGATCTCACCGAAACGCGCAGAGATGTCAATGTAATAGTTCGGGCAGTCATCGAGCATTTGTCCCACCCAGCCGAGGTTCTCGCCATAACATCCTACATGCGCGCCGATGAATGTTGTGTTCCGATGACGCGTCACGAGATTCTTGAAACAATCCATGATGTGCATAAATGACGGGAACGGCGGACTGGTAAACGCCCAATCGGGATGCTCGCCGATCTCCTCCCAGCGTTCGTTGGTCTCGTCTATCGGATCGAAGAATGCAACGGGATCGGCAACGTGAATGAGCACAGGCAACCCAAGTTCGCCCGCCGTTTCCCAGATCGGGATGAGGCGTTCATCGTCCACATCCACTAATTTATTTGTGTGATCTTTGACGTGCAAACCGAACGGCTTCCAGATCTTGAGTCCCTGCGCGCCACGCTCTTTTTGCGCGACCAGTCGCTTCGCCGCCCACTCTGGAAATTGATTCCCCAACTCCTGCCATTTACCCCAGTCCACCCCGCCGAAGATTTGAAATCGCTCAGGCGCGCCTTCTTTGAAGTGTTTGAGATGCGCATCAAGGATGTCTTCGCCCCAGCCGCCGTCGAGGTCCACGTAGTGAGTCACGCCTGCCTCGTCGAGCAGATCGAGCAATTCGTTCAATGGTCTCTTGTCCCATCCGCCGCCGAATGGCTCGCCGAGATGATCGTGCGCGTCAATGACGGGGAAGCGCGGTTTGTCTACCAGCGTGGTTTTCGTTACAAGTTTTGACCGTGGACGAAAATCTTTGAGAAGCATGATGCTCCACTCTCTGTCACTGAAAGCGTGACCTACGGAATTACTGGAGATGTGATCTACGCGATAACAACTTCGATATTGATCTTTTTCAACGAGTTCAGGAATTTTTTTTCCGCGTTCGAGTCAGTGACGAAGATATGGATGGAATTCAACGGCGCGAGCAGGGCGGTCGCCACACGATTGATCTTTGTATGATCCGCCGCGATGATGACCGTCTGCCCGATCTTCAAGATGGCGCGGTCGGTGAGAGTTTCGGGAAGATAGTCGTTCGTCAGACCGTGTTCGAGGCTGATGCCGCGCGTGCCCATGACGACCTTGTCCACGCGCAGTTCGGCTAATGCTTGTTGGGTGATGTGACCAATGAATGAAAGCTCGCTCTCGCGTAACTGTCCGCCCAATGAGACAACGGTGATGTCTTTGATTCCTGCCAGCGCGTTCAACACAGCCAGCGAGTTGGTGATGACCGTGAGATTTTTTCGCTCACGCAGATACTTTGCCGTTTCGAGCACGGTCGTCCCTGAGCCGAGGAAGACCGTCTCGCCGTCGGCGATCAACTCTGCGGCGGCGCGCCCTATGCCCGATTTTTCATCCGCTTGTTCGCCTTCGCGCTGAAGGATCGGCAACTCAGGCGGAGCCTGCTCCACAGCGATCACGCCGCCATGCACGCGCTGGGCTTTGCCTTGCGAGGCGAGCGCTTCCAAATCGCGACGCGCGGTCGCTTCGCTGATCTCGAATTGATTCACGATCTCGGTCACGCTCAAACGTCCCTGCCGCGCGAGCAGGGAAAGGATCTGTTTTTGCCGTTCGGGGGTGGGCGTAAATTCGCTCATAACCGCTCAGAAGTCAATCACAAGCAATCATACTTTATTTTGGATAAATTTCAAGAGGCAATTTGAAAATTCATGGAACGTTTTGCGCGGCTGCTGTGTAAGTTTTAGCGCAAGAGACCTGATACAGTCATTTGGTTTAAATCTCATTAACGCGCAGAATGATGTCCGCGATTGTGTACACCCCTGCCCGTGCGGATATTATGGCGATTCACAAAAACCTTGCACGTGTGCCGCCTCTGTTGTGACCAAATATCAAAAACGAATATCGGGTCCGCTACTCGATAGGATTGACATCCATATCGAAGTCCCGCGCGTGGACTATGAAAAGTTGAGCGGAGATCGCGTGGGAGAATCCTCCGCATCCATTCGCCAACGCGTTCAGGCGGCAAGAAATATTCAGCAACAGCGCTTTTCAAATAGCAACTCAGATATTATTTGCAACGCCGATATGCGCGTGGGAGAGATACGTCAGTTTTGCCAGTTGCAGGATGAAGGTCAAAGTTTGATGCGGGCGGCGATGAGCCAGATGAATCTCTCGGCGCGGGCGTATCACCGTATTCTGA
The DNA here is from genome assembly GCA_046328795.1 of Anaerolineales bacterium. GTDB lineage: Bacteria > Chloroflexota > Anaerolineae > Anaerolineales > Villigracilaceae > Defluviilinea. The sequence continues at coordinate 36,906 of JAXLVX010000004.1, read as the reverse complement.
AATTAGCGAGAACTATTGTCGATCTCGCGGGGAGCGAGGAAATCCAATCCGCGCATTTGGCGGAGGCGTTACAGTATCGTCCGAAGTTGATGGTGGGGACGATGTGACGCTGTTCATTAAACCTGACAGGTCTTTGCGAAAGCCTGACATATCGTGACTCGCGTCCACGCGAACGGAAGGTTGATTATGAGACGCCGGAGACTCGTCAGGTTTTTTGCGAAATACAAAAACGGTCTCGCGGACATTGCGCCGGAGACCGTTTTCATTTCGACCCCTCCCGCCCTATCGGGCACCCTCCCCAAATCCGACGATTCATATTTTGAATCCGCATACAAAGTTTTCCTCGTCGTATTTGGGGAGGGCTGGGGAGGGGTCGCCCCTCCGCGTGAACCAGCCGGGTTGATTGGTGGCTTGCGGATCGTCCACGCCGGGGTCGGCGAGGGTGCCGATGTATGAGAATCTGCGCGATTCGAAGTCGTCGAAGTAAATTGTGCCGTTGGTGGTGGAGTCCACGCCGGGTTGGTCAGCGTGCCAGATCACAAAGTGCGATCTATCGTTGTCGCCTTCATTTCATTCGAGACCATTCGTCAAATCGTATTCCATAATCTTATTGCACACATCAAAGTCCTCGCATTGGATAGCAATCAGGCTGTTGTTCCCATCGGGTCTCCATACAATGTCTTGAAAAATACCTTTTGAAATCTCTGTTACCGTATTGGGCTTAACCGAATAGAGCCATATTCCGTTTTCTTTCCAGAATCCATGTTTACCAATAAAGGCAATTTGAGTTGAATCGGGCGACCAAGCGAGAACAAACGGCGAGAATATGTTATCAGCAACAACCTCATACTGAAGCGTTTCAGGATTCATCAAGTACAGATAATACTCGACGCCAAATCTTGCAAAACCCGTTTTTCCAATTGCATTCGGGGAAGCAAAAAAGGCTATAGTCTTCCCATCGGGAGACCAAACTGCCCGACCAGTTGTGCCAGTCCTTCCCGTGTCATCTTCCGTAAACTTTGGAAAATCATCCTTTAAATTCCAGGAGCGATTGCCATCAACGATTTCCAGATCTAAGGGATCATATCCTCCGGGTTGAATCCAAAATAAGGTTCTACTTGCAAAACCGCTATCCAAATACCCAATTGCCTTGGTTTGATCCTGATTCCAACTTGCGCCTGACGTACCGAGCGGAAGCGGTCCTGCTAGCTTTTCTAATCGTCCAGATTCCCAATTGTATTTCATCAAATAAGTATCTGTTCCATTGCCCCCTTGTCCGCAAAGCATAACAATTTGCAACTCTCCATCAGGAAGTCTTACATCCCCATAGTACTTTGTCAGGAAGCAGCTTGGATTGTCAGGCAACGAAAATAAAGTGAACGTGGAATCGTACTCATCGGCATATGACAATAAATCTAATTGACTACCGCCGTTAACTAAAGCAACCACTTTTTTATCATTGGTAGTAAGTTTATAATATGCATCGGCGCTCGGAAAATCCAATTCTTTACTAGCAGTACCCTGCATAGACCATTTGTTAACCACCTGACACGAAACAACTAGCCCGATCATTAACATGGTCAATATGATCGTTTTGCGATTAAGGCTGTTGCGCGAATGAAACATTGTTTCTTTATTCCTTTTGTAATTTAATGCCCGTAAGTGCAAACCCAATATAATCATTGAAATAGACTGGAATTTCAGCATACATCACGGGCGAGAGTCCTGCTATTGGGGTAGTCTTCCGTGGGTCAAAGAAAGAATTAACACAATCTATTTTGGTGCAGATAGTTTTGCCTGATCCGCGATACAGATCTCCAATCATTACGAATACAAGATCATCTCTACCAAAGTCTGTGTTTAGCCAATTAATATACCGCCAATAGCCACCGCCAAATCCTAATAATGCTGCCCTATTCATACCTTCATTCGTACCTGCTTGTTCTGCTAGACCCCACATTCCAATCAGCTCTTCATCTGAAATTTGCGATTGAGTAAGACTTAAGAAGAAATTAAGCCATAAGCTGGCGCCTAATGACCGGCGAGCGCCGTTGTCTAAGCCAATACTTGCTACATAACCATCTTGCACAGCAACCAATATGTTTGCATCCACGGTTAGCACCCAATTATTATCATCTTGACCTGTTGCAACAAATCCCCAAACTACAGTTTTAATGTTAATAAACCAATCGCTCGTGCCAGGCTTAATATTTTCATCCATATTCTCCGTCAACCAATCGAACCACTCTAAACGTTGTTTCAGTGTTGCGCCATCTAAATCATCTGTCGTGCAATGAAATCCGAAAGCATTCTTATTATCGGAAGCCACTCCACAACCGGGCTTATCCTTCCCTTTTTTGGTTTGATACGCAAGAGATGCAGCCATTTGCGAACACGTTCCACGATAATCACCATCACAACCTGTATGTCCAGACGGATCTATAAAATTAGTTGGGTTATTGAAAACATAAGTGTAGCGATTCCAACTTTGAGATAGCGCAGGGTATGGAATGAGTCCGTCTGGCTGAATGAACCTCCCCAGCCCAACCAAATAAAACCGCGCCTTGTAATCCATGATCCCGCCCATGCCTGAATCCAGCAGACGCTGACCTGTGTAGCCGAAATCCGTGGCAAGGATTGGGGAATTGGGGATCGCGCGTTCTTCGCCGAAGGGCAGATAGCGCTGTTGGGATGTTAATGTGCCAGATTGATTTGTGACTGCCACCGTTGAGCCGAGATGATCGGTGAGGAGGTATTGTACTGCCGAACCACACCCCTGCGGAGTGCATTCATTGACCGCAACCATCATCCCTGCGATGGAGTCCTAAAGGATGCTTCGCGATAATATTTCTTGGTAACGCCGTCTTTTACTTCCTCCACTCGGCATGACGGAGTTGCAGTACATCCTCGCTCTTGATCATCGTCAGCAAATCGGGACGCGACTTACGCGAATAGACTTTGTACAGCGCGTCTTTGGGAGATGACACCTTTACGCCAAAGTCCACAAGGTTTTCGACGAGGGCGATCAGCTCGAGGCGGTCTACGATGCGGAAACTGTTGGCGAGTTCGAAGGCGATGAGATCCGCTTTTCCGTCATACAGCCAGCCTCTGTCGTCTGCGCGGACACCGTGCAACTCGATCCACAAGAATTCATCTTGAAGTTCTTTGTCCTCTCGTGATTTGCGTTTTATGCTTTTGACGTCCACCTTGTGAGATTTCCCGTCCCGCTCGATGACATAATCGAAATGCTCGTCAATGTTTCCCTTTTCAGAGGAAGCCGTGACGTTGAATCCATGCTTAACGGCAAGCCGCGCGAAGGTATCCTCCGCGCGGCGACCGAGTTCCAGCGAATCTTTTTTATCGTAACGATTTCTGGAATTCTTTGTGAACATGAAACAAGTATAACGTGTCACCCTGAACGAAGTGAAGGGTCTCTGCCTATTTGCGGGGAGATTTACCCCACATACTCACACCACCCCTCATACTTCTTCACCTTCCCGCGGATCGCGTCGTGATACACGTTCTGGATCTCGCGCGTCACCTTGCCCGATTTCCCATCGCCGATCGTGCGGAAATCAATCTCGCACAGACCGATCACCTCCGCCGCGGTGCCGCAGACGAAGACCTCGTCCGCGTTGTAGAGTTGATCGCGTGAGACGGCGGCTTCGATCACTTCGTAGCCAAGATCATTGGCGATGGTAGCGATCGAGTGGCGCGTGATCCCCTCCAACACAGGCGCGGTAGACGGCGTGAAGATTTTTCCTTTGCGCACCAAAAACAGATTCTCGCCCGTGCATTCCGCCACATAGCCTTGCGGGTCGAGCATGATCGCCTCTTCAAAACCGAGCCGCACCGATTCGGTCTTCGCTAAAATGCTGTTCACATAATTGCCCGCGATCTTCGCCTTGGTCATGCTCACGTTCGGATGATGCCGCGTGTACGACGAAATGTTCGCGCGGATTCCCTTCGCCAGCGCCTCCTCGCCGAGATAATTCGCCCACTCCCACACCGCGATCATCAACGCGGGTTTGCCTGCGTCAATGTTCAAATTCCACGCGCCGCCCGAAAGATACAACAACGGACGCACATAACATTCGTCGAACCCGTTCGCGCGCACAGTTTCTTTCGCGCCGTTCACCACCTCGTCCACCGTGTACGGCAGATTGCGAAAGCCAAAGATCTCCGCCGATTTCAACAAACGTTCCGCATGTTCGCGCAGACGGAACACCGCCGATCCCTTGTCCGTTTTGTACGCGCGGATTCCCTCGAACACTGCCGCGCCGTAGTGCATCGCGGGCGTCAGCATATGCACGGTGGCTTTTTCATACTCCACCAATTTTCCATCTGACCAGATAAATTTCGATTCCATGCCCATTGCTCGATCTCCTTTTTATTTTCGTAGTGGCGACTTCAGTCGCGCAATGCAACGGCTAAAGCCGTTACTACAATCTCTTTAAAATCTCATCCGTCATCTGACAGGTCGTCAACGTGCCGCCAAGGTCAACCGTCCGCGCGCCATCGGTGATCGTTTGATAGACAGCCTTCTCGATAGACTCCGCCTCCGCTTCCAACTGGAACGAGTGACGCAGCATCATCGCCGAAGAAAGGATTGTACCAACTGGATTCGCGATTCCCTTCCCCGCGATGTCGGGAGCCGATCCATGGATCGGCTCGTACAAACCGACGCACGCCTCTTTCGCAGGGACAGCTGACTCGCCCAAACTAGCCGATGGCAACATCCCCATCGAACCCGCCAACACCGACGCCTCGTCCGTGAGAATATCGCCGAACATGTTCTCGGTGACGATCACGTCGAACGAAGCGGGAGCAGTGATCAGCTTCATCGAGGCGGTGTCTACGAGGATGTGTTCGAGTTCGACGTCGCTGTGTTCTTTGCCGACCTTCGTCGCAATTTGCCGCCACAAGCGCGAGGATTCCAACACGTTGGCTTTATCCACCGATGTGACTTTTTTCCTGCGTCCTTTTGCCAGATCGAACGCCAAATCAACAATGCGCTTCACTTCATAATCATAATACTCAAGCGTATCCACCGCGTATTCTTTGCCATCGCGCATCTCGCGCATTTTTGGTTGACCAAAATACAGCCCGCCCGTGAGTTCGCGCATGACGATGATATCCACGCCTTTGAGTTTTTCTGGCTTCAACGGCGATGAATCGATCAACGACGGATGAACTTTGACGGGACGAAGATTCGCAAACACGCCTAAGCCTTTGCGAAGCGCGAGCAAACCGCGTTCGGGTCTGTCTTTTGCATTGGGGTCGTCCCATTTGGGTCCGCCCACCGCGCCGAGCAAAACCGCATCGGAGGCTTTGCAATCCGCCAGCGTTTCATCGGTTAACGAAGAGCCGTATTTATCAATCGAACAGCCGCCCATCAACCGTTCTTGAAAATTGAAGGTGTGGTCATATTTATTTGCAATGGCGTCCAACACTTTGGTCGCTTCGCCGACCACTTCGGGACCAATGCCATCGCCAGGTAAAAGAGTGATTTTGAAATTCAAGATATTTTCCTTTGTTATGTCGTTGCGAGGGCGCTCTTGTTCTTCGCCCGAAGCAATCTCCAACTAATCAGGAGATTGCTTCGTCGTCGCTCCGCTCCTCCTCGCAACGACATGATATTTTAGTGCGCCACCATCAACCCATATTCAACCGCGTCAGATAACGCGCGCCAAGAGGCTTCGATGATGTTCGTGCTAGCGCCGACCGTGCTCCAGCGCGAGGTGGTGTTGCGCGTGTCTATCAATACGCGCGTGATCGCTTCCGTGCCGTGATCGGAATCTAAAATTCGCACCTTGTAATCGGACAAATGGAATTTTTCGATTTGCGGATAATATCCGATCAGCGCTTTTCGCAGAGCAAGATCAAGCGCGTTGACGGGACCGTTCCCTTCGGCGGCGGTGTGAAATAATTCGCCTTGCACTTTCACTTTGACAGTCGCTTCGGCTAAAAGTCCGCGCCCCTGACGATGCTCCACGTTGACGAAGAAATCCACCAACTCGAACGGCGGCTTGTAGCCGTATTCCTGCCGCTTCAACATCATCGTCACCGAGGCTTCGGCGGCTTCAAACGAAAACCCGCGCGACTCCAATTCTTTGATCTCGTTCAACACAGGCAGAACTTCCGCGCTTTCAACTTCCACGCCATGTTCTTCGGCTTTGCTGAGCAAATTTCCGCGCCCCGCTAAATCCGAAACCACCACGCGCATTTTATTGCCCACGAGTTCAGGCTCGATGTGTTGATACGATTGCGCGTTGCGTCTCATCGCCGCCACATGCACGCCGCCCTTATGCGCGAACGCGGATTTTCCAACGAACGGCAAATGCTCGTCGGGCGTGAGGTTCGCCACCTCCGCCACAAAATGCGACAGGTCATATAACTTGCTGATGTTTCCCTTCGGCAGGCATTGATAGCCCATCTTCAATTCAAGGTCTGCCATGATGGAAACGAGATTGGCATTGCCGCATCGTTCGCCCACGCCGTTGATCGTGCCTTGCGCTTGAATCGCGCCCGCGCGGATCGCGATCAATGAATTGATGACCGCGCATTCAGAGTCGTTGTGCGTGTGAATCCCAAACGGATGAAGAACCGCCTCTTTCACCACGCTGACAATTGATTCGACCTCCCAGGGCATTGTGCCGCCGTTCGTATCGCACAACACGACAGTCTCCGCGCCGCCGCGGATGGCGGCTTTCAACGTCTCGAGCGCGTACGCCGAATCGAGTTTGTAGCCGTCGAAGAAATGTTCCGCGTCATAAATCACGCGCTTGCCGTTGGCTTTGAGATACGCGACAGATTGCTCGATGATGCGTAGGTTATCTTCATTGGTCGTGAGCAAAACTTCTTTCACATGCAACGTGGACGATTTGCCGAAGATAGTGCAGACGGGCGTGTGCGAATCGATCAGCGCCTTGATGTTGGCATCGTCCTCAGGTCCGCCTTTGACGCGGCAGGTGGAGCCGAACGCCGCGATGAGCGAATTCTTCCATTGCATATCGCGCGCGCGCTCGAAGAACTCCACATCTTTGGGGTTTGAGCCAGGCCAGCCGCCTTCGATGAACGCCACGCCGAGTTCATCAAGTTTTTGCGCGATGCGGATTTTGTCATTCGCCGAAAGGTTGAAGCCTTCGGATTGCGTCCCGTCGCGGAGGGTGGTGTCGTAGATTTGAATTTGCATGATAGTTATTAGAGAATAGAGAGCAGAGAATAGTGACCATCAGCCACTAATCATCTAATCTCTAATTATCTACTCTCGTATTCTGCAATTTGTTTCTCGAATCCCATGATGTATCCAAGTTCATCCACGCCATTGAGCAGGCATGTTTTGCTGAACGAATCGATTGGGAAGGTGAAAGAACCCGCAGGGAAGGAAACTGTTTGGGTAGCCAGATCAACTGTCAGTTCGGCGCGAGGCGCTTCGTCAAATAGATCGAGGAGCGTCTTGTGAGTCGCTTCATCCACAACGATGGGAATCAATCCGTTCTTCAAAGCGTTGTTGCGGAAGATATCCGCAAACGAAGTGGAGATGACGGCGCGGAAGCCGTAACTGGTGAGCGCCCACGGCGCGTGTTCGCGGCTCGAGCCGCAACCGAAGTTATCGCCAGCCAATAAAATTTGCGCGCCCTTTGACTCGGGCTTGTTGATGATGAAATCTTCTTTCGGAGATTTATCGTCGTTGTAACGCCAGTGATAAAAGAGGACATCCGCCAAGCCGTTTTTATCCGTTACTTTGAGAAATTGCGCGGGGATGATCTGATCTGTGTCAATGTCGTTGACGGGGAGAGAGATCATACGAGAGGTTAAGTTTGTGAATTGAGCCATTTTGATTTCCGATTTTTGATTTACGATTTTAGATTTGGTTTTCGTCCGCCAAAGACCGCAAGTTCATAGATACGAAAGTAGCAATCTACCTCTTCGTAGCCGATCTCGCGCAGCCAATCGCATTGTGTGTTCACAGATAAAAGAATGTTCGCGTCTTTATCTGGACGGTTCATGAAAATATCTGAAATTTCCTGGCGGGTCTTTGTTCCGCCGCTTGATCGTTCCATCGCGAAACGAGCGTCAACCACATGTTGATTGAACAGGTTCACCGCAAGTTGTGATTCGGCGGCGATATGTTCGATGTTGACAAACCAGCCGTTCGGTTCGAGCAATGAAAAAATCTCTTGATAAACTTCGCGCTTGCGTTGGTCGGGTTGATGATGAATGGAGTAGCCAGACACAACCGCATCGAACGGACCTTGTGAGTTGATCTGGTTCACCCAAGCCTGATCGCCATAATCGAGATTCTCGAACGCGAGTTGGTCCGCATACTCATTGAGTCCTTCGCGCGCCTGTTCGAGCATGGATTCGGAAAAATCCACGAAGACTCCGCGAGCCGACGGATATTCGCCCAAGATCGCCGCGCCCAGAATTCCATCGCCGCAACCCAAATCAAGAAAACGTCGGATGGGTTGCTCCCGCGTTTTGAGAATTGACATCATCACGCTGATCTGTTCCTGCGCCAACGGGATGGCGGCACGGTAAGACAGAAAACGGTTGACGATAGCGGGCAATTTCCAAACTTCGTCTGTGACCATGATTAACTCAAGGCTGTTCTTGGGTCGGTAACAAAGCCATTAATAGCCGTCGCCGCCGCGGTGATGGGACTCGCCAAGAATGTTCTTCCGCCTTTGCCTTGGCGACCTTCAAAGTTGCGATTGCTTGTTGACACTGCAAATTGACCAGACTTTAATTCATCACCGTTCATCGCAATACACATCGAGCATCCCGCCTCGCGCCATTCCGCGCCAGATTCTTTGAAAACTTTATCAAGCCCTTCTTGCTCGGCTTGCTTCTTCACATCCTGCGAACCAGGGACAACCATAACGCGCGTGCTTTCGGAAACTTTTTTGCCTTTGAGAAATGCCGCCGCGAGACGTAAATCTGAAATTCTTGAGTTGGTGCATGAGCCGATGAAGACCACGTCCACTTTTTGACCCAATAACGATTGACCAGGTTGGAGTCCCATGTAATTCATGGCTTTTTCAAACGCGGCTTTTTGCGACGCTTCTTTGAACGAATCAACGGCTGGGATGCGGTCGGTGATTCTCATGCCCATGCCTGGATTCGTCCCGTAGGTGATCATCGGTTCAAGTTCGGAGGCGTTGAGCGTGATGGTCTTATCGTACGTCGCGCCTTCATCGGATGGAAGCGTTCGCCACTTGGCGACAGCCTTATCCCATTCTTCACCTTTGGGGGCAAACTCGCGTCCTTTGAGATATTCAAAAGTCGTTTCATCGGGGGCGATCATGCCAGCCCGCGCGCCGCCTTCAATGGACATGTTGCAAATCGTCATGCGTTGTTCCATTGATAATCCGCGAATCGCTTCGCCCGTGTATTCAAAGACGTGACCCGTTCCCCCGCCCACTCCGATCTTTGCAATGATCGCCAAGATAATATCTTTGGCTGAAACGCCGTTCGGCAACTTTCCATCCACGCGGACTTCGCACGTTTTCGGTTTCTTTTGAAGCAGACATTGAGTCGCAAGGACGTGTTCCACTTCGCTCGTGCCGATGCCGAACGCCAACGCGCCGAACGCGCCATGCGTCGCCGTGTGACTATCGCCGCAGACGATGGTCATGCCTGGTTGCGTGCGACCAAGTTCAGGTCCGATGACGTGAACGATGCCGCGATGCGGACTGGTCATGCCGTGTAATGTGATTCCAAACTCAGCGGCGTTGACTTCCATCTGCTTGATCTGGGCGGCGGCTAACGCATCCGTGATGGGAACATTTATCGGCGTGGTCGGGATCGAATGATCCATCGTCGCCAGAGTCTTATCGGGTCGGCGGACTTTCAGCCCGCGCTGGCGGAGCCCTGTAAAGGCTTGAGGCGACGTCACTTCGTGGACCAGGTGCAGGTCAATGTAAAGAACCGCTGGCGCATCCGCCTGTTCGGTGACGATGTGCGAATCCCAGATTTTTTGAAAAAGTGTTTTCGGCATAAGTTTCCTTTGAAAGCGGTAGACAAGTAAACAGGGAAACAAGTACACAGGTGTAACTCGTATCCCGCAACTTGTATCCGTGTCTACCTGTTTCCGTGTATACGTATTTACGTTATCCCAACATCACCCCAAAATCATTCGCCACTCTCTCATGCGATTCCGTCTGCGCGATGATGAGTTTATTGACCGCGTTGATATACGCCTTCGCGCTGGCGACGATGATGTCGGTGTCCGCGCCGTGACCGCCATACACGCGCGGATAATGCAATTCGCTTTGCGCGTCCATTGAGGTGTGACCGTTCGCGCCTTGAATACGGACAGTCACTTCGCCGAGCGCGTCAATGCCTTCGGTGATGGCGTGGATGTTAAACTCCAGCAACTCACATGGAACATTCACGATTGCATTGATGGCTTTGTATACCGCGTCCACTGGACCCGCGCCGACAACGGCTTGCGTGTGAATCGCCCCATCGGGTCCGCGCAGACGCACTGTTGCAGTCGGCATTCCCATCGTCCCGCATGTCACTTGCATATCGTTGAGCAAATACACATCGCGCGGACGATAAAACTCATCGGCGATCAACGCTTCCAAATCTGCATCCACAATAACTTTCTTGCGGTCAGCCAATTCTTTGAATCGCGCAAACGCTTTATCCAATTCAACTTCATCGAGCGAGTGACCCAACTCTGCGAGCCGCGTGCGAAGCGCATGGCGTCCCGAATGTTTTCCCAACACCAACTTCGTTTGATTCACGCCGACATCTTCAGGGCGCATGATCTCGTATGTCGTTTGATGTTTCAACATCCCGTCTTGATGAATGCCCGCCTCATGCGCAAACGCATTCGCGCCGACGATGGCTTTGTTCGGTTGCACAACAATGCCCGTGTAATTGCTCACCAATTTGCTCACGCGCGAAATTTGTTTTGTCTCGATGCCCGTCTCCAAATCAAAAACTGGATGACGAGTCTTCAACGCCATCACAACTTCTTCGAGCGACGTGTTGCCCGCGCGTTCGCCGATCCCGTTCATCGTCACTTCGGCTTGCCTCGCCCCCGCGCGAATCCCTGCCAGCGTGTTCGCCGTCGCCAATCCCAGATCGTCATGGCAATGCACAGAGATCGTAATGCCATCGTGCATCCCTGGCGTGTTCTTGATGATGCCGTCAATCAACGCGTAAAATTCATCGGGCGTTGTATAACCGACCGTGTCTGGAATGTTCAACGTCGTCGCGCCCGCTTTGATCGCCTCGCCCAACACCACATATAAAAATTCTGGGTCAGAGCGTCCCGCGTCTTCGGGCGAAAATTCCACGTCATCGCAAAACGACTTTGCATACGCCACCATTTCAGAAACGCGCCCCACAACTTCTTCGGGATCCATTTTCAATTTATGCTTCATGTGGATCGGCGACGTCGCCAAAAACGTATGGATGCGCGGATGCTTCGCAGACTGCACCGCCTCCCACGCTTTATCAATATCGGATTTATTCGCCCGCGCCAGCCCCGCGATGATCGGGACTCTCGCTTCAAGCGACGGGGAGGCTGGGTTGCCCACCTCAGCCGCTATCTGGCGGACAGCTTCCAAGTCGTCGGGCGAGGCGGCGGGGAATCCCGCTTCGATGATATCCACGCCCATCATCGCCAGCGACCGCGCCACCTCCAGCTTTTCAACCGATGTCATCGTCGCCCCTGGAGATTGCTCCCCATCGCGGAGGGTTGTGTCGAAAATCCTAACGTAGTTATTTGTTGTCATGGTCTCATCCTTTCGATGAAGAGACTTATCGTTGGTCGAGTAGCCCTGAGCGAACTTTGCGAAGGGCGTATCGAGACCAACGGTGTGCAGAAATAATTTTGTAGCCAAAAAATTACTTTACGCACTGGTGGTCTCAATACGTCCGCGAAAATCGTGCGGGACTACTCGACCACCGATATTATTTCTTCCAATTCTCAGGTCTCAACGACCTCACCGCCGCGCCTGTCTGCCACATTTCCGAGTCGCGGATGGCGGCGAGTTCTTTATCCAACTTCTCGCGATAATCGGGTTTGCTGTTCGCTTCCAACGTGATTCGCGCTTCGTCCCCCGACGTAACACTCTTGTATAAATCGCTGAACACAGGCGCAACCGCATCGCGGAATATTTCCAATCCAATGCGCCGCGCTGGGCGGTGGTGGAGCAGTTGGCATACATCCAATCCATGCCGTTCTGCCCAACCAAACGGATCAACGACTGCGTCAACTCTTCCACGGTTTCATTGAACGCCAGACGGAGAGTGTCCGTTCTTGCGGAGTTCGTTGTACTGCCTCCATCACGCCAGCCAACGCGCCCATCAACACGCCGCGCTCGCCAGTGAGATCGCTGTACACTTCATTTTGAAACGTCGTCGGGAATAAATATCCCGCGCCGATGGCAATACCCAACGCGATCGTCCGCTCTTTGGCTTTGCCCGTCGCATCCTGATGGACTGCAAAACTGGCGTTGATCCCCGAACCGTCGAGAAATTCGTCCGCACACTGCGACCCGACCCCTTCGGCGCGACCAACGCCACATCCACATGAGGCGGAGGGATGACGCCCGTGTCATCCTTGAACGTGACCGAGAATCCGTGCGAGAAATACAGCATGTCGCCTTCGTTCAAATTTTCAACGATCTTCGACCACTGCGAGCGCTGACCCGCATCCGATAACAAATACTGAACGACAGTTCCTTTCTCCGCCGCTTCTTCCACAGAGAACAACGTCTCGCCTGGAACCCAACCGTCTGCCACCGCCTTGTCCCAATTCTTCGTCCTCGCGCTGACCGACGATCACCTTGATGCCGTTGTCGCGCATGTTCATCGCCCCTGCGCGGAGTCCCTGCACGCCGTAACCAAGCACCGCCACCACTTCATCCTTCAACACCTCGCGCGCTTTATCCAACGAAAATTCATCGCGTGTTACAACGCGTCTTCTTCCACGCCGCCAAAATTTATCTTTGCCATTGTTAATTAATTCTCTGATTTATGTATTGTGCAAATCGGTATACAAGTACACAAGTAAACAAGTACACAGGTGTAACTCGTAACTCGTACCTCGTAACTCGCAACGTGTATACCTGTCTACCTGTTTTCCTGTCTACGTCCTCACGGCGTCATCTCCGCCATCTCCATCACCTGCTCGATGCCGTTCATCCCGATCCGCCGCACGCCATCGTTGACACCGCCCGCGTCATCGAGACCTGTCCCGTGCGAACCATTTCAACAATTCCAATTGGGCGGAGCAATTCGATCAAGCCCTCGATCTTGTCCTCCGTGCCAGTGATCTCGACCACCACTGAATCAACCGCCACGTCCACGATGCGGGCGCGGAAAATTTCCGCCAGCCCGTTCACCTCGGCGCGGCGTTCGAGATTCTACGCACCTTTGATGAGCGCCAGTCGCGCGTCACAGTGGATTGGCGCGTCACATCACCGTCAATCACATTGACCAATTTGCCTGAATTGGCTTCGATGCGATGCGCGTCAATATTAATTCCGTTCGGACATTCCGTCGATCGTAATCCGCGACACCTCAAGTTTTTCCGTCGCGCGCCCGCGTTGATGGACACGATATTGAAATTGCGCCGCCGAAACAAAGACGCCACGCGATCAACACCCTGGTTTATTTTTCACTAAAGCGATAAATGTGGCAATTCATTTTCTCAATTCTCCAATTCTCTATCGTCAATTACCAATTACTGATCACTGATCACCGATCACTTGTAACTCGTAACTCGTATCTCGTAACTCTCACGCCTTCCGCGGTCTCAATATCATCTCATCCAACGCCGCGCCCGGTGGCACCATCGGATAGACCGCCTTCCTGTTCGACTCGGAATTCAAGCACCACTGGGCCTTGAGTCTTCCGCGCCCACTCGATCGCCTCTTGCACTTCCATCAGGCTTGATACCAACCGCGCAGGGACTCCGTGCCTCCAGCCAGTTTGACAAAATCGGGCGTGAGCATGTTCACCGCCGAGTAACGCTTGTCGAAGAAAAACTCCTGCCACTGGCGCACCATGCCGAAGGTATTGATTGTTCATGATCGCTACTTTGACGTTCACGCCTTCCTGCACAGCGGTTGTTAATTGGCCGGCAGTCATTTGAAAACCACCGTCACCAGCCACTGCCCAAATCTCTTGATCCTTCGCCGCGAACCACGCCGATCGCCGAAGGGGACCAAAGCCCATCGTCCCCGCGCCGCCCGAAGTCAGCCAGCGATTCGGTTTATCCGAAATAATATTGCGCCGCCCACATCTGATGCTGTCCCACATCGGTCGCGACGATAGCGTTTCCATCGGTCGCCTTCCAGTTGTCCGCGACCATGTGCGCCGCATACAGCTTGCCGTCCGCTTCCCAATTCATGATGCTTCAGCACCTCGGCTTCGGCTTTCCACGCGCCGGTCTCTTCCTTCCATTCATCGTGATCGTATTCGTCCACCAATGGAATCGAATCCGCGAGAACATTTTCAAATCGCCGACCAGCGGCACATCCCACAAAAACATTTTTATGGATTTCAGACGGGTCAATCTCAACGTAGATCTTTTTGGCTTTCGGCGCGTACGTTTTCAACGTGCCAGTCACGCGGTCGTCGAAGCGCATCCCAAAGGCAAGGATAGTCCCGAATTTTGGATCGCCATGTTCGTGTGCGCTTCGCCGTGCATTCCCATCATCTTAAACTTAATTCATGCGAAGCGGGGAACGCGCCAGCCCAACAATGTGCTAGCCCTGGGCGTTTGAGTCTTCACCGCGAATTGCATCAACACCTCTTCGGATTTCGACATCAACACGCCATGCCCGCACAAAATGATCGGCTTCTTTGCGCTTTTCGATCAACGACACGGCTTGGTCTAACAAATTTCTGGGTGAGCGCATCACAGGTTGATAGCCCGGCATTCACCTCTTCAAGGAAAACAAACTCGCGCCGAATTCGATCTGCGCGTTCTTGCAAAATATCAATCAGCACGGAGTCCCAGGTCTTCCACTGCGAGCAATATAAAATGCACTTCACAGATCGTTTCAGCAATTTCTTCTGCTCGGTCACGCAAATAATTATGTTTTGTGATCGGCAAAGTGATTCCCCGTCACGTCGGTTTCTTCAGAAAGGCATCGCGCCGATCAAATGCGCCGCCACCTGACCCGTGATGAAAACGGTCGGCACCAGATCCATCATCGCAGTACAAATGCCTGTCACCAAATTCGTCGCGCCCCGGACTGATGTCGCCATCGCCACACCGAGCCTTCCCGACACGCGAGCGCGCCATGCCATGTGCGCCGCGCCCTGTTCATGCGCCGCAGCGTGATGCGGGTAATTCAGCATCACGCGTCGTAGATCGGCATGTTCGCGCCGCCCAGGGTAGCCAAACACCACCTCCACGCCTTCGCAGAGTCCAAACATTCCCCAAACAATTTCTGCGCCTTTTAGTTTCATATCTTCTCCTTTTTCATCCTTCCTCCTTCATCATTCAGATTTCAACACCACGCCCGTATCCGCGCTCGTCACAAAATACGAATACCGCTTCAACCACTTCGATGTTGTTTTGGATTTGAACTCCGGCAGCGCCTCGTCCGACTCTGGATCTCCCGCCTCGCTCAACCCGACGTTCAGACTGCGCGCCGCCAAATCAATCTGGATCACGTCCCCAGCCTTCAACGCCGCTATCGGGCCATCCGCCGCCGCTTCGGCGAAACGTGACCGATACGCGCGCCGCGCGTCCCGCCGCTGAATCGTCCATCGGTGATCAACGCGACCTTATCGCCGAGTCCCTGCCCCATGATCGCGGACGTGGGCGACAACATCTCCTGCATCCCAGGTCCGCCTTTTGGACCTTCGTATCTCACCACCACACAATCACCCGCTTTGACCTTGCCCGCCAAGATTCCAGCCATCGCCTCATCTTGCGATTCAAAGATCACGGCTGGTCCTTCAAACTTCATCATCGCTTCACTCACGCCGCCGACTTTCACCACCGCGCCCTTCGGAGCGAGATTGCCGAACAGAATCGCCAAACCTCCACGCTTGGAGTGAGCGTTGTCATATCTGCGGATCACTTCTTCGTCCTGAATATCTTTGCCCTGAATTGATTCACCCAGCGTTTTGCCTGTGACCGTCAATCGGTCAAAATGCAACATGCCCGTCCCCCATTGGATCTCGTTCAATATCGCAGGGATTCCGCCCGCGCGATGGACATCTTCCATGTGCCACTTGCCCGCCGGGCTCACCTTGCAAATGTGCGGAACTTTATCCGCCACCGCGTTGATCCGCTCCAACGGATAGTCCACGCCTGCTTCGTTCGCCAATGCGAGCGTGTGCAACACCGTATTCGATGAGCCGCCCATCGCCATGTCCAACGCGAACGCATCGTCAATCGCTTCGGCTGTGACGATGTCTCGCGGTTTGATGTCGTGCTCGATCAGAGTCACAACTTGAGCGGCGGCTTGTTTCGCCAACGCTTCTCTTTCGGGCGTCTTTGCCAATGCCGAACCGTTGTACGGCAACGCCAAGCCCAATGCCTCCATGAGACAGTTCATCGAGTTAGCCGTGAACATCCCCGAACATGACCCGCAGGATGGACATGCAAATTTTTCCAATGTAGATAATCGCTTCTCGTCAATCTTGCCTGCTGAAAATGCCCCCACGCCTTCAAACACAGAGATCAAATCTATCGTTTCGCCTTCGGGAGTCATCCCCGCTTTCATCGCCCCGCCAGAGACAAAGATGGTCGGGATGTTGACTCGCATTGCGCCGAGCAACATGCCAGGCACGATCTTGTCGCAGTTCGGGATGCACACCATCGCGTCGAATCTGTGCGCCTCGATCATGGTCTCCACGCAGTCAGCAATTAATTCCCGCGAAGGAAGCGAGTACTTCATCCCCATGTGACCCATCGCAATGCCGTCGTCCACGCCGATGGTGTTGAACTCAAACGGCACGCATCCCGCCGCGCGGACGGCCTCCTTCACCAATTTGCCGAAATCCTGCAAATGCACATGCCCCGGCACAATATCCACATACGAGTTGACGATGGCAACGAACGGCTTGTTGAAATCGTCGTCCTGCAACCCCGTGGCGCGAAGCAGCGCGCGATGCGGCGCTTTATCGAATCCTTTTTTGACTGTATCGGAACGCATATTTTTTCCTTTTTTCTTACCGCGAAGTACGCTAAGAACGCCAAGTTTTAATTGTTTTCTTTGCGGCCTTTGCGTGCTTTGCGGTTCAAAGAAAACAAAAGAGCCGCCCGTGGTTAGGGCGGCTCTTTGCTTTTACGAAGATGTGTGCTTTTTACTTCACTCTCACCGTTGCCATCCTAACCGAAAATAGTCCTTTAATAATAAGGACTACAATAAGGATCGCAATAAGGGAGAGGGACAAAAGTGTGTTCATTTGGCTTTGGATATTTCGCCCGATTATAGGACGATTTGGAAATTCGTCAAGGGATTGAGGAGGGGGTTGCACAGTTTCATCAATGTCTATTTTTTTCGACGCGAATTGCATAAACAAGCGAATGGTGCAATAAAGCTTGAAAATTTGTGTAATTAATTATTTCATAGTATTTGCATTCAATGTATTTTTTTATCAAACGACTTTTGCAAAGCAAAATCTCCGTTATTTAAAAGTCTTGACACATTTTGATTCACTGTGATATAACACGCGAAATTAAATATTCGCTCTTATCCAGAGAAGCTGAGGGACCGACCCTGTGACGCTTCGGCAACCAGACCAAAAGTTATGGTGCCAAATTCGGCAAATATGAATGGCAAATGTCATTCACATCTGGAAGATGAGAGGACGGTATAGACGTATGCCTCTTCTTGTGCTTTCAGAAGAGGTTATTTTTTTAAGCGCTTAAAAAATTCATCTCTTCTGATGGGCGGAATTAATTTAAAAACATTTCAAGAGGAGACTCAATCCATGTCCGCGATCAAAGAACGTACCTTAGGGTTTGCCACCCAGCAGTTGCACGCCGGTTATTCGCCCGACCCAACCACCGGAAGCCGCGCTGTGCCGTTGTATCAAACAACGAGCTATCAATTCAACAGCACGGAACACGCCGCGAATCTGTTCGCACTCAAGGAGTTGGGGAACATCTATACCCGTTTGATGAATCCCACGACCGATGTGTTGGAACAGCGCATTGCGGCGCTGGAAGGCGGTGTTGCGGGACTCGCCGCCAGTTCAGGTCACGCGGCGCAGGCGCAGGCGATTTTCACCTTGCTCAACGCAGGCGACCATATTATTTCATCGTCCCGTTTGTACGGAGGCACATACAACCAGTTTGCGTATACCCTGCCGAAGTTGGGGATCGAAGTCACATTCGTAGACCCGACCGACCCGAAGAAGTTTGAAGCGGCGATCAAGCCGAACACCAAAGTGATCTACGGCGAGACGCTGGGGAATCCCGATATTGCGGTTTTCCCATTTGAAGAAGTGGCGGAAATCGCCAAGAAGCATAATTTGGTCTTGCTGATTGACAACACCTTCGCCACCCCGTATCTCTTCCGCCCGTTTGAGTGGGGCGCACACATCATTACGCATTCCACCACCAAGTTCATCGGCGGACACGGGACCTCCATCGGCGGAATCATCGTGGATGGCGGCAACTACGACTGGAGCAACGGCAAGTTCGAGAATTTCAACACGCCGGATCCCTCGTATCACGGTTTGGTGTATTCGACGCTCACCGGCGCCGGACTGCCTCCGTTTGCCATCAAAGCGCGGGTGCATGTGTTGCGCGATATTGGCGCGTGCCAATCTCCGTTCAATTCATGGCAGACCATTCAAGGCATCGAGACATTAAGCCTGCGCATGGAACGCCACGTGCAAAACACCCAGGAAGTTGCTGAATTTTTGGAGAAGCATCCAAAGGTTGGCTGGGTGAAATACCCCGGGCTGAAGAGTCACCCCGATTATGAGCGCGCGAAAAAATATTTGCCGAAAGGCGCGGGCGCGATCCTTGGGTTCGGGATCAAAGGCGGCGTGGAAGCGGGCAAGAAATTCATCAACAGCCTGCAACTGTTCAGCCACCTCGCCAATGTCGGCGATGCGCGAAGCCTTGCCATTCACCCTGCCTCCACCACCCACAGCCAGCTGACGGAAGAACAGCAGGTCTCTGCCGGCGTCAGCCCGGATTTTGTGCGCCTCTCGATCGGTCTCGAAGATATTCAAGACATTCTTTGGGATATTGATCAGGCGCTTTCGTAAATTTGCCGCTGGTTGAGTAGCCCGAGGCGATAGCCGAGGGCGTATCGAAACCAGCAAGGAAGCAGAATACTCTTGTAACAAGAGATCCTCTGCTTACCGGTGGTCTCGATATGGCGGCGGAGTTGTGAAACTTTGCAAAGACTCATTGACCTCCGCCGCCTACTCGACCACCAAATGTGGATACATACATGCCTGTAAAAATTCCCGCAACTCTTCCCGCGCGCGCCACGTTGGAACATGAAAACGTGTTCCTCATGGACGAGGACCGCGCGCTTCGCCAGGACATCCGCGCCTTGCGTGTGGCGATCTTGAACTTGATGCCCACCAAAATTGCGACCGAGACGCAACTACTGCGTCTCCTTTCCAACTCCGCGTTGCAAGTGGAAATCACGTTGCTTCATACCGCCACCTACGAATCGAAGAACACGGATGCCGAGCATTTACTCAACCATTACGTTACGTTTGAAGAAATACGAAACGAAGAATTTGACGGGCTGATCATCACCGGCGCGCCGGTGGAGCAGATGCCCTTTGAAGACGTGGATTATTGGAATGAACTCACCCAGATCCTGAACTGGGCAGAGACGAACGTCGAATCCAATTTTTATATCTGCTGGGGAGCGCAAGCCGCGCTCTATCACCGCTACGGGATTCCCAAATACGACCTGCCTCGCAAAATGTTCGGCGTGTTCGAGCATCAGGTACTCGTTCCAAAAGAAAATTTGTTGCGCGGGTTCGACGATATTTTCCTCGCGCCGCATTCGCGCCATACGGAGATCCGAAGCGATGATATTGCCGCAGTGAGCGAGATCCAGATTTTGGCGCAGTCGGAGGAAGCGGGAGTGTACATCGTCGGCTCAAAGGATGGAAAGCACATCTTCGTAACGGGTCACTCGGAATACGATCCGCTCACGCTGAAAGGCGAATATGACCGCGACGTGAACAAGGGTTTGCCGATCCGCGTCCCTAAAAATTATTATCCCAATGACGACCCCGCTCAAACTCCAAATGTGCGCTGGCGGGGGCACGCCAATCTGCTGTATTCGAACTGGCTGAACTATTACGTCTATCAAAACACAGCCTTTGACGCGGAGAAACAACAGAAAGTGGTAGTGGCATTTGATAAATGACGTGGTGCGGGATGGCATCCCGCACACCACTGAATTGGCGGGATAACATCCCGCCCCACGAAATCCATCATTTTGTTTGAGCCATCACCCAGAAAGTAACCTAATGACAAACATTCGCGAATTCGGTTTTTCCACACGGCAGTTACACGCGGGTTATCAAGTTGACCCGGCGACCGGGAGCCGCGCCGTTCCGATCTATCAGACTGCCGCGTACGATCTGCAAAGCACGGAACGCGCCGCGCGGTTGTTCGCTTTACAAGAAGCGGGACACATTTACACGCGCATCTCCAACCCGACGACGAGCGTGTTCGAAGAACGCATCGCCAGTTTGGAGGGCGGCATCGGCGCAGTGGAAACCAGTTCGGGCCATGCCGCGCAAGCCACCGCCATTCTGACCATTTGCGAAGCAGGCGATCATATCGTCGCGCCGACCACTTTATACGGCGGGACGGTGACGCAATTTAAATATACGTTTCCCAAGTTAGGGATTCGAGTCACTTTGGTTGACCCTAAAGACCCCGAAAATTTTCGGCGTGCCATCCAACCCAACACCAAGATCATTTACGGCGAGACCATTTCCAACCCGCTGGTCAATATTTTTCCGTTTGAAGAAGTTGCCGCCATCGCGCGCGAGTTTGCGATTCCCTTGATGATTGACAACACCTTTGCCACGCCGTATCTCTGCCGCCCGTTCGAGTGGGGCGCGGACATCGTCACGCACTCCACCACAAAATTTATCGGCGGGCATGGAACTTCGATCGGCGGAGTGATCGTGGATAAAGGCAATTTTGATTGGAAAAAAAGCGGACGCTTCAAAAACTTCACCGAGCCCGATCCTTCTTATCATGACGTGGTGTATGCCGACGATTTCGGTCCAGCCGCATTCATCTCGAAAGCCCGCGCGGGCATTCTGCGCGACTTCGGGACGTGTCAACAGCCGATCGCTTCGTGGTGGTTCCTGCAAGGGTTGGAGACTCTCTCCCTGCGTTTGGAACAACACTGTAAAAACGGGCAGCGCGTGGCGGAGTTTTTAGAGAGTCATCCGAAAGTGAAGTGGGTCACGTATTCCGGTCTATCAAGTCATCCCGATCATGAAAAAGCAAAAAAATATCTCCCGCTGGGTTCAGGCGCCATGCTTGGCTTCGGCGTGCAAGGCGGAAAAGAAGCGGGTGCGCGCTTTATCAACAAGTTGCAACTGCTCAGCCATGTCGCCAATTTGGGAGATGTGAAATCTATGGCAATTCATCCCGCCAGCACAACCCATTCGCAACTCTCCGAAGAAGAACAGATCGCCGCCGGTGTCAGCCCCGATTTTATCCGTCTGTCAATCGGGCTCGAAGATATCGAAGATATTCTTTGGGACATTGACCAGGCGCTCAATTAAAAATGAAATCGAAATTCCCACTTGACTCAACATCATGTCCCGCATAGAATACCGCCCAACATGCAACACGTTTACTTCACCACCATGACCACAACTACCTCAGGAACTCTCCGTGAGGAATTTGCGCTTGGATGGATGAAGTAACTCGCACGAAAGTTATCTCGGAACGCGCAACGCCTCACGGAAACGTGGGGCGTTTTTTTATTGTTAAGACCTCACAGGTCTATTGGAGAAAATATGGACAAAACACTCGTAATGAAATTCGGAGGGACATCCTGTTGGGTCTGCGGATGCGCTCGCCTGCGCGGCGCAGATCATCCGCGATGCGAAACGGGATTGGGCGCGCGTCGTCGTGACCTCGGCGATGTCTGGCGTGACCGACCTTCTCCTCCAATCGGCTTCGCTCGCCGCGCAGGGCAAGCCGGATTCACTCCTGGAGACCAATCCACGCTTCGGCAAAAACATTCGCCGCGCTTGATGCGCTCGTTAAAGATGAAACACTCCGCGAACAAACAAAATCAGAAATTAAATTTCAATTCTCCTTTGTTAGTTGATTTGTGCAACGCGATCGCCGTGATCGGCGAAGCAACCTCGCGCGCGCTGGATGCGGTGGCGTCGCTGGGCGAGCGGATGAGCGTCCGCTGCTGGCGGCGGTGACGAATGAAGCGGGCATCAAAGCCCAATGGACTGAGTCAGCCTCCTTTGTCGTCACGAACGCTCACTTCCAGAATGCGAATCCCGATTTCAAGGTGACGACAGAAAAAACGCGCGCGGTGTTGAATCCAATTCTCGATGCGGGCGTTGTCCCGATCACAACGGGATTCATCGGCGCGACGCCCGACGGAGTGATTACCACGCTGGGGCGCGGAGGGAGCGATTATTCCGCCGCGATCGTCGGCAAAGCATTGCCCGCCGACGAGGTGTGGATCTGGATCGACGTGGACGGCGTGATGACGACCGACCCGCGTAATGCGAAAGAGGCAGACGCTGCCTGAAATCAGTTATGGCGAAATTGGTGGAACTCGCGTATTACGGCGCGAAGGTGTTGCATCCGAAAACGATCCGACCTGTTGTGGAGGCGGGCATTGGTCTGCGCATTTGCAACACGTTCAACCCGACTCATGCCGGGCACGCTGATTAACGTCGAACGGAAAGAACGGGCGCGTCATCAAGGCTGTGACCGCGATCCGCAAACAGACGGGTAACGATCGAAGGGCGCGGCATGTTGGGCGTGCCGGCGCGGCGGCGCGCGCGTTCGGCGTGGTGGCATCCACTGGAACGAGCGTGCCGTTGATCACGCAAGCCTGGTCGGAGCAATCCATTTGTTTTGCGATCCCCGCCGAAACCGCTTCGTTGATCGTGCCTGCGCTTGAAGAAGCGTTCGCCCGCGAGATCGAAGACAACGACATTGACCGCGTGGTCTACCAAAGAAGTTTCCATCATCACCGTCGTCGGGGGATGTTTGTTATACGCCCGGGCGTGGCGGGACAAGTGTTCAGCCAACTCGGCAATCACAACGTCAACGTGCTCGCCATCGCGCAAGGCCTATCGGAGGTTTCGATCAGTTTGGTCGTTGATGCCAGCGATACGGAAAATGCGGTGAAGGCGTTGCATGAGTTGATCGTTAATAAGTAGACAGGTAAACACGGAAACACGTAGACATGGAACACATATCTACCTATGTACTTGTCTACTTGTGTACCTGTTTACCTGTGTACTTCACCATCATCACACACCACAAAAAGGAAATTACCATGACATCTCAAATTCCCGTCGCAGTTTTGGGCGCAACAGGTTCCGTCGGTCAGCGATTTATTTCATTGCTCGACAATCATCCATGGTTCAAAGTGGTCGCGCTTGCCGCGTCCGATAGATCGGTTGGGCAAAAATATTCGCAAGCCGCGCGTTGGATTCTCGACGTTCCCATGCCCGACTATGCAAAAGATATGATCGTCGTGCCAGCCACAACCGAAGCCGTGCAAGCCAAAATTGTTTTCTCTGCACTGCACAACGAGATCGCCAAAGACCTCGAGCCGCAATTCGCGCGCGCGGGCATGGCGGTATGTTCGAACGCCTCGTCGTTTCGGCGCGATGACGATTATTGTTGCTCCCCGAGATCAACGCCGATCACGGTCTCGTCACGCAACAGCGCAAGAACAAAAACTGGAGCGGGTGCATCCTCACGAATCCGAATTGCACAAGCACGGGGCTGACCATCGCGCTCAAAGCCCTCGATGATGCGTTCGGCGTGAAAAAAGTTTTCGCTGTGTCGTTGCAGGCGCTTTCGGGCGCGGGCTATCCCGGCGTCGCCTCGCTCTGGACATCATCATGGACAAACGATTCCAACATCAAGGGCGAGGAGGAAAAAGTGGAATGGGAGCCGCGCAAGATGCTCGGCAAATTGGGCAACGGCAAAATTGATCTCCATGGATATCCGATTCAGCGCGCACACCAACCGCGTGGCAGTGACGGATGGTCACCTCGTTTAGCCAGTGTGGAATTAACGACTCAAGCGGACCTCAAACTGCCGGGAGCAGGCGATCCTGCGAGATTTCTCCGCCGCCTCGTCCGCGCGCGAGTTGCTGTCGTGTCCGGCGACCCGTGATCGATATCCGCGAAGAAGTAGATCGTCCTCAACCCTTGCTCGACCGATTAACAGGCAACGGCATGACAACCGTCGTCGGCAGAGTCAGGCGCGTCCCGATCCTTGACCTAAAATTTGTTGTGTTGTCGCATAACACCAACTGCGGCGCGGCGGGCGGTTCGATCTACGCCTGAGTTGCTGGTGAGCGAAGATTTGTTGTGATGTGAGGATGAAGTTGACAGGTACTCTTTTGGGTAACAATGCAGAAGATAAATAACCATAAAATGAACAGAGATTTATTCATCCAGCAAGAAACTGGTATGGTTCTTTTTATGAACTTGCGATTGAACTCCAAACTTCGCATGATGATATTCGTTTGGAAAAGGCACTAGAAACTCTTTGGAGTCATCCAAATCTAAGTGGTCATTGGGCGAGTATAGAAAATTTCGGGAAAAATCCAGATGTGATAAGTATTCCCAATGGCTTTCAGGGCGAGAGTTCAAACTCCTTTATAAATTTATACGGATTACTTTCAATACCTGATATTGATAAACAGGTAGGTTGCTTGTCAACAGTTATACGAGAAACAAACGGTTCCGATTGGCTAGATTTCTTGTTCCAACGAAAATGCTGTGCGCCTTTTCGGTTAAACAACCTACTTGAAATACGGGAATATCCCTGATCAATAATCTTGGATAAATACTTGTTGCAAATGGCTGATATGATTTACCAGCAAATCTCGACTTGCTTTTTATTGGGGATGAAGTTTTTGGTTTAGTGAATAAGGCTTCCATTATTTCTATTAATCGAAAGTCAGATAAAGTTTACATGATTTTCAAAACAAAATATTTTTTTCTCCAGAATTTTGGAGTGAATTATCGTTAGACAAAAACTTTGAAGTTACGCCATCTGGTTTACGATGAGCCACATTTACATAACACCAAGTTGACCAACACATACATAACACCAAGTTGACCAACACAGCATGAACCTGGCGTGTGGGAATGCGCTTCGCGCGTGCAGCATTTTCAAGCATTTTCCACGCTTTGAGTTTTTTCGTTCACGAACGCACTCCCGCTCACACGCAAGCAACGTAAGCTGCTAGGCGTTTTGAAATACGAACAGATAGTCTTTCGCGGATACTATTGAATCTCTCGATTAATATGGTTTGCAAATATTGTCCTTGCCTGTATTGCAATCTTCACGTCAATTGCCATTGTTACTACACAGGCGAAACAAATATATGCTAAAAGATCTTGGAAGGCGCAGGCTAGAGGCAGCTTTTTAAAGACTTGGACACGCCGAACAACAAGTTTCGATTTCGCCTTTTCGCTGGTGTTGCGCTGTTTGGTGTAATCGGTACAACTTTATCACTCGGAGTCCTTATCCTACAAGTGGCGACCAAGTTTTCTAACCTTTACTGGGTCACTATTGGAACAGCCCTGATTTTCAGTGGGATAGGAGCCGTTGCAGGTTTCTTGAATGCGGCGGGAGATAACTCGTCGGCAGAATCAGGCGCGATCCGATCCTTGACCTAAAATTTGTGGTGCTGTCGCACAACACCATCCGCGGCGCGGCGGGAGGTTCGATCTACAACGCAGAGTTGTTAGTGAGCGAGAATTTGTTGTGAGGCGATGAAGCGGAGGTGTTTTCTAGGTGTACAATGAAGAAGATAAGCGGTGTAATGTTCCAACGATGCTTAGGTTGAGAAGGAACAGAAGTTGTGCCAGACATTAAAAACATGATGTACATTCCGCATAATACATAAAGGCTTCTTGCCAACTTAAAACAAATTATTAAATCAAGATAGCTTTAAGAAAAATACACTAAATACAAAGCTAAAGGAAACATGAAAAATTTATATCGATGATATTGTATCAGGAAAATCGACATTATGCAATTTTCTTGTTGAAGGGCAACATCTCACATATGATACGAGCCAGTTTTTCCTGTAAAAATATCTAGCGCTAATTTTAGCGGAGGAAATTATTGAAAAATGGTATCTAAATGCACACTTACAAATGTAATTCTCGGCAAATGAAATTTCGCCGATGTTGCTTTGGAGAGAAGTATGGTTTCTGCTCTGACGTATAGTTTGTATTATCAGAAAAGAATTGAACATCACTGAAATTTTATTGAAAACTATTTAAAATTAAATACCAATTCAGTTTTTATATTATTAGATTTAATTATGTGGATTACTCAGTGATAAGAGATCAGTTCGAAGACTATAGGAAACCACTTGTCCGTAGGCATGCAGGATTAATTGAAGGATATGAAAAAGTATTTTCTAGCATCATGTCTTCTTATCTTCCTCACCAAAAATATTACAAAGTAAAAAGCCTAGACAGAAATGGTTACATTAATATTGAAACTATGTATAAAGAAATAGTTAATTTTATATAACACCATATATTGGATTTGAAAGATAAACAGATTTATGGACAATAGGCTAATTTCATTTGTTGGCATTAATGGTGCCGGGAAATCAACTCAAGCAAACCTATTATATTGCCACTTATTAAGTAAAAAGAAAAAGTTATTTTATTAAAAAATGCCATGATAGTTAAATCAATATTTCACGATTGCCAAGATATAGAAGATAGAATAAAAGAGTTTGACGGTTTATCAGCCGCGTTTTTTTGGGCGTTCATTTCTAGGGAATTATCAACGAGTGGTTAGGTCTTATTTGAAAGCGTGCTATATCGTTATTCTAGATCGATGGGATGAATCGTTTCTGGCATACAACTTATTTTTTGAGAGATGTCTAGACATAAAAAAATGGTTCTTAAATTTAATTCACTAATTTTTCAAGATGTTTTTCCCGATATAACATTTTATCTAGATATTTCTTCTTGAGATCGCTACATCCAGATTACCGTGCGCAATAGACCTGACAAACCAAAGAATTCTTGACGATGTCAATCGTCTAAAAATAAATAGAGACTTTTACCAAGATTTATGTAAGAAAAGAAAATGGGTAAGAATTAATGCAGATGTAAGTGAAGAAGCGATATTTGCGCAGGTATTAGAAAATTTG
Organism: Anaerolineales bacterium; assembly: GCA_046328795.1. Taxonomy (GTDB): domain Bacteria; phylum Chloroflexota; class Anaerolineae; order Anaerolineales; family Villigracilaceae; genus Defluviilinea. The sequence continues at coordinate 9,550 of JAXLVX010000004.1, read as the reverse complement.
TTCTAGAACATCCTGAAATTATAGCAGTCGTACACAAAACATTTTTAAAACCAAAAGACCTTTATATTTATTTTCAGGAAAAGCTTGATGAAAATCTTGATTATTGCTCCCTACACTCCATTTCCTCCAGATACTGGTGGAAGAATTAGGATATTTGAGGAAATTAAGATGTTTAGTCAAAAGCATGAATTGCGGTAGCTTCTTTATATATACAAAACGCGAGCTGAAAAATTCTTCGATGTTGCAAAATTTTTGTGCAAGGGTCGAACCTGTTTTGTACACTACCTCTATGAAAGTGCAGGGTAATACGCCTGAGATGGTTCAAAGATATATAACCCATGAAATGGTAGAAACCATACTTATGCTAAGGCAAGAATTTATGCCAGTGAAGTAGCCATTGTGCAACATATTTACATGAGCTATTACAGACTCCTACTGCCCGAATTTACAATATTGGAAGAACAAAACATTGAGTCGAAGATACTTGAAAGAACTTCCAGTCTAATCAAGGAAGATGTTCCAAAGCCGTTGATTAAACCTATGCATCTTGGTTTTTTTGAAAACCCAGAACATCAAGCTAGGTTGTTATTGATTATGAAAATATGCATTGATTTTATTATCCTTACGCATTACTGTTAGCGAGCTTGATAAAAAAGAAATGGATGAGCGCTGCACTACAGGAGAGTCTATTGTTATTCACAACGGGAGTAGATTTTAATGAGTCGTCAGATACTTCCTCAGAAATCGCCCGTATCAAGAAGTATTATTTTTTTGGTACATTAGACTATTACCCTAATATTGATGGATTAATTTGGTTCATATCAAAGATACTGCCAACAATTTGGGCATCCGACCAGACCATTCAATTTGTAGTAGCTGGTAGAAATCCACCAGATGGTTTGAAAAAACTACACACAATAATCGAATTACCGTAGTTGCTAATCCGAGAAATATCTGGTCTGTTGCAGAACATTGTAGTATCGTTGTTGTTCCCAAGAATCGGAGGAGGAACAAGATTAAAAATTTGGATGCGATGAGTTTAGGATTACCAGTTATTTCAACATCAATAGGTTGTGAGGGATTAGCTGTTACTAATTATGAAAATATATTAATCAGGGACGATGTAAGCGCATTTGCAGATGCTGTAATCTCACTCTTAGGCGATCAAAATTACTTTTGACAGAATAAGAACCAACGCACGAAAATTAGTAGAAAAATCTTATACTTGGGCAGATGTTTACAGTGTTTGAATCAAAGATTCAAGAACATTTATAACTTTCTGCCTTAAATACGCACAAATAAAAATCAATAGAAAAGTGTGTGAGAATATGCAGATTTATGGAAGGCCCGAAGCCATGGAGTGGGAGCTACTTCTTGTTTTTTGAATTTTGGCCGTGTTTTTTAACAACAGAGTGGCATGACATTATTTTTTTGCATGTCAACAGGTTGGTCAGACCCAAAAGAATTGGTATGAGCCTTTTTACACAGTTCTTCTACCTGATGACATATGCTATAACAAACCACAAATTTGCTACGTGTTATACAAACCATATCACCTGACCTGCTAATTCTAAAAGACGCAGAACGTATTATCACTCACGGGGTAGCAGCACGACTATTAACTGGTGCACCCATAGTTGGGAAGTTCACATATCCCCGCAGAATTATCTACACAGCTTCAAGAGAATAATGCTCTAGATATTCACAAGCTATTTAATCAAGCCGCGAGTTCATCTGATATTATTTGGACGTTTACACAAGCAGACACTCTCGCATTTAATTTAGTGAAAACTAAACAAGGTAAACCGTCTTGTTGGGTCCCTCCCTTCATTGATTTGAAACGTAAAGCCTGTTGAGATAAAACCCCAACCTATAACCTAGTGTTTATGGGTAACAATTATTTTGAGCCCAATCTACGAGCCTTATTCGGATTTACATAAACATCTTACCTTCCATTGAAAACGCAAATCTTGGGGTTTTAAATGTTTATGGTAGTACCCCACCGCATGTAGTAAAAGGAATTAAGGCCACCATATGGTATTTCTCATGGTTATATCTCGGCTATTAGAGATGCTATGTACGAAAATGCTTTGGCTGTAGTCCCAGTACGTTATGCATCTGGCATACGGCTAAAACACTGACTTTTTTGTCATATGGCAGCCTATTTTATCTACAACACTAGCTAAAACAGGTATCGAATGTCCATCGATTTTTGTAGAAGATGATATAACTCAATTTGGGAAACGAGCTATTGAAATACTTGAGAACAGAAGAAAATTAATTTCTCATGGCATAAATGGCCGAAAGTGGCTAGAAAATAATTTGCAGAAACTATACTAGCAATCGTTGAAAATTTCTTTTCAAATGTTACTAAAACTAATCCCCAAGGATTTTCAGAATGCATGACATAGCCTTGTCATCCCCGCTATTGATGCCTGGTGGTTTAATGAGCACAGCTATAAAAAAGCAGAGATCTCAAAACACTTGCACCATTACTACCTAACGGCTTGTGGCTATTGCAGGAAAAGGTAAATATAATAACGCCTATGATAGCGAACAATCTTGGTTAGATGCCAAGAAAATGGCTTTATTCATAAAAACAATTGCTGATATAAGATAATATGTTTTTTTACATAAAGTTCCCAAGAATATTGCAGACTATGTTTATGGGCGGAAATTGAATGCTTCCTATCCAGTCTTTCTTACTCATTCTCAAAAGAAAGCTAGATATTCAGCGCAAATTCTTTTGGGATGTATTAGATGAATTGCCCCTCCCAGACCTGGGGAGCAATTTCCGGGCAAGACGAATTATTCCGAGCTACGGTTGGACAGCCACAAGCTCGCGCCTCAGCTAATAATCCAAATGTTTCATGCTTGCTTGTAAGAGCAAAAACTTTAGATTGCCTCATATACTCACCAATTCTTTATGCGATGCTTTATCTATAAATTTAACAATTGACGACAAATTTAATTTTTTAACTAATTTAGGTAATTCAAGCGTCGCTCGCTCCGTTTCTGTACCTCCAACTATTACACAGCTCTTATCTTTTATAAGAGTGGGGTATGATTTTTGCAAATAATCTATACTATGTAATAAAAAAGAAAAATCTTTTATAGGTGACATACGTCCTGCCGAAAGAATTTGAATATGGCGATTGTAAATGCCCGGATAAAACAATGAATGATCAACGCCACGGTTAATAACAGAAACATTTGCAAGATTTCCGAAGATGGTTACTAATTCATTTAATTCAGCGTGACTCCCAGTTATTATGTGGTTCGCTGAGAGATTAGTTGTACGTTCTCTTTTATATATTTCATATTTGGTTAAATCGAACAAAGAAACATTATCAGCAAAATATAACCTTTGGCTTGTATAGTTGTAAAATTAGAATGTACCCAAGGAATATTATCTAACTTTGAGCTATATTGTCGGATATTCTTTAAATGCTCTAGCGGCAAAAAAACCAAGAGTATGCACAACATCTATCTTGTCCGATGTTAATTTTTCTTTCAAGTACTCGCTAAAATTATCAATATCTTCTGTATCAAATTCTGATCGTAATGCTGGATTGTGTGGACTATTCCAATACAAAAAAGCATAGTCTATGCTATGATGCATCAAACCATGTAGTAAATAATATAAATTGACACTCATCCCACCGTGTTTGCGATTTCCAGCCTCTTCAATTGTCGGAGGGCTTCTATAGGCAATAATTGCTATTTTCATCACTCGAATTCCTTCCAAACATCATCGTGCTTGTAAAACCATTTAAATTATTGAGATGACAACGCATATTAAGGGATTGTACCTTATCAAAAGATTCAAATCATTTAACTTTCAAGCAATTCTTCGGCAAAGTCAAAACGTCTTTCAAAATTTCCGCCCAACATCGTTTGCGGCGGACAGTTTGCCACGTTCCGTTTCGCGGCTTTTATTCGCTCGAAAACATTGTTCCGTTTCGTGAGTTGGTTCTCGTGGCAACCTGCCGCTAAAACCAGCCGTTGGGCGGCTCCGCGCAAAATTAATCCGATGAGCAAATTCAACCCAAATTCACCCTGGAATCCAGCAAGTTCCATAGATGTCACTCCAAAAGAGTATGAAAAGCAAGTTGCGGACTGGCTAGCATCAGCACATGAATCTTTTCAGAGCAATTTACTGTAAACAACTTTGTTCATCTCTCTGGGGCAGGCGGCGAATACGAGTTTGATGCTGTTGCCAAATTCACAGCGTTCAAAGGCAAGTTTTACTGTTTTGGTGGAATGCAAAAAAGATACAACAGACCAGTTGAGCGAGACCATGTAATGACTTTATGGGCAAAGCTTCAAGATACAAACGCGCAGAAGGCGAATGTCACCTGATGCGAAGTAGATCGTGACAGGCGTACATCATGAGATCATATTTTGTCGATTCATTTACAGACGAACTATTCAAAGGCAATCCTGCTGGCGTCTGCTTTCTTGAAGGAGAATTGAGCGAACACGTAATGCGCTGAACATCGCTCAAGAATTTGGGTTTTCAGAAACTGCCTTCGTGCAAAGCACAAAGAAAGACGGCACATACACGATCAAATTCTTTTCGCCCAAAAAAGGAAATCCCACTGTGCGGACACGCCACGCTTGCGGCGGCGAAAAAATCATTTTTGACAGTACAACCACCGAAATTATTTTCATCGCCTCGAAAAAATTGGAATTGCTTATAAAAAAGCAGAACGACGAAATACTGATGGAGTTTCCAGTGTACGACACCGTCCCCGCAACTGTCCCTGCGGAGACATTAACCGCCTTGGGCTTGGAGGATGTTGTCAACACGGTCTATAGCCCGAAGAATAAAATAATCGTTCTGGAAATCAGCGATCCGCAATTGCTGGCAAGCCTGACGCCTGATTTTGAAGCGCTGCTAACTTCATACAATGGCATTAATGGCGTTCTGGTCACGGCGCGATCTGCTGACAAAGAATATGATTTTCACTACCGATATTTTTGGCCCTGGGCAGGGACGAACGAAGACCCCGTCACTGGCGGCGTGCAAACGTTTCTCGCAAAGTACTGGGCAGAGAAACTTGGTAAAAACAGAATGAATGTGTTTCAATCATCGAAGCGCACAGGTCGTATGACTGTGGAATTACAGAATAACAAAGTGATAATTTTCGGAAAGGCTGTAATTGTTTTAGAAGGGAATTTGAATTACTAACCGAAGTTACGCAGTTGAAGCCAATCTGGTTTCAGTAACGCGACATTCATGTCGCTTTTGCCCAAGAGCAACCTGAAAGGCGAGATAAATCTCGCACTACGGTCTTTACTGCGTAGGGTGAGTTACTAACCTGCCTTATCATCACCCCCTAAACCTCGGATACGACCCCAGCACGCGCAGCGTCAATGCGGGAACGCTCAATGATTGAGTGCGGTTGTTGCAATGGAATGGGTGGCTACGTTATTTTCCACCTATTCTACGAAATACTGGTTTTACATGGGTTGATATTACATAAAATATCATATATAATACCAACATGAAGCCGCCAGACATTGTCCTCGATACAAATGTGATCATTGCCGCCTTGCGTTCAAAGAACGGCGCATCCAATAAATTGCTCTCTCTGGTAGGAACACATCAATTTGAGATCCACGATTCGGTGGCTTTAATTCTGGAGTATGAAGATGTTATTCAGCGTCAGCGAGCGGAACTTGGGTTATCTCGGGAAGATGTAGCCGATTTCATTGATTCCCTTTGTTCCATGGCTCATCACCACAAGATTTATTTTTTATGGCGTCCGACTTTATCTGATGTAGGCGATGAACTTGTGCTTGAACTGGCTGTAACCGCAGGTTGTCAATATATCGTGACCCATAATGTCAGCGACTTTAAAAATATTGGTGAGTTTGGAATTCAAGCCGTCACGCCGAAAATGTTCCTTCAAGTTATCCATGAGGTGAAAGAATGAGCGCATTAAGTCTACGTTTACCCAAGTCGTTGCACGAACAACTTCGTGAATTAGCGCAGGAAGAAGGTATTTCTGTCAATCAGTTTGTCATGCTTGCCGTTGCCGAAAAGGTTGCGGCTATTTCTACAATCGAGTATTTGGAAAAACGCGCCAAGCGCGGCAATCGAGAAAGATTCTTGGAAATCCTCAACAAAGCGCCCACTGTTGAGCCTGAAGAGTTTGATAGAGTATGAACTAAAGAAAGCTCCGAGCAAAACGAAAGTCACCGGGGCTTTTTCTTTTTCGGGCAGTTTTCGTCACCCCCTAAACCTCGGATACGACCCCAGCACGCGCAGCGTCAACGCGTATTCGTTCAGATGGTCGAGCGCGCGCTTCGATCTTTCTTCCTCCGCCAAGCCGATGAAGTCAACATAAAACAAATATTCCCAGGGCTTGCCCTGCAACGGGCGCGACTCGATCTTGGTCAGGTCAATGTCTCGCAAGGCAAACACAGACATCGCCCTGAACAACGAGCCGGGTTCATTCTTCAACGTGAACACAATGGAAGTCTTCGCCTCGCCCGCCCCCGTCGACTCGCTCAGGGCGGCGGGGACGACCGCTTCTTTTTGGATGGCGAGGAACCTCGTGTAATTCTCCGCGTTATCTTCGATCCCCTCTTCCAGAATCTGCATTCCATAGATTTCCGCCGCGCGGCGCGAAGCGACTCCCGCCGTATCTCGCGCGCCGGACTCTTTGAGCATTTTCACGCTTCCCGCCGTGTCGTACACCGCCTCCGCGTGGATGCCGTGTCTTCGCAAATAACCCGCGCATTGACCCAACGCCTGCGGATGGCTGATCGCTTTTTTGATGTCCGCTTTTTGCACGCCGGGCAATGCGATCAAACAATGGCGCACGCGCAGTAGATATTCGCCCACGATGCGCAGATCGTATCGCAACAACAGATCGTAATTCTGATGGATGCTCCCCGCCAGCGAATTTTCGATGGGGATCAGCGCCGCCTCGCTCCGCCCTGTGTTGACCGCCTCGAACACCGCGTCGAACGACTCGCAGGGCAGCGATTCGACCTCCCCGAAATAATCGAAGACCGCCTGCTCGCTATACGCGCCATGTTCACCCTGAAATGCGACTCTCAAAATGACTCCGTTGTTATTCCAATGCGACGACTAAAGTCGTCACTACCAAAATACGCAATACGCATTACGCAGTACGAAGTACGTAACTCGTATCTCGTAACTCGTATCCCGCACCCATCACTGCTCACTGATAACTGCTCACTGATCCCCCTGCTCCTCCGCCCACTCCACGATCCTTCTGAATCCCGTCTCCACTTCCTCATCGGACGCGGCGATGGACATGCGGATGAATCCCTCGCCCTGATCGCCGAATGCGGAGCCTGGCACCAGCCCCACGCTTTTCTCCTCGAGGATCCGCTCGCACATTTCAACATCGTTCATCTTCAACGCGCGCAGATCGAGGAAGCAGTAAAACGCTCCCTGCGGCGGCGTCACGCGGACCTTGTCGCTTTCCAACTCGGCGGATAATTTCATCACGAGGGCGCGTCGCCGCGTATATGCCTCGCGCATCTTCGCCGTCTCTTGCTGGACGCCGGGATCCGTCAACGCGAACGCCGACGCTTTTTGGATGAACGGCGCGACGCATGTGATGCTGTTCTGTCCCGCCTTCACCGCGTTCGAGATCACGCGCTTGGGCGCGGCAAGGAATCCCACGCGCCAACCGGTCATCGCGTACGTCTTCGAGAGGCTTTGTATGATCAACGTCCGTTCTTTTGCGCCTTCAAAGGAGGCAAGCGAGGTCGGCTTTTCCTCGAAATATAAACTATCATAGACTTCATCCGTAATTACCCAGAGGTCGTGCGCTTTCGCAAACTCCTGCAATTGTTGCAGATACTCGCGCGAGGGGACGATGCCCGTCGGGTTGGATGGGTAGTTGACGATGATGGCGCGGGTCTTTGGCGAAACAGCCCGCGCCCACGAGTCGAACGAGGGGATGAATCCAGCCTCCGCGGGGGCAGGGACGCGGGTCACTTCCGCTCTCAGCATCATCGCAAGGTTGACGTGAGTCGCCCACGTAGGGTCGGGGATCAGCACTTCATCGCCGGGATTCAAAATGGATTGCATCGCCGAAAAATACGCGTGGATGCCACCGTGCGTGACGATGATCTCGGAAGCGGGATCGTACGAGACGCCCTCATCGCGTTTCAACTTGCTGGCGATGGCAGAGAGAAGGTCCGGTCTGCCGCGCGAGGGTCCGTAATGAGTCAGTCCCTCTTGCAGGGCTTTGCACGCCACGTCGATCACCGCTTGCGGCGTGGAAAAATCGGGATCGCCTTGTTGCAAGCCGATGATCTTTTTCCCGCTGGCTTTGAGCGCCGAGATGCGGTCGCCCATTGCCACTGTGGGCGATTGGCGGAATTGCTCGAACTGTTCATTGAGGTTCATGATGCGTCTCCATTTGAAAAAAGCCCCCGCAAAAGCGAGGGCTGAATACACTATCCTAACGCCTGCTTTGCGGCTTGAATCACTTCGTCGTAATTCGGTTCTTCCCCGAGAGTGGGCAGATACTTTACGTAAGTGAGTTTTCCATCGCGCCCAACGATGAACACCGAACGACGCAAGTAACGGCGTTCTTTGATCAACACGCCATACTTGACTCCAAATTCCGCATCCACCACATCCGAAACGACTTTCACTTTCTCCACGCCCGCCGCGCCGCACCAGCGTTTTTGCGCCATCGGAAAATCAGTGCTGACGGTGTAGATGATAATATCCTCGCTGAGTTTCGCGGCTTCTTCATTGAATCGGCGCGTCTCGCGGTCGCAGACGTCGGTATCGAGCGACGGCACCGCGGAAAGGATGATCACCTTCCCCTTCGATTCCTCCAGCGGATTCACGCGTCCCCACCCCGGGAGAACTGACGTGAAGGCGGGAGCCGCATCGCCCACTTCGACTTCATCGCCCAACAACGTGGCGAACTTATCGCCGATCTTGAAAACATCAGAACGAACAGTAACCATTTGAGTCTCTCCAATTGTTTGATGAGCGTTATTGTACTTGATAAACTACGTAAGTGAAACGATTTCTTGGCATAGCATCATGGTTCTCTCATAGTCCAGATTTTCTAAACGTGAGTTGCGCAAATTTGACAATGGCTTTGCGAGGACTATCAGTAAATCACGAAAAGTAGTAACGACTTTTGCAGGTAAACAATTAAACCGAGCAATACGGAAATTACCCAAAGACCCCGAAGGGGTCAAATGATTATAGTATTGAAGGATGGGTTCCATTCAACCCCGAAGGGGTGTCAGAGAATTGCAAATCTATGTCATCTGTCGCCACGGCGCCACGCGACGCCTTCGGGATTGGTTCTATGGAAATAATCCATATCGTGCTTATTGCTAGATTTATTGGTTAATTTGCAATAGTCGTTTTGCTAAAAAGCGACTAAAGTCGTAACTACGAATCTTTTCATGAAGTACTGACTATAGATGCAGTACACCCGCGTAAAAGGCGTGAACGCGCAGTTGTGGCAAAGTGGGTGAGTCGGCGCGAATGATCTGAGTTGATGCAGACGTGGTTAACACACACCGC
>JAXLVX010000039.1:0-31391 GCA_046328795.1 Anaerolineales bacterium | reverse complement strand
TGGCTTATAATTGGGTCAATCATGACTACCAATGAGTGTCTAGCGTCAACAAGGGTGAATGCGTTGCAGATGTTGCAGTCAAGGGGCGGGGAGGAACTGTCCGCGTTGATGCTGAGTATTCTTGATAAGGCATTCGAGAGAGCATTATTAGGAGAGAGCTTGTTATGAAGCCCAATGACATTTTTTCCGTTAGAGACTTTTTTAATTACTACATTGCTGGATTGTTTTGGGGGTTGGATATTTTGCTATTGGTTTTCTTTGGAGCAACTGATTTACAAGATAAACTCACGGCGCTCAATTCTTTTGCAAATCAATTTAGCCCAGTAATTCAAACACTGACATTAATTTTTATCCCATATTTATTGGGCTTCATACTCAATCCATTTAGTACCAAATTAGCTGAAAAGATAAGAAATCGATATAACGAGGCGATTGAATGGGTAACTGACCCCAAACACAAATATGCTGGTCAAGGTCTCAAAGAGTGGGAAAAAGAAACCATAAAAGAGAAAATGAAGGATTTATATAACTTGCAAGACAAGAGATTCAGTGAAATATTTTTCACAATACGTGCTTATGTTGAAGAAAACAGCAAAGGAGCAAATGGGTTAGCGACACGGGCTTTGGATTTAACAAATTTTTCTGAAAGTCTACTCTTGCCCTTACCCTTGTCTTTTATGGTTACAGGCTTTCTCTATATTTTTATCTTAAAAAGTTGGTGGGCAATATTATTTTTCATTTTAGGTAGTATAGTATTTTCTATGTGCCTAAATCGGTATCTTGCACTTCGTAGTTATTGGGTTAAGCATGTCTATCGAGCATTTATTGCTGTGACTGCAAAAGAACGCTTGGATCGAGCAAAGAAATGAAATTGTTTGACGAACAGCGGCGCATTGTCGCTTATATGGATGGGTTGTAGGGGAAGGTCAATGTGTTGCGGGAGTTACGGTCAAGGAGCGGGGAGGAGCTGTCCGCGTTGATGCCGAGTATTTTGGATAAGGCATTCAAAGGCGAACTGTGCAGACCCTAAGGGTTTCTTTCGTTATCGGATGTTATGTCAAGCAAGGGAGTCTGGCATGTCGTGACAATTGTCAGTCGAGAAAACCCTTAGGGTCTCGGATGACGGAGGACGGTTTTGCCTGTCGAGACAAAGGTCAGCGGGAAAAACCTTTAGGGTCTCGGATGGCGGAGGTCAGAGGGAAAACCTGATTCTCCCCTTGGGGATTAGGGTCTCGGATGGCAAAGATCAATGCGCCGTGAATATAAATCAACCAACTTACACCCCATACCCAAAATACTGCAAGGCAAATCCCAGAGCTACACAAGCGCACATCCCAAAGAAAAATAAAGCGATGATGATCCCCACGATCCGCCAGACACTGCCGCCCAGCGGAGACGAAGTTCCGCGCCGCCACCATGGTCTGTGATACACATGCGGATGCGGCGTTGAATCAGTTACATTTGCGCTTGGAGCGCTCGATGCAACACGCGGAGCGCGAGTGCCAATATTGATTCGCGCGCCCCTCGAGCCTCCACTGCTCACTCTCGGCGCGCGGAATCCGCCGCCTCTCGACCCCCCGCCTACTCGACCGCCTCGTGCTGGCATAGTATTCTCCTTGTGGTTGACACGCTGATAAACTTTCTTCAAGTATACAAGATTACCCCTCCGCAACAATAGGAAATTCATCTCCCCGCCCACCAATTACCATTTACCAATTACGAATTACCGCTCACCGATAACTGATCACTGATAACTTTCTTCACATGCTTCCTCAGCCCCACAGGCGCAATCGCCGAAACATCCACCTTCTTCGCCTCCACAAATTTTGCAAAGCGCATCAATCCCTTCGCAAGCGCGTTCGCAAAATCGGCATCTTTCACAGGCGCGTCGTCTTCATGCCAAAAACCTTTGATCTCTAACGTCATCGTCTTGCGATCCAACTTCGGGTCGAGCCGCGCCACCAGGTCATCGCCGTATAGAATCGGCAACACATAATAACCCCAGCGGCGTTTATGCGCGGGCGTGTACACCTCCCACGTGTACTCGAAATCAAATAACTTTTTCGCCCGTCCGCGCGCGCTGACGATATCCAACGGCGCGAGAAATGTCGCCTCTTCAAGCGTGGTTGTTTCTTTTGGATTCCAACCTTTGGGGATTCGCCCCCTCTCAAGCGACTCCAACGTTTGGACATCCTCGCCCAAAACGAGATGGATGTCGCGTCCGCCCTCGATTTGGACCTGCCTCACCATCCCCGACTCTTTCCACCCTTCGAGCAACTTCGTCATCTCCGTTTTGGAATACTCGCGATAGAGATGATAATTCAACTCGCCGCGCATCGTGGCTTCGCGCTTCAAGCCATAAAACGCGACGGCTTTGCGCGCAAAGAATGTCTCCGCATCCTTTTCACTCGCAACATAATTAAATTCTTTCGGCGCGATGTTCTCGCGGAAATCGTACACGCGATCAAAGCCGACGCGATGGTGCATCATCAATTCGCCCGACAACCACATGTCGAACAACGCCACCGCCGTTTCCTTTCGTCCGCGGTAACTCCAACTCTGAACCCGCGCGCCGTCAAAATCGCGGTTCCCCAACGGACCCCGCTTCCGCAACTCCGCGCGGACTTCATCCAACAACTTCTTATGCCCTTTTACAAAACGGGAAACATACGAATCTTTGGCGCGTCCCTCCATGTGCGTCCGCCAATACGGCAAATCGCGCATCGGATACATCGCCAGCCAGCCGCCATAATCGAAAAACTTGCGTTGTTTGTAGGCAACATCATACAGATGGTCGGGCTTGTACTCCAACACGCGGCTGTGCAACACAATATCCTGACTCCGCGCAATGACGATCAACGGATCAAGCTGTACCGCCTCGCACGCGTTGATCGCCTGCGCCGTTCCGCTTTTGCCGCGCCAACGCCGACCGGGCCACAATCCCTGCTTGCCGAGGACGAATCGTCTTGCCGTTTGTTTTGAGATGTTGATGGTGTCCATAAGTTTCCGCCCATTTTAGCACATATATTCTAGTAACGCCGACTTGTAGTGCCGACTTAAGTCGGCATTACATCTTTCGCCTTCTCGATCGTCCGACAAAACGAACACAACTCCGGCGCGGAGGTGGGCTGTCCGCACTTGGCGCAGGGATGCAAATGCGCGTGCCCCGAATCTTTTTCCACGAACAGGTCGCCGCGTTTTCGCGCTTCGAGGAATCGCAGATAGAACGTCAACTTTGCGCCGGGGCGATCCGTTTCGAGTTTGTTCAGCAATTCCTTGTAGTAAATGGACTGCGATCCCTCCGCGAACGGACATTCTTCGTAGATGTATTCGATTCCCCGCGCGAGGCAATACGCCGTCATCTCGCGCTCGTAGAAGCGGCACAAAGGCTTCACTTTGCGAGCCAAGCCGCCCGTCGAGGCGAGAACCGGGCTTTGTCTCAGCAGAAAATCCGCCGACCACGAAAGCGTGTTGCCGAATAACACCGCCGCTTCGTCATCCAAATTGTGACCGGTCGCCAGCACATCGTAGCCGAGATCGCGCGCGATGCGATTCATCTCGTGACGTTTCGCCAGCCCGCACACCGCGCAAGGCTTGCCGTGTCCGCGATGCGAAATTTCGGAAAGCACGGGAATGGGCTGACCGTATTCTTTTTCGATGTCAACGATGTGCAACTTCAACCTGCGCTGGTCCGCAAATTTTTCGGTGAGTCGCTGCGACTCATGTGAATAATTGATGCCGCCATCAATTCCCAAACCAAGATACAAACCATCGGCTTGATAGCCCAGCCGCGCGAGAATGTCCCACAGCCCCAGCGAATCTTTTCCGCCCGAAACCGCCACGAGGATTTTTTCATCCCGCGTGAACATCTCATATTTTTTGATGAAGCGCTCGGTCTGCTCGGGGAGCCATTCGAGATAATGCTCCTTGCACAACGCCAGTTTATGCTGGCGCATGTTCACCGAGGCTTTCTCTCCGCATTTTTTACATTTCATATTTTTCACCACGAAGGACACGAAGGTCACTAAGGTTGGACGGATGATGAGTAGATCGACCCTCCATAGGTTTTCCTTCGTGTACTTTGTGTCCTTTGTGTTTAAAGAATCATCCTCCAGAAATCACCGCCACCAATTTCACCTCGTCGCCGTCTTTCAGAATCTCATCATCGAGGATCATCTCGCCCTCGCGCGTGGCGATCACCGACTCAGGCACAACGCCGCACTTCTTCAACGCGTCGAGCAGCATCATGCCGTGCTTCACTTCATATTCCTTGTCTCGCAAAATCAATTTCGCTGTCATGCCGCCATTCTAACACGCCTCCTTTCCGCGTTCATCGTTTCGATCTCACTCAACACAAGCCCTCATGTTTCCACTTTCACACTTACTCCTTTCCACTTTCTACTTTCCACTCTCCTCACCCTCTTTCCTCTTTCATCTTTCCTCCCCCATCCTTTCGATACGGCTTCGCCAGTCAACGCAAGCCTTCATAAATCATCCTTCACCCTCATCTTGACTCTCCCCTCTCTTCCCGATACGATTAGCCCCATGCGAATCGGAATGATGACAGACGCCTACAAGCCTTACGTCAGCGGCGTGACGAGTTACGTTGACGTCAACAAACGCGCCCTCGAAAAACTTGGGCATGAAGTGTACGTGTTCACCTTCGGCGACCTTGAATACGAGGACGACGAACCGCGCGTCATCCGCAGTCCCGGCCTGCCTCTCTCCGACACCGGCTTTTATCTCTCCCTGCGGCACAGTACCGAGGCGCAGCGCGTCATCCAAACGATGGACATTATCCACGTGCATCATCCGTTCATGAGCGGACGACTCGCGCACATCTACAGCCGCAAACGCAACATCCCCGTGCTGTTCACCAATCACACGCGCTACGACTTGTACGCGCAAACCCGCGTGCCTCTCATGCCCGCCGAGGTGAGCATGAGCATGTTGCAGGCATACATGCCCACGTTTTGCGACAACATGGACCTCGTCATCTCGCCCTCGCGCGGCATGGAAAAAGTTCTGCGGCAATACGGCGTCACCTGCCATGTCGAAGTTGTGCCGAACGGCGCCGACCTCGATCCGTTCTTGTCGGCGCAGCCGCGCGCGCGCGAAGAGTTCGGCTTCGATCAACGAGACATTCTCGTCGTTTACATGGGGCGCATCGCTCCCGAAAAAAATCTCGAGTTCCTCCTGCAATCGTTCGCGGGCGTTTCGCGCGCCGTTCCCAACACGAAACTGCTCATCATCGGCGGCGGGCAAAAAGAACACGACGAGGCGATCAAAAAATTTGCCGACGAGTTGAACATCTGCGACCGCGTCAAATTTACGGGGACAGTCGCATACGCCGACCTCCCCTCCTATCTTGCGATGTGCGACATCTTCGCCACCGCCTCTGTCACGGAAGTCCATCCATTCTCGGTGATCGAAGGCATGGCATCTGGACTCCCCATCGTCGGCATTGACTCGCCTGGCATCAGCGATTCCATCACGGACGGGGAAACTGGTCTGCTCTCCGTCAACGATCTCGCCTCTTTCACCGCCAAGCTGACGACGCTGTGCCTCAACAGAGATTTGCAAAAGAAAATGGGAGCGGCGGCGCGGCAGGCATCGCGTCAATTCTCCATCGAGAACACCACCCAGATCATGCTCGGTCATTACAACCGGCTGACATCCAACACGAAACCCGTCAAGCCGAGCATCGAGGAGAGACTGCGCTCCGTGCTGAAAGAATTCCTCGGATGAATCACAATCAACGAGTCGGCAAATGGGGCGAAGAGACTGCCGCCGAATATCTCACCGGGCGCGGATGCGAAATCCTTGCCCGCAACGCTCGCACGCCCTACGGTGAAATTGACATCATCGCAAAACAAGGCGAGGTCGTCATCTTCGTTGAAGTCAAAACCCGCACATCGGACAAAATGGGCTTGCCCGAAGAATCCATCACTGCGCGGAAGCGTCAGCACATGATCTCCGCCGCCGAGCATTACGCGGCTGAACATGAAATTGACCGCTGGCAAATTGACGTGATTTCAATCGAAGGAAAACCGGGTCAACGCCGAAGGTCACTTATTTTGAAAATGCGATCTCTTGATGAAACAGACCTCACAGGTCTTAAAGAGACCTGTGAGGATCTAAACCCGCCCCTCATCCTCATCGTCGGACCGACAGCGTTGGCAAAACGGAAATTGCGATTCAACTCGCGGAACGACTCAACGGCGAGATCGTCTCAGCCGATTCGCGTCTCTTCTATCGCGGCATGGACATTGGCACGGCAAAGCCATCGCGTGAGGAGCAGGCGCGGGTTCATCATCATCTCATTGACATTGCGAACCCCGATGAAATTTTGAGCCTCGCGGTCTTTCAACAAAAAGCAACGGAGGCAATCGCGGAGATTCACGCGCGAAACAAACTGCCCTTCCTCGTCGGCGGCACCGGGCAATACATCCGCGCGGTGACGCAGGGATGGAGTCCGCCGGAGGTGAAGCCGAATGAGCAGTTGAGGAATGAGTTGGAAAGAGAGAAAGAGGAAAACGGTATCTATTGGCTACACGACAAACTCAAAAGCGCTTGACCCAGCCGCCGCCGAGAAGATTGACCCGCGAAACTTCCGCCGCACGATCCGCGCGTTGGAAGTGATCATGACGACCGGAAAGAAATTTTCAGAACAACGCGGGCAAAATGAATCGCCATATCGTTTGATCACGATCGGGCTGACTCGTCCACGCGAGGAGTTGTATCGGCGAGTGGATGAACGAATCGAATCAATGTATGCCAATGGATTGATGGATGAAGTGAAAAGTTTAATCGCGCGCGGCTACTCCCCTTCCCTGTCGACGATGTCTGCCATTGGGTATCGCGAATGCGTGCAAGCGCTCGAAGGGCAAATCACGGTCGAGGAGGCGAAACAGCTCACCCGTCGCGCGACGCGGGTTTATGTCCGCAGGCAGGCGAATTGGTTCAAAGAGTCCGATCCAAATATTTTGTGGTTCCGAGTCGAAGATGGAGTCGCGGCGAAGATCGAAGATGCGCTCAAAGTGACATTCGTCCGTTGACTTTTATTTTTTCGTTGATATACTCAAGCCATCACTGTAAAGGAGAAGCATCATGAACGATAAACCGTGGCTTGCTCATTACGACAAAGGGGTTCCGCACAACGTAGATATTCCTCAAGCGCCGTTGTTTTATTTTCTCGACGAATCGGCGCGCAAGTATCCCGACCGCGCCTGCACGATCTTTAAGGGCGCGGTTATTACTTTTAAGGAGATGAACGAACTCTCAGACCGCATCGCCGCCGCGCTGGTGGATATGGGCGTGAAGAAAGGCGACCGCGTGGGAATCTTCATGCCGAACACGCCGCAATTTGTGATGGCATATTTCGGGATTCTCAAAGCGGGCGGAGTGGTGGTTGCAACAAATCCGTTGTACACGCCGCACGAGATCGAACATCAGGCAAACGACGCGGGCGTCGAAGTGATGTTCGTGATGACGAACTTCTACAATACGATCAAGAAGGCGCAGCCGAACACGAAGATCAAAAAAGTGATCGTGACGAATCTCAAAGAGACTCTGCCGCCCATGCTGCGAATTTTGTTCACGCTGCTGCGCGAAAAGAAAGGCGGATTCCACATTGACAAGAATCTGCCCGCTGGCGACGTATGGATGCAGGACTTGCTCGCAAAGTATCAATCGGCGGCTCGACCCAACGCGCAAGTTGGTCCCGACGATACGGCGTTGTTCCAATATTCGGGCGGAACGACCGGCGTTTCAAAAGGCGCGGTGGCTTTGCATCGCAACATTGTCGCCAACACTCTGCAGATCAGTTCGTGGATGACCATCCTCGAAGAGGGCAAAGAGATCGTGCTGATGGGAATCCCGCTCTTTCATGTGTACGGCATGGTGGCGGGAATGAACTTCGCCATGTCGACCGGTTCGACGATGGTGATGGTTCCCAACCCGCGCGATCTCAAAGACGTGCTGGATAACATCCAAAAATACAAAGCGACCATCTTCCCCGGCGTGCCGGCGCTGTACAACGGCATCAATAATCATCCCGATGTGAAAGCGGGCAAATACAATCTTTCGTCCATTAAAGCCTGCGTCTCTGGTTCTGCCGCGTTGTTGCGCGAAACGAAAGACCAATTCGAAAAACTGACCGGCGGAAAAGTGTTCGAGGGCTACGGACTCTCCGAAGCGCCGACCGCGACGCACTGCAATCCTCTGCTCGGCGAAAACAAGACCGGCTCGATCGGGATGCCTTTGCCTAACATGGAATGCCGCGTTGTGAGCCTCGACGACGGCGAGACGGATCTTCCGCAGGGCGAGATCGGCGAACTGCTCTTACACGGACCTCAGGTGATGAAGGGCTATCACAACATGCCCACCGAAACCGCCAACTCACTCCGCGCCGACAAGACCGGGAAAGTTTGGTTATACACCGGCGACATCGTCCGCATGGATGAGGATGGGTATTTCTACATCGTTGACCGCAAGAAGGAACTCATCAAGCCGGGCGGATTCCAAGTGTGGCCCCGCGAGGTGGAGGAAGCCATTCAATCGAATCCCAAAGTGTTGGAAGTGGGCGTGGCGGGCATCCCTGACCCGAACCGCGGCGAGACGGTCAAAGCATGGGTGGTGTTGAAACCCGGCGAGACGATGACCGAGGAAGAACTCCGCGCATATTGCAAACAAAGCCTCGCGCCGTACAAAGTGCCAACCCATGTTGAATTTAGAAGCGAATTGCCGAAGACAACCGTTGGGAAAATTCTGCGGCGCGAATTGGTGAGACAACACAAGGAAGGGAAAAAGTAGAAGCGGAGGAAGTACGGAAGCAGGTAAACAAGTAAACACGGTGAATCAAAAGAGCCTCGCGTAATGCGAGGCTCTTCACTTGTGTATTTTGTTTTCGCTACGCCGCTAACTGAGGCGTTCCGCTCTTTTTGGGGAACGGCGGCGGGAAGATCTTTTCGAATTCTTCGCGCGTGAGCGATTCTGCTTCGATCAGTTTTTGCGCCACCGCATCTAATTCCTTGCGATATTTGGTCAGCAACTTCCTCGCGAGTTTATAGGATTCGTCCACGATCTTGCGAACCTCGCGATCAATCTGTTCGGCAACCGCTTCTGAATAGTCGCGCTGTTCTGAAATTTCGCGTCCGAGGAAGATCAATTCCTCTTTTTGTCCGTATAAGATCGGACCCAACTCGCCGCTCATGCCCAAGCGCGTGACCATCATGCGCGCCATGCGAGTTACTTGCTCGATATCGCCGGAAGCGCCGGAGGTGATGTCGTCAAAGACGATCTCTTCCGCTACGCGCCCGCCCAAACCATACGCCAAATTGGCGAGAAGTTTCTTGCGCGAGTGCAGGATGCGATCTTCATCCGGTCTGAACCACGTTACTCCGCCAGCTTGTCCGCGCCCGACGATCGTCACTTTTTGAACCGGGTCGGCTTCAGCGATGGCGTTGCCGACGACGGCGTGACCAGCCTCATGGTAGGCGATGATGCGCTTCTCTTCATCCGAGATCAAACGCGATTTGCGTTCGGGTCCCATCACGACGCGTTCAATTGCCTCTTCCAGTTCAGGCTGCCCAATGGATTTTTTGTTGCGCCGCGCGGCAAGGATGGCGCTTTCATTAACAAGATTCTCGATGTCCGCGCCGACGAAGCCGGGGGTGCCGCGCGCGAGCGATCCCAAATCAACATTCGGTTCCAGCGGCTTACCTTTGACGTGAACTTTGAGGATCGCCTCGCGTCCCTTCATGTCGGGGCGGTCGAGCGTGACGCGGCGGTCAAAGCGACCGGGACGCAGAAGCGCCGGGTCGAGAATATCGGGGCGGTTTGTCGCGGCGATGATGATGACGTTGGTGTCCGTGTCGAAGCCGTCCATTTCGACGAGCATTTGGTTGAGGGTTTGTTCGCGCTCATCGTGCGAGCCGCCCAGCCCCGCTCCGCGCTGACGACCGACCGCATCAATTTCATCCACGAAGACGATGCAGGGAGAGTGTCGCTTCGCCTGATCGAACAGATCGCGCACGCGGCTTGCGCCCACGCCGACGAACATTTCGACAAATTCAGAACCGGAGATCGAGAAGAATGGAACGCCCGCCTCGCCAGATACTGCTTTTGCAAGAAGAGTCTTGCCGGTGCCCGGAGGACCGACAAGCAGAACGCCTTTGGGAATCCGCGCGCCGAGTTGGATGAACTTCTGCGGTTCTTTCAGGAACTCGACAACTTCCGCCAACTCCTGCTTGGACTCTTCCGCGCCAGCCACATCCTGAAATGTGACCGTGGGATGCTCGCCGCTAAACATGCGGGCGCGCGACTTGCCAAACGACATGGCGGCGTTATTCGATCCCTGCGCCTGCCGGAAGACAAACCACAAAAATCCCGCCATGAGCAGGACGGGCAAAATATAGAGCGCGCTGGTTAAGAAGCTAGCCCACTGCGAAGGCGGCTTGACTTCGATCTTTACTTTTGTCGGGGATAATTGTTCTTGCGATACGCCGAGAGCGATCAATTGCTCTACAAGAGTGGAGCCTGCCTCTTTGTACGCCTCGGCTTCCTGCTCTGAACCGCTCGTATACACCACCCGCAAGCTGTCATCATCATTAATGACCACGCGAGATATTTTCCCGAGTTTAATATCATCGGCTAATTGGTTTATAGTGAGCGATTGTTCTGAGGTTGTATCCCGTTGGACCATCATAAACACCATCGCGGCGACGGCGACGATCAACAGGAATGTAACAATATACGACGACTGGTTTCTAGGATTCACTGTGCCTCCGGATAATTCCGAGCGGGATTATACCAACGAGACCTGTTCGGGGAAAGTCCGATTAAAAATTTCGTATAATATTCTAATAATCCATCGAAATTTATCGTTGGAATTTACTCAAGGATCAACTCTACCGGACAGTGGTCTGAGCCAAGGATTTCATCGTGGATGATCGCGTCTTTGACGCGGGAAACGAGTCCTTCAGATATGAGGAAGTAGTCAATGCGCCAACCCACACCGCGTTGACGCGCATTGGAAACATAAGTCCACCACGTGTATTGGACCTGTTCCGGGTACAAGCGGCGATAAATATCCACAAAACCATGATCGAGATACTTCTGTACCCACGCTCGCTCTTCAGGCAAGAACCCCGAAGTTTTCTGGTTGGATTTCGGATTCCTCAAGTCAATCGGCATGTGCGCCGTGTTGAAATCTCCGGTGATGATGATCTGCTCGCCCTTTTTATGCAGGTCGTCGCACGCGTCAAGTAGACATGAATAGAAATCGAGTTTATAGTCCACGCGGCTTTTGCCGCGATTGCCGCTGGGAAAATAAACGTTGAAGAGGCGAAACCCAGGATGAACGGTGGAAATGACTCGTCCCTCCACGTCGAAGCGAGGGTCGCCCAAGCCGAGTCGAGTCTCCCGCGCGGGAGTCCGCAAGAATGTCGCCACGCCGCTGTATCCCGCTTTCTCGGCTGGGTTCCATGCAACCTCGTAACCGGGAAACTTCCTTTGTTCTTCGCTCAGTTGATCGGGGCGCGATTTGATCTCCTGAAGGCACAGCGCATCCGGCTTTAACTTCCAAACCGCGTCCAACGCTCCTTTTCCGAGCGCGGCGCGCAATCCATTGACATTCCATGACACGATCTTCATCGTTTTTAGTTTATGGTAAACTTTTGCCTTAACAAAATATGAACGCTAAAAGCAGATCCATTCTTTGTATCGAAGACGAAACAGAAATGATTGACCTGATGCGGCTGATCTTGGGTCGCAGAGGGTACGAGGTCAGAGGCGCCGCCAGCGGCATTGAGGGGTTGAAAATGATTCGAGAAAGCAAACCCGACCTGATCTTGCTCGATTTAATGATGCCGCAGATGGACGGCTGGGAAGTATATCAGCAAATCAAAGCCGAAGAAAAAACGAGAGACATTCCGGTCATCGTTGTCACCGCAAAAGCGCAAAGCATTGACCGCGTCCTCGGCTTGCACATCGCAAAAGTGGACGATTACATCGCCAAGCCTTTCAGCCCGCAAGAGCTGTTGAGCAGCGTCGAAAAAGTTCTGAAAATCGGGGAGTGAACGAGGCGCTCTACGCCTCGTTTTTTATTGACACATGACAAAACAGATTCGCGTCATCAACAACAGCAGGGATATTGACTCGCGTCCGCGCGTGGACTATTGCGACTCCTTCTTCACTCAATTGCGCGGATTCACCTTCCGCTCGTCTCTTTCGCAAGATGCCGGCTTGATCCTCGTTGGCAAGCGTGATTCGCGCCTCGACTCTTCTATTCACATGTTATTCGTTTCCTTCGATCTCTGCGTTGTATGGATCAACGCGGAAATGAAAGTGGTGGACAAAGTCCTCGCCAAGTCATGGAGACCGGCTTATTTCTCGAAGGTCCCCGCAAAATTCGTTCTTGAAATTCATCCCAGCCGATGGAACGACTTTGAAATCGGCGATGCGGTAGAATTTAAAGATGCGTAAAGTTTCCATCCTTCTATTAATTTTCGCACTGCTCGCGCCAATCGGCGCTCAACCGGCGCGCGCGCAAGCCAGCGAACCGGTGTACATCATCCAAGCCGGGGATACTCTCTCATCCATCGCGGCGCGATTCAATGTATCGCTCAACGATTTGATGGCGGCAAATCCCGACGTGAACCCGAACAATCTTGCCATTGGGCAGGAGGTTGTGATTCCCGGTCTAAACGGCGTCAGCGGCGTGCTTGAAACGGAAATCATCGGGTACGGTGATTCTCTGCGCAGTCTGCGCCGGCGAACGCAAGTGTCCGATGAAAATTTGAGGAAATTAAATCGTCTGATCAGCCCAAGCGAACTCTATGCGGGAATCAGTTTGATTCTCCCCGTGCAGAATGGGCAAAAAGAACTCAGCGCGCGGATCACGCCTGTGGCTGGAGAATCGTTATTCGAACTTGCCATCAAAGAGGGAAGCGACCCGTGGACGCTTTCTTCTTTAAATAAGATAGAGGGAACATACGCCGCGCTTCCGGGCGATGTTCTGTATTCGCCCGCTGAAAGCAGCGACGAGAACGCTACCGGTTTGCCCTCCGCGTTTTTGAGCGCGAGCATTTCCCCTCTGCCAATGGTGCAAGGCTCGACAGAGGTCATCCGCTTAAAAACACAAGATGGCGTCGTTGCATCCGCCACGTTAATTGACAAATCTCTTCATTTCTTCCCATTGAACGGCGAACAGGTTGCCTTGCAAGGAATAGACGCTTTATTGGAACCGGGGATTTATCCGCTGCGCATCGAAGCGACTCTTCCAAGCGGAGAAACACAGTCGTTCGAGCAAATGATCGTGGTGGCGTCCGGCGGATATTTGAGCGAGGATATTCCTTTAAATGACCCAAGCACTCTCGACCCTGCCGTAACCGAACCCGAAATGCAGAACCTGCTTGCGATCACAGCGCCAGCCACCCCCACCATGTTTTGGAACGGCATCTTCACTTCACCAGCCGCAGACCCGAATTGCCTGAACTCCCGTTTTGGGACTCGCCGAGTATATGAAGTGATCAATTCAGATATAAAACTCAATGGATATCATTCCGGTCTCGATTTCTGCGGCGGCGAGGGCTTGCCGATCGTCGCTCCGGCGGCAGGGAAAGTTGTATTCGCCGCACCCTTAGCCGTGCGAGGTAATGCGACGATCATTGACCATGGCTGGGGTGTATACAGCGGCTTTTGGCACCAATCGCAGATCCAGGTCAATGTTGGCGATATGGTCGAACAGGGACAGGTGATCGGCTTGGTCGGCGGCACGGGACGGGTCACGGGTCCGCACCTGCACTGGGAGGTGTGGGTAAACGGCATACAAGTGAACCCGTTCGATTGGCTGACTCAAGCTTACCCGTAGGCGCGAATCGTTGCAATCCGATTTTGTTTATGCTACACTCAAGCAAGCAGAGGTCGTCATGACAAATCAATCCGTTGTCAATTTCTTAAAACAAAGCGATATTTTTTTTCAATTTACGCCGACGCAATTAGACCTCGTGGCAAGTTTGTGTCAGGAAGCCACCTATCAGAAAGACGACTTGATCTTTAAAGAGAATTCGTCGAGTAAGGAGCTATACGTGATCGCTCAGGGCGAGGTGGATATTTTTCTTGACCCCGCTTTAGTGAGCGCGTCTGATTCGAGCGTTGAAAATCACGTGATCGCCACCCTGCGGCGCGGACAGTCCTTCGGCGAGGTTGCGTTAGTGGATGAAGGTTTGCGGTCCGCTTCTGCTTGCGCCACACAAAGCGATACACGCTTGTTGATCATCCCCCGCGACAAACTCATTATGCTGTGCGAAACCTATCCGCAACTCGGGTATCGGTTGATGCACAACCTCGCCGCAGACCTGGCGATGAAAATCCGTAACACCGACCTGCGCATCCGCGAACAATTATTGTACAAACCCGCCAGCAAAACAGAATAGCTGGCTGTCGAGTTACTTGACCCTACAACATATTTGTTTTACCATTAGCGCTCATAGCCGTGAGAAATTTCGTTGAAGGAACTTTCTCCGGCTTTATTGCAAACATACCCCGAATTGATCTCTCTAAAGGAGGTGATGCCGACTACGAAGAGCGTTGTCCGCCCGGTTGTTGTATCCGCCAGAGGATACTATTATCAACTTAAACAATATTTCGGAGGAGTAAGAAAATGAAACGCTTGAATGTATTGCTTGCGTTGCTGATGCTCACAAGCCTCGCCCTTGCGGCTTGCGGACCGAAGGCAGCGGCATATGAATGCACCGACGCGCTCGGCTGCGTGACGATCGGCGCCGATGAACCGGTCCACATTGCCTACTGGGGCGTTCTCTCAGGTCCCGATAGCACACTCGGTGAAGATTCAAAACGCGGTGTCGAAATCGCGATTGAAGACATGGGAGGCAAGTTCCACGACCACACTATCCTCTTGACAACAGAAGATGCGGGTTGTACCCCTGAAGGCGGCGCGACTGCCGCTGCGAAACTCGCCGCGGACACCTCGCTGGTTGCCCTCGTCGGTTCATCCTGCTCAGATGAAACCGTCGGCGGTATTGCCGCGATCACGAATGCGGGTCTGACCACCATTTCGCCTTCCAACACCCGCCCGGCGCTCACTGACCCTGCTCGCGGTCCTGACTATGCTGGCTACCTCCGCACTGCTCACAGCGATGCCTTCCAAGGCAAAGCGGTGGCTGAGTTCGCTTACAATTCGCTCGGCGTTCGCAAAGCCGCGACCATCCACGATGGTTCCGCGTATGCTCAGGCTCTCCAACAGGTATTTGCCGATAACTTCACCGCGTTAGGCGGAGAGATCGTCGCGCAAGAAGCCGTTGCGAAAGATGCGACCGATATGCGCCCCGTGTTGACCTCGATTGCCGCCAAGTCGCCTGAATTCCTGTACTACCCCGTCTTTGTTGCCGCGGGTGGCTACATCACTTCTCAGGTGCGCGAAATCGCCGGTCTCGAAAATGTCAAACTCGCCGGCTCTGACGGTATCTTCACGCCTGACTTCCTGGAAGCCGCGGGCCCGAACGTTCAGGGCATGTACCTCTCCAGCCCAGACTTCAGCGCCTTCACCGAAGGCTACAAAGCCTTCCTTGATAAGCACAAAGCCAAGTACGGCGAAGCGCCTCTTTCAGCCTTCCACGCTCACGCGTACGATGCGACCGGCATCATCTTTGCCGCGCTCGAAAAAGTGGCTGTTGTTCAGGACGACGGCACGATCTACGTTCCGCGCCAAGCCCTGCGCGATGCCATTTACGCCACCAAAGATTACAAGGGCCTCACAGGCACACTGAGCTGCTCAGCTTCCGGTGACTGCGGCGCGCCTGTTATCGCAGTGTACGAGGTTACGAGCGCCGATCCTGCAACTTGGGATCCGCAAGGCGGCGTCAACCCCAAGAAAGTCTACCCGTAATTCGTTAGGCACGAAATTTGGAGGGACGAGCAACGGCTCGTCCCTCCTTATAATATTTGTATTTCTATCGTTTCTGAGGAGATCGTCCATGCGCACGACTTTAACCGAGCGAATAGTGGATCTGGTTGCCAACGGATTCCTTTGGGCATTTCGCATTGTGATCGTGCTCGCGGTCATTTGGGGAACCGTTTCCGCCTTACGGGCTGGCAAATATACTGGCGAGCAGTGGCTTGATTTTATTGTTTTCGGTATATCGCAAGGCGCAATTTACGCCATGATCGCTTTGGGATATACAATGGTATACGGCATTTTGCGCATGATCAATTTTGCGCACGGTGATATTTTCATGACCGGCGCGTTTGCCGGCTACTTCACAGCGATATGGCTAAACAGCATTGGGTTTGTGGATGCCAATCCATTCCTCGGTTTGCTCATCCCGATCGTCGTCGCGATGATTTTCTCCGCAGGGATAGCCATCCTCGTCGAAAAAGTTGCGTATCGTCCGCTTCGAAACGCGCCTCGCCTCGTCCCGCTGATCGCCGCCTTCGGAGCGTCCTTCGTTCTCGAATACTCGTTTCGCGGCTTCTTCGGTCCCGGCAAATACGCCTACCCGCCCATCAAGGTTCTTGAAGGCAACTGGGTGATCTTCGGGGTGGAAATTCTCAAAGTGCAAATCGTTGTCGCAATCGCGGCCTTTATCATGATGGCAATTTTATACGGGATCGTCCAATACACCAAAACAGGCAAAGCCATGCGGGCTGTTTCTGAAAACAAAGATACCGCCGCTCTCATGGGTATTGACGTTAACCGCACCATCGTTTCCACCTTCGCCATTGGCGCGGCGATGGCTGGCGCGGCAGGCGTTCTCTTCGCCCTCGTATACCGGCAGATTGATTTCTTTATGGGCTTTACACCCGGCGTCAAAGCCTTCACCGCCGCGGTCTTGGGCGGCATCGGCAATATCCCCGGAGCGATGGTAGGCGGACTCGTGCTAGGCGTTTTCGAATCGGTTGGACCATCCCTCTTCCTCGAAGGACTCGGCATCACCCGCGCTTATCAGCTCAAAGATGTCATCGCGTATACGATGCTGGTGATGATCCTCCTCTTCCGCCCGCAGGGAATTTTGGGCGAACGAATTTCAAAACAAAAAGCGTAATCGGTGAATCCTATGAAAAAAGAAAATTTCCTCTGGCTTTCAACGAAAATAGGATTGTTATCCGGCGTCATCGGAATGTTCCTCTGCCTGATCGGCATGGTGAAAACGTTTAACGAGCGGGATGTGATCGAAGGCATCGTCACTCTCGGACAATTCGTCTTGTTCGCCACCTCTGCCATGGCAGGCTTCATCGCTTCCATCCGGACCTCCAACCTGCTCGGCAAAACTCAAGCCGGCGTCAACCTTTCAGCCGGACTCGTTGCCGGGTTGGTTTCCGGTCTTCTGGTTACTCTCATGGGAGTTATTGGAGACAAAATTGATTTACGAGCGGTATTTCTCAACGCATCATCCGATTTATACGAAATACTTTTCTTCAAACAAGGGCTCGCGGGAGCATGGATACTGCCGCTGCTCAGCGCCATTTTAGGTTTGGCAGGCGCATCCTTCCTGCTCCTGTCAGAAAATATCCGCCGTCCCGTATCGCGCGGTTTGATCGCCCTATTTTTGATGTCGCTTTTCTCCAACTTGTTCCGCGTGGTGTTGATCAACCAAGGACCCGCCATGGGAACATTCGCTAAAAGCCTGTTCAGCCAGACCGGGTTAACTATTTTCGGCGCGATCGTTTTCTTTGGGCTGGTCGTGATTGCAAACATCCACTGGGCATCGAAGGGAGAATCATACAAAGCCAGGATCAATCAACTCCCTAAGAACCGGCAGATCACGCTCCGCGTTGCGGTCTTCGCGCTGATCGCCATCATCGCGCTAGGCTTGCCGCAAGTTTCGGGACCGTTCATCGCCCAAGTCATCGTGATCATCAGTCTCTACATTTTGATGGGATTAGGCTTGAACATCACCCTCGGCTTTGCCGGTCTTCTTGACCTGGGCTTCGTGGCATTCTATGCTGTTGGCGCATACACGGTGGGACTGCTCACATCTTACGGTCCCTTCGGCTTGCAACACATTCCTTTCTGGGTGGCGGTTCCCATCGCCGTACTTGTCGCCATGATGTTTGGCGCATTTCTCGGCTTGCCTGTTTTGGGCGTGCGCGGCGACTATCTCGCCATAGCCACAATGGGATTCGGAGAGATCATCCGCTTGCTCGCCGGGTCAGATTTTCTATCCCCATTCTTCGGCGGACCGCAAGGAGTGATCGGCATTCAAAAGCCTTGCATTGGCACGCTGGGCGAATTTCTAAAAGTAGACACACCGCGTATCTGCAACGGCATCGAACTTGGTACGCCGCAAGATATTTACTACATCGCCATCGCCAGCGCTATCTTCATCGCCTTTGTGGCTTGGCGTCTGCGAGAATCGCGCTTGGGCCGCGCGTGGATGGCGATCCGCGAAGATGAAGATGTAGCCGAAGCATTGGGCGTCAACCTTGTGCAAACCAAATTGCTCGCCTACATGCTTGGAGCCGCATTCGCCGGGTTGGGCGGCGCGATCTTCACCGTGCTGATCGGTTCCATCTTTGCCAGCAGTATGCAATTGATCGTTTCTTTCAACGTGGTGGCTTTGATCATCGTGGGAGGCATGGGCAGTATCCCCGGCGTGATCGTCGGCGCGATTCTGCTGATCGGCTTGCCCGAACTGTTGCGCGAAGTGTCCGAATTCCGTTATCTAATTTACGGGTTTGTGCTTGTTATCATGATGCAATTAAAGCCGGAGGGCTTTTGGCCCTCTCAAGCGGCTCGCCGCGAACTGCATCATGAAGACGCAACGCCTGCATCATGAGGATTTTATGACGCCAATCCTAACCGCAACAAAGATCGTCAAACGCTTCGGCGGCCTCGTCGCCGTGAATAATGTGGATTTCGAGATCCCCGACAAATCCATTGTCAGCATCATCGGTCCAAACGGAGCCGGAAAGACCACCTTCTTCAACTGCATCACCGGCTTCGCAAAAGCCGACGAAGGCGAGATCGTTTTTGAAGGCACTTCCACACAGCGCCTGCGCCCCGATCAAATTTCCCGGCTGGGCATTTCGCGCACCTATCAAAATATCCGCCTATTCGCCGACATGACCGCCATCGAAAACATCCTCGTCGGACAACATGTTTTCCTGAACACTTCGTGGATGAGCGCGGTCATGGGCTCAAAACGCAAACACGAGGAGGAACGCGAAGCTCTTGCTGAGGCTCAGCGGTTGCTCACATTTGTAGACCTCAAAGGTCAAGGCGATATGCTGGCGCGTAATTTGCCTTACGGCGCCCAGCGTCGGCTAGAGATCGCCCGCGCCCTTGCGACCAAGCCCAAACTTCTCCTGCTCGACGAGCCGTCGGCGGGAATGAATCCGCGAGAGAGCGAAGACCTCACCGTTTTCATCCGCCGCCTGCGCGACGAACTCGGAATCACCATCTTGCTGATCGAACATCACATGCGGGTCGTCATGGGAATTTCAGAACACATCACCGTGCTTGATTACGGCGAGAAGATCGCCGAAGGCACGCCAACCGAGATCCAGACCAACCCTCGCGTAATCGAAGCCTATTTAGGACGCGGCGCCGCCACCGAAGGAATGGCTGGCGCGCAAGAACGAATCCAAAAGAAGGCAGGACAGTAACAATGCCCATGCTGAAAGTGGAAAACATCCACACCTATTACGGCAACATCCACGCCCTGAACGGGATCAATCTCCACATCGAACAAGGCGAGATCGTCACCCTCATTGGCGGCAATGGCGCCGGGAAAACAACCACCCTCCGCACGATCTCCGGTTTGCTAAAACCGCGCGAAGGTCAGATCACGCTCGACGATCAAGACCTGCTGAAATATTCAGCGCACGAGATCGTCTACAAAGGCGTCTCCATGGTTCCCGAAGGACGCGGCGTATTCGCCCGCATGTCTGTCACCGAAAACCTCGAGATGGGCGCATACAGTCGAAGCGATAAAAAAGAGATCGCCCATAATTTGGACCGCATCTTCACGCTCTTTCCGCGCCTCAAAGAACGCCGCACGCAACTCGCTGGCACGCTCTCTGGCGGCGAACAACAAATGCTTGCCACAGGGCGCGCGCTCATGGCTCAGCCCCGCCTCCTGCTCATGGACGAGCCTTCGATGGGTCTCGCGCCCGTGCTGGTCGAGCTCATCTTCGACACGATCCAACGCATCAACAAAGAAGGCGTCACGATCCTGCTCGTCGAACAGAACGCGCTCATGGCTCTTTCGATCGCGCATCGCGGCTACGTGTTACAGACCGGCGAGATCGTGCTTGGCGATAAAGCCGAAAAACTCAAGAACGATCCCGAAGTGCAAAAAGCCTACCTCGGAATGGAATAACTCCGAAAGAAAAAACAAAAGCGCAGAGGAGACCTCACCCTCTGCGTTTTTTGTTATCATCATGTGTAGCCGACGTTCTCTAACGTCGGCGGAGACAATCCCATGCTCATCCTCAACGCGACTGAAGTCCGCCAAGCCTTACCGATGAACGATGCGATCGCCGCCATGAAGGATGCCTACGCGGCTCTTTCCAACGGGACGGCTGTCGCGCCATTGCGGACTCGTCTCCCCATCCCCAGCCGCGACGCGGTCAGCCTGTTCATGCCCGCTTACATGAAAAAAGAATCTACCGAAGCGCTCGCAGTCAAAGTCGTCTCGTTGTATCCCTCCAACCCTCCGCGCGGACTCGCCTACATCCAAGCGGCAGTTCTCGTGTTCGATGTTGAAACAGGTCGCGCGATTGCGTTGCTCGAAGGGAGCGCGTTGACTGCCATCCGCACAGGCGCGGGGAGCGGCGTATCCATTGACCTGCTCGCGCGAAAAGACAGCAAAGTTGTCGCCATCTTCGGCGCGGGTCCGCAAGGGAAGACTCAACTCGAAGCCGCGTGCTCCGCTCGCAAGATCGAAACCGCATTCATCTACAACCCAACCACATCAAAAGCCGAATCGTTTGCAAAAGAAATGGCTGGGCGTGGAAATATCCCGCAAGACATTCGTGTGGCAAAGACACCGCAAGAAGCCATCCAAAACGCGGACATCATTTGCACAGCCACAGGTTCAACGCAACCCGTGTTTGAGGATAAAGATGTAAAAGCAGGGACGCACATCTCCGCCATCGGCGCATACACGCCTGAGATGCAAGAACTCCCCATCGAAACCATCGCACGCTCGCGCATCGTCGTGGATTCCCGCGCAACTGTGATGGAAGAGGCTGGCGACATCGTCAAAGCCATGAAAGCAGGACTGATCAACGAAGCGAACATCCATGCCGAACTCGGCGAGATCGTTTTAGGTTTAAAATCAGGCAGGCAATCTGACGATGAGATCACCTTCTTCAAATCCGTCGGCAACGCGGTGCAAGACGCCGTCGCCGCCCAAGTTGCGTTAAAGAACGCTCATGCCATGAATCTTGGGGTTGAAGTAGAATTTTGAAATCTCGTAGGGGCGAGGTTCTCTCGCCCCATGTTGGGCGGGGAGACCCCGCCCCTACCCAAACCATTATGCCCTCTGCAGAAATCATCACCATCGGAACGGAAATCCTCCTCGGCGAGATCGTGGATACGAACACGCGATACATCGCGCAGGTTTTGCGCGGCATGGGCGTGGATTTGTTCCGCACCATCACCATTGGCGATAACGTTGAACGCATCGCGGAGTCCATCCGCAATTCAATGAATCGCGCGGAGATCGTCATAACCACCGGAGGCTTAGGTCCAACCATAGACGATCCCACACGTGAAGCCGTCGCGCGCGCCGCAGGCGTTGAATTGGAATTCCGCGAAGACTTATGGGAACAAGTCGTCGAAGCCATTTCGCGCTACGGACGCAAACCATCCGAGAATCAAAAGCGCCAAGCGTATGCCCCCAAAGGCGCGATGGAATCAAAAACCCCGTCGGCACCGCGCCATGTTTTATTGTTGAGACCCCTATCGTCTCCCCCCATTTTCCGGAGAAAATGGGAGAGAAAGGAGGGCGGAGAGGGGCTAGGGGTGAGGGAGAGTATAGTCATCTCCCTCCCCGGCGTTCCCAGCGAAATGGAACACATCCTGCACGAATCAGTCGTCCCATATTTACAAAAGCGATTCAACCTCAACGAGATCATCAAGATAAAAGTGTTGCATTGCGCGGGTCTCGGCGAGGGTTTGATTGACGAAAGGATCGCCGACCTCGAAACGTTGAGCAACCCCACCGTCGGGCTTGCCGCGCACACGGGCGTGGTAGACATCCGCATTGCGACGAAAGCGAAGAACGAAGCCGAAGCGGATGAAATGATCGCGCGAATCGAAAACGACATCCGCGAGAGACTCGGGGACGTGGTCTTCGGGACGGATGAAGATCAATTGGAAGACGCCGCCCTCAACGCCGTGGCAAGCCGAGGCTGGAGTCTGATCGGATTGGAATCCAATTTGAACGGCTTGCTCGCGCGAAAAATCCCACACACAGTTTCAGTCTCCAATCTCCAGTCTTCTGATCTCATCGAAACTCTTCGCAATGCGCGAAACGAATCCAACGCCGATGTCGCGCTGGGAGTCGTTGTCAACATCGAAGAACGCTCCGCGGAAATGGCGCTCATCACGCCAAAGCTTGAGAAAACGCATCGCGTCACGTATGGCGGACCGCCGCGCAGTTTGCCTTTGTGGTCGGTCAACATCGCGCTGGATTGGCTCAGGCGGCGCGCTTCGGAGAATGAATGAAGGCGCGGCGAAGATCATCGAACACAGTGGTGTATTTGATCTGGGCGGTGAACGGGATCGTAATTGTATGTTTAATCGGCGGCGCGGCGTTTTATGCGACAAGTCAATCGGCTTCGGCAATCGACTCGATTCCGACACAAGCATTCACGCCCACGTCCAACGCCGCGCCGACAAGTTATTATTTGCCAACGCTCACGCCAAATCCGTTTTACACGCCGTATGTGTTTGAAACATCCACGCCGTTCCATTTGCAGAACGGACCCGCGCCGAACGTCATCGGATACTCCGCTTCAAGCCGCCCCATCGAAGTCTACACGTTCGGCAACGGCGAACGCGAATATCTGATCGTCGCGGGTATTCACGGCGGCTACGAATGGAATACAATCGAACTGGCAGATGAGTTGATCACATACATCAATGAGAATCCCGATGTGATTCCGAACGACGCGACGTTGTACATCATCCGCAACATGAACCCCGACGGCGAAGCGCGCGCACACGGCGTGGACGGGCGAGTCAACAATAACAACGTGGATTTGAATCGCAACTTCCCTAGCGATAACTGGTCCGCCGATTGGGATCGCGACGGCTGTTGGATCTACCGCCCCACCACAGGCGGCTTGTACGGCGGCTCGGAGCCTGAAACGCGGACGGTGATGGGTTTCATTGAAGCGCGTAACATCACAGCATTGATCAGTTACCACAGCGCCGCGCTGGGTGTCTTCCCCGGCGGTGTGCCGTGGACGGAAGATTCAAAGCGTCTCGCTGTAACGCTGGCAAAAGCGACAAAATATCCATACCCGCCAGTAGACACGGGATGCGTATACACCGGCACGCTCGCCGATTGGGCTGTCGAGAACGGCGTCGGCGCGGCAGTGGACATGGAACTGCGCGATCACATGACAACTGATTTCGCGCATAATCTAAAAGCGATGAAGGTGCTTTTGAATTTTATTCCGTGATTTAACGCAGGGGCGGCACATTGCGCCGCCCCTGCACACCAAGGTAGATGTATAATCGGTAAAAGAATATGGCACAAAAACCAATCCGCTTTTCTAACCATGCACGCAGAAGGATTGACCTACGCGGCGCAATCGAAGCGGAAGTCGTTGAAGCCATACAAACCGAACAATGGAAACCTACATTACTAGGAAAGTGGCAGGTTCAGAAAGTATTTCAATTTGGCAAACCCTCACCAGTCAATCAGAAGATCTATGCACTCAAAACGATACGCGCAGTGTTTGCCGATGAAGAAGACTCAATTGTAGTAATAACCGTGATTGTGTTTTACGGAAACAAGGAGTAAGACATGAAAATTACCTACGACCCCGATGTGGACGCCCTCTATCTCGAATTCCTGCATCTCGAGGCAGGGCAAGCAGAAACGCGCCAACTCACCGAAGAAATCCTTGCCGACTATGGACCCGACGGCAAACTTGCAGGCTTGGAAATTCTCGACGCTCATCGCGTTCTGTCACAAACCTCAGGTCGCGTGACCTTTGAGATCGAACCTGCGCTTGCAACGGCAAGCCCGCAATAAAAAATTCATCCGGGCGGCAGAAATGCCGCCCTTCGCTTATTTTCAGGAGAACTCATGCAAACCGTAGACACCCTCTTCATCAACGCCCACGTCCTCACCATGGACGAAACGATGACCCAACATAAGCGCGGCGCGGTCGCTGTGACGGGGGACAGCATCGTCGCGGTTGGGCCCGAAGAACAGATCAAAAAAGAATATTCAGGCAAAGAGACGATTGACTGCAAAGGCAAGATTCTCATGCCTGGCTTGGTCAACGCGCACACACACGTGCCGATGACTCTTTTACGCGGCATCGCAGACGATCTGCGACTCGACGTGTGGCTGCAAGGCTACATGTGGCCCGTTGAACGACAATTTGCCTCACCTGAATTTGTTCGTCTCGGCACATCCATCGCCTGCGCCGAACTCATCAAAAGCGGCGTAACAACATTCAACGATATGTATTTCTATGAAGATGCTGTCGCCACCGCAACCGCAGACGCGGGGATGCGCGGCGTGTGCGGGCAATCCATTTTGAAATTCCCAACGCCCGATGCGGCATCGTATGAAGATGCGATGGAAAAAGCGCGCGACTACATCAAAAAATGGAAGGGGCATCCGCTTATCGTCCCGTCCATTGCGCCGCACGCGCCCTACACAACCACAGCCGACATTCTGCGTGAGACCGCCGATCTCGCAAAAGAGTTCGACATCCCTCTTCACACGCATCTCGCCGAAACTTCCTTCGAAGTGGACAATATGCGCAACGAAAACGGAATGCCCGTCATTCCCTACGTGAAAAAACAAGGCTTGCTCGAAGCGAAGGTCATCGCCGCGCATTGTGTGCATATTGACATCGGCGAGATCCGCACGCTTCATCACGCGGGCGCGGGCGTTTCGCACAACCCCTCGTCGAATCTCAAACTCGCTTCGGGCTTCGCGCCCGTCGTCAAAATGCTCCAGTCTGGACTCAACGTCGGCATCGGCACAGACGGTCCCGCCTCGAACAACGATCTGGATATGTTCGAAGAAGTCCGCCTCGCCGCGTTCATCGCAAAGGCTGTGACGAACGATCCGACTTCGCTCCCTGCGCCGCAAGCCTTGCTCATGGCGACTCGCCTTGGCGCCCAAGCGCTTCATATCGGACATCTAACTGGTTCGCTCACCCCCAGCCGCCGCGCCGACCTCATCCTCGTTGACCTCAGCCCTGTGCACAACTCCCCCTCCTTCCGCCGCTCCGCAGACAACGCGTACGCGCAAATCGTCTACGCGAGCAAATCCACCGACGTGACCGACGTGATGATCAACGGCAAATGGGTCATGCGCGAACGTCAACTGCTCACGCTCAAAGAAGACGAATTGCTCGCCCAAGCCGCTGACCTCGCCAAACAAATTGACTCGTTCCTCGTCGAACGCGAACAATCGGTGTTGTCGAAACTCATCGCCCTCGGCGGCTCGATGGAAGAGGAATCGTTCGAGGTGCAGGTCAAAGTCAAAATTGGCGAACCAGACCGCGTCCTCCGTGAATTGATGCGAGACGAGATAGACATCCTGTACGAACGTCACTATCGTCAACACGACGCCTATTTCTTCTTCGAGGATGAGTCGCAAGGACGATTGCGATTCCGTGAAGACGATTTTGTGGATGATGCCAAGAACTCGATCACACAGACGCGCGCGCGGCTCACTCTACTCGGTCAAAAACGCGAGGGAAAGTTCGAACATGAAGTCCTGCTCTCGCGCAGTCGCTTCCTTGCCCCTGCTACCAACTCATTGCGCTTCTATCGCGAATACTTCAAACCAAAATCGGAAGTGCTGATCGAAAAAGACCGCCTGCGCTGGTTCATTAAATACAAGGACACGGAGTTTTACGTCAACCTCGATCACATGACCACGCCCCCGCTCGGTCATTTCCTTGAGATTAAATCGCGCACATGGAGCCGCAAAGACGCCGACAACAAAGCGCAACTCTTGCAAGAACTGCTTGAAATCCTCGGCGCGGCAAACAGCGAAACAGTAACCGACGATTACATTGACATCGTAGCAAATCGCTAGCATATCGTAGAGCGGGATACTTGTCCTGAGCCTGTCGAAGGAATATCCTGCTCTACTCTTTTCGTCCGATTGGCTATGGAATGTTATACGTAGTCAACTCAATAACGCTATCCACGCCCGTGCCTGTTTTGGTCTCCTTAACCAAGCCGACATTTTCTGCAAACCAACTTGAGGTAGTAAACGTTAGCGGCGTTGTAACGGGGGTGTTCGCCATGGTGATCGTAATTTTCATGTTCGTCTGGCAGTCCACGCGCATGGCGTCGAACGTCCCCGCTGGGACAGTGACCGATTCGACCCCGATCGCTTTGCACGAATTGGAGAATTCGTTCTTTGCGGGGATTTGATTGCCGCCGATGTCTTCCGTCCCTTCGAGGGTTATGGCTTGTTCCCACGTGTCGTTGGGATTAATCGTTGCGGGCAAAGTAATTCCGCTCGCCGATGTGGTTTTGAAGTCAGCCGTCACTTTATCTGTAGCGACGGTCCCCGTCGTGTCACTGCTCGGATCAAGCATGGTTAAAGCGCCGTTATCGCAAGACCAATAGCCTGTGCGGGTGATTCCCGTTCCAAAGACATCCTGTTCGGTGAATCCGTCCGCTTCGATGGAAACGATGCTGTGTACGAACGTATCGGCAACGCCGCCTGTCATGTTGTAATTCCATGTTGCTCCTTGAACGATAGGCGAATAAGGATTATCACACGCGTCCGCAGAACTATTCGAAGAGGATTGGTCTTGCTGCGGCGCGGGTTCTGTTGAACTCCCCTCTTGGGGCTGGGTCACTTCGGTGGGCGCTTGGCTTCCCAAATTACAAGCCAGCGCGGAAAGGATGAGGACACCGGCGGCGATCATGATTTCTAACTTTATTGGTTTCATTTTATTCTCTCTTTCTTTTTGATTAACTTTCGCGTCAAGTGTAGTACTCTTTGTTTAAGCAAATCTGAAATTAGGACGAATGATGGATTAGCCCTCCCCAAATTCCGCCATGCCTTGTATAATCTCATCCAATGAAATCGAACTTTACTTCCTCCGCTTCCGCTCAAGCCGCCGCCGCTACGCGCGCGTCATCCTGACCTGTCACGGCTTGAGACTAACGAGGTTGTTCAAAGTCCCGAACCAACAGGTTCGGGATTTTTGTTTCATCCGCTTGGTATAATTCGCCCGTCATTTTCAAAATTTTGGAGTCCTCATGAGCAAAAAACTTACCGGT
Source organism: Anaerolineales bacterium (assembly GCA_046328795.1). GTDB lineage: Bacteria > Chloroflexota > Anaerolineae > Anaerolineales > Villigracilaceae > Defluviilinea. The sequence continues at coordinate 3,913 of JAXLVX010000039.1, read as the reverse complement.
AATGAAATCCGCCAGACCTTCATTGACTTCTTCGTCGAGCATGGACATACCGCCGTGCCTTCGATGTCGCTCGTCCCGGGCGGCGACAGCACGCTTCTCTTCACCAATTCGGGCATGGTTCAGTTTAAGGATGTCTTTATCGGCACCGACAAGAAACCCTACACCCGCGCCGTCGACTCGCAGAAATGTATGCGCGTGGCGGGCAAACACAACGACCTCGAAGACGTGGGACGCGACGACACCCATCACACGTTTTTTGAAATGCTCGGCAACTGGTCGTTTGGCGATTACTACAAAAAGGAAGCCATCGCGTGGTCGTGGCAACTGCTCACCGAAGTGTGGGGCTTGCCAAAAGATAAAATTTACGCCACGTGTTTTGAAGATGACAAGGGAAATGTCCCGCGCGACGATGAAGCGGCTGACGCATGGAAGGCGCAGCCCGGCTTCGACCCCGAACACGTTTTGTATTTCGGGCGCAAAGATAACTTCTGGCAAATGGCAGAGACGGGTCCGTGCGGGCCCTGTTCCGAGATCCATTTGGATCGCGGCGAGGAGTTCGACAACCTGCGCGGCAAGCCTCACGTCTGCGGCGTGAATGGCGAGTGCACGCGCTACCTCGAACTCTGGAACAACGTGTTCATCCAATACAACCTCTTCGACGATGGACGCCTCGAGCCGCTCCCACAAAAACACGTGGACACTGGCATGGGCTTCGAACGCATCGTCTCTGTTTTGCAAGGCGTGGACTCGAATTACAAGACCGATCTCTTCGCGGACTCGCTCGACGTGTTGCGCAGTCTCACCGGTCACAGCGAAAAAGAAATGCTCGCCAATTTCACGCCGTATCGCGTTATTTGCGATCACGTTCGCTCTGCCGCGTTCCTCATCGCCGATGGCGTCGTGCCTGGCAACGCGGGTCGCAATTACGTGGCGCGCATGATCATCCGCCGCGCCGCGCGTTTCGGCTCGAAGATCGGGTTGAACGATCCCTTCCTCGCCAAGGTCGCCCAAGCGGTGATCAATTATTACGGGGATTTTTATCCCGAACTGAAAAAGGCTCAGCCCGCCATTCTGGATAATCTGACTCGTGAAGAGATCCGCTTCGCTCGCACGGTGGAGGCTGGCACTAACCATCTGCAGACTCTACTCTCCAGCCTTCAATCCTCCAATTCTCCAATTCTCGACGGCGGCATGGCGTTTGATTTGTATGCAACGTATGGCTTGCCCTTCGAAATCTCTCGCGACATCGCCCGCGAACAGGGACTCGACGTGGACGAAGCAGGCTTCAACGAAGCGAAAGAAAAACATGCGTTTGCCTCCGGCGGCGGAAAAGCTATGGGCAAACTCGGCGGCGAAGACGCGGAATTCTTTGCCGAGATTTTGAAAGACCTGCAATCGAAAAAGAAACTTGGCGCGAACGGCGTTGAGTATGATCCGTACAACAGCCCGCGCGTTGAAGGCGAAGTCCTTGCGTTGGTTGTCAATGGCGAGTCGAAACAATCGGCGTCACTCGACGATCAAGTTCAAGTGATCTTGCCTAAGACTGGCTTCTACATTGAGTCTGGCGGGCAGGTGGATGATACGGGATACATTCGTGCATACCCCTCTCCCAGCGGGAGAGGGCAGGGTGAGGGAGAATCCTGGGAAATCGAAATCACCTCCATGCGCCGCGCCTCGGCAGGAGTGATCGTTCACGTCGGCACGGTGATCGCGGGTCAACCCAAAGTTGGCGACAAAGCCATCGCCGAAGTGGACATAACCCGCCGTCACGACATCATGCGGAATCACACCGCGACTCACTTGTTGCACAAAGCCTTGCACACCGTGTTGAGCGACCAAGCCACGCAAGCGGTTCGCTTGTCGCGCCCGACCGCTTGCGTTTTGACTTCAATCATCCCGAAGCGTTGACCTCTGAACAGCTCGAACGGATCGAGCGCATGGTCAACGAGGCTGTCGCGGCGGATATGCCCGTCGTCAAAGTGACCAAGTCGTTGGATGAAGCCAAGAAGGAAGGCGCGATGGCGTTGTTCGGCGAGAAGTATGGCGAAACGGTGCGAACGATTTCGATCTCTGAAGGCGAAAGTTCGTCCAGCAGTTCAACTGTTGGACGAACAAAGTACTCCTACGAATTGTGCGGCGGCACGCACCTCGAGCGGACATCGGACGTTGGCGCATTCCTCATCGTCAGCGAAGGTTCGGTTGCGGCGAATGTTCGTCGCATCGAAGCGGTCACGGGCGCGGCGCGTATGAGTTGATCGCGAAACGGTTCAAGACGTTGAAGCAATCTGCGGCGTTGTTGAAGACCTCGGTGGACGATGTGCCTCAGAAAGTGGAAAGGACAAAGCGAGATCGCCGAGTTGAAAAAGAGCCTTTACGACCTTTTCGCCTGGGCGCAAGCCGCGCTTTCATCGTTCCAGTCTCTAGTCTCCAATCTTCAAGTTGTGAAGACGCGCATGTCCTCGCCGCAGAGATCCCCGATTCCAATGCGGATGCGCTCCGTTTGCTAGCCGATAAGTTCCGCGAGAAATATCCGAAGGGTGGAGTCGCTCTACTGATAACTGGATCAGCCGTCATCGCGGTAGTGACCGAGGATCTCGTCAAGCGCGGACTCAAGGCGGGCGATCTCATCAACGGCATCGGCGGCAAAGGCGGGGGACGTCCGAATATGGCGCAGGGGAGTCTGACGGGCGATGTCCAAGAGGCGTTGGGTAAGGTCGCGGGTGTCGTCGAAGAAAAATTGAAGTAGACCGCAGGGGCGGACCATTGTGCCCGCCCCTAGTTGTTTAGTACATTCATCCCTCTTTATAGAAAAACAATCAGGTTTATGATTATCTCAAAAGGAGTTCAAATGTCACGACTATTTAAAGTTTCAATGTTTACGCTGGTTCTTGTTTTCCTGCTCGCGTGTTCGCTGATCTCCAAACCGGTCAACGACGTGAAAAATGCGGCGAACACCGCGCAGGCTGTTGCGTCTGACGTAAGTTCTTTTGCGAGCGCGATGCCGATGGAAACGCTGGAGGCTTTGGCGACTACCATGCCGCTCGGAACGTTGGAAGCCCTGCCGAGCGAGATCGCGCAGATCGGAAATTATTTCGACCCGCAAGGGACGCCGGTGAGTGAATGGAATGGCATCCCGATCATGTCGCAGGCTACGGCTGGACAGGAATTCGACGCAACAAATTATAGTTTCAAATACGCAGGCACAGCCAAAGACGCGGCGGATTTTTACAGCGACGCGCTGACCACGGCTGGCTGGTCGCCAACGCTGACTACTTCGGATGAGCAGGGCGCGTTACTCGTCTACTCAAAAGACGATCAGTTGTTGACGATCACCGTTTCCAGCGTGGAAGATGGATTTGTAGCGTGGCTGTCGCTTGTGAAATAGCTTGAACACGATACCAAAAGAGACAGGCGACGCCTGTCTCTTTTTTGTTCGTTTGTTATGTGGTCGTTTGAAAATAAATAGAAGTGTAGGACACGTTCTCTAACGTGTCCGTCGGCGTTAGAGAACGCCGACTACGCATTCGATTTCCAAAGTATTATGAATGATCGCTTAGCTTCTTCGCCGCGCCATGAACCAGCCCCAACCTTGTTCGCCTCTGCGATTGCGGACCAGTTTTTCCTGCCATGATCTTCTGATCTCAGGGAGCGAGCCGTCGTTGGGCAGTTTCGCCAGTTCGAGTTCGAGGTAATCGCCAAAGAGCGCAGTCTTGTCCATCGCCTGTACTTCGCCGAAGCCAGCCTGCTCGATGAGTTTGCCGTACTCGCCGACGGTATGCAGGTCGTATCCGCGCTGGGCGACGTATGCGAGAAACTCGTCGCTGTGTTCGCCCGCGCCCCAGCAATAGTCGGTGAAGAATAGTAATCCGCCCGGCTTGAGCGCGCGGTGGAGTGTTTGGAATAGTTTCGCCTT
>JAXLVX010000038.1:0-33679 GCA_046328795.1 Anaerolineales bacterium | reverse complement strand
AGCGGGTCGAGTCGCCGGTTTCCGCCGCTTTTTGAATGGCGGGTCCGCCGGGGAACGGAAGCCCGAGGAGGCGGCCAACTTTGTCGAAAGCCTCGCCAGCCGCATCGTCGAGAGTGGAGCCGAGGCGTTTGTACGTCAAATGATCGGTCATCAGATTCAGTTCGGTGTGTCCACCTGAGACGAGGAGCGCCATCAAGGGAAACTGCGGTTCCACAGGCATCTCGTCACCTTTGTTATAAATCCATGCCGAATAAACATGTCCCTCAAGATGATTGACGCCAACGAGAGGAAGACCGAGCGCGAGCGCGAGTCCCTTCGCCATGTTCATGCCAACGACAAGCGAGCCAGCCAGCCCGGGTCCGCGCGTGACCGCGATGGCATCCATATCGTCGAGCGAGAGATTCGATTTGGCGAGCGTTTGCTGAACGACGGGGATAACGCTCAACACATGCTGGCGCGAGGCGACTTCGGGAAAGACGCCGCCGTAACGCGCGTGGATGTCCATTTGCGAGGCGACGGTGGAGGCGAGAAGCGCGCGTCCGTTTTCGAGGACAGCGCAGGCGGTTTCATCGCAGGAGGATTCGATGGCGAGGATGAGGGCGGGAGGGAGGGTAGTCATTGGTTATGAGTGATCAGTTATCAGTGATCAGTGGGCGGTAATTGGTAATTGGTAATTGGTAATTTTAGAGGTGGCGCATAAAGGAATCGGGGTTGTTCAAGAAATCTTTTGTGAGTTGAACATGTTCAAGTTCTTTGTATTGTACTGCGCGAATCGCGCCGTTGGCAAACTGTAGAATTTGCGCTTCGGGGAATGCAAGCAGGATCGGCGAATGCGTAGCGATGATGAATTGCGAATTTTCCTGGATCATCTGTTTGAGCGCAGAGATGAATGTCAGCTGGCGCATCGGAGAGAGCGCGGCTTCGGGTTCGTCGAGCAGATACAAACCGCCGGGGACGAAGCGGGATTGGAAGAGAGTCAGAAACGATTCGCCGTGCGAGCGCGAGTCGAGTCCATCTCCGTAGCGGCGCTGCATCTCTGCCAGTTGACCTTGATACGGCATACTCGCCAACGCTTCGGCGTATTTGGATCGTCCTTTGTATTCCTTTTTGACGTTGTCCAATTCTTCTTGAAATTCTTCCTTCGTCTGCCGCATGGACTTGGCATATCCGAAGAAATCCTCCGCACGGAGAAAGAATCCTTTGCGTGTGCGCTTCGTCCACGAGAGGCGGAAGTATTGCGCAAGTTTGCGAAGCGGCGCGAGGGATTTATCGGTCCGCACACTTTCGCTCCCCACTGTGATGGATTCGGCGGCGCAGGCAATTGTCTCGAGAACAGTTGATTTGCCCGATCCGTTCTCGCCGACGAAGAAAGTAACAGGCGAGGCGAATTGAATCTCACGCAACGATTTGACGATTTCCAACGTGAACGGAAATGAGTCTTTATCATGAGAATTGAACTCTCGCACAGAAATTGATTTCAGATGAGGCATACGCAGTACGCAATACGCAGTACAGAATACGAACTACGCCTTCTTCCACTTCTTCATCGGCAAAACAAAATCATACGGATACTCGGCGAGTTTTTCCATCACGCCATCCGCGCGGACCCAGAGCGTATCCTCAATGCGGAAACCCATTCCCTTTTCGGGGTAATACAGCCCGGGTTCAGAAGTAACGACGACGCCGGGCGCGAGTCGCTGGTCGGCGCTGGCGTTCAATCCGCTGAATGGGCGTTCGTGGATGTTCAGCCCCACGCCATGACCCAGACTATGCACGTATCCTTCCACCGGCGCTTTTGTGTTGAGCGGTGATTGATGTCCCTTCGACTCGAAAAATTCGCAGGTCGTTTTGTTGTAGTCGCTGAACGCCGCGTTCAAGTCGAAGTTGTCCATCAGTTGATCGAAAATCTCTTTGACCTGATCGTACAATGCTTAAATGGTAGGCGTGGCGTAACCCAGACTCCATGTGCGCGTGAAATCGTAATAGTATCCGCCAGCCGCCCGCTTCGGCAGGATAGATGTCGAACACGATGGTTTGACCGAGCCGCATCAGATCGGATGGGTTGCCTGCAGAATGCGGGACGCCCGCGTCGCGCCCGATGGCGAAGATGAAACCCGACGGCAACTCCGCGCCCTGCTCAGACACCCACAAGCGAATCTTCGAGTGGACGTCGCCCACGGTCAACGGCGAGCCGTCTTCTTTCAATAACACTTCGTCGTCGCGGACATCGCGGGAGGTCAAATACGCGCGAACTTTTTCGACAACGCCCGTTGTGATTTTCCCCATCTTGCGGATGCGATCCACTTCGGATTCATCTTTCGTTTCCATCGCGCGCATGAACAGCGAATCGTCGCGCGGTTCGCCGACAAATTCAAGTTGAGGCAATAGCTTTTGTAACTGTGTCAACATGCCGAAGATCGAGCCGAGGTCATACGTCCCGTACACGCCGACACGACCCGCAGTGACGCCCGCATCCTTGAACATCATCTCGCAGCGCATCGCGCTGGTCAACAGGGCGTCTTTGTTCGCCTTCTTGTACAGATCGTCGTAATCGTATTTGCTGTATGGGATGCATTTCAATCCGCTTTTGGCGGCTTCGTCGCGTTCCATGTCATTATGGAAATAGATCGGTTCTTCGCCGCGCTTCTTGATGATCGTCGCGTGGCTGACGTGTCCGCCGCCGGTGAAGTAATACATGGGCGGGTTGTGTTCCGCGTTGCCAAACACGATCAACGCGTCGAGGTTGCGGGCTTGCATGAGAGTGTCGAGGTCTGATTTCATATAGCTCCTGTTATTTTTTAACGCGAATTTTCGAATAAGCGAATTACGGGAATACGTTTTATTAATTCAAGGAACATGTATTGAGGGCTACATGCTTTTTAACGCGAAAGACGCGAAAAAGGCGAATTACGCGAATTTCCTTTTCTGTTTGGTGTTTACGACACGGGCAACTTGCAAACGGCTCGCCCCAAAATTAATAACGAGGGCAAGTTCGAGTCCGGTCGCTTTCAAATACGAAAGCGCTTGTTGGCGATGGATCAGAGCAATCTCTGCTACCGCTTTTAGTTCCAAGATTACGCGCCCGTCAATGATCAAGTCGATTTTATCAAACCCAACCTCCTCGCCCTGAAAATATATGTTTACCCGCTTTTGTTGTTCAATGCCGTGCGATCGTTTCCCCAACACAATCACCATCGCATTTTCATAAATTTTTTCGTCGAACCCAGGACCCAATTCATTAAAAACTATGTATGCCGCTTGAACGATTTTGTAGGAAAGGTCTTTTTCAATGATCTCGGTCATAAAGAATCCTTTCGCGATTTTCGCCTTGTTCGCGAAATTCGCGTTAAGAATTTAATCGCTCAAACTCTCGCGCAACATCGTCGTTCTCGAAAGTTATTTTCAATGAACTTTTCTTGTCGGCAAACCTTGCTGAAAGACCGATCACATCTTCCGAGTCGTTGAAAAAGCTGAGAATGGTCAGCGGGCGTTTTAGTAATAACTGTCCATACACAGGCGCGAATAAAAATTTCAAAACGAATTCAACAATCGTTCCGCCGATGACGCCGACGACCATGCCGACGAGTCCGCCGAAGACAAATGGAAAACCCAGAGTTTGCTGCGACGTCCCTTCGGGGGCGATCAACATCGCGGGGATGAACGCGATCACGCCGACGATGAGGCCCGCAATTAAAAATGGCACAAGCGTCACCATCGTCACGCGCTTTTCTTTTCTCTCGCACTCGGCGCACAACGGCACAGGGAAATCCATCAACACGCCTTGCCCGCGTTTTTCAACTCCCATGTTCAATTTCATCGGCATCACTGTGTGTTTCGATTTCCCGCAATTCACGCAACGATCGGGGAAAATTATTTTCGGCGGATTCTTCGCGTCCTTGATGGGAACTTCAACGGTATGCACGCAACGTCTCCTTCAACACGCGCAACAACGCATCATCATCCAACACCGTGCGCGGATCGAGCAACACACGATCATTTTCCGTCCGCGCGATGACGGGCGGATTCGCTTCGCGCAACTTCGCTAAAAATTTATCAGGGCTTTTGACTTGCAGTGACAAAACAAACGTGGGCATGGATTCTTCGGGAAGGCTCCCGCCACCCACTGTGGATTTGGACTCGACCACCTCGCCCTGCCCCGCCGCCTTCCGCCACGCCTCTGCGCGGACCTCGACCTGCCTCGCCGTAAGCGACATCATCCGCACCACCGGGATTTCGCGCTCCGCTTCGTCTTTGAGGTAATGCAACAGCGTCGCCGCGATTCCCGCCAGCGAAATTTTATCTGCCCGCACCGCGCGCGCCAGCGGATGTTTTTTTATTCGGTCAATCAATTCTTTCTTGCCGACGATGATTCCCGCTTGTGGACCGCCGAGCAGTTTGTCTCCTGAAAAGCAGACGATATCCACGCCAGCCGTGAGCGACTCTTGCACGGTTGGTTCATGGGCGAGACCATATTTCGCGGTGTCTATCAACGCACCTGAACCGAGGTCGTCAACGACGGGGACGTTTGATTTGTGAGCCGCGTCTACAATCTTTGCGAGTTCGGGTTCTTCGGTGAAGCCGACGATCTTGAAGTTACTGCGATGCGCGCGCATGACTAGCGCGGTCGCTTCTTCGAGAGCATCTTTGTAATCGGAGATGCGGACTTTGTTCGTTGTGCCGATCTCAACGAGCTTCGCGCCCGATTGTTTCATCACATCTGGCACGCGGAAGCCGCCGCCGATCTCGACGAGTTGCGAGCGCGGAATGACGACTCGCTTTTTGTTCGCCAGCGCGGAAAGAACCAGCAACACCGCCGAAGCGTTATTGTTCACGACCAACGCAGACTCAACGCCCAGCAATTTTTGCAAAACCGATTCGGCATGGATGAGACGCGAACCGCGCTTGCCTGTGTCCAAGTCAAATTCGAGGTTGGAGTAGTTCGCGGCGACGGCGTTCATCGCGCGGATGGTTGATTCGGATAACGGAGCGCGTCCGAGATTGGTGTGGAGGAGGACTCCCGTTGCATTGATGACTGGCGCGAGCGATGGACGTGTCCATGCGGCGAGGTGGGATTCGGCTTGGGCGAGAATCGAGTCGAAGGAAGGCGAGGCAGTTTCCCCGTCGGATTTGAGGCGCGCGCGGGTTTCATCCAGAGTCAAACGAAGAGCATCCAAAGTCAAGGGGCGGCCGAATCTGACGAGGAGATCATCCGCGTGTTTGAGCAATGAATCCACAGAGGGAAGGTCACGAAGGCTGGTCATCATCAATGACGGGCGGGTTCCAGCGGGCGCGTTCGCGCAGGCGGAGGAAATATTCGATGGCGAGGATGCCGCCCGCCAAGCCGAGGATCACGTAGACCGTGACGAGGCGGCCGAGTTGAAGCCACGCGAGCGTTGCGCCGTAGACGCCGAACCAGACTGCCTGCCGCACGATGACGTTCGCTTCCGCGGGAGGCTCGCTCGGAAAGCGGCGGTGAAAAAAATAGACGATGGGAAGAACTGTGCCAGTGAGCGCGAGGATCAACAGCGCGAAGAATATCCAGCGGAACCAGATGATCGGCACGGAAAGATATAACACGGCAAACAGCCCGCCCCAGCCCATAAGAATCAGCAAGAACGCGGAGACGCCAAACGGTTTGAAGCGCAATGGTTCGTCCATTTGTTGGATTATACTCGGAGGGGAGAGAGCAGTGAGTAGTGAACAGTTATCAGTGAACGGTGGGGGATGGAAAGATGAAAGAGGAAAGATGAAAGAAGAAAGTGGAAAGTTATCAGTGAGAAGTGAACAGTGAGCAGTTATCAGTGAGCAGTGACGAGGTGATGCTATGAATGTGGCTGATGCGATTCGATTGAAGCGGGCGGTGAGGAAATTTCAAGATATGCCGTTGCCTGAGGGTGTGATCCGCGCGATTCTCAACGCGGGGCGCAGGTCGCAGTCGTCGAAGAACGAGCAAGGGTGGCAGTTCATTGTTGTCCGCGATAAGGCGACGTTGAAAGCGTTATCCGAGTGCGGCGAGTGGGCGAAACATCTCGCAGGCTCGGCGATGAGCGTGGCGATCCTCACCGCCGAGCCGACCGCGAAATTTCAAACGATGTTCGACGCCGGTCAAGCCTCCGCGTACATGCAACTCGCCGCATGGGAGTTGGGAGTCGGCTCGGTCCCCGCTTCGATCTATGAGCACGAGAAGGCGCGAGGGATTTTGGGCTTTCCGCCCGAGTGGCATTTGCGGATCGCGCTGTCGTTTGGGTATCCGCTGGAGGAAGATAAACTCACGTCCGCGCCGAAACAGGGAGGGCGGAGGTCGTTGGAAGAATTGGTTCATTGGGAGAAGTGGTGAAGCAATTGACGATTTTTGATTGACGATTTACGAGTGTCTGCGGCTATAATTCACAAAAAAACTATTGATGGAGGTAGAAAATGCCAACCGCTGAACAACAGGAAATCGTTTTATTGAGGAGGGAGATCAATCGCTTGAAAGCGCAAGTAGACCAGCTCTACCAACATTTAAAGATCACGTTCAACGAAAACTCAAGCGAGGGTGATGATCCGCAAGTTGTTGCCGCTTTGAAAGCAGGGAATGTAGCAGAAGCGATTCGCTTGTATCGCGATAAGACCCAAGTAGGACTCGGCGCGGCGCAGGCTGGCGTCGAGGAAATGCGGTCGAGGCTGGGGCTTTGATCTCAAAGAAGTTGCATTAGAAGTTTTTTTCTTCACCCCAAACCCTTCTCTCAAAGGGAGAAGGGAGTCCATTACCCAATCACAAAGGAGATTCCCATGTCAGACAGCGTATACAAGATCATCGAGTTGGTCGGCACGAGTTCGGAATCGTGGGAGAAAGCCGCGAGCGTGGCTGTGGAACGCGCGGCGAAGTCCCTGCGCGATCTGCGCATCGCCGAAGTTTCGCAATTGGATATGGTGCTGGAAGACGGCAAGATCACGGCGTACCGCGCCAAGGTCAAAGTCTCGTTCAAGTACGAAGGCGGATAAAAACCTTTCTCACCACAAAGGACACGAAGGGCACAAGGTTTAAAAGGCTCTTACCTTAGTGTACTTTGTGTCCTTCGTGGTAAAAATGTGGGGAAGTTTTGTCTGAAGACGCAATGAAGTACAATTGCGGCTTATGTTTCCTATTGAAGAATACATCGCGCAATTCAACGGCAAGGATATTTCCTTGTCCGTCCATGATCTGGAAACGGACAAGGAGATCAACATCCGCGCGGACGAGGCATATCATCCCGCCAGCACAGTCAAGACGCATTTGATGATGGAAGTGTTCAGGCAGGCGCGCGCGGGACAAATTTCGCTTGACGACCCGCTCACCATCTTCAACTCCTTCCCCAGCGTCGCGGATGGAAGTCCGTATTCATTGGACGTGAAAGACGATTCGGAGACGACATTGTACGAGAGGATCGGTCAGACCGAGTCCATCCGCGAGTTGATGCGGTTGGCGATCGTGCGGAGCAGTAATCTCGCAACAAATATACTTTTCGAGAAAATCGGCGCGAGACAGATCAATGAATTCATCGCAGAGCTTGGGATTCAAGGCGTCGCGTTCATCCGCGGCATGTACGATACGGTTGCGCTCAAAAAAGGGATGAACAATCGCGGCTCCGCGCGCGGACTCACGCAAACGATGCGATTGATCGCGGAAGGAAAAGTAGTTTCAAAAGAAGCATCGGATGAAATGATCGGAATCCTGCTCGGGCAGGAATTCAACGAAAGTATTCCGCGTCTCCTGCCAAGAGGAACGCGCGTGGCGCACAAAACTGGCTGGAGCGATGATTTTTATCATGACTCTGGTATCGTCTTCCCTGAAAACCGCAAGCCGTATGCCATTTCGGTCATGACGCGCGGGTTCGCCGAAGACAATGAAAGTGAAGCGCATGACTGCATGGCAAACATTTCACAACTGGTGTACAAACAATTAATATGATCACACTCTCGTCGCTTATCTACTATCCTATCAAAGCCTGCCGCGGACATGAAGCGGAAGCATGGAACGTTGGGCGCATGGGGCTTGACTTAGACCGCCGCTTGATGGTCGTCACACCCGAAGGTGAATTTCTCACGCAACGTCAAATTGCCAAACTGGCGTTGATCACGCCTGTTCGGGAGGATGGCGTCCTCACCCTCTCCGCGCCGAACATGGACTCGCTTCAAGTCGCCATCCGCACATCGGGACATTCATGGTCAGTGAATATTTGGAAAAGCAAGGGCGTGCAAGCCATTGACCAAGGCGAGGAAGCGGTGGAATGGTTATCCGATTTTCTTGATAGCTCCGTGCGACTGGTTCACATCGCCGACGGATACAAAAGATTGGTCAACCAGGAATACGCCGTCAACGCCGACGATCACACCGGCTTTGCGGATGGGTATCCGATCCTGATCATTTCGGAAGAATCGCTTCAAGACTTGAACTCGCGGCTTGAAACGCCCGTGCCAATGAATCGCTTCCGCCCGAGCATTGTTGTCAAAGGATGCGAGCCGTACGCCGAAGATACGTGGAACCGAATCCAGCTCGGCGACGTTAAGTTAGCCATCGTCAAGCCGTGCGCGCGCTGCGAGGTGACAACGATTGACAAAGAAACGCTCGAACGCCGCAAAGAGCCGCTCAAGACTCTCGGCAAATATCGCAAACACGCGCTGGGCGCGATCTTCGGGCAGAACGTGATCCCCCTCAGCGAAGGCAGGCTTCAACTTGGAATGGATGTGAAAATCCTTTCGTAGCCAATGTCGTTGCGAGGGCGTCCTGAGCGGAGCATAGCGAAGTCGAAGGACGCCCGAAGCAATCTCCTGTTTTCAAATATTTGCTTGTTGCGAGGAGAGCGCATGTTATGAGGAGATTGCTTCGTCGCTCCCGTTGGTCGCTCCTCGCAACGACATGACGACATTGACATATAAAATTTCATCCGGTATAAAAGTTTTCATGCAGAGAAAAAACAAATTCATCTGGCTGAGCGTTATTTTTGTCACGCTCACCTGCCAAATCTTCCCCTCGACCAACCCCAGCCCAACACAGACTCCCACCATCACGCCCGGCGGACCGACTCTCACGCCGAGTCCGACGATCACGCCGACGCCGTTCCCCACGCCGGTGCCGGTGGCGCGGATCGAATCGGGCGACGAGGCGTTGTTCTTCGGCGATTTCGATTCGGCGCGCGAGCAATATCAAACCGCGTTCAACGAGTCAACAGACAAAGCGTTGAAAGCCGCCGCGTTGTGGGGCTTGAGCCGCACCGCGCTTGCCGAAGGCCGCTATCAACTCGCGCTCGACACGCTCGCTACATTAACGAACGAATATCCCGATTCAACGTACGCCGCGCGCGCCTACTTCCTGATGGGAGAGGCTCACGCCAAACTGAACCAGCCTCAACAGGCAGCAGACGCGTACAACCTCTACTCGACGAAGATCCCCGGCGTGTTAGATGGATACGTGCAGGAATATCGCGGCGACGCGCTCCTCCAAATCAAGGATTACACCGGCGCGATCAACGCGTACACATCCGCGCTGCACGCTTCGCGCCTCGACGACGGGCTGACTCTCCAGATCAAAATCGCTCAAGCCCGAGCCGACTTCGGCGATTACGCCGGGGCGTTGACCGCGTACGATCAAATTTTCGCGTCGGCGCCAAACGATTACATCCGCGCTCAAATGGATTATCTCGCAGGCACTGCGCATGAAAAACTCGGCCAAGCGGACGAGGCGAATACGCGCTACCTGCACACCGTCGAGAATTATCCACTTTCGTATTTTTCGTATCTCGCGCTCGTTGAACTTGTTGACGCAAACGTGCCGGTCAGCGAACTCGACCGCGGTTTGGTGGATTACTTCGCCGCGCGATACGATGTGGCGCTCGCCGCATTTGACCGATACATCGCCGAGACTCAAGACCAAGCCACCGACGGAACTGCGCAATATTATCGCTCTCTCACGTTGATCGAACTCCAACGCGCGGACGAAGCGATCGCGGCGTTGGACAGTTTCATCAAAGCCTATCCGTCCCATCCGCGCTGGGCGGATGCGTGGGAGGAAAAATCATTCCTCGAGTGGGCGGTGAAAGGCGATAACCACGCAGGCGCGAAAACACTGATTGATTTTGTCGCGGCTGTGCCAGCGTCACCATCGGCTCCGGCGTTTTTATTCACAGCGGCGCGGATCACCGAGCGCGATAATCGGCTGGACGAAGCCGCGCAATTGTGGGAGCGCGTCGCCAACGAATATTCAGCCAGCGAACAAGTCTCGTCCGCGTTATTTTTGGCGGGCATCTCGCGCTATCGCTTGAACGACTATCAAGGCGCGTTGACCACATTCCAACGCAACCTGCTCCTCTCTATTGATCCCGAAGACCGCGCCCGCGCATATTTTTGGATCGGCAAAACGCAAACCGCGCTTGGCGACAACATCGGAGCGCAAGAGTCGTGGCAACAAGGACAAGCGGTTGATTCCACGAACTATTACAGCATCCGCGCGCGGGATATGTTGTTAGGCAACAGCCCGTTCCAATCGGCGCTTACGACCAATCTCGACATTGATCTCGCCCAAGAGCGAAAAAACGCCGAAGCGTGGATGCGCATCACGTTCAACCTCCCCACCGACACGGATTTGTCTACCCCCGGCGCGCTCGCGCAAGACCCGCGTTTTGTGCGCGGCACAGAACTGTGGGAACTCGGCATGTACGATGAAGCGCGGCTGGAATTCGAGTCGCTACGCGAATCGGTCAAAACGAACGCCGCCGATAGTTTCCGCCTGGCGAATCATTTGCTCGACATCGGCTTATACCGGTCTGCCGTGTTCGCGGCGCGTCAGGTGCTGACGCTTGCCGGGCTGGAGAGTCAGTCTGCGTCGTTGAGCGCGCCGCCGTATTTCAACCATCTCCGTTATGGCTTGTATTATCACGACCTCATCATCGAGCAGGCGCAAACGTATGGGTTGGATCCGCTCTTCATGTTCAGCGTGATTCGGCAGGAAAGTCTGTTCGAGGGATTCGTCCGCTCGACGGCAGGCGCGCACGGCTTGATGCAGATCATCGCTCCCACCGGCGCGCAGATCGCGGGCGAACTCGGCTGGCCTCTCAATTATAAAGAGGAAGATTTGTACCGCCCCATCGTGAGCGTGAGGTTCGGCGCGTATTACATGGACAAGAACCGCGATCAACTCGGCGGGAATCTATACGCCGCGCTTGCCGCCTACAACGGCGGACCTGGCAACGCCATCGCATGGAATCAACTCGCGGGCAACGACCCCGACTTGTTTCTGGAAGTCGTGCGCTTCGAGGAAACGCGGAATTACATTCGCTTCATTTACGAGATATTCAACACGTATAAAAATATTTACGGTCCCCCGCAATAAAAACGTTGCATCCGCAGTTGAACTGCGGATGCAACAGAGTAAAAAAATAAAAAGACCTCACAGGTTTTGAAAACCTGTGAGGTCTACATGTTAACCTATATGCGCCACGATGCGCGATTGGGCGGTTTCCACGTCCATGTCGAGGATGGCGATCAACTTATCGCGCCCCGACGCGCCTGCCACAATGTCGAGCCGCGATTTCGGCACGCCGAGAATCTCAGCCAAAAATTCAACCAACGCTTCGTTCGCTTCATTGTCCGCTGGCGGCGCGGCGATACGCACTTTGATCGTGCCGTCGTTCAACACCTCCACGATCTCGTTGCGGCTGGCGCGCGGCGTCACTCGCACAGCGAGCGCGGATCCCCTCTTGCCATCGTGCAGTTTTATTTTTTTATCAACCATAAGAGCCTCACAATGAAAGTAGAAGTCGGACCAGGAACTGCGCCCCGAACTGGAGGATGAGGATCAAGACCAACGGACTGAAATCGAACATGCCGATGGGCGGAAGGATTCGGCGGATCGGCGCGAGCATGGGTTCGACAATGTTATCAATCCCGCGGCGGATGGGATGGTACGGATCCATAAAAAAAGAAAGGATGGCAGAAACGATCACAAGCAAAACAAGGATTTGAGACAGCGCGTTGATAATTTGTGCGATGAGTAGCATTACGCTTCATTCTCCGACTTATATCTGCGTTCGCCGACGATAGCCGTTCCCACGCGGACGAGGGTCGCGCCCTCCTCGACTGCCACCGCGTAATCTGCGCTGGTGCCCATAGAGAGTTCGCGCCAATCTGCGCCGGGGAGTTGAGTCGCCAGCCGCTCGCGTAACAGCCTCGCCCGTCGAAAGAAGCGGCGGGAATCTTCGGGGCTATCGCCAAGGGGCGGCATCACCATCAATCCGCGAATCCGCAAATTGCGGCAATTCCAGCAATTGAGCAAGTTCAGGCAGGAGGGCGTCCCAAGTTGATTCGTCAGACGCGTCCCATCCCGATTTGGTCTCTTCGCCGCCGACGTTGAATTCGAGCAGGACGGGCAAGATGCGATTCGACTCGGCGGCGAAACGATCGAGACGCTGGGCGAGCTTGAGGCTATCGAGCGAGTGTAAAAGTGCAAAATGTTCAGCCACGAGGCGGGCTTTGCGGCTCTGCACGTGACCGATCATGTGCCATTCTACACTACTTTGCGCGGCGAGAGATTGAATTTTCGTAACACCTTCTTCGGGATAATTCTCACCCAGGATGCGCGCGCCTGCCTCGATGGCGGCTTGGACAATTTCAAGCGGCTGAGATTTGGTGACGACCACGAGGCGGATTTGATCGGGATCGCGTCCGCTTTTGCGGGCGGCGGCGGCGATCTGGTCGAGGGTGAAGAGGTATTTTTCGCGGATGGAGGAGACGAGGATGACATAGGGTAATTATAATTCGGCGATTCTCCTCACTCTGCCTCCCCTTCGGGGTGCTTCGCGATCTCCCGCTGGGAGAGCGGGGATTCACTGCAAAGAGATCAACGCGCCGAAGCGACCGGTGCGGGCTTTTTCTGCGCGATGCGAGAACCAATCTTCGGTGTGGCAGGCGGTACAGATGCCGGCAATTTCGATCTTACCGACGCCCGCGCGTTGCAGAAGGATCTCGTTAGTCTTCCACAGGTCGAAATGAATCTTGCCGTTGATGGAACGCAGGACTTTGTCTGAATCATCGCCGAATTTTTGCATCACTTGCAAGATCACGTCCGCGCCGATCTCGTAATGGTCGGGTCCGATGGACGGACCAATGCCCGCGATAATATCGGCGGGGTTCGAGTTGTATTCTTTTTTCATCGCGCGGACCATCGAGCCGACCACGTCGCGCAAGGTTCCCATCCAGCCTGAGTGCGCAACGCCGATGACGCCGGTGCGCGGATCGTGCGCGAGGATCGGAACACAATCGGCGAAGTGCGCATGAAGAGGCTGACGTTCGGCTGATCGGTGAGGATCACATCCGCTTGCCGAAGCGATTCACCTTGCGGGCGCGGCGCGCGGGCGCAGACCACATCCGCGCTGTGAACCTGCCACACCTCAAACGCGGATTCGGGCGAGCGTCCCATTGCGCGGAACGACAACTGCCGATTCTTTCGCACGCGGTCGAGATCGTCGCCCACGGTCCCGCCGACGTTCAGCGACCCCCACGGCTCCGGGCTGACTCCGCCATGACGCGTGAAAACAGCATGGCGCGTGTTGAGCGTTTCAAATTGGAAGTAACGGATACCGTCATAGTTTGAAAACGACATGTTCGGATCAATTCCCTCTACGCAAAAAAGTTTGCGTCATGATTTGTTCTGCTCGATGGAGGCGAATTTCTTGATGAAGAATTGGCGCGTCTCTGCCATGGATTCTTCCATGTTGGGGTAGGCGAACCATGCGGTCATGAAACCGAAGAGCGCGCCGGTGAGGACGCGCAAGAACGGCGTGCTTTCACGATAGGGCAAAATATTCGCAAGCCAACTCCATTCGATCTGGCTGAAGAGTTGCGAGAAACCATCCAAACCGATGGGACCCATGCCGATCAAAATCCAAAGGACCCAATGCAGGGGCTTGAGCTTCCGCCCGGTGGCGGCGTAGAGTATGCCGAAGAGGAAGATCGCGCCGTAAATTGCCATGTCGCGTTCGCACAATGCGATCTTGTAGCCGACTGTATCGTTTCCGATGTATTCGCGGGCGGCGAATCGAGACGTGCTTGTCGCGTCGCGCAGGTTGAAGATGCCGGTCACATCTTCAAAAGTTTTGACGCCGGGCATCTCCGCTTCCGCTAAAGGATAATACGCCTGCTCGCCGAAGAGGAAGAATGAGCGGAATCCGAATTGATGACACAGGGGTTTGTAGATCGTGTAGATCACGCTGGCGGGAAGGGGCGCGCCGATCTTCATGAACACGGGCGCGAGCATGGGCAAACCAAAATACAAAAGGATGAAGCCGTTCAAGAATGCCAGATAATGACGCGAGAACCAATACATGACCCGGTCGCTGGCGCTGACCTGCTGTCCGCGGCGGACTCGGTCGTGGTGGTCTTCGCGTCCCAACCGATCGAGTTGTCCCCGTCGGTCTGAGGCGGCGCCGAGAGTCATGCTCAATTTTTGTTTGTCGAAGGGATATTTCAAACTGTACGGACCCACCTCAACGATAGGCGCGTTCTCGCCGAAATTCTTTTGGAGGACCGGGTCGGAGTCCACATCCACCTCCACGAGGCGGTGCGGAAATTTTTCTTTCAAAGCGAGCAAATTGGCTTTTGCCTCAGCGCTGTGTTCGTCGTCTTTGCGGAAGTACAGTGTGACTGTGAGCATGAATGAAATCCCTATAAGCCGAAATCTATCCAGAAGAATTGTCCGGCGGCGGCGATGCGTTCGAAGATACCGGTCAGCAGCATCACGCCGACGATCAAGAGGACGATGCCCATTGCCACTTCGACGTAACGCATCACTTTGCCGTATTTTCTCAGCGTGAGCGAAACCCAACCGACGCCTAACGCAGCGATCAAGAACGGAATGCCAAGCCCCGCAGAATACGCGCTCAATAATGAAACGCCTTGCGAAACAGAACCGCCGTTCAACACAAGCGTGAGGATCGCGCCGAGGACTGGTCCCACGCAGGGAGACCAACCCGCCGAAAAGAATACGCCCATCAACGCGGATGACAGATAACCCAATTTTCTATCGGGCAATTGCTGGACGCGCGTGTCATATTCTAAAAACGGGATGCGGAATACGCCGATCATGTGCAAGCCGAAAACGATCACGATGATGCCGCCAACTTTGGAGAGGATGAATCGCAGATCAAACAACAGCCTGCTAACCGCGGAGGTGGCAACGCCGAGGGTCACGAAGACCACGCTAAAGCCGAGAACGAAAGCCAGCCCATGCGTGAAGGTGATGAAGCGATTCGACTCGGTCGCTTCACCGCCGGCGGCGCGTCCGCCCAAATAGCCGACGTAGGCTGGGACGAGCGAAAAGACGCACGGCGAAAGGAACGAGGCGAGTCCTGCTAGAAATGCAAGACCGACGGTGATCTGTGTGAAATCCATGTAACTCCGATCAATATAATTTCATTCGGTCGTTCTAAAAAAAATTGATGTATCCGTCGGCGTAAGAGAACGCCGACTACGCAAATCGCTCTTAAAACGTGGCTTCGGATGTGACGACAATCGTGCCGTGATCGGGAAGCGAAACGCGCATTTCGCTCTGCGCCAGCGACACGTACGGCGTCGTCCAGCGGAAGATCCACTTCGCGTCTTCCGGCGTGACGTTGATACAGCCGTGCGAGCGTTTCTCGCCGAAGGCGTTGTGCCAGAACGCGCCATGAATGGCGATGCCGTCGCCGCTGATCATGGTAGTCCACGGCACTGCGGGAGTCGAATAGCCCGATTGAAACGTGCCAGCCGTCATGTTGAGCGAGACGATCTTCCAATGCGTGAGCAAATTGCCGACGGGGGTCGCCAGTTTGTTGTTCGCCAGACCGGTGGCTGGGTCAATAAGGTTTTTCAAACCGCTGGATGTGCGGCAAAAATAAACTTCCGAACTGCCTTCATAGCAGGCGAGAGTTTGAAAATCGAGATCAACTTCGATTCGTTTATCGTCAGGAGATACGTTGGGATTAATGGGAGCGTCGTCTTCTTCAGTCAACACTTTCAGACCTGCGCCGTCTGCCCAAAATACCTCGTTGCCGTTCCCCATTCCATAGCCGTAGCCATGCACAGGCTCTTCGTTCCAGCGGTATTCGATAAAGCCGTTGCTGTTGCGTATTTGGTCAATCCACACCACCTGACCGTAATACAAACGCGGCGGAAAATTATGTTCGATGTTGCTCCTCAACCACGGCGAAGCGACGGGACCTTCGTGTGCCAGATCAATGTATGGAACGGTCACCTCCGCCCAAAAGCCCGGCTGTCCTCCCGGCATCGCAGAGATGGGCGTGTTGGGAAGATTCCGCGTGGGTTGAAGCACAGAGGCGTAGATGTATCCTTGCGGCGTTTCGACATAGCGTTGATTGTTCAAGCCGCCGATCACATTGCCGATCACTTCGCGATTCCACTCCACGAGCGTGTCGGCGCGAAGTTTGCCGATGGACGAGTTCAAGTTTGGGTCGTTCGTCGGGCGGTTGCGCAAATCAATATCTGGGTCAACCGTGCGCCCGATGATCGCGCTCGCGGGAAACTGCGGCAAGCGCTTGGGTCTTGAAAGTTCGTCGAAAAGTTTATCGAGGTTAATCCCTTTCGCGGGCATGAACGCCAACGCGCCCAAACCCACACCAGCCAATTTTAGAAAATCACGTCGTGAAATATTTTGTGTCATTTGTTTTGTTTACCGTTCGAGTAAGGATACACACAAAGGAAAACGCCGTCAACGGGCAGATTAGAGATGATTAATACCAAAGCCAACTTACCTATCAATTGATGAAGAAATTCTTAAGCGCGTTCAAGCATTTCACGCTCACTTTGTGACCCACTTCATCCTCGCAATACGTTACATGCGCGCCAGCATCTTCGAGCATGTGGATCGAAGCGCGGGCGCGGTCAATCGTCACCGTTTCATCTTTCGTGCCATGCGCGACAAAAAATTCTTTGCCATCCAACGGGCGATTCGAAATCAACTCTTCCAATCCGCTGGGGATGAAGCCCGCGAGAATCCCCACTTTGCGGATTCGATGCGGATACAGGAACGCCAGCACATTCGACATCACCGCGCCCTGGCTGAATCCCATCACATCTATGACGTTCGATTCGATCCCAGTGGAGGCTTGGTACGCGTCCACCAACCGGATCAACTCTTCGGCGGGCGGGCGGAGTTGGTCGAGGGAGGGTTTGCCAAAGTCGGATTGGGGCTGGGGCCGCCACGTGTACCCAGACCCCCCGTCGGAAAGAGGCGCGCGCGGAGCGATCATCCAATAAGACGAGGGGAGTCCGCGCGCGAAGACCCACATCGAGTTTTCGTCGCCGGTGAATCCGTGAATCAGCAAGAGCAGTCGTTGAGGATTTGAGGAAGGTTGAATTCGTAATGTCCAGCCTTCGAATTTGATGAGTTCGGTTTCAATCGGAGTTTGCACGTTTTTGTATCCAATCTAAAAGGGCGAGAGATAAAAAAATCAACGCGACCGGGACGAGCGCGCCGAGCAAGCAGAGGAAGCCCGTGATCGCCGCGCCCGCGCCGTAGATGATATAGATCAGCGCGATGCCGATCACGAACAACAAAACGAATGCGGCAACGCCGAGTTGGACGTTTGTTTGTTTTGCGTATTTTCTCAGGTCGCGGCTCATGGCGTCATTCTCATTCCACTTGCGAAGATTCTTTTTCAAACAGATTCAGCAATTGAGGCAGGGCGGCGTCTATTGCATCCTCTCCCCTTTTGATCAAATCATGCGTGCTTGCGGGTTGAAGCATGTTCAAGTGTTCAACCGCCGGGCGAATGATGAGATCGGGCGGTTCTTTTTCGAGGTGAAGTTTTGTGAGCGCGCGCATCATCATGTCTTGCGACAGGAGCAAGACATCCAACGCCTGCATGAATCGCAAACGCTTGATCGCCTCCGCGAGCCAGTGCGGGATGAATTTCGGAAAATAAATTCTTTGCATGGTGGCAGGCACACCCAACGGCGCGGTGAGTCCCACAGCAACAACGGGATAATGCGCCTCGACCAGCGAACGCGCCGCCGCGACCGGTATCGCGTTCAACATGCCTCCGTCCACGAGCCCCATGCGGTTGATGGTTTTCATCGGGAACACGCCCGGCAAAGCCATCGAGGCAAGCAGCGCATCCACTAACGAACCCTCGCGCAGAGTCACAACCCTGCCATATTCCACCCACACCGCAGTGACCGCGAACGGCAATTTCAAATCGGCGAACGTGCGGTCTCCGATCACTTCATTAAGTCGCCGCGTGAGCCCGGCAAGCCCCAGAAAGGACGGCTCATGCTCGCGCATTTGTCCATAAATTTTTGTGAGTTTGAAATCGGAGAACATGCGCTCGATCTCGTCCACGCTGTAGCCCAGCGCATACAGAACGCCCACCAACCCGCCGATGCTCGTGCCGCTGATACCGCAGACTTGAAATCCGCGCTGTTCAAGCCTTCGCAAGATGCCGATGTGCGAGACGCCTTTGATCCCCCGCCTCCAAGCGCGAGCGCGATTCTTTTCTCCATTTCGGCTTAATCCCAAAACTTCAACGCGCGCGCCGCCCGCTTGCGCCACGCGGACAACGCTTTCAACTCCGGCAAGACTTCGTCCACCGCCCGCTCGCCGCGTTTGACTATTTCATGCACGTCCACTTTCGCCAGCGTGTCAATGTCCATAACCTGCGGGCGGATCACAACATCCGGCTTATCAATCGCAAGGCGGTTCTCCGCCACGGCGCGCATCATGAGGTCTACCGAACGCAAAACCACATCCATGGCTTGGGCGTAGCGCAAACGACTCAATCTTTCGGCGATAGAGGAAGGGATTATCTTCAAACCGGTCAGATTCCACGATTGCGCCGGTTCGCCGATCGGCGCGTTGAGCGAAACGGCAATGACGGGAAGTTTCGGCGCGAGGGCGCGGGCTGGCGCGACCGGCACCGGGTCTAATGCGCCGCCGTCAACCAGTTCATATTCGCCGATACATTGCGCGGGAAAAATGCCGGGGATGGCTATCGTCGCGAGGAGCGCATCCAACAACAAGCCGTCTGACAGAATGATCTCACGACCCGATTTCAGGTCAACCGCGGTCAGCACGCACGGAATTTTCGTGTCGCTAAACGTTCGTTCGCCGAGGTGATTCCCCAACCATTTCACGCCCCCGGCAAAACCAGCAAAGGACGGCTCATCGTGTGGAAGCCTGCCATATAAAGACGACTGGTCGAACTTCGCAAAAGTTTCCTCGATCTCATCCGGCGTGTACCCAAGCGCGTAAAACACCGAGACGACCCCGCCGAAACTTGTCCCTGCAATCGCGCGGACTTTAAAACCTTCCTGCTCGAGTCTCCGCAGGACTCCGATGTGTGAATTGCCTTTCGATCCGCCTCCACCGAGGGCGAGTGTTATATCCATGATCTTGAATTATGCTCCTCCCCACATTATGCCATAGCAAAATGAACGATTTGTGAAAACGTGAGCGACAGCGAAGAGTCTCTATGACAAAACAGAGATTCTTCGCGGAGTTTATCCTGAGTTTTTCGAAGGGCTCAGAATGACATGCGTCTAACTATATTACGGAGTGTTTGTGACGACCGGCGTATCGGTTGGCGCAGTTGTTGCGGTGGCCGTCTCAGTCGCGGTGGGCGGAACGGATGTGTTGGTCGAGGTGGGCGGGACAGACGTATTAGTGGCAGGAGCCGGGGTATTCGTCGGGCTTGCGACCACGATGGAAACAGTCAACGTGGAGCCGAAGGGATTGCCGGCTTGCGTGCCGAATCTCCACGTCCCGGTGTACGAGCCGGGTTGTTTGGGAGCCATCAGTTGAATGGAGATCTGCGTCCACTTTTTCGGGGCGATCACTTTGCCTAATCCCGCCGGGTCGCCGCCCATTTGATTCCCGCCGATAAAAACGAGGCGGTATTGGAACACCCAATCGCATGTGCCGTTGTTTTCCACCTTCCACGTTTTAGTGAACATTTCTTCCGGTTTGAAAACTGTGCCGGCAGGGATGGTTTCATCGCGGATCAACGCGAGGTTATTACAGCCAAACGCCAGCGTGGACGGGTTGGGCGTGGGCGTATATTGCGTGCCAGTCGGCGAAGGCGAGAGGCTCAACGTCGAAACGCCCGGGTTGAAAACAATTCCCTGCGTGGATGTTGCGATGGGTGAAGATAATGCGATCGCGGTGTTCGTCGGCTGGGTGGTGGATGTGGATGTTGGGGACGGCGTTGCAGACAAGGCTTGCGCCGTTTGCGTCTGGAAGACCGACGCGGAAAACGTCCCAACGCTGGAGGTGAGGATCGCGTTCATATCCAATTCGGGCTGTTCGGTCGCTGGCTGTCCCCCGCACGCCGCAAGGAACAGCACCGCGATCAGGATGATAATTTTTGTTTTATTTTTAGAGCTCATCAATACCTCAGTTTTTCTTGGTGGGAAAATTAATCGGCTGGATTATAGCCAAAATCGCCCAGCCGAGTTTGTTGTGGAGCCTGCGATTACCCTACGCAATCACTACGATAAACCTCGAAAACGTAGTAACGACTTTAGTCGTTCGGGTAAAAGCGATTGTTGCAGGTAGACAATTTAACCAAACATAACGGAAATTACCCAAAGACCCCGAAGGGGTCAAATGATTCTAGAATTGAAGGATGGATCACATTCAACCCCGAAGGGGTGTCAGAGCCAGCAAATTTATGCCATCCCTTCGGGATTTGAAGACCCATTTTGCCATTTTTTAGAATCCTGCCATCCCTTCGGGATTGGCTCTATGGCAATAATCCATTTCAGGTCTATTGCTAGATTTACTGGTTAATCTGCAAAAGTCGCTGCTACAGAAGTTAAAACACAAATCACAACAAGCGGGAAAGCGCATCGCAAAGCGCATCCACGTCTTCCCGCGTGTTGTAGCCTTGAACGGAAACGCGAATCAATTTGTTCCCGTTCCATTCGTGGACTGGGACTTCGATCTTGAATTCGTCGTACAAACGAGTTTTCAATTGCGCGACATCGGTAGTCATCGGCAAAGGAGCGGAGAACATCTGGCGAAACCAATCATCTTCAAGCGGATGAAGAGGCGCAAGCCCGGTCAGTTCGCAGATTTTTTGTTGGCACTCCAAAGCAAGTTGATGACACGCCACGCGCACGCGCTCCCAATCATGCTTTGCTTGAAATTCAATCGCCGCAGGGACTGATAAAAACGCCGCCATGTCGCGCGTGCCCCACCATTCGTGATGACTCACAAACTCGGAACTGACGGGTGTTTCAGGCTCGTATCCCCACGAAACGACCAATGGCTTCACCAAGTTTTGCGATTCGGGACGCGCATACAGAAATCCCGCCCCTTTCGGCGCGCACAACCATTTATGCAAGTTGCCCGCGTAGAAATCCGCGCCGAGCGAATCGAGATGAAGCGGAAGTTGACCGGGCGCGTGCGCCCCGTCCACGATGGTGACGATCCCCGCTTCTTTCGCGCGGCGGATAATTTCTTCGACGGGAAAGATGATCGCCGTAGGAGAACTGATGTGGCTGATACAAATGACGCGCGTGTTCGGCGTAACGCCAGCCCAAAACTCCTCGATGAATTTTTCTTTGGACGCAATGGGCGTTGACATAGCCCGATTGACGTAGTTGAATCCGCGCTCTTTGGAGAGGAAGCGCCACATGCGGTCCACCGCGCCGTATTCGTGATTCGTCGCAAGGACTTCATCGCCCGGCTTCAAATTTAGCGAGCGGGCGACGATGTTGAGCGCGATCGTCGCGTTCTGGGCGTAGACCAAATTATCGGCATGAGTTCCCACATAGTTACCAAGAATGGCGCGAGAGTCTGCCATCAGCCCCGTAATCCGCCGCCCCAAAAATTCGACGGGCTGATTTTCCAGTTCTCGTTGCCAGCGCTGATACTCGCGGAAGACCGGCTCCGGCGTCGCGCCGAACGAGCCGTGATTCAAGAAAACGACAGAAGGGTCGAGCAGGAAATGTTTTTTGAGGTTGAACATCTATAAATTATTATGATCTTATTCAAATTCAGAGCGCGGAGATCTAGTCCGCGCTCGGTTGACAAGTATTTCTTAAATCTAAAGGTCGCTCTTTTGTACACGGATTTCACGGAACACACGGAAAAATCCTTTGGCTTAATGGCTGACGCGAAGCATTTACTACATTTTCGTGATCTTCTGATTATGATCATATTCAAATCGAAGCGCGGACAAGATGTCCGCGCTCCAGTTAGATTCTTCGCATTCTTCGCGATAAGTCTATCAATATTTCACCGCGCCGAACTGATCGAGTTTATCAATTCGATGCGTGGCGGAGATCTGGCGGACAGTGCCGGTCAATCCGCGCACCACGAGCGAATCAGTGCTGGCGCTATCGCCGAAGTAACGCACGCCCTTGAGGAATTCGCCGTCGGTGATGCCCGTCGCGGCGAAGAACACATCTTCCGACGAAACAAGATCGTCCATCGTGAGTATCTTTTCAAAGTCATAGCCCGCTTCGCGCCCGCGGCGGAGTTCGTCGTCGTCGCGCGCGTAGAGTTTGCCTTGGATTTCTCCGCCCATGGCTCGCAGCGCGCACGCGGCAAGCACGCCTTCGGGTGTGCCGCCCACGCCGAATAGCACATCCACGCCGGAGTTATGCCACGCGGTCATCAACGCCGCGCCCACGTCGCCATCGGGGATCTGGCGGATGCGCGCGCCCGCTTTGCGGATCTCGGCGATCATCTCTTTGTGGCGGTCGCGGTCAAGGATGATGGTCGTCAGATCTTCCACCTCTTTGTTCTTCGCTTTCGCGATCGCTTTCAAATTTTCAGTAATGGATTTTTCGATGTTGATCTTGCCCTTCGCTTCGGGTCCCACCGCGATCTTGTTCATGTACACAAACGGACCGGGGTCGAACATCGTTCCGCGCGGGGCGATGGCGACCGTCGCCAGCGAGTTCGATCGCCCAAAGGCTAAAGGGCGAGTCCCGTCAATGGGATCCACGGCAACATCCACGTCGGGAGAAGAGCCGCTTCCCACCGTCTCGCCGTTGAACAACATCGGCGCGTTATCCTTCTCGCCTTCGCCGATGACGATGATCCCGTTCATATCCACAGTTTGGAGGACGGTCCGCATCGCGTTGACGGCGGCTTGGTCCGCCGCTTCTTTATCTCCGCGCCCCATGAAGCGCCCCGCCGCCATCGCGGCGGCTTCGGTGACGCGCGCGAGTTCGAGCGCAAGGTTTCTGGTTGGATCGTTTTTCTTGTTCATTGTTCCTCCGTTTCAGAATATTTGTGTGTAGTCGGCGCTCTTTCGCGCCGACGGATGCGTTAGAGAACGCATCCTACACGCGATTCATAAAATAAAAAATTGGATCAGGAAAAACCCGAGCGGCGCGCCCCAGATCCACGAGTCGATGCGGTCGAGGAACCCGCCGTGACCGGGCAGGATGTGACTCGAGTCTTTCATCCCGCTCTGCCTTTTGAACACGCTCTCGCCGAGGTCGCCCAGCGGAGTTAACGCGCCGATGACCAAACCGAACAACGCGCCTTTCAACGGCGTGATCAAGCCGCCAAGCGGCTGAGGTCCCAGCGTGGAAAAGGCATACGCAAAGAACGCGCCGACGATCACCGACGTGAACACGCCGGCGAAATATCCTTCCCAGCTTTTCTTCGGGCTAATGCGCGGCGACATTTTGTGTTTGCCATACACCGCGCCGATGGAATATGCGCCGGTATCGCTCGCCCACACCAGCGGCAGGACGAACATCAGCCACCATCCACCTGCGGGAAGCGAACGAATATCCAGCAGATACGAGCCGAGCCAGCCGATGTACACAATGCCCGCGACCGTGACGGAAAAATCCAGCGCGGCTTTGTCTCTGCCGCGCTCGAACGCGATCACATGCGCGGTCATGGCGACCATGATAGACAGAACCATGACGGGGATGGCAACTTCGGCAAAAAAGAAGCGCGCTGTGGCAATCAACAGCACGCCTCCGATAGTGATCCATTGATGCGGCTCAAATTGGACCGCCCGGTACATGTGCGCAAATTCCCATGCGCTTCCTGCGAGGACGATGGCGATCGCCGCAAAATAAAAAACGCCCCCGTAAATAATTGCCGGCAAGCCAATGACCGCCAAAATGATCGCGGTCAAGATCCGCTTAGGCACTGGATGCCTCGTATTCGTTCGACGAAACTTTTCCGTAGCGGCGATCGCGCGAGGCGAAGGTCTCGAGCGCGCGACCATATTCGTTGCGGTCAAAATCGGGCCAATACTTCGGCGTGACGTACAACTCGGAATAGGCTCCCTGCCAGATGAGGAAGTTGCTCACGCGCAATTCACCCGACGTGCGGATGATGAGATCGGGGTCAGGCGTGCCTGCTGTGTACAAATAACGGCTCACCAGTTCATCGGTCACGTCTTCGGGAGGCACGCCGTCTTTCATAATATTTTGAATCGCGTTGACGATCTCGTCGCGTCCGCCGTAATTGAACGCCACGTTCAACACAAGGCGGTCGTTGTTCTTCGTCAACTCGATGGCGTCTAACACTTTTTCCTGCAAATTCGGCGCGAGTCTTTCCAAACGTCCGATGTGACGCAACTGCACGCCCTCTTTGTTGAGTTCGGCAAGTTCGCGGTCAATCACGTCCTCGAGGATGAACATCAATCCTTGCACTTCTTCGGGCGGGCGTCCCCAATTTTCTGTGGAGAACGCGTAGATGGTGAGATACTTGACCCCAAACTCCACCGACGCGCGGATGATGCGCCGCAGATTCTCGGTGCCGGATTTGTGACCGGCAAGGCGCGGCAATCCGCGTGAAAGCGCCCAGCGTCCGTTGCCGTCCATGATCATGGCAACATGGCGGGGAACTTTATCTTGCGGGATGTTGAAAGGGGTATCAGCCATAAATTTACCTGTCGTTGCGAACCGCCGTTCGTTGGCCGCGCGGCAATCTCCAACAAGATGAGGAGATTGCTTCGTCGAGCCTACGGCTCTCCTCGCAATGACATACTAGACTTCCATAATCTCGGATTCTTTTGTCTTTCCGTGCGCCGCAACTTCTTCAACGTATTTGTCGGTAAGTTTTTGCAGGTCTTCTTCGCCGCGCTCCAGATCGTCTTCCGAGATCAATTTCTCTTTTTCAAAATCACGCAGATCGTTGTGCGCGTCGCGGCGGATGTTGCGGACGGCGACTCGCGCTTCTTCCAGGCGATGATGCACATGCTTGACCAGGTCGCGGCGGCGCTCTTCGTTCAACGGCGGGAGGTTGAGGTGGATGACCTTGCCGTCACTATTGGGGTTCAGCCCCAAGTCGGAGGTTTGAATCGCTTTCTCAATTGCTTTCAACGTGGAGGCATCGAACGGCTTGATCATGATCGTGCGCGCCTCTGGCACGCTGATCGAAGCCAATTGCAAGAGAGGCGTGGGCGCTCCATAATATTCGATGGGAAGTTTTTCAACCAAGCCCGGGTTGGCGCGCCCCGTGCGGATGGCGCCGAGGTCTTCATGTAACACTTGGATCGCGCCGCGCATTCGACTTTCAGCGCTGGTAAGAATGTCTTTGATCACCACAGCCTCCTGCGGAAATATCTGCAAACGTGTATTTAGGATAGTTAAAGTCGGGTTTTGAATCGTATCTCATAGCCGATACAAGGATACCCCAAAATTTCAAAATTCGCTATGCAACAGACACTGCGCGAGAGTCTTTGAAAGAAACCTGAGATGGATACGTAATACGTAATACGCAGTACACAGTACACAATATCTATACTCCGTACTGCGTATTTGTTCTACCCATGCACGAGGGTGCCAACAGGTTCGCCTTTGAGCGCGGCGAGCAGGGCATGGTTATCCCACAGATTCACTACAAGGATGGGCATTTTATTTTCCATGCACAGCGTGATGGCGGTACTGTCCATCACTTCGAGCCTGCGGTTGATCACTTCGATGTAATTCAACTCATCGAACTTCTTCGCATCGGGATTCTTCTTCGGGTCCGAGTCGTACACCCCGTCCACTTTTGTGGCTTTGATGACCACGTTCGCGTCAATTTCATTGGCGCGCAGAGCGGCGGCAGTATCGGTGGAGAAAAACGGATTCCCCGTCCCCGCGCCGAAGATGACCACCCGCCTCTTCTCCAAGTGACGGATGGCGCGGCGGCGGATGTAGGGTTCGGCGATCGCGCGCATCTCGATCGCGGACATGACACGGGTGTACACGCCTCCGCGCTCCAACGCGTCCATCAACGCCATGGCGTTCATCACCGTGGCGAGCATGCCCATGTAATCGGCAGTGGCGCGATCCATGCCGCGCTCCAGTCCTTGCTTGCCGCGCCACAAGTTTCCCGCGCCGATGACGATCGCCACTTCCACGCCCATCTCGTGGACTTCCTTGATACGGACAGCAATGGCTTCCGCCTCATCCACGTCAATGCCAAAACCAGACTTGCCTCCAAGCGCCTCCCCGCTCAACTTGAGCAGGATCCGTTTGTATTTGATGTCGCTCATGTTTCTCCTTTTGGTTTTGCCCTCTCCCTTTGGGAGAGGGATGGGTGAGGGCTCAAAAAAATGACCAACCGTCTGGTTGGTCATTTTACTTTAATTGTTCAAACTCTCGCCCAACTCCCAGCGCTGGAAGCGTCGGACGACCACGTTTTCGCCGATAGCGGCGACCGTTTGAAGGATCAACTTTTCTACGGTGATCGATTCGTCGCGGATGTACGCCTGCCGCGAAAGCACAACTTCATCCTTGAACTTTTCGAGCCGCCCCTGCACGATCTTTTCGTGGATGTTCTCCGGTTTACCGTCTTCCTTTGCGCGCGCGCGGGCGATCTCCGCTTCATGGTCGAACACGTCGGCAGGAATATCTTCCACTTTCAGGTAGCGCGGCGCGGATGCGGCGATCTGCAACGCCAGTTCGTGCGCCAGTTCGCGGAATTTATCGGAACGCGCCACAAAATCGGATTCGCAGTTCACTTCCACCATCACGCCGACGCGCCCCCCGCCGTGCGAATACAACTCGACAATACCTTGCGACGCTTCGCGGTCGGCGCGTTTGGCGGCGGTCGCCATGCCTTTTTCTCTCAGCCAATCTACCGCTTTTTGAAAATCGCCGTCCGATTCTTCGAGCGCCTTGCGGCAATCTAACATACCGGCGCTGGTTGCGGCGCGTAATTCTTTGATCATCTCAGTCGTAACTGTTGCCATTATTCCCTACTCTCCTGCTTCTGCCGAAGGCGTTTCGGCAACTTCGGGAGCAGTCTCTTTAACTTCCTCAACCGGCGCGGCGGGAGCCGCTTCCTCGGCCGGCTGACGCGAGGCGCTCATCTTTGCCAATGTGGCTTCGCCAAGCAAGGCGTCGTCGCCAAGTTCATCGTCGGTCTCCACCACTTTCGGAGCCTTACGCGAAGATCGCTCAGATTTGCTCTTTGCTTCCGCAGGCGCTTCCTCAGGTTCATCTTCCTTGCGCATGGATTTGCCTTCTAGCACCGCGTCGGCGACCTTTGCAACCAACAACTTGATCGCGCGAATCGCGTCATCGTTCGAGGGGATCACATAATCCACGTTTAGCGGGTTGCAATTCGTATCCACCATCGCAACGATGGGAATGCCGAGCAAGTTCGCTTCATGCACCGCCGAGTCTTCGCGTCCCACGTCAATGATGAACAACAGATCCGGGCGGCGCTTCATCGAACGGATGCCCGAAAGGCGGGTGGACAAACGCACGATCTCGCGTTCGATCAGCAAGCCTTCCTTCTTGGTCAAGCGTTCGAGTTCGCCGGTATCGCGCATCTTTTCGAGACGTTCGAATTCTTGAATGCGGTCGTGCATCGTGGACCAGTTGGTGAGGATACCGCCCATCCAACGCTCGGTTACGAACGGCATACCGCAACGGGCGGCTTCTTCCGCCACCGTCTCTTGCGCCTGTCGCTTCGTGCCGACAAACAAAATCGTGCCGCCATTGGCGACCGCATCGCGGATCACATTGTATGCCTGGCTCAACAACTTGGATGTCTGTTGCAGGTCAATGATGTGAATGCCGTTGCGCTCCGTAAAAATATACGGCTTCATGCGCGGGTCCCACTTGTTGGTGCGATGCCCAAAATGGACGCCGCTCTCAAGCAGGGCTTTCATAGATATAACTGCCATTGTTCTCCTAGCAATCTGCCTCAACCGGGCAGAAAAAGTTTAGCGGGATTTGATGACCCGCTCAGGGACGCTCTATGCCCGTCCCAGGCAAGATGTTGCTCCTCCCTGAACGGAGGCACATGATCTTTGTGCCGCAGTCGAAGGGCTTGGAAGCGGCGGGATTATAACACAGGATTTGACGAGACTCCCCGCTTCGCTTCGACAGGCAACCTGCCCCTAACCATCAGCCTTTAAATGCACATTCGGAGTTCCCCGCGCCCTCCGAATGTGCATTTCCGCAAATGAATTAATTGATCGAACAGAATTCAAACGACAGCCGCTTCGCCATATAACTGCTGTTTATCGCCAGCACGATGCCTTCCTCAAATCGGTCTTCGTTTCGATCTCGCCCGATATTTTATCTATCGCATACATCACAGTCGTGTGATCGCGCCCGCCAAGCGCCTCGCCGATCTGCGGCAGGGATGAATCCGTTTCCTTCCTCAAAAGATACATCGCCACCTGACGAGGCTGGGCGACCTTCCTCGAGCGATCGCGCCCGATCAAGGCGTCCACTGTCACTTGCCACTCTTTGGCGACCAACTCGATCACTTTCGACGGCGCAACGTCGCTGTGTTGAGGCAACAAATCAGCCAACGCCGCCTCGACCAAGTTCGGCGTCAGCGACGAGCCGCTCAAGTCGGCATACGCAAGGATTCGGTTCAACGCTCCCTCCAACTCGCGGATGTTCGACTGCACTCTCCGCGCGATGCTTTCCAGAATTTCATCCGACACCTGCCGCCCCGTCCGTTCAGCCTTCGAGCGGAGGATGGCAAGCCGCGTCTCCAGATCGGGCGGCTGGATGTCTGCCGTGAGTCCCCACTCGAACCGCGAGCGGAGGCGTTCTTCCAGCGTCACCAGCGACTTCGGCGGGCGATCCGATGAAACGATGATCTGCTTATCCTGCCCATGCAATGTGTTGAAGGTATGGAAAAATTCCTCCTGTGTGGATTCTTTCCCGGCGATGAATTGAATATCATCAATCAACAACACGTCAATGGAGCGATATTTCTCGCGGAACGCCTGCGTGGTGTGCGTGCGGATGGCGGTGATCATGTCGTTGGTGAATTCCTCGGAGGAAACATACAACACGCTCAGCCCTCGCGAGTGACAAGCATTGCCGATGGCGTGAAGCAAATGAGTTTTACCAAGCCCAACTCCCCCATAGAGGAAAGCGGATTATACGCGCGGGCAGGCTTCTCAGCGACAGCGAGGCACGCGGCGTGCGCCAATCTGTTGCCAGAACCTACGACAAAGTTCTCAAAGACATAGCGGGGATTTAAAGTCGAATTGCGGATACTTGGCTCAGGAGCCGAATCAACTTCCACCGGCGTTTGATGCGGTTCATCCGCCTCTATTTCTTTCTCATTGCCGTGTACAACAAAAGTGACCGCCACACTCCCGTTCAAGATCCCGCCGAGCAAGCGATTCACTGTGCTGGCAAGGCGGTTTTCGAGCCAATCGCGCGCGTACGCGTTGCGAACGCCGATGGTCAACATGCCGTTATGGAAGGAAACAGGTCGAGTATCGCGCACCCACGTATCAAACGAAGCGCGCGGCATCTCCATTTGAAGTTGTCCAAGTACGGATTGCCATGCCTGTTCTGCGTTCATTGTCTCTCCTCAACGACCGTGATAAACAATGTGAAATCAATCCGCTTCGTCAGCGGCTACTTTCACATCATATTTTGTTGTATTTCAAAAACTAACAGGGATTCAAAGATGCGTTTCGATCTCCACATCCATATCTCAGCGTGTTGACATTCTAGCACAACAAATAAAAAGTACAACACGAAAAGCCTACGGTATATTTAAAACATCCGTTTTTTTAAGGTCGCTCAACGTTAAAAAGTTCTTGCGTAAACAAACGAGCGGCGTCTCTTTCATAGAACGCGCGTTTCAGCCATGTGCGCACCGCAAAGTTATCCACACCCCCATATATGGGGTCGAGCCGCCATTTTGCCTGCAATGAATCCGATATATTGGTTGTTGTTAAAGAACGTTTGTTGAAAACATTTTCACATGCGCAAATTGAATCGCAAAATTTTGAGATTCAATGTTAAAGATTCAACGAGTCGTTCGATTCACGCGCGCGCATGGCGCGGAACCCATGCCAATATTGTCGTTCCCTCGTTCAAGTGCGATGAAATTTCAACATCGCCGCCCACCGATCGCACGCGAGTCTCCATGTTCGCAAGCCCATGACCAATGTTGATGTTCGTATTCTCCATATCGAAGCCGATTCCATCG
Organism: Anaerolineales bacterium; assembly: GCA_046328795.1. Lineage (GTDB taxonomy): Bacteria > Chloroflexota > Anaerolineae > Anaerolineales > Villigracilaceae > Defluviilinea. The sequence goes on along the minus strand of JAXLVX010000038.1, from coordinate 3,276 downwards.
TCGCGTATCTCCATCAACGCTCGGTCTTTCGTTCTCCAAAGAGAAATATGCACGTTTTTTGCTTTTGCATGCTTCGCCGTGTTCGCTAAAGCCTCCTGACAGAGATGGAACAAGGCAAGAGAATGCGATTCTGGAAGGTTCTTCAAACCTTTTTCAGCATACGTGAGTTGAACTTCGGCAAATGTATGGGCTTTGAACTCTGCAACAAGCCGTTGAACACCGCCGACCAGCCCATCTTCGCCCATTTGCCTCGGTTTCAAATCCAAAATATACGCCCGCAGATCGCGGATCACTTGATTCAAACCATCAATCGTGCCTTGAACGCGCTGCTTCGCCTCGACAGAGTCCTCATTTAATGAAAGGAGCGCGTTTTCAAGCGACAACCCAAGCCCATAAATAGATTGAATGACTCCATCGTGCAGATCCATACCAATGCGATCGCGCTCTTCAAGCACCGCTAAACGGCGGGCATTTGTATGCAGGCGCGCATTTTCAATCGCCAGACCAGCCCAATTGCCGACCGCCGCCATCATTTCAACGATTCGATTGTCAATCGGTTCGCTGGCTCGAGACGCAACACTCATGACCCCCATCAAATTCTCACCGGAGAGCAGAGGAATGCAGACCATCTGATGAAATCCTGCCTTAGTTACCGCCTCACGCACAAAAAGAGCATCATCTTCAAGGTGAGCGCTGACCATAGGCTTGCGGGTTTGAGCAACGACGCCTATATACCCTTCCCCTATTTGGAATTGATTATGCGTCCAAAATGCCTCCGCGGCTTGCCCCCGATGCAAGACCATGCGAAGAGTATCTTGATCCTCAGACAGGAGGAATATCTCGCCTGCTTCCACCTTCATGTAGTTCATCACCAGCGCGAGAGTTTGATTTAGGATCTCGTCGAGTTCCAAACTGGATGTGAGGGTCGTTGCGATGCCGTTCAACAGAGACATATCCACGTTACGGCGGGTCAAGGCTAGATCACGATCCCGCATCTGTTCCACCATACGGGCATTTTGGATCGCCGCCGCCGCGTAAGTAGCCAACATTTGGATGATCTTCTCGTCATCCGAGGTGAATTCCAGGGCATCTATCTTGTCGGTAAGATAAAGTTGACCCAATTGAACATCGCCGGTACGGATGGGAACGCCCAAGAACGAAACCATCACTGGATGATTTTCAGGAAACCCAACCGAACGCGGGTGCTCCAGAATAACCGGCACGCGCAAAGGCTCCTCCCTATTCATCAATTCCCCAACCAACCCCTTACCATGCGGCTCATTTGGGATAAGCCTAATCTGCTCTTCGGTCAATCCCACAGAAATAAACTTGACAAGCCCGCCCTCGCTATTCAACACGCCAAGCGCGGCATAACGCGCCCCCGCCTGTTCGCAGGCTACCGCCGCGATCCGCTCCAATAAATGCTCCAGCGAAACATCCTTCACCAATTCAAGGCTGGCTTGATGCAACGCGATCAAACGTTCCTGCAATTGTTCACGGGTAAGCAACATGCCCGCATTATCTCATAAACATGATAGATTTTGCGAGCCAACCAGACTACAATATCTCAACGTATCATGACGACTTCACGAATCCCCGGCTTCTATGATCTGACTCTCGACGAGCGCCGCGCCACACTAGCGGACGCTTCGCCTCTTTCGCCGGGCGAGCTGATTCCGCTTACCAGCCCTCTCGCCCTTGACGTCGCCTCGCACATGGTCGAAAACGCGATTGGGACCTTTTCCCTGCCCCTCGGCATCGCGCTCAACTTCACCGTCAATGGACGGGATGTGCTCATTCCCATGGTAATAGAAGAACCGTCCGTCATTGCGGGCGCGTCGTTCATGGCGAAACTTGCCCGCTCAAACGGCGGATTCACTGCCACAAGCACAGAACCGCTGATGATCGGTCAGTTGCAGGTGTTGGACGTCGAAGATTTGGACAAAGCCGCCGAGCAGGTGTTGATACGAAAAGCCGAACTGTTGACGTACGTTGACGCAGCCGAATCCAGCCTCAAGTCCAGAGGCGGAGGCGCGCGGGATTTGGAAGTCCGCAGTATCGCAGAATCCCCCATCGGAAAATTTCTCGTCATCCACTTGATCTACGATGTGCGCGACGCGATGGGCGCGAACGCGGTCAACACGGCGTGCGAACGACTCGCGCCAAGAATCGAAGAAATTACTGGCGGGCGGGTGCATTTGAAGATTCTCTCGAACCTGTCGGATAAACGCATGGCAAAAGCGACGTGTGTGATTCCCGCCAAAGAGCTAGAGATCGTGGGGCGGGATGGCATCCCGCCTTACAGTGGCGAAGAAGTGCGAGACGGAATCATCGCCGCGTATGCCTTTGCCGCCGCAGACCCCTACCGCGCCGCAACGCACAACAAAGGCATCATGAACGGAATTGATCCCGTTGTGATCGCCACTGGCAACGACTGGCGAGCCATCGAAGCGGGAGCGCATGCGTATGCGGCTCGTTCTGGCAAGTACACTTCATTATCTACCTGGTCGAAAGATGACGATGGAAATTTAGTCGGCGAACTCGAAATGCCGCTGGCGGTGGGAATCGTCGGGGGGGCGACCAAAGTTCACCCTGCCGCGCAAGCCGCGATCAAGTTGATGGACGTGAAATCCGCTGGCGAGTTGGCTGAGATCATCGTCTCGGTGGGACTCGCGCAAAACATGGCGGCACTTCGCGCGCTTGCCACCGAAGGCATCCAGCGTGGACACATGTCACTGCACGCGAGGCAGGTTGCCATTGCGGCGGGGGCAACAGGAGAATTAATTGAAAGAGTGGCAAGTCAAATGGCGGAGGAGAGAATTGTGAGGATGGATCGCGCGAAGGAAATTTTGAAATCGTTGGAAAGTGGAAAGTAGATGATGGAAAGAGGAAAGAAGAAAGATGAAAGCATGTTCTGGAAAAGTCAGGGTCCGCTGGTTGGCGCATTGATTGGCATCTTTATTTTTCTGGTTGTCTTTTTACCGCTCAAGTTTTTGGATTACAGCTCGATCTTCCTTTACAAGCTGGCACTGAACTTGGAACTGTTCGGCAGGATGACCGTCCTCATGCTTGGGACAGCGTCGAGAATTAACCTGCCTGCGGGCGCGATCAAACTCGTGAGCATTGCCGTCTCCGCCATCCCTGCTGGAATCGCAGGCTGGCAGATCGGCTCACGCAACCCGTCAACGAGGATGAAGGGAATCGTTTTTCTCATCGGCTATCTTCTCTTCATTTTCGCATTCGGAGCCTTGCTGGCATTCGCAGGAATCTGACATG
>JAXLVX010000037.1:0-34006 GCA_046328795.1 Anaerolineales bacterium | reverse complement strand
TGAAACAGGCGCGCATTTTCAAGCGCGAGCGCCGCGCGTTCTGCCACCGCTTCCATCAGGCTGATCTCGTCGGACCGCCATTCTTTTGACAGATCGTTGGATTCCACGTGCAGCACGCCGATGGTCTCTCCGCGCAATTTCACCGGCACCGTGATCTCTCTCCGGTTCGAATCCGACGGGGCGGCTTGATTCGCCGTGGCATCCGCCGCCAACGGTTCCACTAACTCGATCCTCCCGGCGTTGTAGCGGAAGCCGGCAAAATCCATTCTCTCGCTGGTGCGACTCCATTGCGTGCGGATAAACTCGTTGTACACTTCTTCCATTTGTTTGGTTGAGGCGCGCGCCTCCGAAAGCAAGCGGACGTTTTCGATAGCAATTGCCAATTGACTTGCGAGCGTGCCTAACACGCGGAAGTCATCTTCCGAGAATGCTCCCGCTTCTTTACTTTGCACATCCAGCACGCCGATGACTTGTTCGTTATAGATCAACGGCAACGCGATCTCAGAACGGGTATCGGGGAGGTCGAGGTTGTTGAAGAAAACTGCGTCCGCTCCCACGTCGAGGGCGATGCGGGGTTTTCTCGTCCGAGCGGCAAAGCCCACAACGCCGGTTCCAAGCGCGAGGCGGTGTCCGCGTGCGAGCATCTTTTGTCCGCCGGCGCTGTTTGCGGCTTGCAAAATAGCGTATTCCCGGTCGTGGTCTAACAAAAAGATTCCAACGTGATAGAACCCGAACCGGTCGCTGATGAGCGTGGCGGCGGCGGAGAATATTTCATTTGGGTCTTGCACCCGCGCAATTGCCTGAGTGAGGTCCGCGATGGTTTGAAGTTGCGCGGCGCGGCGGGTTGTGGTTTTGCTTGCCTCGTTCAGTTCGTTTGTACGCTGGTTGACGCGATTCTCTAGATCGTTCGTCAGGTTTTCCAGTTCACGGTTCACGTCGCTAATCTGCTTGACGCGTTCTCTCTCCGTACGGGAACGAAATATCGTGATTCCATACATCAATAATGCCGTAGAAAACATGATCCCACTCGTGCGGACTGGAACAAAAGTTGAGTCAATAAGATATTTGGGGTCGGCATACGAAACCGAAGTGATCGTGGCTGCAAGCATCGCTATGGAAAGAAGGAAGAACCCTCTTTGTGAAAGCAAGGCGCTGGCGAGAATCAGCGCGATCGGAACGGTGCTGGTGATCGCCGAATCGATACTGCCAGCCGTGCCGAGATAGATCGTGATGTAGGGGACCGCGGTGAATGCAAAGGTGAAGAAATATGCTCCGACGCTGTAGAAACGAGTGCGGCTAAGAGTGTAGGCAAGAAGAGTGATGCCAAGGAAGCCAATAAAAGTGTTTGGGGAGGAGGCGGTGAGGGCTCCTAAAGTCAGTGACAACGTGATGATCAGCGTGAGCGATGATAGCAATTGGGCACGCCGGCGCTCGCCCACATCTTGAATGGATGGATGGGGAGAGGTCAAAAAAGACCAAAGGCGGGCGGGCAGGGAGGTTGGCGTCGCTTGCGCGGGGTTTTTCATCATCTTGTCCGTCTATGAGCCGTTCTTTCGGCTTGATCCATTGTTGCCATTGTCCGAAGCCGGGTTGGTGAGTTGGAAGGAAACCGTAGCGTTCTTGAATGTTTGCCCAAGTTCCTCGACCGTGTCGCGCAGGATCGAATCCACTTGGAAGGACGCGCCAAGTTTTGTAGAAACTTCGGATAGGAAAGTCTCGCGTTGCGCGCGCTTTTGGGCGTCATCCAGCAGGCGGGCGCTCTCGAGGGCAAGCGCAACGCGCTCTGCGGTTGCCTCTGCCATCGCAATCTCGTCCTCGGTCCATCGCCGCGATGCTTCGGATGGATTTAACTTTAGGTTCCCAATGACTTGACCGCGCAACGTGATCGGAACGGTCAAAGGTTTTTCCGATTCGTTGAATCGAACTTTTTCTTTGATGGGCTCAGGTTTGAGTCCGTCGTAGCGATATCCTTTTCGCTCTTGCGATTCGGAATATTCGCTCCATGCTTTGTTGGTCAGTTGGCGAGAAACGATCTCCGCTCGATGCAGGGCGTCTTTTGCCTGCTCGGATGAACGAGCATTTTGAATCGCTATCGCCGCCTGATCGGCGAGAATCTGCAGGGTGGAAACATCCTCTTGAGAAAAGGCGTTCGGCTCGACTGCATGAATGTCCAAGACGCCGATCACGATCTCTCTTTCTTTGAGAGGCAGAACAAGTTGCGAGCGCGTCTCTGGCAGGTCGGTAAGATGCGTTCGCGTTGTTTGAACTTCATCGGGCTGCGCAACATGCGCCTCTCCGCGATCGGCAACGATGCCAACGATATCGTCTGACGGGACTTTGACTTGATATTTGCGGCGGATCATCTGCAAGCCTCCCTCGCTGCTCGAAGCCCGAAGTATGGCGTTTTGCCCGTTCTCGTCAGTCAAGTAAATTCCAACATGGTAATAGCCGAACCTGCCGCTGATCGAAGTGACCACAGATGGAAGCAGGCGTTCGATCTCTTGAACCAGCGTAATGGTCTTTGCGATATTCGCGATGGCGCCGATCCTCTCCGCGCGTTGTTCCAGTTGTTGATTTGCGATCAGCAATTCGTTCCTGTTTTCTTCGAGGCGCGCTCGCGCGGCGTTCAGATCTACGTTGGCGCTTTCAAGTTCTTTTGCGCCTGCCCGTGTTCGTTTCACGGCATTTTCGAGACCGCTGATCAGTAGAGAGATCAGCGCGGCAAAAATACCGAAAATTAAAGTTGTTTCTTGAATCACAACTAAAGGTGATTTTGGCGAATACACTTCGGGAGTTAAACCCGCAATTTCCAAATTTGCGAGACTGAAACCCGCCACTACGGTTAGCGCGGTAATGAGAACTGCCGCTTTCCAGCCGAGCAATAAGCCGGCAGCCATTAGCACCATGAAATTGGCAATGAACGATGAATCACGCACACCTGCCCCAAGATAGGCGGCGCCATTAACGGCAATCCATAAAATGGATATGAGTAAAATACTTGCCGCTTGTACATATCCCTTTTTTGAGAGGTTCCAGATCAGGGCAAGTAGCAGGAATACACTGAAGAGTATTGCGTCGAAGGCGTTGAAAGCAATAGCTTCATCGCTAAACTTGCTGGCGCCGATGGTTAGCAGGATCGCAGCCATGAACACGAGCGCGATCCAATGCACGTACAGCGCGGCGCGTGTTTTACTTTCGTCGTTCTCAAATTTCGGCGGCGTAAAGAAATTTGCCACAGATTTCCACATAATCTACCTGCTATTCCTCGGTCTCAAGTTCAATAACGATTTCGGAGTTGCCGATCTTTCTGCCCAACTCTTCCACCGCCGTTTGCAAAATGAGATTTCTCTCGCTGATGGCGCCGATCTTCCCGGAAATTTCGCCGATGGCGCGTTCGCGCGATGCGCGGCGTTGGGCGCTTTCTACCAAGCGGGCGTTCTCGAGGGCAAATGCAGCGCGGTCGGCGGCGGCTTCGAGCAAGGCGATCTCATCGTCGGTCCATTGACGTTGCCCCTTTTTCGATCTGACATCAAGGACGCCGATGGTTTGTCCGCGCAATTTGATCGGGATGCTGACGCTCTCGGTGTCTCTTTCAAGTGTGAGTCGTCCCGTTTGAGCGACGCGTTTCGTTCGCTCTGATGGTCCTTGCGCGAGGATGGGCGCAATTTGCCTGCCGTCGAATGTAAATCCGTTCTGTCGCGCCTGGCGGCTAAAGCTTTTCCATTCCTGCCTAATATACTGGTCAACGGTGACTTGCGATTCCTCGAGCGCGATTTTTGACGCGCTGAATAACCGGGCATTTTCAATCGCAATGGCGATTTGGTCTGCTAGGATCGTCAGCACCTCGGTATCTTCTTGCGTGAAGGCGTTTCTCTCTGTGCTTTGCACGTCCAGCGCGCCGATGACTCGCTCGCCCACGCGGAGGGGGAGCGACATTTCGGATCGAGTCGCCGGGAGGTCTGGGTTGCTAAAATAGACGGCGTCCGCTCCCACGTCGAGAGCGATGCGCGGCATGCCCAGCGATGTGGTGTAGCCGACCATGCTGTGAGTGTCCAGCGTGAGTTTGTGCTGACGGTTCAACATCCGCTTGCCGCCTTCGCTGTTCGAGGCTCGCAAAACAGAGTATTGATTTGCGTCATCTACAAGGAAGATGCCCGCGTGATAGAAGCCAAATTTTTTGCTGACCAGTTCTGTGATGGCGGGCAGGAGCGCATCCAAATCTTGCACCGATGCGATTGCGCTAGCCACATCTGAAACGGTTTGAAGTTGGGTCGCCTTTTTTTCAAGGTCGGCAGTTCGTTCCTTGACGCGATTCTCAAGTTCCTTTTGCAGGTTTGCCAATTCGTTGTTTGCGGTTTGCAGATTCTGCCGGCTTGCCACTGAGTTGTCTAATGAACGCTTCAAGCTGACCGATGACATGTATATGCCTGCGCCGGTCAGCGCAAGGACAATTGCGGTTGAGAACCAGTTTGTCATCGGGTCAAGAGTCAGGGAGAACGCGGGTGTGAGCCAGCCGCGTATTTGGGCAATTGTGACGGCGAGGGTGAAGAGCAGAACAAATCCGACCAACCGCCTGACAGCGCGCGCGCCCAGCAACACATTTGTAAAAGCGATCACGCTGGTAAGACTCAACGCTGCGCCCGCGCTTCCCGAAGGACTCGTCGCGTAGGAGCCGAAGATTACCAATCCGATATTGAACAAGAACAAGTAGGATGCGGCGGTGACCGCTCCTCGCCGCATCATCCATAATGCAATAATATTGACGAGGATATACGGAAGTATAAAAACCAAAAGCGTCGCCCGGTCAGATGCTTCGGTCGAACTCAAAAGAAACGGCAGAGCCAGCAGGGTTATGATCGTAGCGAAGAGCAGCATGGAATTAAGCAAGCCTGCGATGCGCGTCTTTTCCTCGTTGCCCTCAAACACCGGAGGGGTGAACCACTTAGCAAGAATTTGGCGCATGACTAATTCCTCCCCTCGTTGATCGAATCTTGAGCTGCGTCGTCAACGATCTGGATGCCGACCTCGGTATCTTTCAGCGCGTGCCCAATTTCGCGGATGGTTGTGCGGAGGATGGTTTCATAATCGCTGGACGAACTGATCGCACTTGTGATCTGCGATATTGTTTGTTCGCGGTCCGCGCGGACCTTTGCTTCCTCGTAGAGGCGCGCGCTTTCCAAGGATGAGGCGAGACGGTCTACGGCAAGTTCAAGCGTAGAGACGGCGGTTTCTCTCCGTAGCCTGATTGGATCTTGGCATGGACAACACCGATGATCTGTCCGCGGAATTTAATTGGAATAGCAACCTCGTGGTGCGTATCGCTCCCATTCGTGACGACGCTGTTGCCGCTGAGCAATGCCTCTTTGCTTGTTTCAGTCAGGCGCGTCACCGGCTCGATGCGGATATTGTCAGATCGGTAGCCGAGGTTGCGCAGTCTTCCGCTGGCGGTGAACTTTTGCCATCCCGAAGAGGTAAAGCGGCCGTAGGCGCGTTCGAGTTCGTTGAGCGCATTGGTCGATTCTTCCAACAACCGCGTGCGTTCGAGGGCGCTGGCAAGTTGGTCTGCAAGCACGAGCATGACGGATATATCCTCCGCTGTGAACGCCTGCTCTTTTTCGCTATGGATGTCCAAAATTCCGATCACCCGGTCTTCCACTTTTAGAGGCAGCGCAAGTTCTGAACGGGTATCGGGCAGGTATGCGTTTGCCGTTAAGCGCGAGTCGGCGGTTTTTCCAGAGATCGCTCGAGGTTCGCCGGTTGCCGCCGCGCGTCCTACGACCGTTGTATCGCCGATGCGTACTTCATATTTGTCGTTTAACATTTGCTCGCCGGCGTCGGTTGGCGATGCAACCAGCGAGGCGCTTTTCTTGTCGCTGTCTATGATGTAAATGCCGACATGGTAATACTTGAAGCGATCGAGAATTAATTTCGCCGATCTTTCAAGCGCCTCGTCGAGCCGTTTTAGCGAGGCTGTGTTTTTCGATATTTCCGCCGCCGCGCGTAACCGCTCTGATTGATCTTCCAGATCGCGGGTGCGCTCTTGCACGCGCTGTTCAAGGTCAGTGATCGAACTGCGTAATTGGCTTGTCATTCGGTTGAACACTTCGATCAAAACGCCGATCTCGTCGCTGCTGGGTTTGGCGTTGATGAAAGACACCGGTTTTCCTTCGGAAATTTCGGAGGCGGCGCGCGTCAATACCTGAATGGGTTGAAGCGTCCGGCGCATCAATAGGTACAGACCTATCAACCCGAGAGTCAACACGATGAGACTTGCCATGATCGCAAAGACAAGCCGCGTATTCTGCGCCGCAGAGATGTGAGTGTGGTCGTACAAAATATCGAGAACACCGATGATCTGCCCGGATGAATCGAAGATCGGCGAAGAGAGCAGGGCGTAATCGCGCCCGTCTTTACTTGGGTGAGTGATCGTTTGGGTTCCATTCAGGGCAGCCGTGTAACTGGCTGGCGTGTTGAATATCGAAGAACCTCCCGTGCGCGTTACAACCAGCAAGTCGTCGTTCGGTCCCGGCTCCGCCAATGACCCATTTGGAACGAGGTCTTTGGGAAGGAGGACGCGCCAATCCGCGCCGTATTTTTCTCTCAGCGATTCAAACACTGCGGCGTTCAAGCCGATCTGGTATTCAACGACTCCAACGTATTGGCTGTTGCGGAAGACCGGCGATAGCCCGCGAATGACGAGAGTCCCGCCCTCAACTCCCAAGCCTGAAACGGGTCCTTCTTGAATATTGGCTGGCAGACTCGCTGATGGAGGGCTTTCTTCTCCATTTGAAGATGAGTTGGCGCTGAAAAGCAAGGTTCCGTCTGGCAGGAAGAATCTGTTCTGTGTGACGTTCGCCTCGGGATTACTCAACATCGGTAGATTGGATTGCGCCAATGCTCTCAGCGCTTCGCGGTCTTGGTTGGCAAGCGCTTCTTGGATCGCGGGATTGCTAGCGGTGGTAGCCGCCAATGTTGATGCGATCTGCTCTCGATGTTCAAGTTCGATGGAGAACGAATTCGTAATCGCAGTGAGACTACGCTCTTCCGCCTCGTGATAGGCGTTGTGCAGGCTGGTGAAGAAGTAAGCGAATAGAGCCGCAAGAAAAGCGGTGAACATGATCGCGGCGGGGACGATCAATCGCCGGGTGAGGATCATGACCCGTTCCTCCTCGTTGGCTTTTGATTCCACGGCTGGTTGGCGAGGTCCTCTTCGCTGTTCGGCTGACCGATGTAGACACTGGTCTCTTCAACGCCGGGGAGTTGCCCTAATTCTCGGGCGGCGGTTTGAAGCAGGGAGTCCATGTCGAGCGCCTGGCTGAAGCGGAATGCCAGTTCGCCGACGGTCTGTTCCTGTTTTGCTTTTTGCGTCGCTTCTTCGAGCAGGCGGATGTTGTCAATGGCAAGACCCATCTGGGTTGCTACATCGCGGATCACTTCTTCATCCTGTTTGCTCCAGGCGGTGCTGCCTTTTCGCGCGATCTCGATCGCGCCAAGTTGCTGGCCCCGCAAAGAGATCGGTACAGTTAGCATATTCGGCTCAGATGCTGAAGGCTTTTCCGCGCGCAAGCCCAGTGGGGTATAGGTGACGACCAGCCCCCGTTCTTTTAGTTTTTGCGCCCACGCTTCACGGGTGCGGACCGTGGCTAACGCTTCGATCTGGCTAAACGCTTCTTGCGACGATACCAACAATTGGGCTTTTTCGATGGCGACCGAAACCTGATCGGCGAGGGTTTCCAACACATCAATATCTTGAATGGTGAACGCGCCCGGTTTGTCGGATTGGATATCCAGCACGCCAAGCAGGTTATCGCGCACGATCAGAGGGAGGGCGATTTCGGAGCGGGTGAGGGGGAGGTCGGGATTGTTGAAGAAAACTGCGTCCAGTCCCACGTCGAGAGCGATGCGGCTTTGCTTCTGCGCGGCGGTGTAGCCAACGATGCCTTGAGTCCCCACTTTGAGAGAGTGTCCTCTTTGGATCATCTGCTTGCCGCCGATAGAGGATGCCGCCATCAGCGTTACTTGATCGCCGGCTTCGTTGGGAAGGAATATCCCGGCATGGTAGTAACCGAATTGGTCTGTGATGAGGTTGACGACTAGATCGAGGAGGGCTTGCAGGTCTAGCGCTTCCGCGGTTTGACGGGCAACGTAAGACGCGGCGCGGAGCTGCTCTGTTTTGCGCGTGAGGTCTTCCGTGCGTTCTGCCACGCGGCGTTCAAGGTTGGTGATGAGTTCGCTTAGGTTGGCGGTCATCGAGTTGAAATCCAGGGCTAGATCAGCCAGTTCGCGGGTGGCTGGAATTTCCGTGATCTGGTGAGAAAGGTCTCCATTGCGGATTCGGTTAGCGGCGTCGCTGAGTTGGACGATAGGTTTGGCGAGGTAACCTGCCGCGAAATAGCTGGCAACAACGATAAGAATCAGCGCGATAAAATCTATGGTCATCAATTGAACAAAATAGGCTCGTTCCTGCGCGCGGATGGTATTCGCGGTGATGTCTACCCCCAAGACCCCGACGCGTTGTCCCTCTGAATTAAAGATCGGCGTATATCCAGAGAGGAATTCTCCGTATTCATCTGGATAAAAATCAGGCTCCAAGATTGTGCCGGTCATTGTATCGAAGTTCGCGACAAGAGCAGGACCTGGTTCTTCGTAGCGGGTTCCGTACGGTGAATAACCGTCCTCACTTGGCAAACCCGCGTCAACGACGAAGTAGATTCCATTCGCATCTTTGCGCATGGTGTACACAAACTTCAATTCAGGATCCGAGCGGCGTATCTTTAGGTTTTGCTTCTGGATCTGTTGAAAGGCTTCATCGCCTTCTACTTGAACGGTTTGAAACAGATCGCCGTTTTGCTGCAAGCCAGCCAAGGCGGTGATGTTTTCGAGACGATGGCGTAAGGCGTTCCTCAACTCGGCGCGAAAATTTGCATATAACGCGGCTGATATACCCGCGGCAAACAATGCCGCGAGAAGGATAAGCATCAGCGCGAGCCGGGTGCGCAGCGTTGGGTAACGGTTGGTATCCATGTTGCTACTTCGTCTCTTCGATCTTCAATTCGATGGTTGCGCGGGAAGCGTCCAGCCTTCTGCCAAGTTCTTTTGCGGCAGTCTGCAGGACTCCGTCAATGGTTACCGACGACCAGATCTTCGAGTTGATCTCCGCGATCATGCGTTCGCGTAACGCGGTCTGGCGCGATTCGCTGACGAGGCGGGCATTTTCCAATGCGACCGCCGCTTGCGATGCCACTGCGTTCACGAGATTTTCCTGTTCGGCGGTCCATAATTCCGGGTCTTCCAGTTGGATCTGACCCAAAATTTGATCTCTCAAACTGATCGGGACCTCTACTTGTTTTGCGGATGTATCGAGTTCGTCGCCCACGCCGTATTCCATCTCTTCTGTGGGGTTGGAAATTTCGCTCCAACCGGTGAGGAGATATTGTTGCTGAATTGCGCGCATCTCGCGGATGTTTTGTTGCGCGGTCTGAAACAGGCGGGCGTTCTCGAGCGCGACGGATATTTGCCCCACCATGCTTTGCATTGTTCGAACTGCTTCAGGACCGAAATCTGCTTCTTTGGTGGATTGCACATCCAACGCGCCGAAGACATGGTTGCCCGCGAAGAGTGGGAGGGCGATCTCTGAGCGCGTGTATGGCAGCAACGGATTTTGAAACCGCTCTTTTTCCGCTTGGGCAATTTGGGCGATCTTCGGAGACTTATCGCGAATCGCGCTGCCTACCATGCTTTTCCCCGAGATCTCGTGCCTCTGGTGATTCTGCTTAAGCAATTTCCCAACTTCGCCGGTGGCTTCGTGAATTTCAGCCCATTTCTCACTGGGGTCGAGCAGGTAGATCGCGGCGAAATAATAGCCAAAGCGATCCGTGAATAGGTGAATCACGCGCGATAGCAATTCGTTCGGATCGAGACTTGAAGAGGCGACGCGGCCGACCTCGTTTGAAACCTCGAGGAGTTTGGTGCGTTCGGCAACTTGTTGTTCGAGACTGTTCTGCAAGACTTCAAGGCGAGCGATCGTGCGGTTGAAGTGCATGGTAACAAGACCTAGCTCGTCTGTGGCGGTGATTGGCGCGCGCGCCGAAAGGTTGCCGGCTTCAACTTTGTCGAACGATTCGATCAGCCCGCGGATGGGGTCTGAGATTGATTTGGAGACAAAATAAGAATAACCGATCCCAAGCGCGAGGGCGAGCGCGGTGAAGAGAATCGTTTGCGTCCGCAAGTCTCTGAACACATCCAATGAACTCACTTCGGAATAGAGAATGCGGATGGTCTGTTGATACCCGATCGGGCCGATCAACAAAATGGCGATCGCGATCATCGCCAGAATGAGGATGAGTACCTTGCCGACAATGAGCGCGCCGGCGCGTCCCTTCCGCTGGGTTTCAAAATCAGAGGGAACTAGGATCAAGCGGAACGGGAGGGCGACGCGTTCGGTCAGCAAAATGCAAAGGATCGCCCATCCTAAAATTGCCGCTGTGCCGCCAAGAAAAACATAGAGGGGAACGGGCGAGGTGAGAGAGTTCGGCTGAAATGGCGACGCGATCGTTTCTCCCAGCGCCGAGGTGAGACCAACCGCTGGCAGGACGATGACCACAAAAGAAATGATCGAAGCGAGAGCCACAATTCGGATCGGGAAGTTTGTAATTTCACGCCAGGCTTCTAGCACAACGATGTTATCCGCATCCGGTCTTTTATTGGCGATATCATCCAATCTTTTTCGCGCAACAAAGGTAAAACGCCACGTGATGTACATCGTCGCGGCGAAGTTCACTACGAAAGCGACAGGTACCACGGCGATCACGGACTTCAACTGCGCGTCGCTGAATTCCGCGTTGAATAAAATGGAAAGAACCCCGGGAATCGCGCCGAGGATCGCTGCGATCTGCGCCGCGAGGAGAAAGTAGATGAGCTGCCTGCCGTCATGGTTTTGTCTTAGACGCGCCATGACCGAAGTGATGAATCTATTCATTGCCGGCTCCTTCCGGCTGGGCGGCGCTTTTGGCTTTTGCCCCAAGTTTGATGCGGACGCCCGATGCGCCGATGACCCGCGTCAACTCGCTCGCGGTGGTTGCCAGAATCGTCTGCATATCCGTTGTGCGGCGGATCTTGTCCGTGATCTCAAAGATGACGCGTTCGCGTTCCGCTTGTGAACGGATCTGTTCGAGCAGGCGGGCATTGGCAATGATGGCGGCAAGACTACCTCCCAGCGTGCCAAGCAACTCTTCATCGTTTTCGGCATACGCCGCAATCTGCTCGCTTTCAACATTTAAGACGCCGAGCAACTCGCCGCGATAGACCATCGGGATCGCCAACTCTGACCTTGTGTTGGGACTGCCTTCAATGTAGCGGGGATCTTGCATTGTGTTATTGACCCGCAAAGGCTTGCGATGAAGGGCGCTCCATCCGGTGATGCCGCTTCCGAGCGGAATGGACCGCTGATAGATTTCGTCCGCATAACCGACCGCCGCTTTGACCTCCAACGCTTTTTTGGCGCGATCAACGAGGAGAATGGTGACGCGGTCGCCGCCGAGGGTTACCTGCAGTCCGTTGACTGCGGATTGAAGCGCTTCGTCCAGTGTGGTGCCGGATGCCGCCGTCGTCGTAATATGATGAAGCAGACGATGCTGCGCAAGGTGTTCCTGCGTTTCGGAGAACAGTTCAGTGTTGATCACCGCGATCGCCAATTGGTCCGCCAGAATTTGCAGGATGCGAAGGCTGTCGTCGGAGAATGCGTAGGAATGATCGCTCTGCACGTCGAGAACGCCGAGGATACGATCCGCCACTTTCAATGGGATAGCCGCCTCCGCGCGCGTATCCGGTAGGATCGGGTTTGGGTAATACATCGCGTCTCGTGTTGTGTCGTTTGCGACGAGGATCTCGCCTTTTTCGGCGACAAAGCCAACGATTGATTTAGAGCCAACGCCAAGTTTGTGACCCGTTCGTTTCAGTTGCGCGCCTGCTTCGCCGGTGGAGCCGCGGACCACAACAAACTCACCGGGCAAGTCTTTCAGAAAGACGGAGGCGTGATAGAAGTTGAACCGCGAACGGATCAAGTCCACCGCTTTTTGCATCAATTCATCCAAGTCCAGCGAACTGCTGATGTCGCGCGCAATTTCTGCGGCGGTTTGAAATTGCAGGGCGATCTTCTTGCTTTCGTTCAACAATCGGATCGTGTAGATCGCATCGGCTGTCTGGCTTGCTACTGCCGCGGCAAACCGCAGGTCTTCATCGTCGAAACTATATTCGTTGTCCAAATCTTGCACCATGAGCGCGCCGATGGCTTCCCCGCGAACCAGCAGTGGCACGCCCATGAAGGAGCGTGGAAGCCTGCCGGATATTTTTGCGCCCAAAGCAACGACCCGCTTTTCGGTATCCGAGACGATCATCAAAGGTTCGCGCGTGCGGATGAGAATGGAAGTCAAGCCCTCGCCCAGCGGGAAAGTGTCCAGAGACGAAAATTGCCCGTCTTCATATAAGTAGGGGATGTTGATCGAGTTTGTGCTTTGGTCGTACAACGCGATGACAAAACCCTGATCGCCGATCACAGACCTGAATTGCTCGTGGATGGAAGAATACAGCGTCTTTAAGTCGCTGGTCGCCGCCGCGCTGGATGCAAGCGTTTTCAGCGCGTTCGTTTCCAACGCGCGGCGCTCGTTGTTTTCGGCAGGCTGGGATGGGGGAGCGGTCTTCGTCGCCACTTTTGAGGTCAGCCGGATGGTGCGCTGGAACGAGTCGATTACATCTTCTCCGATGATCTGACCCGGTCGCGCGCCGATCATCACCAGCCCGCGCATTTCACCATCCTGCGTCACAGGGATGAATGCGGCAGACTCGCATCCGAACTGGCGGATGTAGCGGTTCAAGTTAAATTGAGTCAAAGATTCAGGCATGGTCGTGGCGCTCGTCGCATCCACCTTTACAAAGCCCCGCGTAAGATGACTTTCCACATCGCGGATGGACAACTCGTGACCGCGCGGGAATGTGGCTTGCGTTTCGTGACCATCCGGGTCGGAAAATTGCGCAAGGATTAAGCGGTCGCCGTTGGCGATGAAGTATGCTGTAAAAAAGAACGATGACTGCGGGGGGCTAATTTGACTCATGTCGTCTCGAACTTCGGGCTAACTGAACTCCCAGACCGACTCTCCGTTTAGAATTCGGCGGATCTGATCCGGGAATTTATCGGGGTCGAGCGGTTTGCCGAGGAAGCCGTCGAAGCCCGAATCCTTCGCTTTGTTCATCTGATCGGTGCTGGCTTCGGCGGTGACTGCGATGATCGGGATTGACTTTAATTTATCGGAGGCGCGGATCTTCTTCAACGCGCCATAGCCGTCTTCATACGGCAGGCGGATGTCCATTAAGATGAGGTCTAGCCGAGAAAGCGTATCGGCGTATTCCACCACCTCGTACCCGGATGTTTTCCATTCGCAATGGATTCCTAAATAACCAAGCATTCTCGCGATCAACACAAAATTTGCGACGTTATCTTCCACAACGAGGACGGTCGCATCCTTTGGGATCGCGGGTTTGCGGATCGGCTGGGTGTCCAGAATATTTTCAGGCATTGGGTCTCCTCACAATAAACTTTTCGATCTCGCGTGTCAACTGATCTATATCCACAGGTTTTTGGATATATCCATCACAGCCCGCCTGCAATGTTTTCTCGCGGTCTCCTCGCATCACATTGGCGGTGATGGCAATGATCGGAACTTGAGCAAAGCCCGGCATGGATTTGATCTGCGCGGTCAGCGTGTACCCGTCCATGTCTGGCATGTTGATGTCCATCAGGATGAGGTCCGGGCGGTTCGTTTTTAAAATATCCAGAGCCTGACTGGCGCTCGTGGCTTCTGTCAGCGAATAGTCTTCAGAAAGTAAAACGCGGCGGATCAACATCCTGTTTTCCGGGTTATCCTCCACGTAAAGAATTGTGCCTTTGTTGTTTTGGGTCATTCGTAGGGTAGCCTCAATTCTGAATTTTACATACTACCTTTGGGGGATGACATGACAGCAACCTTACAAAATCCCAAACAAAAATGTCGAGGATTTTTGCCTCGACATGCAGAGCGGGTGATGGGACTCGAACCCACGATATCTTGCTTGGGAAGCAAGCGTTCTACCACTGAACTACACCCGCATACCTTGCGAAATTATAGTCACGCGAATCTTTTGTGTCAATGCGGATGTAAAACCCGCTTCGCCTCGACGGGGCTACTGTTTTCGCCCTAGCAAGCGATTCGTCAACTCGAACAACGCTTCCCCCGCCTCGCCCTGCGGATCAGCCTCGCGCAGATTCATCAACGCGAGATCGGTCATCTGCTTCGCCGCCTCTTGCGCCGCGAGCAGACCTCCCTCGCTTGCGAGCAGACGCGACACTTCGCCAACCTCCTCAGGCTTGATCGGTCCCTGCGCCCATCGCTCAGCAAACTTTCCTTTTTTCTCCAACCCCGCCAAAACAGGCAGGGAATTTTTTCCTCCACGAGATCGCTCGCAACAGATTTACCCGTCACCTTTTCATCGCCCCCAAATTCCCAAAATATCATCCTGCACCTGAAACGCCAGACCCAAGTAATGACCGAACGAGCGATAGATTTCCCGCTTCTCCTCATCCGCGCCGCCAAGCAATGCGCCGATGTGACAACAAGCCGCAATAAGCGCGGATGTTTTGCATGAGATCATGTGCCAATAATCTTCAACGCCCAGGTCGTTTCGTTCTTCATAACTCATAACAAGATATTGACCTCGCGTGAGATCAAGACAAGTGTTGTGAAGAGTCTTCTGCCGCTTTCATCACAACATCCGACGCGTAATTTTCTTTCAAGTCAATGATCGCCTGACTCGACATCACGAACAACGTATTCCACAATATTGATCGCCATCGGCGCGCCCCACTTGATCCACGCTGTATCCCTGTTCGCCGCTTCGATGAATTATCTTGAATGTCATCATGCACCAGCGCTGGCGGTTGTGAACCAACTCAATTGCGGCGGCATGGTAACGCAAGTTGCCAACTTGCGCCACAAGAAGATGTACACAACAAAACCAACAAAGGACGAATCCGCTTGCCCGTCGCTTCGCATCCGCGCCTGCCCGTCCAGCCCATGTGATAAGTGAGCATCTCGTGGAATGGTTTTGTGCGCGGCGCATCCAAATCGCGAGACTTGCTTTTGCAGTTCTGTTTCGATGGCTGAGACGAGTTCTTTTGTGTCCATGCGTTAGAGAATTCCATATGAGTCAATTCATCCCCGAGCTGTTCGGGCGATGTGAAACGGATTGTAACAAACTCATGCGTTTTGCTTGCTCGATGTTTGCCAGCGAGTCGTCAATGAATAAACATTCGCCTGGGCTTGCCGATCTTATCGAGCGTAACTTTGTAAATCTCTGGCTCGGGCTTCATTCCTCATCCAACCTCTGCTGAGATCACCATGTCGTCAAACATATCGAAGAAATCGTATTTCTCACGCGAATGGAAATGTCTCCGCCGACCAATTGCTCAACCCATACAGCGGATAGCCCGCCCGCTTGAGTTGTTTCAAAATATCAACCGTGCCTGTGATCGCGTCGCCGATCGGTCTTTCCAATACTCATGATACGCCTGAAACAGATGCGCGTGCTGTGGAAACTTCCGCGAGTGGTCAAATAATGCCTCTTTTAAATGTACGCCCCCATCCCGCTGGGCATTCATCCCCGCGAAATCCACCTCGTGGAAAAATGCCTTCATCGCCTCTTCATTCTCAAAGTGACGACGATACACGTACCACGGATTCCATTCGAGCAACACATTTCCAAAATCGAAGATGATGGCTTTGATGTTTGTTGTCATCCCATTATTTTACTGGTCAAGTCATTCTGATGCGTTTGCTCTTCGCGGCGAAGAATCTGACACGACACTGACGATTTCAAGTCTATGGAGGAGATCCTTTCGCTTCGCTCACACCGTCCCGATGTCCTTCGGAGAATGACATGCGTTTACTACGCTTTATCTTCTCGCCCTTCGATCAAACAACGGCTCTTTCTGCACTTCCGCCCGGATTTCAACGCCAAAACATTCAACAGTGACCCGTGTCCCGCCAAATCAATCGGCAAATACGTACGCAATGGACTTTGTTGATCGAATACCCAAATCCCCTCCCGACGTGACCCAGCCAGCGACTTTGCTATCGCGACGAATTGGCTCGCTTCCAAACACAATCGTGTTCGGGTCATCGAGAACGATGCAACACAACTTTGTTTGATCTCTTCATTTGCTCGACAAGCGCTGATTTGCCCATAAAATCAACGGACTTGTTCAATGCCACCGCGAATCCTGACCTGGTTTCATACGGAGTGCGTAATCAGGTGTGATGTCCGCGCTCCAGTAGCGGTAGCCTTTTTCAAGCCGCATGGACTCGATGGCTTTGTATCCGCCAGCGACGACCTGCGATTTGCCCGCGTTCCACAATGTATCCCACAGTTGTTCGCCGTATTCGGACGGAGCGTAAACTCCCAGCCGAGTTCGCGTCGACATACGACGCGCAATGCCACGGATATTCCCAATCGTGATCTGTTTCGCTGTCATGTACGGGAACGCTTCATTAGAAACGTCATCGCGTGTAACGGATTGCAACACATCTCTCGCGCGCGACCCCTACTGCCGAAACATGTTCTTGCCGATAATGTCGTTGATGAACACCGTTCCATCCAGCGGCATGTAGAGTCATGTCGTGCGTGCCGAAGGGCCGTCCCTGTGACGATTTGGAAGCGGTCGGGCGCAAGCACGCGTCACGGTGAAATCACATTCGATGCCGCCGCGCGCGTTGAGCATTTGAGTGTACGTCACCGCGCTGACGGGTTTATCACGTCGTTCGCGCATACTTTTGCAAGAAGTCACACGCGCCTGACCTTGCATCTCAATTTTGAAAATCGATGTCTCGTCGAAGAAGCGCGACCGTTTCGCGCGTGGCGCGAAACTTCTGCGGCGATGGCGGGTGACCAGTTGTCGAGCGACCAGCCCGAAAGGTCAGGAAGAGAAGCGGCGCGTGAGTCCGCTTCATATTTGGGTGAACCAGTTCGCGTTCTATCCGCCTTTTTTCAATCGAAGACCGCGCCCAAATCCTGCAAGCGATGATACGCGGCTATGCAGGGTCGCGCCGACTCGCGTTCTTCATACGGCATGTGGATATCGCAATATTTTCCATACGTTTCGATCGTGCGCGCGAGCGTGAACGATTGACTGCCATATTGATTTCCGAATCGCCGCGCGTCGAGTTTCCACATATCCCATTCGGGATGACCGTCAATGATCCACTCCGCCATCGCTTTGCCGATGCCGCCCGCGCCCGCGATGCCATGCGCGCAAAACGCGCACGCCACCCAAAAGCCGCGCACCGCAGTTGGTCCCAACAAATATTCTGAATCGGGCGTGAAGCCTTCGGGTCCGTTGAGCAGTTGCACGATCTCGACATTTTCCATCGCGGGCGCGCGCTTGATAATATTTTCCATCAACGGCGTGAAGCGATCCCAATCGGGTTCGAGCAATTTAAAATTCCAATCTTGCGGCACGCCGTTGAGTCCCCACGGCGCGTGGATGTTCGTATCCGCCCGCGACCATGCCGCTGTCGCTTCCGCGAAAATAAATGAGATTATCAGGATCGCGCATCGTCGGCATCGTCTGCGGTTGATCCTTGACTGGCTTGGTGATGAGATACAAATGCGCCATCGGGATGATCGGCAGCGTGATGCCGACCATGGACGCGATATCGTTGCCCCACAGTCCCGCCGCGTTGACGACGACCTCGCTTCTTACTTCGCCTCGATCTGTTACCACGCCTCGAACTTCGTTCCCGCTGACGGTGATTCCAGTCACGCGCGTGTTCGTGATGAACTTCGCCCCGCGACTCTTCGCTCCCGCCGCGAGCGCGTTCGTCAATCCCGTCGGGTCAATCTGCCCATCGGTGGGGAGGTGGACTCCGCCGCGCACATCATCCAACGACATCAACGGAAATAATTCCTGACATTCTTTCGGTGAAATAATTTCAAGCGGCATCCCAAACGCTTTGGAATATCCGACGACGCGCTTCAATTCCTCCAGCCGCGCATCCGACGAAGCGATTCGCAAACTGCCCACTTCGTTCCAGCCTGGGTCAACGCCTGTCAGGCTTTTGAGTTTGCGATACAAGTCTGTGCTGTAACGCATCATCTTGGTGAGGCTTGATGATGTGCGAAGTTGCCCAACTAATCCAGCGGAGTGAAACGTCGAGCCGCTCGTCAACTCATGCCGTTCAATGACGACGATATCTTTCCATCCCATCTGAGTCAGATGATAGGCAATGCTCGCCCCGCCGACCCCTCCGCCGATAATGACTGCTTGCGCATGTTGTGGTAGTTCCATTTATGTTGTTTCAAATAAATTGGCTCGGTGGTCGAGTAGGTATGCGCCGAGACCGTATCGAGACCAATTACGCCGTGAAGAAAATCTTGTTACAAAATTATTTTTGAATAAATCTGTGGCTCCGATACCCTCACTCCGTTCGGGCTACTCGACCACCGAGCAAGGTTTTATATGGCGCGTAGCCAGTTGGCATAATCATTTCCAGCTTGTATTGGTCTCAAACCTCTCAAAATACTTCTGCCCATAGCCTTTGTAATCAAAATCAAGTTGGGACACTCCGCGTTGTACCTGCGCCCACATCGCCTCCCTTAGATCGGACATGATCTTCATTAACTTGAGATGCGCGTACTGCGAGTCTGTTGGGTTGCCGAAGTAGGTTTTGAGCAAGATAGCATCTTGCTCTACGGTGAACTCGTGTTGAACCGCAAAGTTACCCAAATCGAAAAAGATGTCGCCCATGCCTGCGTACTCCCAATCCAAAATGCGGATGCGGGTGCCGTCGTCAATGAAGTTGCCGTTGAGCAGGTCGTTATGGCAGGGACGGAGAGTCAGTGGCTGGCGCGAGTACATCGCTTTTTCGATCTCGTTTGATTTTTCGAGATACCAGTCCATTTTTGCGGGGAGTTGAACGTTGAAACTTTCGGCGGTCTTTCGGTATTCCTCTGCCACGCGGAAGGGAGAAAAGAAACCTGGAAATTTTTGAAGCGCGTGATAGGCTTTCATTGATTCAAGCACGCGCTTGATGTTTTCTTCCGTGCCGATCTCATCAGCCGACATCCCTTTGCCAGAAATGAAGCGAGCAAGGATAAAGCCCTCAGGGGCGAGAAAGGCTACAGGGTCTGGGGCAACTCCAATTTGCGAAGCGAGGCGGGAGCATTCGTATTCCACCGCGCGGTCAATGCCGAGGTATTTCGTCTCGTTGCCTCCCATCCGCAAGACGAAGGATTCCCCGTTCGCAGTGATCTTGTAATTCTTGTTGGTGATGCCGCCCGTGAGTTCGGTGATCTCGATGTTCTCAGCAGAAGCAAGTTGGGGGATGCGTTGGAGGATCGTCTTGATTTCCATAGTTGACCTCGATGCTGGATCGTGTGGGCGAATTATACTTTCGATTTGCTCCTCCTAAACGAACGTTGAGGCGCGTTAGATTCGATGTCGAAACGAATAGTCAACTAGCCTTGATTTTTTCCATAAAATGAATTACAAACCTTTCACACGAAAGGAGGTGCGCCGCCCCCGTCATGTTGTAAAGAACTGCGCTGTTATACGAGATCAACTAAAAAACCTACTTGGAGGAGAAATGAGAAAAACCTATACCATCCTATCGTTGCTTGTCCTGTTCGCGCTTGCGCTTGCCGCATGTGGCACAGCGGCTCCTGCGCCCGCTCCCAGCGGCGAAACTGTAACCGTGAAAGAAACTGTCGTCGTCGAAGTGACCTCATCCGCGCCGGTTGTTGTCGCTCCTACCGGCTATGGCGTGACGCTGAAGACCGTCATGGAGCGCGGGAATTTGATCTGCGGCGTCAACTCGCAGGTTCCGGGCTTCGGCTTCGTAGATGCCAATGGAAATTTTGCGGGCATTGACGTTGATTACTGCCGCGCCCTCGCCGCCGCGATCTTTGGCGATCCCACCAAAGTGGAATTCCGCCCTGTGACCGCCGCCGAGCGCTTCACCGCTTTGCAATCGGGCGAAATTGATATCCTCAGCCGCAACACCACGTGGTCGCTTGTCCGCGATACCGAATTGGGCGGCAACTTCGTGCACACCACCTTCTATGATGGTCAAGGCATGATGGTTCCCAAAGATAGCGGAATCAAGACGCTTCAAGATTTGGAAGGCGGCACGATCTGCGTCCAAACCGGCACCACGACCGAACTGAACCTTGCCGATGTGATGGCGTCGTTGAACGTTACATACACCCCGGCTGTCTTCGAAGATGCCGACTCGACATTTGCGGCGTACTCTGAAGGTCGCTGTGACGCAGTCACCACCGACAAATCCGGCTTGGTTTCGCGCCGCTCTGTGTTGGCAGACCCAGCCGCTCACGAAATTCTTGATGTGACCATGTCGAAGGAACCGCTCGGACCGATGGTTCGTCACGGTGACGATCAGTGGTTCGACATCGCGCAATGGACCGTCTTCACGTTGTTCTCCGGCGAAGAATTCGGCATCACCTCCGCCAACGTGGATGACATCCGCGCCAACGCCACCGCGCCCGAAGTCCGCCGTATGCTTGGGGTCGAAGGCGATCTCGGCTTGAAACTCGGGCTCACCAACGACTGGGCTTATAACATCATCAAGCTCGTTGGCAACTACGAGGAAGTGTACAACCGCAACCTTGGTCCCGACACGCCGACCTACATTCCGCGCGGCTACAACAGCCTCTACACCGATGGCGGTTTGCTCTACTCGCCGCCGTTCCGTTAAACCGATCAGCACGCATCGAGGGCGGGGAGATTCTCCCCGCCCTCCGTTTGCATTTGGATAACCTTCATGCAGCGCGAATATAAACAAGATACAACGATCCCATTTTGGCGCGACGAGCGCATTCTCAAGATTCTAGGGCAAATCATTTTTGCCTTGTCGGTGTTGTTCGTCGGCATGTTGATCTATCAAAACATGAAAGCGGGGCTTGCCAAGCAAGGCATCTCGCTCAGTTATTCATTTCTCAAAGGCGTCTCCGGTTTCGACATCGCCGAGACAGCCTTCGCCTACGACCGAAACTCCACGTATTGGCAGGCGTTTCTGATCGGCTTGTTGAACACATTATCGGTGAGCGTTGTCGGCATCATCTTTGCGACCATCCTCGGCGTGATCCTCGGCGTCGCCCGCCTGTCCACAAATTTCATCATCAACCGCCTCGCCTCTTTTTATCTCGAACTGATCCGCAATCTTTCATTGTTAGTCTTTTTGATCTTCTGGTACCTCGGCGTTTTTCTCAAACTCCCGCGCGTGAAGGATGCCATCCTCTGGCCCGGTGACATCATCTTGACGAATCGCGGCGTCGGCATTCCCTGGGGGATTCCAACCGCTTCTTTCCCGACGTTCCGCCTGATTCTGCTTGGCGGCTTGATTCTCACCGTCGTCGTTTTCTTCGCCTTGCGAGCATACAGCCAGCGCACCGGTCGCGCCCCGTTGACGTTGTTGTGGTCGTTGCTCACATTCGTTGTCGTTGCGTTAGTGGGCTGGTTTATCCTCCCCGAAAAACCACTCACGTTGGATCTGGCTTTCGTCAAAGGATTGAATCTCTCCGGGGGAAAAATTCTCACTCCCGAATTCATGGCGCTCACCTCGGGGCTTGTGCTTTACACAGCCGCGTTCATCGGCGAAGTGGTGCGGGCGGGCATTCAATCCGTTTCCAAAGGTCAAGTGGAAGCCTCGCGCGCGTTGGGCTTGAACCGCTTTCAAACTTTACGCCTGATCGTTTTCCCACAGGCATTGCGAGTCATCATCCCGCCGCTGACGAGTCAATACCTGAACCTCGTGAAAAATTCATCGCTGGCGATCTCTGTCGCCTATCCCGATGTTTTCTATGTGGCGAACACGATTCAAAATCAAACGGGCCGCGCCGTCGAGATGATCTCGCTGGTGATGCTTACCTATCTCCTCATTAGTCTTCTCACTTCGGCGTTGATGAACTGGTACAACCAGAGAATTAAATTGGTGGAGCGATAAGATGGCGATCAACGAACCTGTCCTGCCGCCGATCAGCGAACGCTCCAGCATTCTGAGTTGGATGCGCAAGAATTTATTCGGCTCATGGTACGACGCGCTCTTGACCATTCTCGGCGCATGGATCGTGTATTGGGCATTGAGCAGTCTGCTGAGGTGGGTATTCGTAACCGCCGAATGGGAAGTGATCGTCGTCAACATGCGCTTGTTGATGATCGGGCAATATCCGCTTGAGCAGGCTTGGCGGTTGTGGCTCTGGCTCGGATTGTTGGTATTTCTTTCGGGAAATTCACTGGCGATCTGGGCGCGTCAATCCAAATTTGCCGTGTTGCTTTTGTTGGCTCCCGCGTTGCTCGCCTTATTCCAAGTTGGCGCGGGACAACGCGGCTGGTTGATCGGGTTAACCGTCACGGGCTTGGTCGGCTGGGGGATCGGGCGAATCAAACCCGAAGTCCTGAAGCGAAGCGTGATCGCGGGGTGGGTCATCTCGCTTCCGGTCATCATCCTGCTCACGCGCGGACTTTCAGAATCCGAAACAAGTTTCATGCCCGAAGTGCGGACGAATCTTTGGGGCGGATTACTCCTCACGTTCTTGTTGACGGTCGTCGGTATTATGTTTTCCTTTCCGATCGGCGTATTGCTGGCGTTGGGTCGCCGCTCGGAATTACCGATCATCCGCTGGTTCAGCGTGGGATACATCGAGTTGGTGCGCGGCGTGCCGTTGATATCGATCCTCTTCATGGCTCAGTTGATGCTTCCGCTCTTTCTGCCCGACGGCTGGACGGTGGATCGCGTGATCCGCGCGATGGTTGGAATTACTTTGTTCAGCGCGGCGTATCTCGCTGAGAATGTGCGCGGCGGATTGCAAGCCATCCCGAAGGGACAATTTGAAGCGGCGGAAGCATTGGGCTTGAGCGGGGCGCAGACGATGATCTTCATTATTTTGCCGCAGGCGTTGCGTTTGATCATCCCGATTCTGGTGGGGCAGTTCATTGGCGTGTTCAAAGACACATCGCTGGTGGCGATCGTTGGTTTGCTTGATCTGGTCGGCATTGCTAGAACGGTGCTGGCGCAACCCGCGTTTCTGGGTTTACAGCGCGAGGTGTATGTGTTCATCTCGTTGATCTTTTGGGTGTTGAGTTATGGAATGTCGTATTTGAGCCAGCGGTTAGAAGAACGGCTCGGCGTTGGAATTCGATAAAGAGGACAGGCTATGGCAGACGAACCGATCATCAAAGTTCAAGAAGTGCACAAATGGTATGGAAATTTCCATGCGTTGAAAGGCGTGAGCATGGAAGTGGGGAAAGGGGAAGTGATCGTCATCTTCGGACCGTCGGGTTCGGGGAAGTCCACGTTCATTCGCACGCTCAATCGCCTCGAAGAACATCAACGCGGGAAGATCGTTGTGGACGGCATTGAGATGAGCCATGATGTGCGCAACATCGAGCAGATTCGCAGTGAGACCGGCATGGTCTTCCAGCAGTTCAATTTGTTTCCGCATTTGACCGTGATGCAGAACATCGTCCTTGCGCCGATCCAGGTCCGCAAGTGGACGAAGCAAAAGGCGGAGGAGATCGCCATGCAGTTGCTTGAGCGCGTTGGGATTCCCGAACAAGCGAATAAATTCCCCGGTCAACTTTCGGGCGGACAGCAGCAACGCGTGGCAATTGCGCGCTCGCTGGCGATGCAGCCGAAGATCATGTTGTTCGACGAGCCGACCTCCGCGCTCGACCCTGAGATGATCAAAGAAGTGTTGGACGTGATGACCGAACTGGCAAAATCAGGCATGACCATCCTCGCCGTAACCCACGAAATGGGCTTCGCCCGCGCTGTGGCGGACCGCATGATCTTTTTCGACAAAGGTGAAATTGTGGAGCAGGGGACTCCTGAGCAGATTTTCAATTCCCCCAAGGAAGATCGAACGAAGTTGTTCCTATCGCAGATTTTGAGGCATTAAAGGTTGGGAAGATTGCAAAGTCAAACGAAATTACTTGTTAATGGCTGATGCGATTTCGTCCAGCACCTCAAAGATATTGACGAGTTTGCCGGATGTGATATTTGTTTCGCCGATGTGGATATGATGCGGAAAGTTTTCAAGATGGGGGTAGTGCAGAGCGTTATCCCAGCGGCGAATGAGATTTTTGTCTTTGTCCATCCAATGAAATCGGTAGCTAATTGACTCTAAGCTATCTAACTGTTGAACAAATTCAGAGAAATCAAGAACATCACCATTCATGAGATTTGCACGACCACGGATAAACCCCTCCTCAAGACTGGCAAATTCCCTGATGACATCAAATCTGATAACAATAGAGTCGGTCGAAAGGCGTTCCTTGACCGACTCTACATACTCGATTGGATTCATTCCGATGATTCGCTAAGCAATTCAAGTCGTTTGCGGATGCTGTCTGCTATCTGGGCAAGTGAAGCCCACTCAACCGATTCTGCGCTATCGTCCGTTTGTCCCGCTCGGTAACGTCGGAAGAACTCGGCGGTAGATATTTTGAATTGCTTCTCGTAATCGGTAAGTACTTTTTCGATCTCCGCTAACTGTGTTTGCGATTGGCTGACTTCATATTCCACTGCTTTATTCAAGGTTTGAGCAGTCAGGTTGCTGACCTGTTTTTTTTCATAGAGTTCAGCCAGCCAGCGGACTCCTCTGGCGTATTTTGTGTTTGGCGTAGTTTGAATAGTCATGCGACACCTCTAATTCAATTATACAACCACAAGCTTGTTTTTTCTCAAGTCTTGCAACGTTCCAGTTCCTGATGTGAACATCGTCACCTCGATCTGCCTCGTCGTCAGTTTCATCATCTCAACCGCTTGCTCGGTTGAGATTGCCGCGGCTTTGAGGAATTGACCTGCCATACCGCCGAAGGTCGCGCCGAGGGCGATGCACTTGGCAATATCGAGTCCGTCTTTGATGCCGCCGCTGGCGAAGATGGTCATATCAGGAGTTGCTTTCTTCACGTTCAAAATTGATTCGGCAGTTGGGATTCCCCAGCCGACGAATGTCGCGGCGAGTTGACGGGTGAACTCGTCGGGCGCGCGGTGCATTTCTACTTGCGACCAACTCGTGCCGCCCGCGCCTGCCACGTCAATGGCGCTCACGCCGCAATCGGCTAATAATTTTGCCGTTCGCTCAGAGATTCCCCAACCGACTTCTTTTGCGATGACGGGGACTTCGATCTGCTTGCAGACCTCTTCAATTTTTTTTGCCAGACCATCAAAGTTTGTGTCGCCCGCATCTTGCACAGCTTCTTGCAATGGATTCAAATGAAGATACAGCGCATCGGCTTGGATCATGTCTATGGCGCGGCGGCAGTGGTCAATGCTGTAGCCGTAATTGAATTGAACCGCGCCGAGGTTAGCGAACAATAAGATGTCAGGCGCGACTCTCCGCACCTGAAATGTTTTTGCCTGTTCGGGATGCTCGATCGCCGCGCGTTGACTCCCGACTCCCATGGCGACCTTCATCTCTTGCGCGGCTTCGGCGAGGCGCAGGTTGATCGTCTCGGCTTCGGCTGTGCCGCCGGTCATCGAAGAGATGAGGATGGGAGCCGCTAGACGCTTGGCGAACAGGCTGACCGTCGTATCGAGGCGGTTTAAGTCGAGTTCGGGCAGAGCCTCATGGATGAAGTGGTAGTTCTCCAGTCCTGTGGTCAGCGCGGAGCGGACATCCTGCTCTAAGTTGATCTTAATGTGGTCGGCTTTTCGCTGGTCTATCGGCGCAACTTTTGTCATGGGGCAGTGTTCCTGTGGTTGTAAAATCTAGTACAATTGAGAAAATTCTCTGAGGAGGTTGTCATGTCTGACACATTTAACGATATTAAGGCGATTATCAAGGATTTGCTTGGCGCGGATGAGGCAAAGATCACGCCGGAGGCTCGCTTCCGCGAGGACCTCGAGGCTGATTCGCTGGATCTGGTGGAGTTGATCATGGCGTTCGAGGATAAGTTCGGCGCCGAGATCTCAGACGAAGCCGCGCAGAAGATCGCGACCGTTGGCGACGCTGTCGCTTACATTGACTCGCATAAGTAAATCTTTTTGGCGATTATAACCGTAGAGCCGCCCGATGAGGACGGCTCTACGTGTTTAATTTCGATCCTCGCCACCGATTTTCACGGATCGGTTTAAAAATTTGTGAAATCCGTGTAATCTGTGGCAAAGGTTTACTTCAACAACGACGGAATCTCTTCCGGATGTTTCGCCACTTTGACGCCCGCGGCTTGGAGGGCTTTGACTTTGCCTTCCGCCGTTCCCGCGCCGCCTTCGATGATTGCGCCCGCGTGACCCATGCGTTTGCCGGGAGGGGCGGTTTGTCCGGCGATGAAGGAAACGACAGGCTTGGTCATCTTCGATGCGATGAATTCGGCGGCTTTGTCTTCATCCGTTCCGCCGATCTCGCCGATCAGCACCACTTTTTCGGTGTGCGGATCATGCTCGAACATTTCCAACACGTCAATAAAATTCGTGCCGTTGACCGGGTCGCCGCCGATGCCCACGCACGTGGACGCGCCCATGCCGACGAGTTTCAACGCGTACAGCACTTCGTATGTGAGTGTGCCAGAGCGCGATACAACGCCGACGTTGCCAGGGATGGCGATGTTACCGGGGATGATTCCGACTTTCGATTCGCCGGGGGTTAACATGCCCGGGCAGTTGGGTCCCACCAGCCGCACGCCTTTGTTGTCGAGATAACTGCGCACGCGCATCATGTCTTGCACGGCGACGCCTTCGGTGATGCAGACGACGAGGGGAATGCCCGCGTCCGCCGCTTCGAACATCGCGTCCGGGGCGAAGCGGGCAGGGACGAAGATCACGGTGGCGTTTGCGTCAGTCGCTTCTTTTGCAAGTTTGACCGAATCGAACACGGGGACTTTTCCGTCTAACACCCATTCGCCGCCTTTGCCCGGCGTCACGCCCGCGACGAGGTTTGTTCCGTACGCCAGCATTTGCGTGGAGTGAAAGAGTCCTTCGTTGCCGGTGATGCCTTGCACGAGCAGGCGTGTGTTTTTGTTGATAAGAATGCTCATTGATTTTCCTCGAAGATAGACCTCACAGGTCTTTAAGACCTGTGAGGTCTGTAATTTCTACTTCGCCGCCTGCACAGCCTTTTGCGCGGCATCTGCCAGAGTTTCTGCGGTGATCATCTTTGCGTTCTCAAGCAACTTGCGTCCCTCTTCCGCGTTCGTGCCGACGAGCCGCACGACCATCGGAACTTTCGGCTTTACTTCATCCATGGCGACCAAAATTCCACGCGCCACTTCGTCGCAACGGGTGATGCCGCCGAAAATGTTGAAGAGAACCGCTTTTACGTTCGAGTCGGACAGGATGATCTTCATCGCCGCGGCGACTTTATCCGAGCCCGCGCCGCCGCCGATGTCCAAGAAGTTGGCTGGCTCGCCGCCGAACAACTTCACGATGTCCATGCTGGTCATCGCCAAGCCCGCGCCGTTGACCATGCAACCGATGTTGCCGTCGAGTTTGATGTACGAGAGACCGAATTTACGCGCCTCGGTTTCCGCGGGCGCTTCTTCATCTATATCGCGCATTTCATTGAGATCGGAATGACGGAACAACGCGTTGTCGTCAATCATCATCTTGCCGTCGAGCGCCACGAGTCGTTTGTCTTTCGTGATCACCAGCGGATTGATCTCCGCCAGCGTCGCGTCGGTTTCGAGGTATGCCTGCCACAGTCCCGCGGCGATCTTGCTGAACTCGCGCCAGTGATCGCGCGGCAGGTCAATGGAAGCGGCGATGTCGCGCGCTTGATAATCGCGCAGTCCCAACAGCGGGTCAATATGAACTTTGATGATTTTTTCGGGTTTCGTCGCGGCAACTTCTTCGATGTCCATGCCGCCCTCGGCGGATGCGATCATCACAGGTTTTTTCGCGGCGCGGTCGTTCGTGATGGCGAAATAAATTTCATGTTCGATGGCGGCGGCTTCGTCCACAAGCACTTTGCGCACGGGCAAGCCTTTGATCTCCATCGCGAGGATCTGTTGCGCGAGTCCCTCGGCTTCCGCCGCGCTCTTGGCGACCTTGATGCCGCCCGCTTTGCCGCGTCCGCCCACCAGCACCTGCGATTTAATAACAACGCGGCCCCCCAGTTCCTCGGCGATGTGCTTCGCCTCCACTGCGGTAGCCGCCACCCGTCCCTTGGGGATCGGGATTCCATATTTTGCAAAGATCGTTTTGGATTGATACTCGTGAAGTTTCATATGTCCCTTCAAGTTTTCAAGATAAAAGCACGGGCATTATACCACCCTCATTTTGACTCGCAAAAATTTATGGTATCCTTTCAAGCCCGCTATGAAACATTTACTTAGAACCCGAATTTTTCTCAAACCCTACACATGGCAGATTCTTTTTACTCTGCTCTTGCTGGTCATGATCACCGCGCTCAACCTCCTCGTCCCGCGCATCATACAGACGGCGGTAGATGACGGACTCACGCGCCGCGACATGCGGCAGATTACCCAGTCCGCGCTTCTCCTTCTCGGACTTGGGCTTGGTTCGGCTTTCCTCAGCCTGATTCACCGTTACACGACTGAATGGATCGCGGCTCGCGTTGGCTACGACCTGCGCAACAAGACGTTCGATCACATCCAACATATGACGTTCACGTACCACGATCACACGCAATCGGGACAACTCATCTCGCGTTGTATCGAAGACGTGCGCGCAATCGAAAAATTTTCGGGCAGCGCGGTTTCTGATCTTGTGAAATTCGTTATGCTCGCTATTGGCGTGATCTACTCCATGGTCGCGGAGAATCCGCTGCTGGCGGGCATCGCGCTCGTGCCGATGATTCCGCTCGTGCTCATGACCTCCAGTTTCGGCACAAAGATCGGAAAATTATTTTTCATCGTGGATCAAGCCATGGGCGAGGTCTCGAATCGCTTGCAGGAAAATGTCGTCGGCGTGCAAGTCGTCCGCGCGTTTGCGAGGGAGAAGTACGAGATCAAGCGGTTCACCGATGCGAACAATGTCGTTTTCAAATCGTGGGTGCACGTCATTGACGAGTGGTCGAAGATCATGCCGACGACAAACTGGCTCACGACGATCAGCGTCATTTTGATCCTGTGGTTCGGCGGGCAAATGGTCATGGACGGAACGTTGACCATCGGCGCGATCGTCGCGTTCAACGCGTACATCTTGATGATGGCGGAGCCAGCCCAACAATTGACGGGACTCGTCAACGCGGGCGGGGAGGCGGCGGCTGGAGCGCAACGCGTCTTTGAGGTGTTGGATGTCGAGCCAGCCATCCAATCCGCGCCGAACGCGGTGAAAATGGAATCGTTGCGCGGCGAGGTCGAGTTCCGCGATGTGCGTTTGAATTACAAAGGCGAGAGGACCGCGTCCCTGAATGGGGTTAGCGTGAACGTCCAGCCGAATCAAATTATCGCGTTGATCGGACCGACAGGCTCGGGCAAAACATCTTTCATCAATCTCATCCCGCGTTTTTACGATGTGACCGAAGGTTCTGTGCTGGTTGATGGCGTGGATGTCCGCGAGATGGAATTGGTTGCGCTGCGAAAACAGATCGGCATCGTTCTGCAAACCTCGTTATTGTTCTCCGATTCGATCAAGGCGAATATTGCCTATGGTCGCTCCGAAGCGACGATGGACGAAGTGATCGCCGCCGCGAAAGCCGCGCAAGCGCATGAGTTCATCGAAGGCTTTACCAACGGCTACGACACCATCGTCGGCGAACGCGGCGTGACGCTTTCAGGCGGACAACGTCAGCGTGTGGCGATTGCGCGCGCGTTGTTGATGAATCCGCGCATATTGATCCTCGACGACTCAACCTCCTCGGTGGACACGCAAACCGAAAAGTTAATCCAAGCCGCATTGGATACGCTGATGGAGGGGCGCACCACCTTCGTGATCGCGCATCGCCTCTCCACCGTCCGCCGCGCGGATTTAATTCTCGTGCTGGATAAAGGTCAGATCGCCGAACGCGGCACGCACGAAGAATTGCTTGCGCTCGGTGGTTTGTATAAAGAGATCCATGACTTGCAATTGGTGGATCACGCTGGATTTGCGGAGGAAATGGAGGAAATTCAAGATGATAATGTAATTCCTATGAAAGAGTATGATGAAATCTAACCTGCGCTTCGTCTGCGTTCGCCTATCGGCTCACTCCGCTCAGCGCGATATACACATCGCGCTGAGCGGAGGAGATGCGTTTTTTGCATATCCGTAGACGAAGCGCTTGCAATCTCATAAACATATGCCCTACGCTGTTTATATTCTCAAGTGTGCTGATGGAAGTTACTACACAGGCTCAACCAAAGAGCTAGAAGGGCGCGTGCAAGAACATCAAACAGGCGCGCATCCAGAAGCATACACATTTAATCGTCGCCCTGTTCAACTAGTTTGGAATGAAATTGTAGAAACTTACCCAGAGGCTTTTCAATGGGAGCGCAAAATCAAAGGATGGAGCCGTGCTAAGAAAGAAGCATTAATTCGCGGTGACATCGAAGGAATACATCAGATCGTGAAAGCAGAAAGAAAGAGAAGAGAGAAAAACAAGAAAACCTCCTCGCGCTGAGCGGAACGAGCGATAGCGAGTGAAGATGAAGCGCCTTCGCAAGTAAACGCTACCTAGCTTGGCGCCTGCGCTTCGTCCTGCAGGACGGAAAAGCATCGTCCCGCCGCTCAGCGCGAAATACTCATCGCGTGCGCTTCGTCTGCGCTTCTTGCATAATTATCTTTCGTCTGAGCGGAGTGAGGCGCGTAAGTTGCGACGAACGAAGGCGAAGCATGACTTCACAAGGTAACAATTCATCTGAAACATGCGCTTCGTCTGCGCTCCTTGCATAGCTTTTATTCGTCCTGAGCGGAGTGAGGAGCGAAAGCGACGAACGAAGACGAAGGACGCTCCGCTCAGCGCGAGAAACAAAAACCATGACCACAAAAATCATCCCTCCCACATTCATCACCCAATCGGAAGAACAGCTCGATAAGGGCTATGACCCGAAAGTGGCGCGCGGATTACTGCGCTTTGTGAAGCCCTACGCGCCGCGCATGTTCTTTGCGTTGATCCTCATGATCGTCGTCACTGCCGCGGCTGTGTCGGGACCGTACTTCGTCAAACTCGCCATTGACGAGGGAATCGGCGCGAAAGATGTCAACGCGTTGAGAAATATCGTTTTGACTTATTTGGTGATTTCGATCATCCAGTTAGTCACAAACTTTTATCGCGTGCGGATCATGTCTCGCGTGGGGCAACACGTCCTGTACGACGTGCGCACGGCGATGTTCGAACATTTGCAAAATCTCTCGTTGAGTTTCTACAATCGCTACAGCGTGGGACGTGTCATAACAAGAGTAATCAATGACGTTGGCACACTGCGCGAGTTCATCACCTGGGCGGTGCTGGCGATTGTACGGAATCTACTTGGCATCATCGGCACGTTGGTTGCGATGCTCGCGCTCGATGTGAAGTTGTCTTTGCTCACGTTCACCGTTTTGCCTTTCATGGTGTTGGCGACGATCATCTTCCGCAAAGCCGCGCGGCAAAATTATCGCAAAGTGCGTGCCGCCGTCTCGTGGACAAATTCGGTGCTGGCGGAAAACGTCAACGGCGTGCGCGTGGTGCAAGCGTTCTCGCGGCAGGAAAAAAATTATTCCAACTTCAGCGGCTACGTCAATCGTTATTATCTCGAAACGAGTCTCGATGCGGCGAAGGTCGCGTCGCTGTTCACGCCTGTCGTGGATGTCCTCGGCGCGATCGCAACTGCCATCGTCGTGTACGTCGGCGGAAAATATGTGTTGAACACCGAGATCACTGCGGGCGTGTTGATCGCGTTCATTTTATACATTGACCGCTTCTTCGAGCCGATCCGCGATATGAGTCGGCGCTTCGACACGCTTCAATCCACGATGGCGGGCGGCGAACGGATCCTCGAACTGCTCAGCCAACCCGTCGAAGTTCGAGACGCGGAGAATGCCGCAGGGTTAGAGGCAATCGTCGGCGGCGTCCGATTCGAAGATGTCCAATTCCATTATTCGGATGACCCGACGCTCGTCCTGAATCAAATCAATCTCAATGTGGATGCTGGGCAAACGGTCGCGCTTGTCGGCGAGACGGGCGCGGGCAAGACGACTATCGTCAAACTGCTCGCGCGATTCCACGACCCGACTTCGGGCTGTGTGCGCGTGGACGGCGTTGACCTGCGGACGGTGACTCAGCAGTCGCTGCGGCGGCAGATGGGCATGGTGTTGCAGGATCCGTTTTTGTTCACTGGCACGGTGAAGGAAAATATTTTGTTCGGCAGGCTCGACGCGCGTGACGACGAAGTGATCCGCGCGGCGCAGGCGGTGGGCGCGCACGATTTCATCATGGGTTTGAAAAACGGATACGAGACTTTGGTGGAGGAAGGCGGCGCAACGTTGAGCGTGGGGCAGAGGCAGTTGATCTCGTTCGCGCGCGCGTTGCTCGCCGACCCGCGCATTTTGATCCTCGATGAGGCGACCTCGTCCGTGGATACACAGACCGA
Source organism: Anaerolineales bacterium (assembly GCA_046328795.1). Lineage (GTDB taxonomy): Bacteria > Chloroflexota > Anaerolineae > Anaerolineales > Villigracilaceae > Defluviilinea. The sequence goes on along the minus strand of JAXLVX010000037.1, from coordinate 1,452 downwards.
GCAGATCATCCAACGCGCGTTGGCGACTCTGTTGAAGGGGCGCACATCGTTCGTGATCGCGCATCGCCTTTCGACGATTACATCCGCGGACAAGATCGTTGTCATTCACGATGGGAAAATTATCGAACAAGGTTCACATGCCGAGTTGCTGGCGAATCAGGGGATGTATTATGAGTTGTATCGGACAGGGTTTCAGGAATAAATAAGACCCAAATTCCCATGCTATACTTTGTGATTGACTCATGAAATATTTTGAACTCAAACCGTCGTCTGCTTTGGCGAATTACGTCAAATGCTTTTGGTTTCTGGAAAAGGATTTTTCCACGAGCATTTCACCTGTTGAGACGATTCTGCCCGATGGGTGCGTGGATTTTATTTTCCAATCTGGCGAGTCTGGATTGCAACACCTTATTGCGGGACAAACGCTACGTCAGCCATCTGCTTTTGTGATTGGCCCGCAGAAAGCGCCTCTCTTACTGACTGCCGTCGGCAAGACCAGGACGCTGGGTATTCGATTTTATGCGAATGGAGCATATCCCTTTCTGCGTATGTCGCTTAAGGAACTCACGAATCGCACCGCGGATATGGAGTCCTTGTATGGAAGTTTGGCTTCCGAACTTGTGGAGAAGGCAAATACACTCCCGCCTATGATAGCTTTTCGCGCGCTGGAGTCTTTTTTGATAAGTAGATTGTCGGCGAATCATGTTGATGATAAACAGGTCAGGGGAGCGATCAGGTTTTTATTTCAGCAAAAAGGCGCTGTTGATATTGCAGGCTTGGCTGGTTATGCAAACCTTTCCACTCGAACGCTTGAGAGAAAGTTTGAAGAAGTTGTGGGGCATTCGCCCAAAGCATTTGCGCGCGTGGCACGCTTCGATCACATCAAAGACGAGATGATGTTTAACCCTGCGTTGAGTTTGACCGATTTAGCCTATCGTTACGGCTATTTCGATCAGGCTCACTTCATTCAGGATTTTAAACAATTCGCTGGGAAGACACCTTCTATGTTCGCCGAATCGGTGATTGATCGGGAAATTGCCTTTTACAAATAAGATGTCGCATTTTTACAATTGAAAAAGGGGACAGACGCTTAAACTGACGGTCAGATAATCACAATTTGAAATTCAGAAAGGATGTGTATCATGACTGTTCGTCACCTTGCAGGACTAATATTGCTTTCCCCTGACCCCGAAAGGCTGGCTGAATTCTATAGGGAAGCGCTTGGAATTCCCTTTGAAGAAAGACAGCACGGCAAGATCAGGGAACACCTTGAATGCGAATTCGAGGGAATTCACTTCGCCATTTTGAAGAAGGCGCAGACAAATGCGGGCGGAACTGTAGTGCCCTCTTTTGCGGTATCGAACCTTCAGGAAGTTCTCGATCAATTGAGCGGCAGGGGCGTCCAGCCTCTGCACCCGATCATTGACATTGGCGAAGGCAAGCGTATCTCTT
>JAXLVX010000036.1:0-34557 GCA_046328795.1 Anaerolineales bacterium | reverse complement strand
TCGTCAAGCTTCGCCCCGTCGTTGAAGCCGAGTATCGCGTATCTCGTGCTGTACTTGCTTGCGGCTTTAAAGAAGCAGACCACCTTTCCATCCGCGTCGGCGTAGGCGGGCATCCCATACCATGTTTTCGCCATCAGGTCTGGCGCGTTGGCTTTGACGATCTCGTGGATCTTTTTCGCCATCGTCCGATCTGGTTCTGGCATTTTGGCAATCGTCGCCAGCGCCACTTTCTCGCCTTCTTCTTTGTTCTTGCTCATCCGCGCTTCCGCCTTCATTTCCTTGGCGCGTTCCCGCATCGCGGCTTTTTCTTCGTCCGACCACATCTTGGTCTTCTCGGCAACTTTCTTTGCGCTCATGTAAAACTCCTTCTTTACAATCTCTGATTTTTGTTATATAATAAAGATACTTTATAATCAAGATAATGTCAAGGGTCACGCCATGCCAAACACCAAAACCGAATTAAAGAACCGAGCGCTCAAAGCCGTGGCAGAATACGGCGCGCAATTAACCCTCTTCCGCAACGCCGTCAGCGAATGGGCGGGGCTCAACGTCACCGACACCGAATGTCTGCGCCTGCTCTTCCTCAAAGGCGCCGCCTCCCCCTCCGAACTCGCCAAACACACGGGTCTCACCTCTGGCGCGACCACTGCCATGTTGGATCGACTCGAAAACGCGGGCATGATCGAGCGCAAGCCGAATCCCAACGACAGGCGCGGGACTCTGATCACCGCCGCCGAATCAAGCGCGCAAAAAGCCGCCTCGTGGTTTGGGTCCGCAAGAAAAGCGCAGGATGAATTGATCTCCAGTTACACAGCGGCAGACCTGGAAATTATTGCGGATGTCTTTGAACGCTTCACAAAACTATGGGATGATGAGCGCGCGAAATTATCAGGAGGATAACCCCCCGCCTCTTTCCGACGGGATGGCTGATTCTGTTTCCTCAGCCTTTTCCCCCGCTGAAAACTTGGCGAAATCTGGTGGTCGAGTAGTGACGCTGTTCGTTGGCGTCACGTATCGAGACCACGCCTTTGAAAACAAAAAAAGGTCGTTGAGAACATGTTGATTCTCAACGACCTTTTACATCTATCTCTATAATCTCTCAAACTTTGCCTGGAAGAAGCGCAGGTATTTCGGCTCATAGACCATCTTCAAGCCGCGGGTGGATTCGCGCTGGTCATACACGGCTTTGACCGATTCAGCGACCACGTCCATGTGCGCTTGGGTGTAGACGCGGCGCGGAATCGTCAGGCGTGTCAACTCAAGCTTGGGGTAGTAATGATCGCCCGTCTTCGGGTCGCGTCCCGCTGAGGCGATGCCGCGCTCCATCGAGCGGATGCCCGAGTCGAGGTAGAGTTCCGCCGCGAGGGTTTGGGATGGGAATTCGATCTGCTTGAGATGCGGGTAAAACGCCTTCGCGTCGAGGAAGATCGCGTGTCCGCCGATGGGTTGCACGATGGGGATATTCCAATCGGTGAGCAGTTCGCCCAGATACAAAACCTGACCGATGCGCGTGCGGATGTGATCGTCCTGCACCGATTCTTCGATGCCGATGGCGAGCGCTTCCATATCGCGCCCCGCCTGCCCGCCGTAGGTGTGCAAGCCTTCATAGACAACGACGAGGTTGCGGAGTTCTTCAAAGATTTCATAATCGTTGATCGCCAGCCAGCCGCCGATGTTGACGAGGTTGTCTTTTTTCGCGCTCATCCATGCCGCGTCGGTGTAACTGCAAAACTCTTTGAGGATTTGCGCGATAGTTTTATTGGCATAGCCTTCTTCGCGCTGTTGAATGAAGTAGGCGTTTTCCATCATGCGGGTCGCATCGAGATACACTTTGATGCCGTGCTTACTGCACAGTTCGCGCAGGGCTTTGATGTTCGCCATGCTGACGGGTTGTCCGCCCGCCATGTTGACCGTGCCAGCCACGCTGATGTAGGCGATGTTAGCCGCACCGTGTTTGTCAATCAACGCTTGCACTTTGTTGAGGTCAATGTTGCCCTTGAACGGATTCAAGTCGGCAGGGTCGTGCGCTTCATCAATGATGACATCATGGAACACGCCGCCCGCCATTTCTTGATGCAGGCGCGTGGTGGTGAAGTACATGTTGCCTGGCACGATCTGTCCTTTTTTGATGACCGTCTGGCTGATGAGATGTTCCGCGCCGCGCCCTTGATGAGTGGGGACGATGTATTTGTAGCCGTAGAATTTTTGAATCGCTTCTTCGAGATGATAGAAGTTGCGACTGCCCGCGTACGCCTCATCGCCGAGCATCATGCCCGCCCACTGACGGTCGCTCATCGCGCCTGTGCCGCTGTCGGTCAACAAGTCAATGTACACGTCTTTTGATTTGAGCAAGAAGGTGTTGAAGCCCGCTTCAATCAACGCTTTCTCGCGTTCTTCGCGGGTGGTCACGGTGAGCGGCTCCACCATTTTGATCTTCCACGGTTCCGCCCACGAGCGGCGTCCAAATTGTTGTCCCATAGTTTGCGGCGTGCGATTGGTCATGAAATGTTCTCCTTGTTTTGGTTTTGCTTAGATAATTTTTTACCGCCAAGCACGCTAAGGTTAAGATTTTCTCTTTGCGTTCTGCTTGGGCTTCCGCTGGTCGAGCGCTTTTCTATTCCAACGGAAGCGCCATCGTGGCTTTGACTTCGGTCAACACCAGGCTGGTGTGAATCCGCGCCACGCCAGGGATGGGGGTGATCTTATCCACCACGAAACGCTCCAGGTCTTTGCGATTCTTCAACACGACCTTCAGCAAATAATCGTATTCGCCCGTGATGTGATGACACTCCAGCACTTCGGGCATCCGCCGCGTGGCTTCGCGGAATTTTTCCACTTGCTCCACTTTGTGCATCTGCAAACTGATGTGGATGAAGCACAGCAGATCGTAGCCAGCCATTTCGCGGTCTATGACGGCGGCGTACTGACGCACATAGCCATCTTTTTCCAGCCGCCTCAAACGGGAATGGGTGGCGGGCGGCGACAAACTGATCTTCTTCGCCAATTGGACATTGCTCAAACGCCCATCCAGTTGAAGCGCGCGCAGGAGAGATTTATCCACCGAGTCAAGCGCCATGTTCTTGGAATTTTTTATCATATTCAGACCTCTATTTCAATAGAAATTCGACATTTTCACGAAAAGTCAAAACAAAGACAAATAATAACCCATAAAACTTATAAACATTCCAAAACCAGCCCTCAAAACGCGCGCGCGGCGAACAAACGCGAACTTTACTGAATGGAAGCGCGGCGCTTCATCAAACCTTGCGTAAATTGCGAGCCTGTTCCATAATCGCGCGCGGAGAAAATATAAATGACAAAATCTAAAATTTGGATCTTGATTGTTTTATTGACTGCCTGCGTCAGCCCGAACAACTTGACCAACACGCCCACACTGACTCAGCCTGCGCCGACTCAAACCGCGACCAGCGCACCAACGCCGCCGACCATCGCCGCGAAAAGCTGTTCGCGTGACGATGTTCAAGAAGCGCTGACCAACTCGCCCGACGGAGGAATCGTCCTCATCCCCGCAGGCGAATGCGATTGGGGCGACGCGCCCGCCGTGACGCGGCAAGCGGGAGTCTGGCTCAAAGGCGCGGGCAAAGATCAAACGATCATCAAACGAAGCGCGCCTGTTTTTCCTTTGCCGTATGACGGCGTGGCATGTATCCCCGAACTGTATTACGACGATAACGGCAATCTGCAACCCGTGCCGTGCGATGGCAACCCGCCGCCGCAACAATATCTGATCGCGTTCGATTGCGCCAACGGCAAGCCCGTAGAAGTTTCGGATCTGACGCTGATCGGCAACGACGACGAGCAAAGCGAACTCGAACGCATCTTCGACGGGGACAACGGGCTGGGTCTGCTTCATGGCTGTGTGGATTTCAAAATCCATGACGCGGCGTTCAATAAATTTTCAAATGCGGGGATCTCGGTTCGAGACGGTGGGCGCGGCGTGATCTATCAGAATGAATTTTTCTCCAACTTCAAATGTCAGGATGAAAACACGCTCGTCCCGCGCGGCGATGGCACAAACTGGAAATTCACCGAACCGATTGCCTGTTTAGGCTACGGCGTGGCGGTCTATGGCGACGATAGTTGGTCCGCGACGATTCAACTCGGCACGCCGAACGCGGTCTTCATTGAAGACAATGTGTTTGCCGATAACCGTCACGCAATCGCTTCCAACTACGGCTCCAACTATGTGGTGCGTTATAACGAAATTGCCCACACCGAACGCGCGCGTAATTTTGGCATCGTGGACGCGCACGGACTTAGTGAGTATGGTCACGGCTCGCGCTCGTGGGAGGTTTATCACAACACGCTGATAGACAACTCCACAACGCAATGGAATACCACTGGCGTTCTCATGCGCAGCGGCGACGGCGTGGTCTTTGACAACATCATCCCTTCAACGTTTGCAGGGCATCGGGCTGACCACGGAAGCGGATTGCAATACTGCGGCAGAGTATCCGCTCGAAGATCAAACCCGCTCGGCATACATCTGGGGCAACCACGCGCCCAATTCAGACGTTCTCGAATTGCCCACAATCCCATTTGAAAATTACACCCCCGCCTGCCTGCAAGAAGGGCGCGACTTTTTCATGTTTGCAATGCCGAATTACACGCCGTATATTTATCCGCATCCACTGCGGACGAAACCGCTATTTTGATAGATGAAGATACAAAACAAACAGCCGCACTCTTGTGAAGACGGCTGTTCACTCGTCGGCATTTTTCTACGCGGACAGTTTGTAAGTCACGCTTGTAGCATGACGATTCATAAATTTCAGTTGTTACGTTGAAAACGTGACCTACGCTTTGCTCTTCCCCAACCCGCCACATAATGCTCTTTCGTCTTCTTATCCATCTTCTCCAGCGTATACCGCAATGTGACTCGCGGCATCGTGGCGGCGTATTGATCTAAAAATTTGAGCAGGCGTTTTTTATCCATGTCGCCCGCATAACGCAACGCCCAGCCATTCGCCTTGTGGATCAACTCTTCCTTGTCATACAGCATCATCTCAGCGAGCTTGTACGTGTCATCCAGATCATGCTTGCCGATGAAAAATAACGTCGAGACAATCGCCGTCCGCCGCTCCGCCATCATTTTGGATTTTGCCAATTTGTATAAAATTTTTCTCGGCTTATCGAGCAGATAACTGCCGACAACCCAAATTGCGCTTCTATCCACCAAATCCCAGGTGTTGATTCGGTCATGCCTTCTGATGTAAAGGTCGAACAATTCTTTTTTGCGTTCAGGGGTCGTCTTCTTGCTCCGCGCCTGAAAATCCATGATGCTCACCGCCCCCACCCGCGCCTCATGTGCTGGATGATCGAGTAATTTTTCGACCTCATCCAGTTCCATGCCCATGAATTCTTTTGCCAGCGCAAAAATTTGACCCATCTTCACACCTATGATTTGGTCTTTCTTATCCGCCGCAAGAGGCGCATTGAACTTTTCCGCTTGCTTGGTGCTGAGCGCTTTCAACCTCTCGATGAATTGCTTTGCATTCATCGGTCTATCCATTTTCCATCAACGCCAATAACTTCGTGGTCGTGTTCCAATTGCGGATGGTCATGTATTGATACATCGGCATTGAAATAATTTTCGTCAAATGGCTGGATGAGGCTCTGCTGGCGAGACGCGAAAAATACAACACGTTCTTTCCCACGTACGCATTGTCCACGCCTTCTTTCACGCTGACGTTCTTCATCGCTTCTTTGGGGGTGAGCGGCTCTCTCAGGAAAATTACATTGCATTGAAACTTATCAAGGTCTTTGCCAAACCCGCGCGGAGCATCCTCCACAGTTTGTTTCAATTGCTTGTGCGAGATCACGACCAAACGCGCTTCATAATTAAAGGTTGAAGAAAGCCCCGCTTCGGTCTTTTTCGTCAGTTTGGCTTTATCCTTTTCGGCAGATTTGAAGATTACGTTCCCGCTTTGAATGTAGGTGATCACATCGGTCAAGCCCATGCTTTCAAAACACGCTTTCAAGTCCACCATTTTGATGATGTTATTCCCGCCGACGTTGATCCCGCGCAACAGTGCAAGGTATTGAGTTTGCGCCATAATTTCCTTTATCCAAACAAAAGGCGACCCTTTCAATGCTTTTGAAAATACATCTTCGGGTCGCCTTACTTGTATACCTGTCTACCTATCTACTTCCCATTGTACGCCTTCTCCAAATCAGCCACAACGATCTTTTTCATCTCCATAATGGCATCACTTACACGTCCAGCTTTTTCGGGGTCGGGGTCCTCCATCAACTCCATCAACTGCTTTGGGATGATTTGCCATGAAAGCCCAAACTTATCCTTGCACCAGCCACATTGCTCAGACTCAGGAACAGCAGATAACTTACTCCAAAAATAATCTACTTCCTCTTGGTCTTCACAATTGACATACATCGAAATCGCTTCATTGAATTTAAACATCTCCCCCGCATTCAAGCCCATGAACTCCTGCCCATCCAATTCAAACAAAACATGGAACACATTACCATCGGGACCGCGCGAAATGCTGTTCACTCTTGAATTCTTGAATAACGACACGTAAAAATTCATCGCCACTTCGGCTTGCATGTTGTCGAACCATAAATAAGGGGTGATCTTTTTCATTTCAATTCTCCTTGTTCATTAAAAAAATACAGCACCTACTATAAAAAGTAGATGCTGTATTTTAGAACAAATATTCAGTAGAGTCAAGCTCAGCCAGAGTGTGCCTTCTGCAAATCTGCCACGACGATCTTGTTCATCTTCAGCATGGCGTCAATCACGCGCTTGGCTTTGACTTGGTCGGGGTCGCCCATCAATTCGCCGAGTTGTTTCGGCACGACCTGCCACGACAGCCCGAACTTGTCCTTGCACCAACCGCATCTGCCTTCTTCGCCGCCGTCGGCGATGAGTTTGTTCCAGTAGTAATCCACTTCTTTCTGGTCCTCGCAGGTGATGAAGAACGAAACGGCTTCGTTGAACTTGAATTCGGGTCCCGCGTTCAAACCCATGAATTCCTGCCCGTCCAACTCAAACTGCACGGAATAGGGTGAGGAAACGATCACCTTTGAATTCTTGAAGATGGAGACGTAATAGTTCATCGCCTCTTCTGCTTGTGACTCGAACCATAAAAACGGGGTAATTCTTTTCATTGTATTTCTCCTTTTGTTTTCTATATGAATTATTGTCGTATCAACACCCACATAATAATTCAACGCAGGAGCGGCGTCTTGTACAAAACGGCATGCCTATTCAGGCTGGCTCGTTTGGGCGATTTGGGCAGGCGTGTACCCAATGAATTGTTTGAGCGAACGGGTTAAATGCGGTTGATCAAAGTAACCAGTCTCATACACAGTATCAAGGATGGAAGTTCCTTGTTGCAACAATGCTTTCGCTTGTTGGGCTTGTTTCATTTGGAAGATGCGGCTTCGGGTCATGCCTGTGGCGCGCAGGAAATGGTGCCGCATCGTGCGAGCCGAGACGTCTGGCAACTGGTCGTTCAGCACGGCATCTACAACAGGGTCCATCGCCAAAATTTCATTGCGGACAAGTTTGTTCACGAAAGTATCGGCGTTTTCAAAATTAGGCAATTCCCAGGCGGCGCTCTTCAGCCAAAAGGATTTGCTCGCCGCCTCTTGAAACGGTTTTTCCACATCCAAAATTTCCTGCACAGGGATATGAGGCATGAACACGCCAAGCTTGAACTTGACCCACAGAATCTCCGCGCCTGCGCCCCACGCTACCTTGCCAGCCGTTGGAAGCGGACCCACCAAAAGCGAATGTGTGCGACCCTGCGCCTTCACAAAGACCATGTGCCAATTGGATTCGGCGGGTCGAATGGAGGAACCATCGCTCATTGTCCAGCCATGCGTGACAGTCTCCACATAAGGCGAGTCGGATAATCGTTGTTCGTGAGTAATGCTCATTGGTCTGCTCGTATGATGTTCAGCGATTCAATGCAAAACGATCTAAAGTAAGTTACTTGACCACTCGATATCGCAAATGAACTGCTTCTTTTGTTTCGATAGTTTCTAACAGTTCAAGTTGCGCATGTTTACCAAGTAGGTCATCAATCAACCGCGTGCCCGTGCCAAAAAGTGTTGGGATAATATGGACTTGGATTTCATCTAAAAGCCCAAGCATAATCGCTTGCTGGGCAATGTTTCCGCCCATCATACCTACGACCTTATCTCCCGCCAGCTTTTTCGCTAACACAACAGCGTCTTCAACGTTATTCACAAAAGTATACACGCCATTTTCAGGCACATCGTTTGGCACATGATGAGAAACGATAATAGTAGGCAAACGCCTCGCGCCTGACGGTCCATCCGCCCCCCAATAGAAGATGGAATGATTGTACGTAGTCCGCCCAACAAGGACTACGCCTGTATCCTTCATTGACTCCACAATCTTGTGGTTGCGGGGATCCGCGCTGTTGAAGAACCACTCGTGCAATTGTTCGCCGCCCTCACCCAAGCCAGTTTCTGGAGGGCGGGCATTTGCGCCTGTTACATAACCATCCACTGACATGCTCATATCGAATACCACTTTAGCCATGGCTTATTCTCCCTTGATTACTTCTTTTTCTTCGCAACCTTTTTCGCAACCGCTTTCTTCTGTTTCGCCTTGCCTTCCAAATTCAATGTGTCAGAAGCATCGCGATGAACGCCCGTGGTATGCTTCAATTCAATTTTTGCGCCGTTGCGAATCACATACGAGATGGCTTGCGCGTGACCTGCCCCCAAAGCATAATCGCGTTTCAGCCAGGCGATGATGTCCTTGTGCTCCGTGATCTTCAATTTCTTGGCTTCGGCAATAAAGTGCTTAGGCGCTTTGCCTGTTTTTTCTTCTATATTATCGAGATACGCTTGAAATGACATTTTATTTCTCCTTATTTTTTAATAACGCTGTAAGCATGATGAAACGGCGCGCGCAGAGTACAACACGCGCCGTTCATTTCAAATACAGTTACAGGCTTTGTATTGATGAATCATTTAGCCGCTTCAAAATCACGTCATTTAACGCGGGTGGAGATCGCTTTATACCCGCCTCCGCCTGGATACACCCAACCGCCGCTCAACGTATTGTCATTATCGCTGAACGTGCCTTTGTAATATGCGGGCGAGCCTCTCTCACCCATCCAAATGGTGAGCGTATCGCCCACTATTTCGTAGGTGTAATCGAAGGTGACGCCTTCGCCGCCGTAATAGCGCGATCGGATGTCTTTACTGGGTTCTTCGCCATACAGTTGAAGATGCCCAATCACCTCCATCCCTGTGGTTTTTTGCCCATCCTGATCAAAGTTTATATGTTGGAGGAGGAAAAATCCGCCATCCATCCACTCGTAAGTCGTTTCGCCATGAACATCGCCCGATTGCTTCCATGTACCCACTAACCTTTCAAGTCTTTTCATATCGGGGTTCGGTTTTGGCTGTTCGTTCTGAGAATAGTCAGACATGGTAGTTTCCTTTCTTTCTGTGTTTTTAGATTATTTTTCTGAGTGCGCTTCTTGCAAATTATCCGCCACGCGATATTTCACAACCTGGCGGATCAACTTTAAAGGAAGCGGCTGATCGAGCGGGAATTGGATCGTCCCTTTGCCAGCGGTATATTTCGAGACGGCTTTGTTGAACGCCTCGCTCCCCGCTGGGATCGGGTACATCGAAACATGCTTTTTCCACGCCGAATAATGGACGAGATTCTTCCCGTTCAACTCGAAGCACGCGATCTGATAGCTGATCTTCTCTTTGGCAGTTGGCACAACGTCCTTGATCGTTGCGCGCATTTCCTTCAACACCTTTCGCACATCGGGCGGAAACGACCCAATGTACTCAGCCACCGAAGCAAAACCCTTTTTCGTTGCCATGAGAATCTCCTTTCATCAATCAACCGTCCCGTAGGTTTTCTTGAAGACAACACAACCTGCAAGTCCAACCTGCGGGACGCTTCGCATCACTTCATCCCCGCCAAAATCTCATCGAGACGTTCATAGCCATCGCGCACGCCGCCTTCCATTCCAGCGGCGACCATGCCGTCGCGGTCGGCAACAGATTGAAAGACGGAATGAATCGTGATCTTCGTCCGACCACCAGGCAACACTTCAAGCCGCGAGGTGTCGAGGGTCACATGTCCCGCTTCGGGAAGTCCCTCAAATTCAAACGTCTGGATCATCAACTCTTCAGTCATCGTATGGAACGTGCCGTGAAAAGCATACGCATTGCCTTCTTTGTCCTTGTGAATGTAACGATACTTGCCGCCGCTCACAGGCTCAAACGTTTCGAGAATGATCTCGTATCCATGCGGACCCAGCCACTGCGCGTACAGATTCGCGTCGGTGTGCGCCTTGTACACCAACTCGCGCGGCGCATCGAACTCTCGCGTGATAAAGAGTTCTTGTTTATTCGGTTCAGCAGTCACGATCGTTTTATTTTTAGACATGTCAATTCTCCTTTTTCATTTTTTGCAAAACGGTGTCAAGTTGTTCAAATCGTTCGATCCAATATTTCTCGAACGGCGTGACCCAATCGAAGATCGGTTTGAGACGTTCGGCATTCACCCGATACATTCTCTGACGACCGACACGCCTCTCTTCCACCAACCCAACCTGCTTCAACACCCCCAAGTGTTTACTCACCGACGGCTGGTTCCAGCCGAGTTTCTCGACCAGCTCATTGACCGAGAGTTCATCCGCCCCCATCGCCTGAATAAGTTGTCGGCGTCTCGGCTCGGCTATGGCATTGAAAGGATCATAGGTTGTTGGTGTCCGTGCCATGTCCAATATTATATTCCTATATAGGAATATGTCAAGAGGCAAATTTTACAGCAAAAGTTCTTCGTGTCACGAGGCTATTTCCTCTTGACGCCCCCTCCCCTCAACCGTAAAATCGCATCACAATTGAACGGGCAACAGGGAAGAGACTCAAAAGTAGTGACGACTTCAGTCGTCAGCAAACAACGACTAAAGTCGTTACTACGAAATAGGCGCCGAAGGTGCAAATCTGGATCAGGCGAAACCAGATGAATCTCTCAGGCAAAAGGACCCTGTTCCCGAATGAACTCTGGAAAATTCCGCGAGGAATACCGACGGTGTAACCTCAGTTGATTAGAGAATAGAGACTAGATGACTAGTTTCTAATAACTAATCTCTAGTCATCTGAATGAATCTCTCAGGTCACATTACAGAGGCGCGCGATTGACTTCGTGCGCCTTTTTGATTCGCCAACACCCAGTACTGCAAGATTTATCTTGCGCTTTTGCAAAATGAATTTTGCGGCACAACCTCACAAGGAGAATATACATGAACACCCCTCCCAATTTGAAATATGCAAAGTCAGATGAATGGTTCGACCCCGCGAGCGGAAAGGTGGGCATCAGCGACTATGCCCAAAACCAACTCTCCGACATCGTCTTCATCGAGATCTTCGTCGAAGCGGGCGAAGAGATCGCGGCAGGCAAGGCGATTGCTTCCGTTGAATCGGTGAAGGCATCCTCTGAAATTTACTCGCCAGCCAGCGGAAAAGTTGCCGCGGTCAACAAAGACCTCTCCAACAAGCCCGAAACCATCAACACCGATCCCTTCGGCGCGGCGTGGATGATCCAGCTCGAAGGCGCGACCGCGGGCGATGTGATGGACGCGGCGGCGTATGAGAAGCATTGCGAAGAGAGAAGCCATTAGTTATCAGTGAACAGTGAACAGTTATCAGTTTCACCCACTGATGACTGATAACTGATTACTCCTTCACTGGTCTTGGAGTCACCATGACATATATCCCCATCTCCCCCACGAACGCGATGAGATGCTCGCGACCGTCGGCGTGAAATCGCTTGACGGATTGTTCGACGCCATCCCAGCGAAACATCGCTTCCCGAAACTGACCTGCACTCCCGCGTGGACAGAAATGGAAGCGCTGGAAGAACTTTCCAACATTGCCAGCGCTAACGAAAACGTGCGCGGCGACTTGATCTCTTTCTCGGCGCGGGCATGTATCATCACTACATCCCATCGGTCATTGATCACATGCTCAGGCGCGGCGAATTTTATACCGCATACACGCCGTACCAACCTGAAATTTCACAAGGCACATTGCAAGCCATCTTTGAGTATCGATGGGATGGCGGCGTTGACTGGTATGGATGTTTCCAACGCGTCACACTACGACGGGGCGACTGCCACCGCCGAAGCGGTGAACCTGGCAAACGCCCAATTCCGCGGCAAACGCAAAGAAGGTGGTCGTCTCTCCTGTGCATCCGCAATACCGCGCGGTGATTCGCACGTACACGCAAGGCATGGACTTGCAACTTGTCGGCGATGAATCGAACGCCGAGTTGGATACCGATCCCAGCGATTTGCTGAGTCACGTCGGCGAAGTACGTGTCTTGTCATCGTGCAATATCCCGATTTCTTCGGGCGCGTATACGTTACAAAAAATTCATGACGATGTCCATGCCAAAGGCGCGTTAGTTTGTGTTGTGGCGAATCCCACTGCCCTCGCGCTATTCAAAACGCCCGGCGAAATGGGCGCGGACATTGTCGTGGGCGATGGTCAGCCGTTGGGAATCCCGATGTGGTTCGGCGGACCGAGCGTCGGATTTTTCACGACGCGCAAGCAGTATGTCCACAAGATGGCGGGGCGGCTCGTCGGCGAAACGGTGGACAACAAAGGTCAACGCGCGTACGTGCTCACGCTGACCGCGCGCGAACAACACATCAAACGCGAACGCGCCACGTCGAACATCTGCACCAATCAAGGTTTGCTCGCGCTTGCTTCCGCAATTTATTTGAGCGTGCTCGGCAAAAACGGATTGAAGCAGGTCGCGGATCTTTGTTATCAAAAAGCGCATTACGCCGCGCGAGAGTTGAGCAAGATCAAAGGCTATAAAGTTTCGTCTGAAACTTTCTTTCACGAGTTTGTGTTGGAATGTCCGCAACCCGCGAGCGAGGTCAACGCGCATTTGCTCGAACACGGCATCCTCGGCGGATACGATCTGGGTCAGGATTATCCGTCGCACAAAAATCATTTGCTGGTCGCCGTCACTGAGATGAATTCAAAAGAAGAGATTGACACGCTCGTCGAGGTGTTGTCGGAGGTGAAACATGAATAACGCCGCTTCGACTGCGGAACGGACAAGCGCCGTTCCTCCGCTCAGCGCGAAGGTGGTGGAGCCGACGATCTTCGACTTATCCTCGCCCGGACGAGTCGGCGTACGGATGCCCGAGTCAGACGTCCCTGCGGCTGAATCGCCTCCTCCGCATTTGCTGCGCTCCGAACTGCCTCTCCCCGAACTCGCCGAAGTGGACGTTGTCCGCCATTACGTCCGACTCTCGAAATTCAATTACAGCGTGGACAGCGGGTTTTATCCGCTGGGTTCATGCACGATGAAATACAACCCGAAGATCAACGAAGATACTTGCCGATTGCCTGGATTTTTATTTACGCATCCATTGCAACCGATTGAGACCGTGCAAGGCAATCTCGCGTTGATGTATCAATTGCAAGAGTGGCTGAAAGAGATCGCGGGATTCGCGGGCGTGACTTTGCAACCTGCCGCGGGCGCGCACGGAGAATTTACGGGCGTGTTGATGATGCGCGCGTATCACAAATCGCGCGGCGATGAGAAACGCGTAAAGATGCTGATCCCCGATGCGGCGCATGGG
Organism: Anaerolineales bacterium; assembly: GCA_046328795.1. GTDB lineage: Bacteria > Chloroflexota > Anaerolineae > Anaerolineales > Villigracilaceae > Defluviilinea. Next base: position 20,902 of record JAXLVX010000036.1, on the reverse strand, counting down.
ACGAACCCCGCGTCGGTGGGCATGATGGGCATGACCGTTGTGACGATTCCCTCTGATGATCGCGGGAATGTTGATCTGAAAAAATTGGAAGAGGCGTGCGACGATACCGTCGTCGGCATGATGCTCACCAACCCGAACACGCTCGGCATGTTCGATGAAAATGTCGAGAAGGTGATCGCGCTCGTGCATGGATGCGGCGGCTTGATGTACGGCGACGGCGCGAACTTGAACGCGCTGTTGGGCATCGTCCGCCCTGGCGACTTGGGCTTTGATGTGATGCACTTCAATTTACACAAAACGTTTGCTGTGCCTCACGGCGGCGGCGGACCTGGAGTCGGTCCCGTTGGAGTCGGTCCCAAACTCGTGGACTTTTTGCCTGAGCCTCTCGTCGGCATCGTCGAGGAAGGTGACGATGATGGAACGCCTCCGTTGTATGGATTCGTCAGACCTGCGAAGACGATCGGTCGCATGAAAGCCTTCCACGGACATTTCGGCGGCGGCTTCGTCCGCTCGTTCACCTACATCGCCATGCACGGACCCGACGGACTCAAAGACATCGCACAATATGCGGTGTTGAACGCGAACTATCTGCAAGCGCGACTGCGTGGCGCGTATCACATCCCGTTTGACCGAATCTGTATGCACGAGTTTGTGATGGAAGGTCAGTTCGAGGGAAGCGACATCCGCGCGTTGGATATCTCCAAACGCCTGATGGATTACAACTTCCACCCGCCTACAAACTATTTCCCGCTCATCGTCCACGAAGCGTTGATGATCGAGCCGACCGAAACCGAGAACAAGGACACGCTCGATGCGTTCGCCGACGCGCTAATCAAAATTGCGGAGGAAGCGAAGTCCACGCCTGAGATCGTCAAGTCCGCGCCGAATGATACGCTGTTCGGGAGGATGGATGAGGTCAAGGCGGCGAGGGAGTTGGTGTTGTGCTGTTGGTTGCCTGAGAATTACGATGTGAACGCGTGATATAAAAACCTGACATGTCTCATCATGCTGCTAGCCCGTCGAAACTTTTGCGCGGGCAATGGCGCAAGTTGAGCGAGTCGCTGGTGGAGACATGTCAGGTTTGGTGGATAAATTGAGGTCAAGGCGGCGTGATAGGCAGTTAGCGGTAACTAAAAAGCCTTGGAGATTAATATCTTCGAGGCTTTTGCCCCAAACATTCTTTACTGGAGATAGATATGGATATTGAATTAACCGAATTCAAAACGAAAGTTTTGAATGTTTGCTCTGCGATTTTTGGACTTATTGGCTCATTACTACTTTCTTACGATATTTTCAGCGGACCAGTCAAATGGTATGAAAAAAATTACTTTCCAAGAGTCCGTCGTCAGGTTCTTTCTGAACATTACGAAAGACTTATTAAAAGATATCGAAATCTTCCGCAACCTCCCTATACCAAAGAAGAGATTCAATCTTTTGAAGATGAATTAAAAGCTAAACATGATTCCAGCCTTCAAAAAGACGAGCTTGAAATAGAAAAAGAAGAACTTGCAGATAGACTTTACTCACAGAAATTGGCATTGAGAGGTTCCGCTTTGATTGCTTTAGCTTTTCTTCTTCAATTGATCTCAATTTTCTTCAGCTAAAACTCCTGGCAAAATTGCCATTAAAAATTCAGGAGCGATCATTTCACACACTTCTTTATCAAAATCGTCCAAGAGATATGAACAGGCAAGGTACGGACAGCAGTAATGGCACGACTAAAGCCCGTTGCTCAGTGCATGGAAGCCATTTCGACAGACTCAATGCAACGCCATCGCGCTGATGAGCGAGTCGGCTTCCAGCCGACTTTCATGAACTGAGGCAGGGATTTATCCCGCCGAAACGTGCAGAGTCAAGACCTCGGAGTTCTAGCAGAACTCCGAGGTCTTTTCGTTGTACAATCCGTCTGCAACGGTTTGACGGATAAACAACCGCGCCATAGGCTTTTGGCAACACGTTAAACCCCATGAGTTGATGAAACTTCCAGCGCGGAATAAAAATATGATTCGCCCGCGCATGATTTGCACATCACGCTTCCTTCCCGAATGACTTCCCTTTGATTGATGATCTCCTCCCCGCAAATTTCACAATTTACACGCTTGCCTGCCTGACCGATAATTTGCTTCACGGGAACGGTCATTTCCACTGGTTGCCAGTGGAGCAATAATTCATCGGGGATGTGTTGATAGCCGATGAGTTGTGCCTCCCATTTGTTGCGCGCGGAGGGAGCATACTCTCGCGCCAGTTCTCGCGCTTTGAGGTGCGGCGCAATGCGGATGGCTTGTCCCGTGCGTGAGTCTACGAACGTCACAGCGATCTTGCCGTAGTCTTCGATGCGCAGAGTGCGGCGTCCCACATAACAACCTGTCGCGGCGGAGAGTCCGTCCACGAAACAACCGTCGGTTTCGGCGATGGCGAGAAGACGCTTTTCGGGCTGAGGCAAAGACATCTCGAAGAGGCGACCAGCTAGAAGTCCGATACGAGCGCCGAGCACTTGTCGCGGACAAAGTTTGTGATGATGAGTCGCGCTGGCTTCCAATAGGTCAGTGATATGAGTCGAAGAAGGATTCAATTTTTATCCTTTCATGCAGGGCGGAACGATTTCAACAGACTGCGGAACAATCCATAGATAGCGAGCAGCCACGCGATGATAGCCAGATAGATGAAGTATTGCGGGATCACGAGCAGAAAATCCAATTGCAGTGCTTTTGCCAATTGAAAGGTGCTGGCGGTGTACATGCCGAGCGGAAAGACCATGCCCCAGTACATCGGGTTGTATTCCAATGGAAATTGTTTATGAATGTGACGCCAAAAGCCGAGGATGAGGAGCAATGGAATCCACCACGAAGCGGTTGCCCAGAAAAATAATGTGAAGCCTTTCAGGTAGGGAAGCAGATCGGTCAGGAAATCCCATTGATGGCTGTTGAGCATGAGCGTGGAGCCCGCCAGCGTGGTGATGGCGACCGCTCCCATGTTGATCCAATACGGCGGAGTTAACGTTTCTGGTTTTAAGACGAAGAACGTAAAGCGATAGAAGATCAGCGTGATGATGTTCAGGTAAAGCATACAGCCCAGCAGATAAAACGTGACGGCAATGAATAGGATGATCTGTTGATACTCTGGTATTTGCGGCGCAATGTGCGTGCCTAACACCGAAACGGATTGGGTCGCCACCGCCGCGATCAGCCACGCGCCGTTGATACCCTGCTCGATGGACGGCTTTTCAGGTCGTATCACAACAGCGGTGAAGAAGGCATACATAATGAGAATCCACAACAGCACGCCCAGAATCCAAAGCGCGATTCCCGCTGTGAAGTTGCGCAACAGAATGACGAAGCCAGAGCCAAGCACGCAAGTCCCTGCGACCATTGTGAAATAGCCTGGACCCGTTGCGTGTGTCACGAGGTCGTTGAGCATCCGCTTGGGGAAGAATATCAAACGCGCCAGAGTCAGAATCCAGAGGACGATATAGGCTGCGATGTTGAAGTAGAAAAGCCCAAAGGCGAGCCAGCGCATCTGCAATAGATTGGCAGCGATCGAAACGATGCCCGTCGCCATGACCATCGCAAAGTAACTGGGAGCCAGCCCTTCAATGCCCGCCCAAATTGGATTTCGATTCGTTGACGTCATTTGTGCCTCTCTAGCAGTTTGTCGGAGAGCAATGTTTTAGGGCGCAAAATGCTAATTTGAACCGCGAAGAGCGCGAAGGACACGAAGTTTAAGAGGTTTTCTTAGCGACCTTCGCGTGCTTCGCGGTGAAAAACGATCCTGACCAGGTTCTCCGACAGCCCACTAGCGCGTTACCTACACAACCCGCCGCCGAGTCCAAATGACCAGTTGAAAGTTGCGCCACAAATACGAGAGCGGGAAGGTGACGATATGCACCAGTCGGCTGAACGGCATCAGCGCGAACAACAGGAAGCCCGTGAGGAAATGAACTTTGAGCGCCAGCGGCAATGCCGTGACAAATTGCGGCGCAGGCTGGAACGTTGCCAAAGACACCATCCACGGTGTGGCGGTGTGGATGAACCACGCCGCGCCCCAGCGATAGCCGAAGGCAAGGATGAGACCGAACAGAACTTGAGTAAACAACAGGCTCAAGATAATCCAATCAACGGGCGTGGTGATGGCGCGAATCTTGGAGGAGACGAGTCGCCGAACGAGCAGAATGCCCGCGCCGACCAACGCCATGATGCCTAAAATTTTCCCAGCGATTTCAGAGAGGTAAAGCAATTCGGGCGTTCCATGCAATGCCGCCATGATCTTGGGGATGGTGAAACCCATGATATGAATGACCGTTGTCGGCAGGATGCCGTAATGCCAGAGCGTGGAGCCCCAAAACTGCAAATCGTTTTCGAGGAACTGCGACGACAAACTCGTGAACGAATATTGATTGGTCAGGTAACGATAGATCGTCCCGACGATCCCGATGGCGAGCGCCACATACGGGAAGACGACGAAGAGCAAAATATCAGTCATGGCTCAATTCCTTTTCACTCGATCGGACAAGAAACAGTTGCAGCGCGGAGAGCAGCCCAAAGTATGGGTTAGTGGATTCTGAGTCAAAAACCTTGAGCATTTGTTCGAGGGCGGGATGTACGCCATCGCTGAGCAGAGCCTGACAAAATTCGCTGTTGCGATTCTCCGAATCGAATCCGATAAAGCGCAGGGTCACCGCGAGACTGTCTGGCAATTCCTGCTCGGTAGAGTATCCAAGCGACTCCGTGATAGGCTTCGTTCAACTGCGCCATGAACGCGCCGCGCTTGTAACTTTCGCCATATAAATGAAACCCAATGTATGGATAGCACACGGGTTGCATATCAAATGTGGTGGTGAACAACTCCTGCATCCGTTGCGGGGAATATCCTTCGATGGCGTTGGCAAATTTCTCGCACAGTTCTGCCGCTTCGGGGTTTGTTGACCTCATCAATTCCAAACATCGTTGAGTCTCTTCTCCGAAATCCGAAGAGGGATATTCCAACAGCGCGGCGAACGAGTCGAACAGCGAGGCGGTTGTATCTTTGTACATGATCACAAGCCTCTCTGCGGAGCCTGCCGCTTGCCGAAGCCCGTCTCTGCTTTGCGTTGCTGTGGGTCGTACACTTCTTCGATGTCGCCTTCGCGGCTGTAGGGCGGGATGACGAAGCGTTCTTGATACGTGGGGATGGAGGTCAGGCGATAGATCGCCTCCGCTTCTTCCGCGCCCATGCCTGCTTTTTCCAGCGCAGCTTTCGCCTCCTCTGCGGTCACATCGCCGACGGTTTCATGCCGCTTGTAAATGCGGACAGCGATCATCTTGCGGTAGGCTTTGATGACGAGTTCATCGTTGCCAGCGGAAAGCGTGCGCGACATGTAACGGACTGGCACGCGAGCTTTTTCCAAGGAGGAGAACAAATCCGTTTCGACGCGTTGTGTGCCGTTTTCCTGAGTCGCATTGAGGACGGGCAACAGCGGCGGGACGTAGAACAACATCGGTAGTGTGCGATATTCGGGATGCAGGGGCAGAGCCAACTCCCATTCTTTGACGTAGCGATACACGGGGGAATTCTGCGCCGCCGCGATCACGCCGTCAGGGACGCCGCTTTCTTTCGCCGCCGCGACAACTTTCGGGTCGAACGGATCGAGGATCATCTCCCGCTGACGCTCGACGAGTTGCTCATCTGGCACTTTGAGCGCGTCGGGGATTTGATCCGCATCATACAGAAGCACGCCCAAATAACGGATGCGTCCCACGCATGAATGGAAGCAGGCAGGGGCTTGTCCCGTTTCGAGGCGCGGGTAGCAGAGAATACATTTTTCAGATTTGCCAGTAGACCAGTTGTAGTATGTTTTCTTGTACGGACAAGCCGAGACGCACATGCGCCAGCCGCGGCATTTATCCTGATTGATCAGCACCACGCCATCTTCGGCGCGTTTGTAAATTGCGCCCGATGGACACGCGCCCACGCACGCCGCATTTAAACAATGGTTGCAGATGCGCGGCATGTAGAAGTAAAAAAGTTGCTCAATGGAAAAGAGCCGCTGACGATCTTCGGGGTTCATATCTGCCAACAGCGGGTCTTTGACCGCGTAGATGTTGGAGCCGCCGAGATCGTCGTCCCAGTTGGGACCTGCTTTGATGTCAATCGGGTTGCCGTCCACGCGCGAGATGGGACGCGCAGTCGGCTGGTCGGGACCGAGCGGCGAATTGAACAGGTCGTTGTAGTTGTACGTCCACGGCTCGTAGTAATCGTCCATGGTGGGCATGGCGGGGTTGGAAAAAAGATTGGCAAACGTCTGCAAGCGGTTTTGCAGTTTTAATTTCAACTGCGGATTCTTCGGCTTGTCTTCCAGTTCCCAGCCGCCGTGATATTTTTCCTGATCTTCCCATTGCGTGGGGAAACCAACGCCAGGCTTTGTCTCGACGTTGTTCCACCACATGTATTCCGCGCCTGGGCGGTCGGTCCAAATATTTTTGCAGGCGATACTGCACGTGTGACAGCCGATACATTTATCGAGATGAAATACCATTGAAACTTGTGATTTGATTTTCATAATTTCACATCCTTTTCTAAAAAACCTGACAGGTTTCCGTGATGATTTCGTTTATTGTGTATCTTGCCAACGCAATCTATCGCGTAGGGCAGACTCCTGATAAAACCTGTCAGGTTTATATCTATTAGAACTCTGGCTCTCCTGGCAATTTGCGCACCAGAATAAACGTATCGCGATTGACACCCGTCGGACCCCAGTAATTGAATCCGTAGGTGAATTGACCATAGCCGCCGACCATCAGCATGGACTTGAGTCGGATGCGCGTGGGGCTGTTGTGTCCGCCCGCGCGTTTGTTGCCGCGCATCGGCGACTTGGGCACGCTCACGGTTCGTTCGGGCGCGTGGTAGATGATGCAGATTCCCGAAGGGATGCGCGCGCTGACGATGGCGCGTGTGACGGTGGTGCCGTGATCGTTGTACGCTTCCACCCAGTCGTTGTCCACGATGCCAATTTCTTTTGCATCTTTTTCGCTGATCCACAAAGGTTCGAGTCCGCGCGAGAGAGTCAACATGCGGTCGTTGTCGAAATAATTCGAGTGGATGTGCCACTTGGCGTGAGGCGTGAGGTAATTCAACTGCACGGTCTTGCCTTCTTTGTGACTCTTATCCAGATCGCCAAAAGCGATGTGATCGGGGCGAGGCTTGTAGGTTGGCAAGTGTTCGCCGTGCGCCAGATACCCTTCGTGGTCGAGATAGAAATGCTGGCGACCAGTGAGCGTGCGCCACGGGACGAGTCTGTCCACGTTGAGGGTGTACGCTGAATACGGTCGCCCATCGCTGACAATGCCCGACCAGATCGGACTGTTGAGCAGGCGGCGCGGTTGTTGAGTCAGATCGTTGAACGAAACGCGCGAGGCGCGAGTCGGTTCGGCGAGATCGGTGAGTTTGAGTCCCATGCGTTCTTCTTCGGCTTGGAAGGCGCGGTACGCCACTTCACCATTCGTTTCGGGGGCGAGATGCAAAATGATGTTTGCCGCATCGCGCGCCACTGCCAGCGAAGGATAGGTCTGCCCGTTCCATGTGGTTGTCGGCTTGCTATCCAGCAGTTCTTGGTACAGATCGTCCACATCCCAATGAATGCCGTGGATGGCGAGACCTTCCTTTTGCAGTTTGGGTCCGAGTGAAATGAAGCGTTTGCCCAAGTTGACGTAATCACGCTCGGTCACGACGAAGTTCGGCATGGTCACGCCAGGGATGGGTTCACATTCGCCCTTGCCCCAATCGCGGATGTGCGGTTGCGCCATCTCAGCGGGCGTATCGTGTTGAAGCGGCATCGCAACCAAGTCGCGCACGGGTTCAGGGAAATGCGTGGGCGCAAGTTTGCTGAATTTTTCAGCCAGCAGTTTGAAGATATCCCAATCGGTTTTCGATTCCCATGAAGGCGGCACCGCGGCAGACAACGGATGAATGAACGAGTGCATGTCGGTCGTGTTCAAGTCATCTTTTTCATACCAACTCGCAGTCGGCAACACAATATCCGAATACAACGCCGAGGTGTCCATGCGGAAGTTGATGTCCACAACGAGATCGAATTTTCCTTCGGGCGCATCCTCGCGATAGGTCACTTCTTTGAACGTGCTTTGATCCACTTCATCCGAAATGAGTTGGTTGTGCGTGCCGAGATAATGCTTGAAGAAATATTCTTGTCCCTTCGCGCTGGCGCTGAGCGCATTGCCGCGCCAGATGAACCACAAGCGGGGCCAATTTTCAGGAGCATCTGGGTCCTGTACGGCGAACTTAAGTTCGCCGCACTTAAGTTGCTCCACCACCCACTGCTTGATCTCCGCATCTGACTTCGCCCCAGCCTGTTCCGCCTTTCTGACAATTTCCAGCGAGCTGACGTTGAATTGCGGATACGACGGAAGCCAACCCATGCGCACCGCGCGAATGTTCGCATCGAGCGTGTGCTCTTGAGTCATGTCGCGGTGAGATTCGGAATCAGGTCGAGAAACAGGTTGAGGGTCCGTAAAGACGCGTTCGTATCGCCATTGATCGCTGTTCACATAATGGAAGGAAGGTCCATTCATTTGGCGCGGCGGCTTCTGCCAATCCAATGCAAAAGCGATCGAAGCCCACGGCGCCATCGGAGCAAGTTTTTCCTGACCGACGTAATGATTCAATCCGCCGCCGTTGCGACCCACGCAGCCCGTGAGCATCAACGCGCCGATGCAGGCGCGATAAATTAAATTGTTGTGATACCAATGATTGACGCCCGCGCCGATGATGACCGTGCATTTGCCTTCGGTCTTTTCGGCGGTGGTCGCCCACTCGCGCGCAAATTGGATGACGGTTTGGCGGTCAATGCCTGTGTAGCGTTCCTGCCACGCGGGCGTGTACGATAAATTTTCATCGTTGTAATCGGCGGGATAATCGCCTGCGAGTCCGCGACCCACGCCGTATTGCGCCATCAACAGATCGTAGATGGTGACGACAGCCTTTTTGCCGCTTGCGGTTTCGATGTATCGCACAGGCATGTTACGTTGAAAAGTTTTGCCTTCGCCAAATTCAGCAAATGATACGGAGAGTTGATCGCTCGAATCGCCGAAGAATGTGAGTTGCGGACGAATCTCGCTTCCATCCAGACCGTCTTTCGGTTCCAGATTCCATTGACCTTTCTGCGTCTGCCAGCGGAATCCGAGCGTGCCTTGCGGCATGCGCGGCGCGTTGCTGATCTCATCCCACACTAAAAATTTCCATTCGCCGTTTTCCACGTCGCGGGTGCGTTCTACATGCGCGGCGCGGATCATTCTGCCAGGCACGTACTTTCCGTCCACTTCGTTGAGTTCAACGAGAAACGGCGCATCGGAATATTGACGCAGGTAGTTTAAAAAGTAGGGCGTCGGGTTTTTATAATGGAACTCGTTCATGATGACGTGATTGACCGCCATCCAGAACGCGCCATCCTGCCCCGCATGAACAGGCACCCACCAATCGGCATACTTGGCAACCTGACTGAAATCAGGCGCGAAGACAACTAACTTCGTTCCGTTGTGACGCGCCTCCGCCGCGAAGTGCACATCGGGCGTGCGCGTCATGCTCATATTCGATCCTACCGAAGCGATGAACTTGGAGTTGTACCAATCCGCGCTTTCCGCCACATCCGTTTGTTCGCCCCACACTTCGGGGCTGGCGGGCGGCAGGTCGCTGTACCAATCGTAAAAACTCAAGTTCACGCCGCCGAGCAGTTGCATGTATCGGCTTCCGCTTGCATAACTCAGCATGGACATGGCGGGGATCGGCGAGAAACCGATGATGCGATCGGGTCCATATTTCTTGATGGTGTACAACGTGGACGCGGAGATGATCTCGGTGGCTTCATCCCATGTGGCGCGGCGGAATCCGCCTTTGCCGCGCGCCTGATGAAACGCTTTACGCGCCTCTGGATCGTCCATGATGCTTGCCCACGCTTCGACGGGGTCGGCGTGTTCCGCTTTGGCTTTGCGCCATGAATCCATCAACACGCCGCGCATATACGGATATTTGAGTCGGATCGGGCTGTACTGATACCACGAGAACGAAATCCCGCGCTGGCATCCGCGCGGTTCATACGGCGGGATATCCGCTTTCAAGATAGGATAGTCCAACGCTTGCATCTCCCAAGTGACGATGCCGTCTTTCACATAGATCATCCACGAGCAACTGCCCGTGCAATTGACTCCATGCGTGCTTCTCACCACACGGTCATGCTGCCAGCGGTTGCGATAAAACTCCTCCCACTGCCGCGCTTGCGGGTTCGAGATCTCTTTGATCCAATTCATAACAACTCCTTTTTCGCTTCATTCACCATCGCCGCGCGGATCCTTCGCAAACGATCCCGATACACAAACCCGATCGCGAACGCGGCTCCGATCGTGGCAAGGATGCTGATGCCCAACACCAGCACTTCTTTATCTTCCTCGGGCTCTCCCACCGACGCCTGCATGAACGCGATCAAATCTGCCTGCTCTTTATTCGTCAAAGGATGCTTGTCATAGATCGGTTCCATAACGGGCGATGAGGTAAACCCAAAATTGGAAAGGATCGAAGCCAATTCGGGATAACTGCGCTCTTTCGAGACGTTCGTCAAGTCGGGTCCCAGCGCGCCTCCTCCCAAAATCCCGTTCGCGCCGATGTTGTGACATCCCATGCAGGGCGGACCGTCATTCTCGAGATGAACATAGCCCATGAACAACTTCCGCCCGTTTTCAACATCCCCGCTCGAAGTGGGTTGCCCAGAGGCAGGATTGGCGACCTCCTGCTGAGGCGCGGGAGCGCATCCGAAAAGTAAAAACACGAGGAACAAAATACAAAAGATGGTGATTTGCTTTTTAGGCGTAACGCTTCTCTTACTCATGGGTTCGGAAACTCCTTACTGTTTTCCTGTATCTGCCTGCGTGCGGGCGATACAGCGATGGATCGTTTCGAGCAGGCTGTCGCCGCGGGCTGGCAGGGTATGCGTGGAAACGATGCGGAACACATTCTCGTTCAACGCGGTGCGGATCACCGAAATTTCTGGATGCGCCTCGATGATGGACTTGGTCAACTCTGCCGCCGTTTCGCTTTGCAGGTTTTCATCGGCAATGACCACCGCCGCAGGCTGGATCTCATCCAACCGTTTGCAAATATCGGGGTCGCTTAATTCCCACGGTCCAACGACTTCAACATCTGTTTCCGCGCGTAGAATCATCTCCATGCTTTCGCCGAAGAGTTGCTGGGAACTGATCAATAGAATGCGCGACTTTGTCATACGATATGCAAATGGATGATTTGATCACAGGATACTTGGAAGCAGTGACGAATCCCATCCTCCCCCATCCCGCCTTTGGAATGAAAAAAGAGTGATTGTTACATCACTCTTTTTTGAAAAGAATTAGTTCTTTGTGTGAGTATTTGTAGGGCGGGTTTTCAACCCGCCAAATTTATCGGCTCGTGGGAACGTCAGGCTACAAGCCTGACCTACGTACTTCATCTCAAAACAACACCGACCAACAACCCTCATCCCCCGCTAGCAGACTCAAACCCAAACGCGCGGGCTGGTTGCACGGATGCGCGCCAGCCGCCTCTGCAACTTGCTCCGCCGCAGGTGAGAAATACGCGAACCATTCGCAGTGCAATTCACCTTCTTCCTCGCGCATGAAGATAGCCATATCGCTGGGCATGCCCGCCGACTCGAATGATGGCTGGAAAAGTTTCTCGATCTCCGCGCGGGCAGTCGGCGCCCAAACACCATCACCGAGTAATTTGGAATACCACGAACTCACATCAGCCCCTTGCTCTTCGCCACCTTCGCCGCCTCGCGCCGCGTGGACACATGTAGTTTCGCCAAAATATTTCGAATGTGCGTCTTAACCGTGTTCAGGCTGATGTTCAACGCGGCGGCAATCTCTTTGTCCGTTGCGCCGTTGGAGGCTTGAACTAAAACTTGTTGCTCGCGTTCGGTCAATTCATTATCATCTTCGTTCGCTGCGATGCCGCCTTTGCTCAACCTCCGAAATTCCGAAAGGACGCGTCCCGCCAAGGTGGGCGATATGGCGGCTTCTCCGCGCAGTGCGGCACGCAGCATTTCCAATAGGTCTTGCGAGCGAATCTCTTTCAGCAAATAACCTTGCGCGCCATTCTTGAGCGCGTCAAAAAGCATATCGTCGTCACTGCGCACCGTGAGCATCACGATGATCGTCTCAGGCAGAACCTGTTTAATTTGCCGCACCGCTTCGATGCCGTCCATGCCAGGCATTTGCACATCCATCAGAATCAAATCGGGCTTGAGTTCCTGCGCTTTGACGAAGGCTTCGAGTCCATCGTTCGCTTCGCCGACCACCTGCATATCGGGCTGGGCGCCGATGATTCCCGCCAGCCCCTCACGCAAGAGGGCATGATCATCCGCCAGCAAAACACGGATTCGCTCCATCTTAACTCTCCGCCTCATTCGACCAAGTCAGCCTGACGCTCGTCCCGCGTCCCAACTCAGACTGGAACTCGACTCGTCCGCCGATGTGTTTGGCGCGGGCTTGCATGATCTGCAAACCGAAATGTCCGCTTGGCGCGGGTTGGGTTGTATCGAATCCTTTGCCATCGTCTTCTATTTTCACAAAATAATTTTTATCGTCCCGCCCCACATGCACGTTGATTCTTTTTGCGCCAGCATGTTTCGCGGCATTGACCAATGCCTCGCGCGCGATGTTATGGATCTGTTCGGCGGTTTGCGCGGAAGGCTCAGGCGCGGAAAAATTGTCAGCAAGCCAGACCAGCTTCAAGTCATGTTGAGAAGCGATCTCGTCCGCCGAATCATGCAGACGAGTCCACAGATCTTTTTGAGCGGGCGAATCATCCATCAACTTGTTGATCGCGCGGCGCACGTCGCTGGTAGCTTTGCCGATGGTCTCGCGCGTTTTACTCAAACGTTCGAGCGCCGCGCCTTCTTTTCCATCCGAAAGAAAATCCACAACCTGATCGGTCATCAAGCCGAGATACGAAAGCGTTTGCCCAAGCCCGTCGTGCATCTCCGCGGCAACGCGATGCCGCTCTTCAAGAGTCGCGGTGCGTTCGGCTTGCGCGAAGAGACGCGCATTTTCCAACGCGATCGCGGCAACGCTTGCAAGTTTGGTGAGCATCGCCGCCGACTCTGCGGCAAATTTATTTTGCGATGGACTGCCCACGCACAACGCGCCGATGACGCGGTCGCCGATGCGAAGCGGCGCGGCTAAATGACTGGTGCGAAATTCATCCGACAACATGCGGCAACCGCCGCGGCACGAACCAACGCCGCAGATCATGTCGTCTTCGCTTGCCAACACCGTATTTGAAAATTTTCCTTCGGCGGGCATCGTGTCGCCGACGATCGCGTGTTTGGGTCCGCTCACCGCTTGCAACTTCAACCAATGTTGATTGTTATCCACAAGACACAGCGAAGCAATATCGCCGCCCAACAACGTCCGCGCTTTTTCAGTGACCGAATTCAGCACTTGTTGCACATCGAGCCGCGAAGAAATTTCGCGGCTCACTTCGTTGAGCGTTTCGAGTTCGCGCGTGCGCTGGGCGACGCGTTCTTCTAACGTACTTTTCCATTGCGCAAGTTCTTGATTGGACGCGTGAAGACGCGAACGCATCTCATCGAATGACTGCGACAACTCCCGCATCTCTTCTGGACCTTCAACTTGAATCGGCTCATCGAGTTTATCGTCCCCGATTCGTTTCGCCGCTTCGTTCAACTCTCGTAATGGCTTGAACAGCGAACGATATATCATCCATGCGCCGACTGCCAACACAATCAACGCGCCGAACAAAATTAAGACCTGAACAACGCTTAGGCGATTCGACTCCCAATAGGCAATGCCGAAAAAACCAAGAATCAGCAGGACGAATGCCGCAAACAGAACGGTCAATTGGGATTGAAGACGCTTAAACATAACTCTCAATTTCGAATTTCTACCCCTCCACCAACATCCACGCGGGGTCTTCGAGCAATTGTTTGATATGCACCAAAAACTGCACGGCTTCGCGCCCGTCCACGATGCGGTGATCGTAACTCAAGGCGACATACATCATCGGGCGGATCACAACCTGCCCGTTCAATGCGATCGGGCGTTCTTCAATTTTGTGCAATCCCAAAATCCCGACTTGCGGCGGATTTAAAATCGGCGTACTTAATAATGAACCGAACACGCCGCCGTTCGTGATCGTGAACGTTCCGCCGCGCAGGTCTTCCACAGATAATTTTCCTTGTTGCGTCTTCTCGGAAAACTCTTTGATCTGTTTTTCAATCTCGGCAAACGACAATCGGTCCGCATCGCGGATCACTGGCACCACCAGCCCTTCCTCCGAGCCGATCGCCATGCCGATGTCAAAATATTTCTTGAACACGATCTCGTCGCCGTCAATTTCAGCATTGACCGCGGGAAACGCTTTCAACGCGCTGATCGCCGCTTTCGTGAACAACGACATAAATCCCAACTTGATGCCGTGACGCTTTTGGAATTCATCGTTGCGCCGTTTGCGCAGATCCATCACCGCGCTCATGTCAATTTCATTAAACGTGGTCAGCATCGCCGTGTTCTGTTTCGCTTCGAGTAGACGTTGCGCGATCGTGCGTCGTCTGCGGGACATGCGCTCACGCTCTTCCCGCCGTGAAGCGGAGTCAACACTCGCGGCTTGACTCGGCGTGGACAGCTGTTTCGCCGCCTCGCTCCCACCTGAAGCCTGCTTCTGCACAAATTGTTGCACATCCGATTTTGTCACGCGCCCATCGGGTCCCGTTCCGCGCACTTGACTCACGTCCACGTTTTGTTCGCGCGCCACGCGCGATGCGACGGGCGTCACTTGCGGCGGCACGGCTTGCGGTTTTTCTTGAGGCGTGGAGTCGCTTGCTACGGGCGAGGCAGGTTGCGTGCCTGCACTGAGCGATGTCGAAGTGTCGGGTTTTGAAGCGGGTTGTTTTGCATCCGCATTGATCGAGCCGAGCACGTCGCCCACTTTCACATCCTGCCCTTCGCCGACTTGAATCTTTGCCAGCACGCCCGAGGCTTTCGCGCCAACTTCGAGATTGACCTTGTCCGTTTCCAACTCGACGAGCGCTTCGCCCGCTTCGACAAAGTCTCCCTCTTTTTTCAGCCACGAGCGCACGGTCGCTTCGATGACCGATTCTCCCATTTCGGGAACGATGATTTCAATAGACATTTCAACCTCTCTCGATGCTCACGCTTTGCGCGCGCGCCTGCTCTTCAAATTTGAGCGCGCGCTGAACCAAAGCCTTTTGATTGATTCGATACAGTGTGGACGAACCCTCGGCAGGACTCGAACTCTCGGGTCTGCCAACATAATACAACGGAATTTTGCCGAGCAATTGTTTCAAACGCGGACGGAGGAAATCCCACGCGCCCATGTTCATCGGTTCTTCTTGCAACCAGATGACCTTCTCTAGCGACGCGTATTCATTCAACAATTCTTCGATGGCTTGCAATGGAAGCGGATACAGTTGTTCCATTTTGACGACGGCTGTATCTTTGCTGTTCTGCCGTTCTTCGTCGCTGACGAGATCAAAGTACACGCGACCACTGCATAAAATTAAATTCTTGATCGTTTTGTTTTTTCGCTTTGCTGTCGGCTCTTCGAGCAGCGCTTGCCAATGTCCTGTTGCAAGTTGATTCGGGGTCGAAGCCGCGAGCGGATGCCGCAAGATCCTTTTGGTGTAAAAATAGTTAACGGCAATGGATCGGTCTTCAACAGCAATGCCTGTCTTCGCAATAAATGAAAATATTGCGCGGCGGTCGTCGGGATGGCGACGCGCATATTTCCAGCCGCCGCAAGATTCAAGATGCGTTCGATACGCGCGGACGAGTGATCGGGTCCCATGCCTTCGTTGCCATGCGGCAGAAGTAAAACGAGCGAGGGCGTCAGTCCCCATTTTGCGCGACCCTGAAAATAAAATTCATCCACCACCGTTTGAATGTTGTTGGCGAAGTCGCCGTATTGCGCTTCCCACAACACCAATCGTTCGGGAGCCTGCAAGTTGTATCCGATCTCAAAGCCGACGGGTCCCCGCCTCGCTGACGGGCGTGTTGTAAATTTCAAACGCAGCTTTCGCCTGTGGGATGGATTGCAGAGGCGTGTAACTTTGATTCGTATCTGCATCGTAAAACGCGGCATGACGCTGGCTGAACGTGCCGCGCACCGAATCTTGCCCCGTCATGCGGATCGGGATGCCGTCGCCAAAATGGAGGCGAAGGCTAACTCTTCGGCGGTCGCCCAATCTACGCTGGAGGCGTCGGCGTCGTTCAAAACAGTGCGGCGCTTTTCTGCCGCGCGAAGCAATTTTGTATTCGGATGGAAGTCCGCGGGGAATTGCAACAGCGATCGTTCAGACTTCGCAAACGCTCGATCGAAACGGACGTGTGCGCCTTTTGCGCCGCTTTCGGCGGAGGCATCGTCGGGACGGGTTCTTGAAGCGCGTGTTCCGCGTCCAGTTTTTGGTTGATCTCCTGCAGTTCGTTCAAATATTTGTGCAGGAGTTGTTCCGCCTCCGCAGGTTGGACGATTCCCGCCTTCTCCAATTTTTCCGCCCACAATTTTCGAACAGGAGGATGCGACTCGATCTTGGCATACATTGTGGGCTGGGTGAAACGCGGCTCGTCGCCTTCGTTGTGTCCGTGGCGGCGATAGCCGATGAGGTCAATGACAAAATCCTTGTGGAATTTCTGGCGATAGGCGATGGCGGTGCGCGCCGCCTCGAAACATGCTTCGGGTTCATCGGCGTTGACGTGGATGACGGGAATCTCGAATCCTTTTGCGAGATCGCTGGCGTGCAGACTACTGCGCGATTCGTTTTCCGTGGCGGTGAACCCGATCTGATTGTTGGCGATGATGTGTAAACTTCCGCCCGTTGTATAGGCTGTGAGTTGCGATAAGTTCAACGTCTCGGCGACGATGCCCTGCCCGATGAACGATGCGTCGCCGTGAATGAGGATCGGCAGGGACTCGTTCGGCAACATTTGCGGCGCACCAGAGGTGTCCATCTTGCTGTTCGCGGCGCGCGACATGCCTTGAATGACGGGGTCAACCAATTCAAGATGACTCGGGTTGGCGAGCATGCTCACGACCAAGCCGATATGATCCGCGCCTTCGATGGCTTTGGATGCGCCCGCGTGATATTTCACATCGCCCGTCCAGCCCATCTCATCCCATGTGCGCGAGCGGTCTTTCGGATCTTTGAACTCCGCCAAAATTTGCTCGTACGGTTTTTGGAGGATGTGCGCCAACACGTTCAAGCGTCCGCGATGCGCCATGCCGATCATCACCGCGCGGATGTCTTCACGATCCGCTTCGCTGATGAGTTCGTCCAACATCGGGACGAGCATATCGAGTCCTTCGATGGAGAAGCGCGTCTTGGCGGGATAGATGCGGTTGAGGAAGACCTCGAAGGCTTCCACCTGGCTGAGGCGGTCGAGGAGACGAGTCGAATCCAGCGTTTGTTTTTGCGGATGAAAACGCCGCGTCTCGGCGACTTGTTGAAGCCAGTTGCGTTCCTCGGGGTTGCGGATGTGACCGTACTCATACCCGATCGCGCCGCAGTAGATCGAGCGTAATATCTCGATCGCTTGCGAAGCGTTGTCGGCTTGATGATCGCCGCGCAGTTTCACCACGTCCGCTGGGAGTTGGGACAGGTCGCCCTGTTGCAGGTCGTGGAAATCCAACGTCAGCGTGGGGTAGGCGGCTGGGGAGGCGCTCAAAGGATCAAGTCTGGCGACCAGATATCCCTGCGAACGAATCGCTTGGGCTAAATTGGCGGCGCCGATCAGCGCGCGCGCATCCGCTCCCGAAGCCGTTGCCGATTCCCGCGCGACGGGCGGAGTCCATTGGCTGAATAGGCGGCGGGTGGCTTCGTCAACCGAATTGGGATCCTTTTGATAGCGTTCGTACAGTTCGAGGATGTACCCATAGTTGGGACCGAAAAATTCATGTTCGAGATTCATATGTCTATTTTACCTGCGGAATATTTTACCGCACGATAAAACAAAATCAGCCGATTATTTTTGCGCGAGGGGCGAACCATGCAAAATACCGAGAAAGACCAGTTCATCTTTCGCGCGAATGGAGTGGTTTTCGCCCGCATCGAATACAAGGAGCGTGTTCGGTCCGCAGGTATGCTCGACACCGTCGCCGCCCGTGAAGATGCCCTGTCCTTGAAGTGTCACCACGAAGAACGGCGAACTCGGCGCGTTATGTTCGCGGATGGATTGACCCGCTTTGAGCGTGAACAGGATTGCGCGTCCTTCACGGTCAACATGAAGAGGCTCGGCGCGAGGGTCTTTCTCGCTGAACTGTATTTCTTCGAACAAGTTTGCAATTTTCATGTTCATTCCTTTCTTGCGCTCTCTGAATGAGAATCCGAATTGTTCACCAAGCATCCTGAAGGTTGTCCAAACTATAAATCATGCGGACTACACCTTCAGGATGCTTATAACGGTTTCTATGTGTGTTCCCCCTTTCGGTCTTTCCGCAACTTAGGCGGAAGCGGCTACGCGGCTGATCGCCACACGCCAGACCTCGGGACCTTCTTCCAAATATTTCCAACTGAACTGGTCTTTGCGCTCGTGCGAGAATTGATAGAAGAGGGGCTTGGGGTCGTGGTCGTTGACCAGCGTGAAGTGTTCCCCATCTTTGAGCGCATCGAAGGTCTGGAAGATCTTCGGGTGCCGCTCGCGCGGAGGGATTTCGCGTACATCTAACGTGGTGTTTTCAGACATGGTATATGTCTCCTTTGGGGTTATGTTTTTAAAATCGGCGATCTGGTTGTGCGAGATCAGCCGTTTTTAACTAATCAGTAAACGCAAAGTGAACTTTGCGGTACGGGTTTGCGTACGGCAAAGTTCACTTTGCCATACTTTGGTTGTAAGAAAAATCGCAAAATGAATTTTGCGTTACTTCAGGCGTTTCTCCAAAAACGATTTGAGCGCCAGCGCGTTGTTGTGTTCCAGATCGTGCGCGCTGTAGAGCAAGGTCACGTCGCCTTTTTTGGCGGCGTCGAGAATCGGCTGCCACTCGGCGGAGTTGGCTTTCAGTTCCGCTTGATAACGCTTTTGGAACTCAGCCCATTTGAGCGGATCGTGCGCGAACCAATTCCGCAAGTCGGCGCTGGGCGCGACGTTCTTCAACCACGCGTCCATTTTCAGCGCTTCTTTTTTCATGCCGCGAGGCCACAAGCGCTCAACGAGAAAACGCTTGCCGTCGCTTTTTTTAGCGGCTTCATACACTCGCTTGATCTTCAACATGACTACACCAAACCTTTCTCTGTCAAACTTTTTAATAGCAGATGAAAATAGATCAGCCCGCCGAAGCCGTTCCAGCGGCTCAACGCTGCGCGTGTGTTGGCATAGGTCATCTTGCCAGAGAGTCCCAGCCACTTTTGCAAATTGTTGCGCGCGCCCACATCGTCGGCGGGAAAGATGTGCGTGCGACCCAGCCCGCGCAGTAAAACGTATTCCGCCGTCCAGCGTCCCACGCCTTTCAACTCACACAGACGCGCAACCGCTTCTTCGTCATTTAATTGAGCGATTGCATCTAAATCAAGTTCACCGTCCATGATGAGACGGGAGATGCTCGTCAGGTAGCGGGCTTTCTGATAACTGAAACTCATCTGGCGTAAATCCTCAAGATCGGCATGGACCAAATCCTGCGGGCGCGGAAAAGCGTGGACGATGCCCGCTTCGGTTTTGAGCGCGACGCCGTACGCTTCGGTGAGGCGATTGAGCAGGCGGATGCCCATCGTGAGAGTCAACTGCTGGCAGGCAATCGCGTTGACCAGCGCCTCGAACGGAGTCAACAAGCGCGGCGGCTTCATGCCTTGAAATTGATCCGCGAGCGGTTTGAGCCATGAATCTTTTTTGCTCAGGCGGTAAAACTTTTGCAAGTCAATGTTGATTCCGAGCAAACGCTCCAGCGCGGCGGTGACGTGAGCCTTGATCGAAGAAGTTAATTTCGTTCCAGTCACTGCAACGCGCAAGCTTTTTGATTCCTCAAGTTGAGTCACCGCAATTTCAAACGGCGCATCGTCCGCGATCAACACACGCCGATAAGTCGCGCCATCCCAGCGGTCGAAGAGATTGTCGGGGCGGCGGCGCAGAGTCCAAACGGTGAGATCGAGTCGAAACGGCGAAACAGGCTGAAGGTCGAATGAAGCGTTCTGGTCAAGCAAGTCAAGCCTCTATTTGGGCGCACCCTTCTTCACGGCTGGATGCTCGGGTTGATACGATCCCGCCAGTGTGCGGAAACTGACCGACAGTCGATTCCAAGAATTGATGGCGATGATGCCCAGAGTTAAATCCACGAGTTCTTTTTCGCTGAAATGTTTGCGGGCTTCTTCATAGAGTTCATCTGGCACGTGATCTTCGCTGATGAGCGTTACTGCTTCCGTCCAGGCGAGGGCGGCGCGTTCGCGCTCGGTGTAAAACGGCGCTTCATGCCACGCGCTGATGCCATACAAGCGTTGCTCGCTTTCGCCGTTGGTGCGCGCGTCTTTGGCGTGCATGTCAATGCAATAGGCGCAGCCGTTGAGTTGCGAGGCGCGCAACTTGACCAGTTCGAGCAGGCTGTGTTCCAGCCCCGATTTGCGAACATAGCCTTCGAGCTTGCTCAGACCTTCCACGCCCTCAGGCGCAACTTTTGAATAATTGAGACGCGGTTCCATTTTGTTTCATCCTTTTATCTACCGCACAAAGGAGTTTTACCGCCAAGCGCGCTAAGGTCGCCAAGTAAAAAAGATTTTCTTCGCGTTCTTTGCAGGCTTCGCGATATGAATGCGCGGTAGTTTGTTATCTATTATTTCACTTCCTGCGCGAGGGCTTTTTCAAACAGTTCGCGCGTGGCTTCGTAACAGCCTTCGCCGCAACACGGCAAT
>JAXLVX010000035.1:0-35313 GCA_046328795.1 Anaerolineales bacterium | reverse complement strand
CTCGTCATACTTGCGCCAGTCTGCGGGGGTTGAATTCCCATCGGCGGGAATCCAGCCGCGGTCCACGAGAACAGCCGTCGGAGCCTGCCCTGAGCCTGTCGAAGGGTCGAAAAGAAGCGGGGTGAAGAGATGGTATCCGTATTGGTCCCCATATTGCTCTCCTTGTTCATCGCGATAGATTTGATTCCTCACCGCGATCTGATTCTCGAAATCATATTCCCCGCTTACTGTTGCCGCGCGGTATTCCATCTCGTCGAGCGAATCGGGAATTTCAGTATTGAGGTCGAGCCGCGGCATAGACTCCATCTCAACATAATGGGCGTTTGCTGTTTGCCGCGCATCAAGCCGATCCAACTGCCAGATGCCGAGGCGGATGAGGACGAGCGTTCCAGCGATGACAAGAAGAGTCGCAACGAACCACTTGCGGCTGAACATTCTACGCAGGAGCATTTTCTTTTTTCTGCGCGGGGAGAACAACGCTGTACAACGCGAGCAGTAAGCCGAGAGAAAGACCGGGACCTAAAATTCCCGCAATGTGCGTGAGCAAAGTGAGAGGCTGGCGCACTTCGATGCCGAAAAGTTTGTCGGGCTGGAACGAACACTCGTAAATAAAATCCGCTGGTTCGTTGAGAATGAGACTCGCCGAACTGTTCGCCGGAACCCACAGTTGACCTAACTTATGATCCGCTTCGTCTTCATTCTTTACGGTCAGCGTGTCTCCCATCACAAAGACCATATTCTGCGGGATCGAAGGCGGCTGTTGACCGCGCGCCACCTGCGCGGCGGTCCCCTTCGGGATGGTCAGCACGATCTCTTGCGGCGCGCGCGCAGTTTTATAGAGGAAGAAGATCGGTATCTCCGTCACAATAACGCCGAAGAGCAAGCCGACAAGAAGCGAGAGAAGGATTCGCTTTGCGTAGATTCGTTTTGTGTCCATGCGTTAATCTTTGAGCAATAATTTCAGGTCGTGGACGATGTCTTCCACCGGGATGTCGTTTGGAAACGAGATCCGCAAGTTGCCATCGCGGTCAACCAACGTGACTCGCGCAGTGTGATCAACCACGTAGCCGACAGCGGACTCGCTCCCCACGATCTCGCGGTAGATTCCAAATCCCTGCCAGACCGGCGCAAGTTCAGTCTCTGATCCGCTCAGTCCAATGAAAGCGGTGTTGAACTTATTCACGTAGTCTTGCGTCACTTGCGGCGTGTCGCGGTTAGGGTCCACGGTGACGAACACCACTTTGACTTGCGCCGCATCGTCGGGTTTCAGGTCTTTCAAAGCGATGTTCAATTCGGCGAGCGTTGTCGGGCAAACATCGGGGCAAGAGGTGTAACCGAAGAAGAGCAATATGAGGTCGCCGCGATAGGCGCTCAATTGAAACGCATCGCCGTTCGCGCGAGCAAGCGTAAAGTCTGGCGCTGGCGGGTATGGCTCGCCGTAGGTTGTTCCGCGCGGCAGATCGGGCTTGGCAAACACGAACACGATCGCGCCAATAAACACGATCAACAACAAAGACAAGGCGGCAATATTCAGGGTCTTTCTATCCATTGTTTATCTCCAAGTACATCTTTCATCTGTTAAGTAGTCGTTCGTAATACTTTAAAATCGAATGCGTAGTCGGCGTTCTCTTACGCCGACGGACACGTTAGAGAACGTGTCCTACACTTCTAATTGTTTTTGAACGACCACATACTAGACTGCAAAACGGGGCGACCACTTTGCGGTCGCCCCGTCATTTCACTGTTTTACAAATTGGCGTTAGATCGCTTTTCCTATCAGGTATAACGCCGGGTAGAAAAAGATCCATACCACATCTACGAAGTGCCAGTACACCGCCGCCGCTTCGACAGGGTAAGACTTCTCATCGTACAAACCGCGCCTGCCGTTGAACCAAACGATCAGCAGGAAGATCAAACCGGTCAACACGTGGAAGGCGTGCATACCGGTCATCATGAAGAACGCCGCGCCCGCCGTGCCTGAAGACGGTTTCAGCGGCTCCGCGCCCGCAGGTTCGCCGAACAGATGAAGAACCGTCTCTGCCAGCGCCGCCCAGCTGTGCCATTCGATCAACACCACGCCGAGGAGAAACGCCAGCCCGAGGAAGAACGTGATCATCGTGTTCTGCAAGAAGCCCTTGCGGTTGCCGTTATGCAATTGTACTTCGCCTCGGTTCATGAAGAACGAGGAGATGAGAAGCACCGCAGTGACGAACAACCCCAGAGTCTGACTCAGGTTCGGGCGGGTCAACCCAAGCAGGTTGAAGCGCATCACCATCAAGCCGCCGAACACGAAGGTATCGGAAACAAGGAACAACCACAAGCCGACGCGGTTCGTTCCGGTCTTGTAGGCATACGAGTCGTGGTCGGCTATCACGTCTGGGTCTTCGTTCAACTTATATACGTGCATGTAGTAATACAGCACCAGCGCGGCTTTCACCAACGCGACCGCGATCAGGATCACCACCGAGTTGAACGTGACGGCGACAAAGAACTCAAGCAAGGTAAGCACCGCAAGGTAGACAAAGATGAACACGCCTTGCGAAAGTAAGTTGGGATGGTCTTGTTTGTTAGTCATGTACGACTACCTGCCCTTTGATTAATGTTTCCCGGCTTTAGTTGCCGCGAATTCGACGAACTTCGAACCGGGCAAGCCGTAATCGTACGGTTCACCGACAACCTCGAAGGGAACTTCATAATTGTGCGCCGGCATCGGCGACGGGACCTGCCACTCCGGCGAGCGCGAATTCCAGACGTTACCGGTCGCGGGTTCGCCATGAGTCATACTGCGGAAGAAGTTGATGAAGAAGATCAGGATCGAGAGCGCGATGAGGAATCCGCAGATCGTGAGGAAGAGATGCGACGCGTCAATCAGCCTGAAATCGTGACCAAGAAGATTGAAGTAGATGCGGTCGCCTAAAAGATTCGTGTCGTAATCCACGATGCGGCGGCGCATTCCGCGCAGACCGATGAACATCATGCCCAACGTCAACCCGAGGAAGGAGGGCGTCATGATCCAGAAGTGCACCTTGCCCCAGAATTCGTTCATGCGGCGGCCCGTCGCTTTGGGGAACCAATAATAGATCGCCGCAAAGAACGGGAAGACGAATCCGCCGAAGATGGTATCGTGGAAGTGACCGACAACCCAATAGGTATCGTGCAAGTGCAGGTCAAGCGCCACCATCGCGTTCGGGGGACCGGTCACACCGCCGAACAAAAATACGATGATCGAAGCCAGAACGAACAACATCGGCGTCGGCGTTTCGATCTTGCCGCCCCAGATCGTCGCCACCCACGAGAAGAATTTCACGCCCGTCGGCACCGCCACGAGCATGGTGCTGTACATGAACGGCACTCGCAGATATTCGTTCATGCCGGAGGTGAACATGTGATGCGCCCACACAACGAAACCGACGAGCGCAATGCCGAGCGACGACATCGCCACCCAGCGATAACCAAACAACGGTTTGCGAACAAACACGGGCAGAAGTTCGGAGATCACGCCGAGACCGGGCAGAACGAAGACGTACACCGCCGGATGCGAGTAGAACCAGAACAAATGTTGAAAGAGAACCGGGTTCCCGCCTTTTGCAGGATCGAAGAAGCCCATGTCTAGCAAGCGTTGGAACAACACCAATTGGAACGAAAGACCGATCAACTGAGTGGCGGTCAACGCGATGATCGAGGTTGCCAGCGAAGCCCAAACCAAAATCGGCATACGGAACGCCGTCATGCCTTTTGCGCGCATCCGCAAGATAGTGGCAATCACATTCAACGCCCCAAGGATGGACGACCACCCAGCGGTGAAGACGCCGAGGAAGAACATCTGCACGCCCACCGGGGCGCGAGCCGAAAGCGGAGGATAGCCGGTCCAGCCGGTGTCAAAACCACCCAAGACCAACGCCATCAACAAAAGCACGGAGGCTGGCACAGACACCCAATAAGCAAAGGCGTTCATGCGCGGGAATGCCATATCGTGCGCGCCGAGCAGCAGCGGCACAACGTAGTTCATGATGCCGGAAATGCCAAGCAAGATCGAAACGATCATGATCATCCCGTGCAAAGACATCAGCGTATTGTAGATCTGCGGACCCGTCTGGTTGAAGAGACGGAAAGTCGTCGTGAGGAACTGCAACTGCGACTCGGCAAGTTCCGTTCGGAAGATCATCGCAAATGTGCCGCCGACCGCGAGCAGGAACAAAGCGGTTACGGTATATTGGATGCCGATCACCTTGTGGTCGAGCGAAACGCCGAAATACTTTTGCCAGCCGGGCTCATCTTCATGATGATCGGGCGTATCCATACCGCGCGCCCACTTGACCCAGTCGTCCATCACCCCAACGCCAAAGAAGAACGACACCACGCCTACCAGCGCGCCGAATACCCACGCGGGCTCAGTGAACAGGAATGAACCGGTTGCTGTCAACCCCATGAGCAAACGAATGAGCGTGACAAACAACGCGCCGACCAGTGTGCCGATCACTTGATACACAAGTCCGCGCGTGATGCCATGATAGCCGTACAAGCCGAAGAAGAATGCCGTAAAGCTAAATAGTAATGCAAAAGCGGCTGACACCGAACCATTGAGATTCAATGCGCCGGTAACTAGCGCGTCAAGCCCGAGCCCAGCGCCGTAGCCCACCGCGCCGAACACGAACAGGAATAAAAACGCCTTTCGTAATGGATTCTTGTTCATCAATCCTCCGCCTGCCTATTTCAACGTCTTGATATATGCGACGATTGCCGCGATCTGATCGTCGGAGAACCCATACGTGGGCATTTTCTGAGTGTCAAATCCCGCCACGATCTTGGCTTGCGGCGTCTTGATCGACTCAGTGATATATGCGTCATCCGCTGTCACTGTCGTGCCGTCAGAAAGTTCCACCGAGGAGCCGAAGAGGTTGAACCACGTCGGACCGATATTCGCCGAGCCATTGATCGTATGACAAGCGGCGCATCCGTTCTGCGAAACGATCAACTGACCCAATCCTTCGGGGGTAGATGCCGCAGTCTTGGCTTCCTCGAGTTTTGAACTGAACCACGCATCATACTCTTCGCGTGAAGTTACGAACACGGGCTTCTTCATGAACGCGTGCGATGTCCCGCACAACTCGGCACAGCGCACGAAGTAATTTCCTTCCAATGTAGGGGTGATCGCCAATTCGGTAAAGCGGCCCGGCACCACGTCTTGTTTGAGGCGGAACTCCGGCACCCAAAACG
Source organism: Anaerolineales bacterium (assembly GCA_046328795.1). Classification (GTDB taxonomy): domain Bacteria; phylum Chloroflexota; class Anaerolineae; order Anaerolineales; family Villigracilaceae; genus Defluviilinea. The sequence goes on along the minus strand of JAXLVX010000035.1, from coordinate 30,096 downwards.
AATGGATCACATCCGATGAGGTCATACGGAATAAGACCTGCTGACCCACCGGCAAATGCAGTTCATCCGAAATCACCACCAAGCCGGTCGCGGGATCGGCGGGATATTCAAACTTCCACGACCATTGAATGCCCGTAACCTTCACCACCATGGCATCCGGATCGCGGCGAAGCGTATCCGCTAAATTCCTTCCGCCGACAATGGAAAACATAACTACAACAACTAATGGAATAGCCGTCCACAAAAGTTCGAGTCTTGCATTGCCCTCTATGTGCATGCCGTCGCCGGTCTCGCCTTTGCGGCGCCGAAAAACGAACAACGCATAGAACATCGGCACAAGGATCAGAGCCAGCAAAAAGGACATGGCGACTTCCATGACCTTCCACATCCAATCTACGTGAACCGCTTGAGCGCTTGCCTCCACCGGCATCACATGCGCCGCGTTCAGCCCAACGACCAACAGCGCGGTAGCCAGAATGACCAGTATGCCTACAGTAACGAAATGTCGCATATGTTTCTCCTGAAACAAAAATCTGATAAGGAGTTACCCAGATCAGAGCCGCCTAAGTTTATCATAGTTTCCAGCGTTTGTCATAAATTTCACAAGATGAAAACCCGCGTCTCTCGCCGGGGAAACCTGACTCGGCTACCCAGCCGCTCCCAACACTGCGAGCAACTCCGCGCTGTGTTCAGCGGGTCTCACTTTCTCAAACACCTTGGCAATATCGCCGTTGCTGTCAATCACAAAAGTTGTCCGCAGCACTCCTTCATAGGCTTTTCCTAAAAACGTTTTTGGTCCCCACACTTGATAAGTGTCGCAAACCTTATGCCCTTCGTCTGCCAACAACGGGAACGGGAGTTGAAATTTCTTCTTGAACTTCACATGTGAATTAACATCATCGGGACTCACCCCCAAAACAACCACGCCAGCCTTTTCATACGCGGAATAATCGTCGCGGAAGTTGCACGCTTCTTTCGTACAACCGGGAGTATCGTCTTTTGGATAAAAATAAAGAATTACGTTCTTTCCGCGAAAGTCGGAAAGTTTCCTCAAAGTATTCGTATCGTCGAGCAATTCAAAATCGGGGGCGGGGATTCCGGCGGGTAAAGGCATGATCACATCCTACAGTTTTCGCTCATTATACTCGCCCGGCTCAAAAATAAAAATCGCCGTCTACAAAAGACGACGATTCGAATAATCAGCAGTTCGTTTGAAGTTTATGCCAGCAATTTTGCTTTTTTCAACGCGGATTCCAACGAGTCGATCGTAGCGGGCTTGATGATCATGTCGGTTGCGCCGCCGCCCATCACCTTGCGGCGCGTTTCAGGCTGGTCATCCGATGTGATCACAATAACGGGAATCCGCACCAGCCGAGGCTCGCGCCGCAGATACAACAGAATTTCGATGCCGTCTATGCCGGGCATGTTGATGTCGAGGCAGATCAGACTTGGTGTAAATCCGCTCCCTAAAATGGAGATCGCCGCGCTAGAGCCGTACGCGACGCGCGCTTTCACGCCCAACACATCCAACATTTGATGCAAGGCATCGGCGGTCTGCCTGTTATCGTCCACGATCAGCGCGTCGGTCATTACTCCTCCAAGAGATTCAATTTCTGCCAGCGTTAGCAGTATACACGCGGAAATTCTTCACGGCGATATTGTCATTGATTTCAAATGATAGCCCAATTCCCGCGCCTTATCCTACCGAATCCATCGCCGCACCGAGACGTTTGACGATCTCATCAACTTCTTCTTCATTAATAGCCAAAGGAGGCGCGAAGGCGAGCGAATTCCCAACGGGACGAGTCCTCAGCCCGCGTTCTTGCGCGGCTTTGAAGATTTTCATCGCTTGAGCGGGGTCGGCAGTCTTTGCATTCTTGTCTGAAACAATTTCCACGGCGCAGAGCAGACCCAGTCCACGCACATCGCCGACGAAGCCGAATTCTTTGAGCGTGTTCAATCCGTCGAGCAGGCGTTCGCCGAGTTCTTTGGCTCGCGCGGGATAATTTTCTTCTTCCATGATTTCGAGATTCTTCAAGCCGACCGCGCACGCCATGGCGTGACCCGAATAAGTGTAGCCGTGCATCCATGTTTCGCTTTCCGCCGCAGACTCCATCGTCTCGCGGATCTCATCGGAGATTTGGATGCCGCCGAGTTGGGCGTATCCGCTGGTGATGGCTTTGGCGAACGAGAGAATGTCGGGCTTCACGTTCCAATGCTTCAGCGCGAACCACTCCCCCGTGCGACCAAAGCCTGTGATGACTTCATCGGCAATGAACAAGACTTCATATTTATCGCAGATCGCGCGGACGAGCGGAAAATAATCATCGGGCGGGATGATGACGCCGCCGACTCCCATGACCGGTTCGGCGATGAACGCGGCGACCGTGTCCGCGCCTTCACGCAGGATCGCCTCTTCGAGCGCTCGCGCGGCGGCTTGACCGACCGTCTCGCCCGCTTTCATCTCGCCTTCATAGCGATACGGATTCGGCGCGGGGATGTGAATGAATCCCTCCACCGCGGGACCGAACATCGTTTGATATTTTTCAAGCCCGGTGGCGAACGTGGTGGCAAGCGTCACGCCGTGATACGAACCCTTCCGCGCGATGACTTTGTACTTCGTCGGCTTGCCCTTGCGCTTCCAATAATAACGCGCGGTCTTGAACGCCGAATCGTTAGACTCCGATCCGCCGGAGGTGAAGAAGGTCGTGTTCAGCCCGGGGTAGGCGAAGCCCGCCAACTTGTCGGCAAGCCGAATGGAGGGAAGATTCGTCATGCCCGCAAAGTTGGAGGTGAACGCCAAATCCTTCATCTGTATTCGTAGGCGCTTTTAGCAGCTCTTCCTGTCCGTATCCCGCGTTGACGTTCCATAGCCCCGCCATGCCATCGAGAATTTTTGCCCGTCGGCAGTGTACAGCCACACGCTCTCGCCGCGTTCGATCACGAGCGCGTTGGCATGCGATTTCGGATGATAGACGGGATGTAATTGCTTTTTATCTTTTTCGCCAGTTGGTCATAATATTCTCCGTTTCATAAAAACATCGTTGGTTGAGTAGCGAGCGCAGTTTGCGAGCGTATCGAAACCAACAGGTAAGCAATAGACTTTTGTTATAAATATTTCACATCTAACTGGTGGTTTCGATACCAGCGAAAACCCCGCCCCTACTCAACCACCAATGTAAACATGCTAACGAATTATAATGCCTCAAAAGGGAAACGACATGACTCCTACATTACAAGACATCCAACAAGCCGCAGAACGGATCAAGCCATACGCCTATCGTGGCGCTGGCAATGACGAATGAAAGCCTCAACGAGCGAGCGGCGCGGGTGTTTCGCGAATTTTCAAAAGGTCGGCGCGTTCGAATTTCGCGGCGCGTGTAATGCGGTCTATTCATTGAGCGATGACGGAAGTTAGTATGGAGTCTGCACGCACTCATCGGGAAATCACGCGCAGGCATTAAGTCGCGCGAAGATGCGCGGCATCCCGCCGCATATCGTCATGCCGAACAACGCTCCGCAAGTGAAGAAGGATGCGGTCGCTGGCTACGGAGGCAAGATCACGTTTTGCGAGCCGACGCTCGAAGCGCGAGAAAGTGCGCTGGAGAAAATCAGATTGATACCGGCGTAAACGTCGTTCATCCTTATAACGACGAACGCGTCATTGCGGGACAGGGAACCGCCTCGCTCGAACTTTTAGCGGACTCGCCCGACCTGGACGCGATCATCGCCCCCGTCGGCGGCGGCGGGCTGTTGAGCGGAACGTCCATCGCGGCGAAAGGACTCAAGCTCCGGCATCCGCGCTTATCGGCGCCGAGCCTGAAATGGCGGATGACGCGCAGCGTTCGCTGAAAGAGGGACGAATCGTCCCGTCTGTGAATCCGAAGACCATCGCGGACGGTTTGCTCACCTCGCTCGGCTCGCTGACGTTCCCCATCCTTCAACAAAACGTCGAGCAGATCGTCACCGTTAGCGAGCAGGGAATCGTGGACTCGATGAAATTTATTTGGGAGCGCGCAAAGATCGTGATTGAGCCATCTTCGGCGGTGGCGGTTGGCGTGTTGTGGGAAAAGAAAGTTGATCTCTCGGGCTTGAAGGTTGGCGTGATCCTCAGCGGTGGAAATGTGGATTTGGGGAAGTTGCCGTGGGGGAAGTAGACATGGAAACAAGTAAACACGTACACAGGTAAAGATGCGCCAAAGTATAATGAACGTCTGATTGGAGAGCGGAAGTCACTTCCAATCTGTTGAGCAAAAATATTGTTGTTCCGAATTTTGAGAATAAATTATGAAAAGCGACCGAAGGGTTTTGAATTATTTTTTATTTTTTGCGGCATGGTTTTTTGTGGGAAGCGTGCTCGTCATTAATGGCGACAGGTTTTAGCCATATTCTAGGGCTTCCGCAAATCTCCTACGATATTGAAAAAATCAAAACTCCGAACTTCTAAACCAATTATTTCTCTGGGGAGAGAATAAACCAAAAGACTTTGCGTGGTACAAGGTCATGGTGACCCAAAACACTAACAATACTCCGTTGGGCCTAAATCCAGTGATCGAATCTGCCACTGCAATACTTGGAGGCTATTATGAAGGACACAAGGTTCTGAATATTATACCAAATTCGACAATACGCCTATCCCGAAAAACTTGACGATACTTATCTAGATCCGAGGCGGCTGAAGGTTCTTTTTCGGATGTGTTCGCAAGTTTGGATTGGTTAATCATTTCTGATATTCAAACACAAAGATGCGTTTCAAGTTTAGACAATTCTACTCTCTGCCATGTCAGCGTCGATAGGCGATAAGGTTATTAATATTGAAGTGAATTATCAGGGTAGTAACCCTGTGCAAGTTACAATTAATGAATATTCTTCTAGAAGCGCAACTCGAAAAGTCAAAATAATTTCAACAAGGAGTCTCAAATGGTCAATTTCATCGCATGGTTAATATTCGGGGCGCTGGCGGGATGGCTTGCCAGTATTCTCACAGGCAAGAACCGCAGGATGGGCGCGGCCGCAAACATCGTCGCGGGCATCCTCGGCGCATTTATCGGCGCGGGGATCATGAGCACGCTGGGCATCGCCGTCCTGGCGGGTTTAGTTTGATGGGATTTTTAGTCGCGGTGGGCGGCGCGGTGGTGATGATCGGGGTAATGGGGCTGATCAGACGCGGATGATTTGGCAATGTAAATGAAGAGCCGCGCGAAATGCGCGGTTTTTTTGTTATCAATATTATCAGAGCGCGTTAGAGAACGCGCCCTACACAAACCAATCACCTATCAAAATGCAGGATCGCTAGATTGCCTTCGAACGATGCGGCGAGTTGTTCGGGGAGATCTTCAACGTGTTGGCAACGCGCTTGCGCGAGCCGAATCCCATACCACGAGAAAACTGCTGACGCTTTCCTGTTCGAGCATGGCGGGCTTCAATTGATCTTTCAGCGGTTCAACGGTGACGGGATAATCAATCTCCATTGCCACGCGCAAGGCTTCGATGGATTGCAGGTAACTCGAATCGGCGCGGAGGACGAGAGGAACATTGAGCGCTTTTGCGATCAAAAGATTCGCTTCCAACATGCGGCGCAGGGCAATATGCGGAATCGTCTTCGCGGGCAGGATGAACGCCACGCGTTGAGTCCCGTTCAGGGGCATCGGCAATTTGCCCGCGATCACGGGCGTGTCTGAACCCCAGATCACTTCATCCAAGACGGAGCCGAGGAGCGATTCGCGCAGAGTCCGTTTGCCGCGCCAGCCCATCACGATGAGCGAGGCGTTCTGTTCGGACGCGGTGTATAAAATTCCCTGCGCGTGCGTGGCGGCTAAGCGGGGAATCAATTCGATGTCGCTTTCGGGATCTTTCAACGCGTCGTGGATGCGCCCAAGCATCTCGCGGTGAAGCGTCAGGTTACTCTCCTGCGCGCCGCGATCTTTCGCCACGCTGACGGCGATCACTTTTCCCTCGTGGACTTTTGCCAACAACGTCGCCAACCCGATCAACTGCTCCTCCGTTTTTGGATTGCTGACGGGAACGAGAATCCGCCCGAAGAGGGGCGAAGGCTTGTCGTCAGCCGAGTCAGTTTGAAGTCCCGGAGCGAAGCGTTGGACGAGGAGCGGCGAGGTGATCGAGGTGAGGAGAATCATCAAGATGGCGGCGTTGAAGAGAGTCGAGTCAAAGAGTTGGGTTTGCAGGCCGATGACGAGAGTCGGAATGGTGACGGCGGCTTGCGCGTGCGAGAGTCCGTATGCGTCCAGAATTCGGCTTTGGTGTATTTGAAAATCCGCGCGGTGAGCCATGCCGCGAAAAATTTTGAAACATACGCGACGACCGTGACGCCCAGCGCGACGACGATGGTCTTGCGGTCGTCGAGGAATGAAAGCGGATCGGTGATCATGCCGCTGTATAACAAAAACACGGGGATGAAAAACGATTCGCCCATGAACAACACATGCCCCGTGACGGAACTGTGACGCGGCAAAGTGGCGTTGACCGCCAGCCCCGCGAGAAACGCGCCGACCACTTCATGCACGCCGATGAGTTCCGCGCCGAACGCGGCGACGAACAGCGCGACGATGATGAATTGAAATTCAATCGCGCGTTCGCTGAAACGCTGGAGAAAAAATTTGCTCAAGCGCGGCAAACCGAAGATGATCAGCGCGGTGAAGATCGCAAGCAGGACGAACAGTTCGATGAAGTAGCCAACCGTGATGCCGCCGTTCGACGCGCCCAAAACGATCGCAAGCACGATGAACGCGCCGATGTCGGTGAGGACGGTCGCGCCTGCGGTCACTGCGACGGCTTCGTTGCGCGTCACGCCGAGGCGCGCGAGGAGAGGAAACGCGATCAACGTGTGCGACGCGAATGCCGAGCCAAGCAGGATCATGCCGAGCCAGTTCGCCGAGGAGATAGCCGAGTCCCATGCCCATCAATTGCGGAAACGTGAAGGTGATGATGCCGAAGACGAGAGCGCGTCCGCGCACGCGCATGAATTGATTGATGTCCACTTCCAGCCCCGCGCTGAACATCAGATACACCAACCCGATCGTGGACAGGAATTGCATTCGGTCGTCGTCTTGGATGAGCCCGAATCCGTGCGGACCGATGAGCATCCCGCCGATGATGATGCCGACGATGCCCGGCAGGCGCACGCGCTCTGAAAGCAGAGGCGTGACGAGGATGATGGTCATGATGAGCAGGAAGAATCCTACGGGTTTATCGAATAGTTCGGTCAATTAGTTTCTCCAAAGATTGTTTCAATGCGAGGTGGGTAAATAGGGAAACACGTAAACAAGTAGACACGTAAACAGGTATGGAGGCAGGCAAGGAATAATTTGCTGAACGATCAGCGCAGCCAGAAGGTGAGAGTTAAAAAGTATACCGCGAGACCGAAGACAGCGAGCGCGGTTGCATGGAGGAGAGTCCAGTTGGGTTTTGAGCCGAGGCTGATGCTGCGCAGGAGATAAATTTGAAAGAGGGCAAAAGGAAGAGGAGAACACAGACCAGATCAACGAAAGCGATAAGCCAAAGAGCGGCGACATGACAACAGCAAATAGCGAACAAGACACAAAGAGATGATGCACGGCGTGACGCGCTCCCAGCCGAGACGAGTGAGGAAGGTGACGCGGTTGTATTTTTGATCTTGCGCGAAGGATTGAAAATTTCTCACGATGAAATAAGAAAAGGCGAGAAACATCAATGGGATGCCGAGCGCGAGGAAGCGATGCGTTTCATCCGCTTGAAGGGTGAACGTGATGGACGGGATCACATAGGCGAGATGAACGGCGAGGAGGAATTCCCCCGCGCCGCGGTTGACGAAGCGGAAGGGAGTGGATGGCGTATGAAGATGATAGCGGAGGGAGAGGAGAAGAAAGAGAAAGAAGAAAGAGTGCAGGGAATTGTTGATGAAGAGTATGTATGTGGTGAGAGGCATAACGATACAGGCTAACGATGTGTAAAGAAGATTATTGCGCGGACTTGCCGTTTGGCGCGAGTCTCGTTTTCGAGCAGATAAGCTTCACGTCCAAGCGAAATACTTCGGCAAGAGACTCGCGGATTTGCCTGCGCGGGAGGAGTACGGTCAACAAGCCTAACCAAAACGGAGCGACGAGAAAGGGTTTGCCGGCGTAGTCCGCGATGCTTGCGCCGAAGGTGTAGGTCAGCGCGGCGAGGAGGAGTGGGGATGAGAAGGGGCATGAGAATTAGAGAATTAGAGATTAGAGACTGGAGACCGGAGATTTACGATTGACGATTGACGATTAGGAAAACAATGATGAAAGCCGCGAAAAAAACAAAAGCAAATTTGCGTTCTTCGCGGGCTTAGCGGTTAATTTTGGTTAAATAGCCATCCAACCTCTCCACCGCTTGCGGGAGATTTTTCGTCCCAGCCCGATGCGGAAGTGGTTGCGAGAGTCTTCGTACATGGAGCCGCAAGCAACACGCCTGATTTCTTCAATGGCGTCATCGCAGAAATCTTCGGCATTCTCTTTGAGCAGTTTTAACCGACGAACCAGCGGCGGGACGAACCCATTCAAACAAATCTGAATAACGAGCGAAAAGATCGTCAACGATCTCGAGGTTGCTTTTGATGATGCCGACATTTCGCGCGATCAATTTGTGACGATTCCGCAGGGCAACTTCCGCAAGAAATTCACTCGGCGCGGAGTTGCAGATGGTTGTGTAATCTTTCAGCCCAGCCATCTTCTCGTACATTGTTTTATTCTTCGTTGCGATCCATCCGATCCGCAGACCAGCCAAGCCGTAGGTTTTGGATGTGACGCCGAGCGAGACGGCATGTTCGCCCATGTCCGCGCCAGCGGGGAGTCGCAACGACGGGTCATATTCCGATTCGCGGTAGACCTCGTCGCAGAATAACAGGATGTTTTTCTCTCGCGCAAACTTGTTCACCGCCTCAAAATCGGACTTCGACATGAGATAGCCCGTCGGGTTATGCGGCGTGTTGATGACGATCGCCTTCGTCGAAGAGCGGACGAGATGACGCAGTTCGTCCAAGTCCAGCGACCAGTTGTTTTCCTCGCGCGCCCGCCACGGGCTGACCATGCACCCCATCCCTTTTGCGATCTCGCTCAACGATTGATAATGCGGCGCATGGACGATGATGTGGTCGTTCTCTTTCAACGTGGCAAGCATAAAAAGGAAGATCGCCTCCTCCGCGCCTGTGTGAACCAAAATCTCTTCGGACTGAATCGTCTCGTAGATTTTAGCGATCTCTTTTCGCAGTGCGGGATGTCCCTGCGATTCGGTGTATCCCAACCACGTTTGTTGAAACTTCTCCGCCGAGCCTGTTTCCATGGCAAGCAAGTCCGCGATGGGCATGGCTTCACAATCGGAGGAACAAAGCAGAAACTCCGTGTTGAATTCGTATTTGGCAAAATAACGTTCGAGTTTGAATGGGGGTAAATTCATAAAAACCTTTTAAACACAAAGGACACAAAGATCACGAAGGAAAATCTTGGAACGCTTATCAATTGCGGCGCTCGTCCAACCTTTGAGTCCTTTGTGCCCTTCGTGGTAAATTCACTTCAACACTTTCTTCATATCACGATAATGATTCTGATTATGAATGTATAACATCTTTATCATATCGCGGATCTTCGTCATGCCCAAAAACGGATGCCGCCCTTCGATCTCCAATTCCTCTTCTGTCAAACCCGCCACCCACGCGACGGAGTTCGAGCGCGTTTCTTTATATTGCTCGAGCAATTCGCGCGGAGGCAAATCTTTTGTGCGTTCTTGTTGCGTCGCGTTGTAGCGGTCAATCGAAAAATCTTCAGACGCGCCCTCGCCCGTCGTGCGGATGCGCTCGAAGAGTTTCACCAACCCGCGCTCGGAGGTGACGAAGTGCGAAAGCACGTTGCGGATGCTCCACGTTTCGCCTTCGGTATACACCTCCGCTTGCCATTGGTCGTCGCTCAGACCAGCAAAGATGGAATAGAATTTTTCGCCTTCTGATCTCAACTTTTCTGTGAGTTCATTGATTTCTGACATAAGAATCTCCTCAACAACGGGCGGCGTTAGAGAACGTCGCCTACACTAATGAATACCCGCCATCCACAACGATCGTTTGACCGGTAATATACTCGTTCTTGACTAAAAATTCGAGAGCGGATGCAACCTCTTCGCTTCGCGCGGGACGTTTGAGCGGGACGCGCCGTATCAGCCTCTCCCACTCTTCGGCAGGGACAATGTCCGATTGCAGGACGAAGCCCGGCGCAATGGCGTTGACGCGAATCTTCGGCGCGAGTGCACGGGCGAGAATCTTGGTCAGCGATTCAAGCGCGGCTTTGCTGACGGTGTACGATGGATATCGGCTCCACGCTTTTTGCGCGCCCACGTCCGTGATGTTGACGATGAGTCCGCCGTCCGTCATTTTCTTGGCACATTCTTGCGCTAATAAAAACGGAGCGCGGAGATTCAAGTCGAGGGTCGTGTCCCATATTTCGAGAGGGAGCGATTCGACGTTTCCGCTGGGCATGAAGGCGGCGGAGTTTACTAAAACATTTAGAGACTTGAGACTGGAGACTAGAGATTGGATCTGTGGAGGGTCGGTGAGGTCGGCTGGGGCTAGGGTGACGCGGCAGTTGAGCGACTCAAGCATCCCCTGCGTTTGAATCGCTTCCTCCACAGCCGAGTGATAATGAAGGACGATATCGTATCCGAGGCGGGCGAGAGTCAGCGCGAAGGATTTCCCCAAACGATGCGCGCCGCCGGTTACAAGGGCAAGAGGGCGAAAAGTAGACACGTAGACAAGTATACACGTAGACAGGTCGCTATTCCGAGTAACCATGATTGTCTGAAATTGTGGTGGCGACTTCAGTCGCTTTTTCGCCGCAAAAAAACGACTGACGCGAAGCGGTTACTACGGTAAACCAGTTTATGTTACGCTGAATAAGAGCTTCTGTATTTCCCTGTCTACCTGTTTCCCTGTGTACTTGTTTACCTTCTAAAGTAATTCGAGACGAAGAACCAAATGTTTGCAGGACGTTCGGCGAGGCGGCGCATGAAATACGGATACCACTGTGCGCCAAATGGAACGTAGACGCGGACGAGATAACCGTCTTTCACCAATCGCTCCTGCAAATCGCGGCGGATGCCGTACAACATTTGAAACTCGATCGCGTTTTTCGGTAAGTTCATTTTCTCGGCATGTTTCTTTGCAAAGTCAATGCGTCTATCGTCGTGCGATGCGATGGCGATGAACGGCGGCGTGCGCCCATCCGCGCTGACGGAATTATTTTCTTTTGTTGTCGTTGCGTCAATCATAATTTTGGCGAGCAGGTCGTAGTTCGCGTCGGTGTCGGCTTTTTTCGGGAAGGCTTTATCGGGCGGCTCGTTATACGCGCCTTTGACAACGCGAATGCGCGCCCCCTCAGTGAGCAGTTTGCGGACATCCGCTTCTGTGCGATATAAATACGCTTGTTGAACAAGCCCAACTTGATCCGGCGTAAATCCGCGCTCAAGCATGGATTGATACATGGATAGCGTGACGTCAGTGTAAGGCGTGTCTTCCATGTCAATGCGGATGAAGTTCTTGCTTTTCTTTGCTTGCTCAAGGATCTTCATAAGATTCTGGCGGCAGGTTTCTTCGTCCAGCCCCATGCCGATCTGAGTCAATTTAATGGAGACGTTCGCTTTAACCCCCGCTTTATCTATTTCCTGTAAAACTTGCACGATGGCGTCTGCCGAGGCGTTCGCTTCTTCGGCGGTGGAGGTGTGTTCACCCAATTGATCGAGCGTGGCGTTGATCCCCTTTGCATTCAATTCGCGCACCACGCGGATCGCGTCGCCGACGGTTTCACCCGCTACGAAGCGCGAAGCGGCTCTCCACGCAAAACCCCAACTCGTAACCAGTTTTTGCGCCCAAGCCGCTTTCGAAAGATAGATCAAGAAATTTCGCAGCATCGTCCCATCCTGCAAGTGAATTTTCCTGCCGGACAGCGCAGGCGCGAAAGATTTTAGCACAATCGTATAAATTGAGTATGTTATACTTTTTTTGGCTCTCTCGTTCTTAACGGGAAATCAAATACCTTAGCCGCGAATTACGCTAATTCACGCGAATCTTTTAAAAATTAGCGATAATTCGTGAAATTCGCGGCAAAGAATTAGTTCAACCTGAATTCATCCCACCAGAAACGGAAGAGTTTTTTGTAAATTTTCGGAGGCAATGTGAGAAGCAGTAGTTCGATTCCCGTTCTGCGCGGCATTTCCATCGCGTTGTTATCTATCGCGTTGGTGATGGCGGTGATCTCGTTGGTCGGCTACAGCCGCCAGCGGAACAATTATCCGCGCGGCATGACCATCGCCGGAGTGGAAGTCGGCGGCGTGGATCCGAAGATCGCATCGGAGCGCGTCTTGCAAGTGTATTCTTCGCCCGTCGAACTTCAATACAGCGGCGCGGTCATTCAAATAGACCCAACCATCGTCGGCTTTCAATTGGAAATGGACAGCATGATCGCCGCCGCCGACCTCGAACGCACCGGCGGTTCTTTCTGGGGCGGATACTGGAACTATTTATGGAACCGCGACCCAAACCCAGTGGATATTCCCCTCCGAGCCACGATCGCGGAAAACCGCCTCACCGAGTACCTGCGCAACGAAATTTCCGCGCGCTACGACCAGCCTCCCACGCCGGCACAGCCGATCCCCGGCACCAGCGACTTTACGCCGGGCGAACCCGGCATCGTGTTAGACATCAACAGCGCCGTGCGGCTGATCGAGAATGCTTTGCGCTCTCCCACGAATCGCACCGTGTCGCTTTCATTTCAACGCACCGCGGCGGCAAGACCCACGTTTCAAAACCTTGAAATCCAGTTACAACAAAATGTAACCGTCGCAGGGTTTGACGGCGTGTTAGGCTTGTATTTGTTCGATCTGCAAAACGGACAGGAAATTCACTTTGCCATGGACAAGGGCGAGACTATCTCGGTCAACCCCGACGTTTCGTTCACCGCCTCCAGCACGGTGAAGATTCCCATCATGGTTTCATACTTCATCAAACACGGCGCGGCAGGTCTCGATGAACCCGGCTCCACTTTGCTGTTAGACATGATTCGCCTCTCGGAGAATCCGCCCGCCGACCGATTGATGGAAGACCTCGACAAATTCAAAGGTCCGCTGATCGTGACGGACGATATGAAAAAGATCGGGTTGCAAAATACGTTCCTCGCGGGTTTCTTTTGCAGCGCTGAATTTCCCTGCCCATTGTTGGAACAGATCTCAACGCCAGCCAACCAGCGCACAGACGTATTCACCGATCCCGATTCCTTCAACCAAACCACGCCCTCCGACGCGGGCATGTTGCTCACCGACATCTATCAATGCGCCACAGAGGGCGGAGGCGCGTTGGTCGCGGCATTCCCAGATAAGATCAACAGCGAGGTCTGCCAGCAGATGATCAACTTCCTCGAATCGGACAACATCGGCGTGCTGATCGAGGCGGGCGTCCCCGAAGGCACTCCCGTCGCGCACAAACACGGCTGGATCACCGAACCCAGTTCCGGCGTCATCAAAAACATCAGCGATGCCGGCATCGTCTACACCCCCGGCGGAAATTACGTGCTGGTCATCTACGCCTATCATCCCGTGCAAACGATCTGGGAGCCGGTCTCCACGTTGTTCGCGCAACTATCGCAAACGGTTTACAATTTTTATAACCTGCCCACGTCGCCGTAAAGGTCGTATATAATCAGCGCATGAGCGCGGCGCTGGGATTGTATCGTCTTCAACAAGTGGACAGTCAGATTGACCAGATTCAAGCGCGGCTGAAAACGATTCGAGAAACGCTTCAAAACGACGGGGCGACTCGCTCCGCCAGCGCGGCATTCGACGCCGCCCAAACCCACAGCCAAACCACAGGGCGCGGGTTGAAAACCGCGGAAGCCGAATTTGAAAAACAACGCTTGAAGATCGAGCAAGCCGAGTCAAGCCTGTATGGAGGCAAGGTTCACAACCCGAAAGAACTGCAAGATCTCCAGAACGATGTCGCTTCGCTCAAACGCCATCTTGCCACGCTTGAAAACCTCGAACTCGAAGCGATGATGGCGCACGAAGCCGCCGAGACCGAACTTCAAGCGGCAAAAACGAATCTCGAGCAAGCGCAAGCCAGCGCGTCTGACCAACACAGCGATCTCACAAAAGAAAGCGAAACGCTTCACAAAGAAGGCGAACGACTCGCCTCGGAACGCAAGGCTGTCATGAGCGACCTCCCCCAACCCTCCGTGCAAACTTACGATCAACTGCGCGAACGCAAGCGCGGACTCGCCGTCGCCGCGATCAACGACTCATCCTGCGCGGGGTGCGGAGCCGATCTAACTCCCGCGCAGCTGCAAAACGCGCGTTCCACTTCTCAATTCTTCTACTGCCCCACTTGCGGACGAATCTTGTTCGCAAAATAAACCTCCATGCCGCACATTGACCCTCTTTCATTTTTCATCGGCTTTTTCGTTGGCATCGTTTTCTTGATGTTGATGCAGCGCGCGCGCCCGCTGTGGGATCAACTCCGCGCGAACGCAAGAGAAAGCCGCGAAGCCGCAAAGGTCAAACGCACCAGCGGACTCGAAGACAACCATCGCCGCATCACGCTCCGCCGCGCGCAAGGGATGCACCTCGCGGCATCGTTATTCGCGCTCGATGAAATTTTGCAAGAGCCGAAATTGATCGCCCCACCCGCGCGAGTCGAGCCGGGCGTCATCGGCTTGCAGGAAGACATCATCTCGCAGACTCTTCCCTACATGCCCGATTGGCCCCAAATGGCGGGGCTTTACGGCGCGCCCACGTTGAGCATGGTCGAGGCGTTGACGGGCGGCGCGAACATCGTAATCACCGGCGCGGCGGGCGCGGGCAAGACGGTCGCGTTGGCGCATCTTGCCTCGCTGGCGGCGAATCTCAAGGTCCGGCTTGACCCGAAGTCCGAAGAGGATGCCGTCCCCTACTTGTATCACGTCGCCGATCTGGGACTCCCGCACGAGGCATCCAAAGACCCCATCAACGTTCTCACAAACGCGGCATCCGAATTCGCGCCGTTCTTCGATCTGGGACGACTGCCGGGCTTCATCCAGCGCACGCTTCAAAACGGGCAAGCGCTATTGTTGATTGACGGCTTCGACGAACTCGACGCGCAACACGAGCAAGCCGCCGCCGCATGGTTCAAAGCGCTCATCCAAACGTATCCAAAAGTTCGAATTGTCACCACGGGCTGTCCTACGCAACTGAACGGCTTGATCAGCCTCGGTTTCAGCCCGCTCGCTTTGATCAGTTGGAATCAACGAAGCGCGGCGCGTTTCATTCAACGCTGGGGCGAATTGTGGTCGCAAACCATCGCGCTGGAATCATCGTCGAAAACTACACCCGCGCAAGTGGATTCTCTCCTCATCAACTCGTGGGTGGCGACCGACAACTCCGGTCTGACGCCCTTCGAGCTGACTCTCAAAGTGTGGGGCGCGCACGCCGGTGATAGCCTGGGTCCGCGCGTGCTGGACGCGATCGCTTCGCACATCCGGCGCGTTGCCCCCAGCGGAACTCCTCCCGCCGCGCTCGAATTGCTCGCCATGCAAGCGGTGCTTACATCGCAAGCCGTCTTCGATCCGAACGCCGCGCGGGCTTGGGTTAAGCAATACGACATTGTGGACGATATGCCCATTCAAGGCGCGGAGACTGTGACGAAAACAGACGAAGGCGAAAAAGCCCCGGTCACTGAATCGCAAAAGATCCGCCTCAAAAAATCGAAAGCCCGCGAAGGTATGCCCACGCACGGACTCCTCAGCAGGTTAGTTGACAGCGGTTTATTGATCTCACATCCCGGCAACAAAATGCGATTCCTTCACTCGGTCTTGGAAGGCTATCTCGCCGGTCAAGCCATCGGCGACAATGAAGCAGACCAAACGCTTCACGCGCAAGCCGAATGGAACGGCAAAGCAGTGGCGCTGCATTATCTCGCCGCGCGCGGTGACGTTTCAGCGGTGGCAGATATTTTATTGAAAGAGTCGGAACTTCCGCTTCACAACGCGATCTTCACAGTAGCGCATTGGCTGCGCGACGCGCCCAAAGACGCAACATGGCGCGGAAAAGTTTTTGCGAGCCTGTTGCAAATCCTTCAAGCGGAAGGTCAACCCCTCGCCTTGCGCGGACAAGCGATCGCGGCATTCGTTGCCAGCGGCGATCCCGGCGCCGCCGCGTTGTTCCGCCAGTTATTGAATTCAAAATCGTTCGAGTTGATTCCGCTCGCCGCACTCGGAAGCGGAGGCGCGCGCGACTCGAAAGCCATGGACTCGCTTGAAGAGGCAATGCAAGCGCCATCCGGTTCGGTGAGACGCGCATGTTGTCTCGCGCTGGTCGCCATCGGAACAGAGAAGGCTCTCGAAGCCGTCGGACGCGCCTTACTGCAAGGCGATGAAGATCTGCGAAAAGCCGCCGCCGAAGCGTTGGCAAACGACCCGTCGGAAGGATACGCGATGCTCCGCGAGGGCGCCGCCATGACAGACATCATGGTGCGACGCGCCGCGATACACGGTTTATCGCGCATCGAGCAAGCATGGGCAACGGAACTGATGCAAAAGATGCAAGTGGAAGACGATCAATGGGTTGTGCGAAATCTTGCCACGCAATACATCGAGCAAAAATCGAAACCCGATCCGCGCGTGCCGCAAAAATTACCCGTCCCATCCGAAACGCCGTGGCTGATCGAATTCGCCGGCAAACAGGGCATGGGCATCCCGCGCGGAGGCTCTGCCGCGGATGTGCTGGCGACCGCGTTTCGATTCGGAAGCACCGAGGAACGACTCGCCGCCCTGCCGTTCCTCGTCCCTGTTGCAAACGAGGGAGTGATCGGCGCGTTATACGCCGGCGTGTACGGCGAAGACCTCGAAGTGCGCGAAGCCTCGTTCCTCGCTGTTCAAGAGATCGGCGCGAACGGGACTCACTTGCCTCATCCCAATCAATTCGGGTTAGGTTGAGATGCTCATCATCGCGCAAACCTCATCACGTGGGGAAAAAGAAAATCGTATCCTCGATGACCATACCATCCTCATCGAAAACGACCGCATCAAAGAGATCGGCGAAGCCAGCGACCTCGTAAATATCCGAACAGAAGAAAAACTTGATGCGCGCGGGCAGTACGTGATGCCGGGCAACATCTGCGCTCACACGCATTTTTACGGCGCATACGCGCGCGCGATGGCGATCCCCGGCGTTGCGCCGAAAGACTTCCCTGAGATCCTGCAAAAGTTGTGGTGGCCCCTCGACCGTTCGCTCGACGCGGAAAGCATCGAATACTCCGCGCTCCCCTGCCTCATCGACGCGATCGACACGGCTGACCCTCATTGATCATCACGCCATAACCCAACGCGATTGACGGCTCGCTCGACATCATCGGCGGCGCGGTTGAAAAGTCGGGATTGCGCGCGGTGTTGTGTTACGAAGTGACCGACCGCGACGGCGAAGCCAAAATGAAAGCGGGGATTAAAGAAAATATCCGCTTCATCAAGAAGACGAAAAGCCCGCTTCTCGCCGCGACGTTCGGCTTGCACGCCAGCCTCACGCTTTCAGACGCACTCGTTAGACTTATGCCACCAAGCCATCCCTGATGGATTCGGCTTTCACGTCCACACCGCCGAACACAAATCGGACGAGTACGATAGTTTGAATAAATCAGGAATGCGCGTGGTTGACCGCCTGCAAAAACACGGCATTCTCGGGCTAACACCATCACCGCGCACGGAGTCCACTTCGACGCGCGCGAGATGAAATCATAAAACGAGGACATGGCTCTCGCACCAGCCGCGCTCGAACATGAACAACGGAGTCGGCGTGGCGCAGATCGAGTCCATGATGCGGGCGGGAATCAAAGTCTGCTTGGGCAATGACGGCTTCACGAACGCAATGTGGGACGAATGGAAAGCCGCGTATCTGCTTCACAAAGTCCATCACCGTGATCCGCGCCGCATGGGCGGCTATGACGTGCAACAAATGGCGATCTACAACAACGCCGCGCTGGCGAATGTCTTTTTCAAATCTGCTACCATTGGGCAATTGAGCGAAGGCGCGTTTGCGGATATTATCTT
Source organism: Anaerolineales bacterium (assembly GCA_046328795.1). Taxonomy (GTDB): domain Bacteria; phylum Chloroflexota; class Anaerolineae; order Anaerolineales; family Villigracilaceae; genus Defluviilinea. The sequence continues at coordinate 12,028 of JAXLVX010000035.1, read as the reverse complement.
TGTGGATTACCATCCGAACACGCCCATGACCGCAGGCAACCTGCCGTGGCACATCATCTTTGGTTTTCAACAAAGCATGGTTACGACAACCATCGTCGCGGGCAAAGTCCTGATGAAAGACCGCGAACTGCTCACGCTCGACGAAAAAGAAATCTCAGCCAAAGCGCGCGAGATCGCGCCGAAGGTTTGGGAACGATATCAAAAGGAAGTTGCAAAAGTTTCGTAAAGGTGACAGTCACTTGCGAAGTGACTGTCACCTGCAACTAAAGGTAAAGTGAAATGACAACTGACGAAATCAAAGAACCGCTCTTGTTAACCATCGCCGTCCTCGGCGGGACAGGCAAAGAGGTGAGGACGTCTCGCGTACCGTTGGGCAAAAGCGGGATACAAAGTATTGATCAGCTCACGCTCCGAAGAACGCGCCGTGACCGCCGCCTCCGAGATCATGGAATTGGCGGAAGGTTCAACATCCATTGTCGGCACATCGAACAAAGAAGCCGCCCAACTCGCGGACATTGTCGTGGTGAGCGTGCCGTACGCCGCGCACCGCGAAACACTCGAAAGCGTGAAAGATGTTCTCAAAGGAAAAATCCTCATTGACGTGACCGCTCACTCTCGTCCCGCCAAAAGTGACCAAAGTGCAAATGCCATCCGCTGGTTCGGCGGCACAAGAAGCAAAGCAGATCGTCGGCGAAGGCGTGGAAGTGGTCGCCGCGTTCCAAAATATTTCACACGAACATTTGCTGAAAGATGAATTTATCGAATGTGATGTGGTCACTGGCACGAGCAAGAACGCGCGCGGCGAAGTCAACCGAACTCGTTGAAGCCGCAGGGCTGGTTGGTTGGGACAGGTCGATCGAAAACTCCGTCGTGCTCGAAGGTCTCACCAGTGTGCTGATCAACATCAACAAACAATACGGCTCCCGCATATGCGAGGATCAAGATCACCAGGGCGAATCAAAAGTAAATGCTTCGTATTTCGTACTGCGTATTGCCGTATCACGTAGTACGAAGTACGAAATGCACAATATGCCTCTAACTCTCACCCCTCTCTCCATCCCTCATCCGCGCCACGGCGACAACCTGGCGGATATTGTTCTTATTCACTACAAGAAAATAAAATCGAACTTCAAGATAACGATATTTTTGTTCTCGCACAGAAGATCGTTTCCAAAGCCGAGCGGACGGTGAATCTTTGCGACGGTCACGCCTTCGCCACGCGCCATCGAACTTGCCAAACAAACCGAAAAAGACCCGCGCATTGTTGAGTTGATCCTTCAAGAAAGCAACGAAGTCTTGCGCACCGCGTCGGCGCGATCATTGTGGAGCATAAACTCGGCTTCGTCTGTGCCCCAACGCGGGAATTGATCATTCAAACGTAGATAACCGTAGTGACGACTTTAGTCGTCTCACACACCGACGACTGAAGTCGTCACTACGAAACGAGTCATATCACTCCCGCCGACCAGATCGAAGCGCGGAAAAGATGCGCAGCGACATCAATCCAAAAGCGGAAAGCGATCCGGCATCCTCATCATTGATCCGCATGGACGCGCTTGGCGCAACGGAACCGTTGGCGTCGCCATCGGCGTTGCAGGAATCCCTGGGCTGGAAGATTTGCGCTGGAAGACCCGTCTATTCGGATTCCGGTTGCAAGTGACGACGAAAGTGGGCGTGGCGAATGGAAACCGCCGCCGCCGCATCGCTGATGATGGGACAAGCCGCAGAAGGCACGCCCGTCGTCCACGCGCGCGGATTTCCATACCCGTTGCGCGAGGTGTCACTGAAAGAATTGATCCGCCCGAAGAGACAAGATTTGTTTCGATGAGCGAAGTGACAGTCATCTTTAAAGATGACTGTCACTTGAGCGCCGATAAATGCTAACAAGATTCTTGTTACTAAAATACTTGTTACACTTGCCGCATCACAACAAACGAGGACTATCACATGACAATCCAAACAAAATATCAAGACCTCATCAGGGACGACTCAAAAGCGTTTCTTTATCTCGCCACGCTCATGCCCGACGGCACGCCGCAAGTGACGCCCGTTTGGTTTAGCGCGGACGATGAACACATCCTCATCAACACCGCCGAGGGGCGGCTCAAAGATATAAAAACATGAAGGCGCGCAAACAAGTGGCGATGACCATTCAAGACCCCAACGACCGTTATCGTTACATCGGCATTCGCGGCGAAGTTGTCGGCTCCACCTACGATGGCGCGGACGAGCATATCGCGATGCTGTCCATGCGCTACGATAATAAACCTTGGGGAAAACGCGAAGGACAAACGCGGATCATCTACAAGATCAAGCCGACTCATGTCCACGACCGCGACTGATCTTCACAACTTCATGCGGACTCGCCGCTCGGTCCGCCGCTTCAAATCGGACCCTGTGCCTGATTCAGTCATCGAGACGATTCTCACCACCGCGACCTTCGCCCCCTCCGCGCACAATCGCCAACCGTGGAGGTTCGTTGTAGTGGCGAATTCATTCGTCCGAACAAAACTCGCCGAAGCGATGGCTATTGATTTTCAACGCGATCTCGAAAGCGACGGCATTCCCACCGAAAAAATTCAAGCGCAAGTAAAGCGATCAAAAGACCGCATCATCTCCGCGCCTGTAGCAATTCTCCTCCTGCACTCCGACATGAGCGAGATGGATAGGTATCCCGACAAACGACGCACCAAAAGCAGAATTCAGAATGACCGTACAATCCGTCGCCGCGGCAGGGATGCAACTCCTGCTAGCCGCGCATGCGGCGGAAGGTGGGAGCAGTTTGGGCGTGTTGGGTCTTGTTTGCTGTTGAAACGATTCGAAGTTTTGGAATTGCCGAAGACATGGGAACCACAAGCGTTGTACTTTCTTGGGTATCCAGATGGAAATCCAAAAGAGAAGATTTTGAAAGTTATGAAAAGTGTGGTGAGAACGATATGACCGTGGACGGTGGACGATAGACCGCGTCAATCGATAATTTATTCCATGGAGGAAGCTATGCCGTTCAAATTTGAAAAACTGGAAGTCTGGCAATTGGTATTAGATTATGTTGATTTGATGTATGAGTTGGTAAGTAAACTGCCTGATGATGAGCGTTTCAATCTGAAATCGCAAACGAGGAGCGCAGCGACATCCATTGCATTGAATATTGCTGAGGGGTCAACAGGACAAAGCGATCCCGAGCAAAAACGATTTCTCGGCATGGCGCTTCGGTCATTGATCGAAACAGTCGCCTGTCAGCGTCTTATCGAACGACAAAAGTATGTGACGGACAAGGCTTATCTGGAAAGGCTTGATTTAAAAGCGCAAGAACTTGCCAAACGCATTCAAGCCTTCCGCAATGCGTTATCGGGATCAGAACATAGCCGGAGCCTCAGGGAAGACCAAGCCCCTTATGACGCAGACGAATTTTAAAACGACCAGTTAGATCATCACTGCCGTCCGCCGTCCATCGTCTGCTGTCCATCGTCGGGTTGTCGCCCTCGCTGGCGGAGTCGGTGGCGCGAAACGGCGCACGGGCTTACCCAAATACTCAAACCTGAAGAACTCGCGATCATCGTCAACACGGGCGATGACTTTGAGCATTATGGCTTATATATTTGTCCCGATCTGGATACGGTTTGCTACACGCTGGCGGGATTGAATCTGAAACGGGCTGGGGGCACGTGGACAGATCGTGGAATGCAATCGAGAACGCGTCAAAACTCGGCTTAGCGGAGTTGGATTGGTTCAAACTCGGCGACAAGGTCATACTCACCTCGAACGGACGCGGCGGCTGAAAGCAGGCGATCCGCTCAACAGAATCGCTCCAGAAGGGCTTTTGCAAGGCATGGGGCATCCGTTTGCCACCGTCCTGCCGATGTCTGACCAGCCAGTGCGGACGATGGTGGATACAGACGAAGGTGAACTCGCTTTTCAGGAGTATTTCGTTCATCGCAGGTGTGAGCCGAAGGTCAAAGGTTTCAGGTTTGTGGGAGTCGAGGAGGCTGAACCAGCCTCGGGGGCGAAAGAGGCGATTGAGTCCGCTGACGCGATCGTCATCTGCCCGTCGAATCCGTGGGTGAGTGTGGATCCGATACGTGCGGTTTTTTCCCCTCTCCTTTCAGGAGAGGGGTTAGGGGTGAGGTCAGTTGCCGTCTCCCCCATCATCGGAGGGGAAACGGTGAAGGGACCTGCGGCGAAGATGTATCGCGAGTTGGGAATCGAGCCATCCGCGTTGGCGGTGGCAAATCATTATCGAGGAGTGATCACACATTTCGTCATGGATACTGTTGATTCGCAACTTATTGAAAGTGTAAGGGGTTTGAATATGCAGGTATTCGTAACCAATACCTTGATGAAGAGTCATGTAGATCGAAAGAGATTAGCAAGCGAAATCTTGGATTTCATTGGAGTTGCCGTATGACTCTGTGGGCGATTGTCCCTGTAAAACCGTTGCGACGGGGGAAATCTCGTCTGGCTGGAACGTTATCGGAAGACGAACGAACTCATCTTAATCGCGCATTGTTGGAACACACTCTCGAAACTCTTTCCGAATTGAAGGAGGTGAATGAGGTGCTTGTGGTGAGCCGCGACCCTCTTGCGTTGAACATTGCACGCAACCACGGCGCGCGGACGGTGCAGGAGGATGGTCAGCCGCATTTGAACACTGCCCTCAAACGCGCGACGGTCGTTGCCCAGTTGTATGCGACTCGCGGCGTGTTGGTTCTTCCCGCCGATCTGCCGTTGGTCACAGGCGATGATATTCGCGTTTTGCTGGATCGCGCTGTCAAACCGCCTGTCGTTGTCGTCGCGCCTGACCGGCACAAGAAAGGGACGAACGCGCTGGTCATCTCGCCTGCGGGGTTGATCGAATATGACTTCGGCGAGAACTCGTTCCAACGTCACTGCGAACTGGCGAAGAAAGCGGGCGCGCGGCTTGAGATCGTTGACCTGCTCGCCGGATTGGAACGGACTACGGGTGCAGTTGGTAAAGAATCTGGAACACACGATAACTTTCTAAAAACATCGGAATGCGGACTTGAGTCCGCATTCCGATATGCGGCGGGCTTATAATCGGGGAAAATATTTTTCATTCAACATGAGGAGAATGCCATGACCGAACGAGTAGCCTTATATTTGCAAGACTCGCACGACCTGCGCGATGGACTCGATTACGTGAGATACGCCGAAGACAAAGGATTCGAAGCCGTCTGGCAGGCGGAATCTCGACTCGTGCGCGACGCGATCGTGCCAATGGCGGCATACGCGGCGGTGACAAAGCGGATCAAGGTCGGGTCGGGCGTGATCAACAACTGGACGCGCAACATCGGTCTGCTCGCGGCGACACTGCTCACGCTTGACGATCTCGCGCCGAATCGAATCATCTGCGGCATCGGCGCGTGGTGGGATCCGCTAGCCAAGAATGTGGGAATTGAACGCAAGAAGCCTCTGCTAGCCATGCGCGAGACCATCGAAGTGTTGCGAAAATTATTGAACATGGAGCGTGTCACATTTCACGGCGAGTTCCATCACGTGGATGGGATCGAATTGGACGTGGTGCATGGTCGCCGCGAACCGCGCAACGTGCCGATCATGATCGGCGCGACGGGCGATGTGATGATGGAAATGACTGGAGAGATCGCAGACGGCGTGGTGTTGAATTACTGCGTCCCGCCAGAGTACAACGATAACGCGCTCGAACTGCTGGAAAAAGGATTGAAAAAGTCGGGGCGCAAGATGGAAAACTTCGACCGTCCACAACTCATCGTCTGTTCGGTGGATGAGAGTCACGATAAGGCGATTGATTACACCAAAGAATTGTTGTGCCAGTATCTCGCGCAACAGCCGCACATCGCCAAAGCGTCGCGCGTGTCGCAGGATGTTATCAACGAGATCCAATCCATTTTGGGGTGGCCCGCCACGAAAGAGCAGATCAACAAAGCTAAACATCTCGTGCCTGACGAGTTAGTTCACAAGATCACCGCGTCAGGGACGCCCGCGGAGGCAAAAGCCAAAGTGGAAGAATACAAAAAACGCGGATGCACCTGCCCGATCCTTTACCCCGTCGGCGGGAATTTCAAGTTATTGATTGATACTTTTGCGCAGGTGTGACCTCGTAGCGCAAAATGGCATTTTGCGTTACGAGGTCCCATCCAAATAATCCAACACAAATTGCAAAGCCGCGTCAGCCGATGCGGCTTTGACTTGTTCGCGGTTCCCCAAAAAATGAAACTCGCGCGCCCGCTCGCCATCGGATGCCGCCAGCGCGAGCCAGACCGTTCCCACAGGTTTAGAGGGAGTCCCACCGCCTGGACCAGCTATCCCTGAGATCGAGACGGCGATATCTGCTTGAAACGCGGTCCGCGCGCCGCGAGCCATCTCCAGCACGGTCTCTCTGCTGACCGCGCCGCGCGTGTTCAGCGTATCCCATGAAACGCCGAGCAAATTCGCTTTCGCCTCGTACGCATACGCAACCAGGCTTCCAAGAAAATATTCCGAAGAGCCGGGGACATTCGTGACGCGGTTGCCCACCAACCCACCGGTGCATGATTCGGCGAACGCGATCTTCAATCCGCGCTCGTGAAGCAATATTCCCATTTGTGTTTCGAGTGAGTGATCCATTCAGCCTTAATTAAGAAGAGATGGGGAGTGTCCAATATGGAAGCCAAAAGAAACAACCCTATGTCATTCTGAGCCGCGCTCTTGTTCTTTGCGGCGAAGAATCTCTATGATAATCTCAGAGACCCTTCGCTATCGCTCAGGGTGACATGATAGGGGATCTGTTTGATGTTAGATACTCCCAAAGATGGCATTATACCCGGCGCGAAATCATTCTAGGTTATAATTTTTCGCATGGCAGACTGGGCAGGAAAAACGCTCGGAAAAGTCCACATCGAAAACCTTGTAGCCCGCGGGGGCATGGCAGAAATTTACAAGGGCAAGCACAAGACCTATGGCGTGGTGGCGATCAAGGTCATGCGCGGCTTGCTCGAAAAGGACCCGGAGCAACTCAGCCGCTTCCAACGCGAAGCGGAGGTGGTTGCCGAACTCAAACATCCCAACATCGTCCAGATGGTTGATTACAAGGTGGAGGACGACACTCCCTGTCTTGTGATGGAATACATTCAAGGACCGTCGCTCGCAACGTATCTGAAATCGCTCCACGACAAAAAACAACGCCTGCCCATCGGGTTGGTGGCATCGCTGTTGAAAAATGTCGCCAGCGCATTGGATTACGCGCACAGCAAGGGGATCGTTCACCGCGACATCAAGCCCGCGAACGTGCTTCTGCGCTCGGCTTCGGCGGAGATCCATGTGGATGAACCGCTTCCTTCCGACGTGGAGCCTGTGCTCACCGACTTCGGCTTGGTGCGCCTCCTCGACTCGACCATGCACACCACAACCGGCGCCGTCTCAGGCACGCCGGCATACATGTCGCCGGAACAAGCGCGCGGCGAAAAAGTGGACAAGCGGACCGACATCTACTCGCTGGGCATCGTGCTGTACGAAATGCTCGCAGGCGGCGTCCCGTTTCAGGCAGATACCACCTTCGGTATGTTGATGAAACATATCAACGAGCCGCCTCCCGCCATTGACGGAATCTCCTCCGACCTGCAAGCCATACTAGACCGAACGCTGGCAAAAGACCCATCCATGCGCTATGAAAGCGCCGGAGCGCTGGCGAATGAATTTTTGGCTGTATTCAATGGGCAGACAGTCTCACCGGGAACGGTTCACATCGCGGAGCTGGCTCGCAAAGCCGCCATGGAAAGAAGCAGACCAAGACCCCCAGCCGAGAAACCCTCCGCGCGGTTGCTCCGAGTCGGCGTCGAAGTTTCCATCGTCATTGCGCTGGCTGTTCTGCTAGTGCAGTTCATCCGCAACAATCCGAACGCCTCGGTCGGCAGAATGAGGTTCAGCGACTTCAATATCAATAGTGTGATGGATAGGGTGACAGTCACGGTGAACACGATCTCATCGCCCCCATCGGGGCAACACTATCAAGGCTGGCTTAGAAACACAGCAGACGGAACAGTCCGCGATATTGGAACTGTTCGGATCAACGCCTTGGGTTCCGGGGAAATAGTGTTCACCGACCCCGACCAGCAAAACCTGCTTGGAAGTTTCGACGAAGTCGTCGTCTCGATCGAGCCGGATAGCTCGACAGAGGCTCAACCGACCGGAGAGATCGTCTACTCATCCAAATTTCCTCCGCTGGTTCTGGCGCAAACGAGGGAAATTTTGGTATCAAACCCCAATACGCCGGACGAATTGGCTCCCATGCAAGGACTCTATTATTACAGCGGCAGTTATATCAATGGAGTTATCTCAGGCGATCCGTTAACTCCCGAGTTCGTTGGCTTGGTCAAAGCCTATCTAAATGGGAACGAAACAACCGTTCGAGCGCGAACGGAGGAATTGATCAACCTGATCGTTGGCGACCAGAGCGAACAGTATAAAGACTATAACCGCGACGGCAAAATTGACGATTACGACGCCGACGGGTACGGAAGCCTCCCCAACGGGACGAGCCTGGGCTACTTACAACTCACCACGCAAGCCGCTCAAAGCGCGGCAGACGCCGCAGACTCGACGCCCAACGTGCGCCAATACAGCGAGAATATTCAGATCTGCGTTCAAAATATGGAGGGCTGGACAAGCCAGTTACTCCCCCTCGCTTTGGAATTGAATGAAAAGCCTTTCGGTCCCCAGATGGAATCCGTCATCGCCGAGATCGCAGTGCTGGGAGATCGGCTCCTCTCCGGCGTTGACCTGAACGGAAACGATCTCGTTGAGCCGACCGTGGGCGAATGCGGCGCAGACAAAGCATACGAATACGGCTGGTACATGGCAGATATGCCTCTGTATATCGGAGCGGATAAATTTCCGCCGCCCGGTAGATAAGAACATCGGTTAGCCAGAAAAGACTCGCAAAAATTTGGGGCAAGGCGAAGTTTTCGATCCAGTCCATGGATTGTTATCGTCAATTTAAATTAACCAACCTTTAGCGTCCAACGAAATCATTGTTTGATGCAGTAGAATTGCCCCCAATGGAAATTTCAGAGAAGATACAAGGCATCCTCGCCACGCTCCCAACAAAGCCCGGTTGCTATTTGATGAAGAACGCCGAGGGGAAAATTATCTACGTCGGCAAGGCGATCAACCTCAAGAATCGCGTGCGGTCGTATTTCCACGCGGATGCCAGCCACGATAACAAAACGCGCCGCCTCGCGCGCGAAATAACAGACATCGAGTGGATCGTCGTCGGGTCGGAACTTGAAGCGCTCATCCTCGAGATGAACCTCATCAAGAAACACCGCCCAAAGTTCAACGTGCGGCTCAAGGACGACAAACGCTACCCATACATCAAAGTCCATTGGGCGGATGCGTTCCCCAAGGTCACAGTGACGCGGCAGATGACCGAAGACGGCTCGCGTTATTTCGGTCCGTACACTTCGGCGTGGGCGGTGTATCAGACGCTGGATGTTCTGCGGAAAATCTTCCCATACCTGACGTGCGACCGCGAGATCACCGGGCTGGACAAACGCGCGTGTCTTTACTACGACATCAAACTGTGCATCGCTCCTTGTATCGGCGCGGCGTCTCAAGCAACGTACCGCCAAATGATCTCCGACCTGATGGATTTTCTCAGCGGGCAGAGCGAGGGAATCGTGTCACGCTTGCAAATCGATATGCAAAAAGCATCGGAGGAGATGCGCTTCGAGAAAGCGGCGGCGATCCGCGACCAGCTCAAAGCGATCCAATCCATCATCGAGCGGCAGAAGATCGTCTTTGCGACCGATTACAAAGATTCGGATGTGCTTGCCATGGCGCGAAGCGACGGCGAGGCGTGCGTGCAAGTTTTCTTCATCCGCGGCGGGAAGTTGATCGGGCGGGAGTACTTCATCCTTGAAGGGACGGAGGATGCGGCAGACGCCGAAGTGATGCAACAATTCATCACGCAGTTCTACACCGAAGCGGCGAACATCCCGCAGCAAGTGATGTTGCCGAATGAGATCGAAGAGGCGAAGATCATCGGCGAGTGGTTGAGGTCGAAGCGCGGCGGCGAGAAGACCGAGTTCTTTGTGCCGAAGGAGGGTCAACCGCATGAGTTGGTGAAGATGGCGGCGGAAAACGCCACCGAAACGCTCACTGCCTTGCGCGCGCAATGGCAAGCGGACACGCATAAACAAGAGCAGGCTCTGACAGAATTGCAACAAGCGTTGAATTTGAAAGAGCCTCCCAACCGAATCGAGTGCTACGATATTTCCAACACGCAAGGGACGGCGATCATCGGCGCGATGGTGGTGTTCACGCAAGGCGTGGCGGATAAAAAGTTATATCGCAAGTTCAATATCGAGAGCGTCGTCGGCGCGCCCGATGATTTTGCTTCGATGGAGGAAATGTTGACGAGGCGATTCCGAAGGTGGCGGTCGGCTGAAGAATCGGCGACCCAGGTTGGGGCGAAGAAAGACGCGTCGTTTTCCTTTTTGCCCGACCTCGTCATCATTGACGGCGGCAAGGGGCAGTTGAGTCGCGCGGTGGAAGTCCTGGAAAAATTCGAGTTGATGGGAAAAATCCCCATCGTTGGACTCGCAAAACAACAGGAGGAGATTTTCTTCCCGCATAGATCGGATTCGCTGATGTTGCCGCGTCATTCGCAAGCCTTATATCTGGTTCAGCGCATTCGAGACGAGGCGCATCGCTACGGGATCACCGCGCATCGCAAAAAGCGGCAGAAACTTGGCATGGCTTCGATCCTGGATTCAATTCCCGGCATCGGACCCGCGCGGCGAAAAGCCCTCTTGAAACATTTCGGTTCTGTGGATAAGATTAGAACCGCCTCGCTAGAGGAACTCCAATCTGTTGTGCCGGACGACGCGGCGCAATCCATCAAGGCGAACTTAGAATGAGAGAAATTTGGGTCGTAGACGACGATCAAGAAATGTGCCGCGCGGTCGGGCTGATGCTCGAACTGCTCGACTGCAAAGTGACCGCGTACAACAACGTCCGTTCTGCTGCGCAGAGGATCGTGGCTGGCAAAAAGCTCGACTTGATCATCCTCGACGTGAACATGCCCGAGGTCTCTGGGCTGGATATGGTCGAGTTCCTGCGGCGGCGACCCGAATCGAAAGAACTGCCGATCATCATGCTCTCCTCCGAGGCGGATGACGCCACCATTGATAAAGCGATGGAACTGGGCGCGGACGCGTACCTCCTCAAGCCCGTGACCGTGGAAGAATTGGAAAAAGCGATGGCGACGGCGTTTTATAAACATTTGAACTTGAGAGTAGAAAATGGCTAACAAGAAACCACGAAAGACCGAAGTTCCACTTTCGACGCGCATCATGCAAGTGGTGTTCGTCATATTTTCGGTCATGTTGATCTTGACAATGGTTCTCACTGCGGTTGCAATTCCGCGGTGAGGACATTGCTTACGGGTTGATATAATTCGGCGGCGCGGCGCAGGACAGCCGCGCTTTATTATGGATTGTAGAGCGAGATAATATCTCGCTCTACCAAAGGAATTTATGCTCGACAAACTCAAAGGTATTGAAGACCGTTATCAACAAATAGGAAACGAACTGCTCGAAGTGGGAGCCAACTATCAACGCGCCGCGGAGTTGAACAAAGAGCGCGTGGACTTGGAGCCGCTCGTGTTGAAGGCGCGCGAGTATCGTCAGGCGGCGAAAAGTTTGGAGGAGGCGAAGGCGATCATCGAGTCCGAAAAAGACGCGGAGTTGGTCGCGTTGGCAGAGTCGGACATTGCCGACTTGACCCCGAAGATCGAAGTCCTTGAAAAAGAGATCAAGGCGATGCTTGTGCCGAAGGATCCGCGCGACGATAAAAATGTGATCGTGGAAATTCGCGCGGGCGCGGGCGGCGACGAAGCCGCCATCTTCGCGGCGGATTTGTTCCGCATGTACACGCGCTATGCCGACGGCAAACGCTGGAAGAATGAGATCATGTCGGAGAATGCGATCGGCGTGGGCGGATTCAAGGAAGTGATCTTCGAGATCAAAGGCAAGGGCGCGTACTCGAAGTT
>JAXLVX010000034.1:0-35605 GCA_046328795.1 Anaerolineales bacterium | reverse complement strand
GATTTGGATCACAGGCATTGCATTGGCGGCAATAGTGGGCGCTCTGGTGAATGCGTCGAACCAGGCGATATGGCAGTCGAAGATCGCGCCAGACCTGCAAGGGCGCGTCTTCTCCGCCCGTCGTCTGATCGCGTGGTTGACAAATCCCATTTCACCGTTGATCGGCGGCGCCCTCGCGGACTTTGTGCTTGAGCCTGCCGCGGTCGCAGGAACGGGTTTACCTCATACGTTCTCGTGGCTGGTAGGCACAGGTCCCGGTTCGGGCATGGGATTGTTGATCGTGTTCTGCGGTGCATTCGCAACTCTGATAGGGATTGCCGGTTATTTTGTCTATTACATCCGCCATGCGGAAACGATCCTGCCGGATCACGATGCCCTCCCAACAGCCGAAGCGGCTTGACGCGCCTGCCCGCAATTGAAAATCTGTAAAGAAGACAACCTCCGGGGTTGTCTTCTTTTTTAGCCTGTGTTATTCTCCCCCTGAGATTTGAATATGAACTGGGCAATTCCGTTACGCCGTCCCGCCGGTTTAAGGGGACTTTTCGTCATCTGGCTGGGACAAATGGTCTCAGGTATAGCCTCCAGTATTACGTTCTTTGCGATTCCCGCATGGATCTTGAGCCGGACCGATTCAAGCGGCAGCGCCCTCGGTTCGTGGGAATCCATTTACTTCACATCGTATCTGGTTGTGATTTTGTTCGCCGGTGTGTTGATTGATCGCTACAACCGTAAAGATATGATGCTGGTGTACGACGTGCTGTCGCTGAACACCGTTTCCGCGCTGTTGATATTTGAAAACTTGGGTCTTCTCAGCGTATGGCACTTGTATGTGGCGGCGATGATCCAAGGCGTGGGGTATGCGTTTCAATCTCCCTCGTATTCAGCCGCCATCACTTCGATGGTGCATAAAAAAGATTATGTGCGCGCCAACGGGTTTATCTCTTTGTTGGAACATGCGCCCGGTGTGTTCGGCCCGATTTTGGCTGTGGTGTTGATCCAGAACATCGGTTTGCGGGGCATTCTCACCATCAATTTATTGACGTATCTCATTTCCATCGCCGCGTTGTTGATCGCAGAAGTGCCGGAGCCGAAACATACGCTGGAGGGGGAGCGTTCTCATAGCAAGTTCTTACAAGAAGCCATGTATGGGATCCGTTACATCATGCAAAGACCGGGTCTGCTGGGATTGCAATTGATCTTCTTCTTTGGGAACTTTTTCTCCGGCATGGCGCTTTCAGTGACGTCCCTCTACACCATGATCTCGTTGCGTACCGGCGGGGATACAAGCGCGGCAGGCGCTACCCAATCTGCCGCGGCATTGGCGGCAATTATCGTGGGATTATTCCTCACCGTCATTGGCGGCATCAAGCGTCCGGTGCGCGCGATCTTGCTGGGCTGGATTCTATCGAGTCTGTTTGGTCTTACGTTATTCGGAATCAGCGCAGCCGTCACCGTGTGGGTTATCGCTTCCATCGTGGATGCGATATTCGAGCCGGTCGTCAACGTTTCGATTGACACCTTCCTGCAAACCAAGATCCCGCCTGACGTGCAAGGCCGCGTCTTTGCCGCCAGTGAGTTCTTGGCGCAAGCCATGATTCCTTTTACGCCGCTTGTGGCTGGGTTGGTAGGCGAAGGAATCTTCGAACCTGCCATGCAAGGGGGCGGAGAACTCGCGCGCTACTTCGGCTGGATCGTCGGCACCGGACCCGGCTCCGGCTTCGGGTTGATGATCTTCCTCTGCGGCATGGCTGGCGCGCTGGTGGGACTCTCCGGCTACCTTGTCCGCGCCATCCGCGATGTGGATGTGATCCTGCCTGATTTCGAATCTCAGCCGAAGGTCGAGAACCCTGCTCCACCTCCTTTGCCTCAAGCCAAAAAGAAACGCGCTCCAAGGGCAGGCAAGAAAAGTGAGTAGGGAGCGCAGCACAGAATCGAACAGGCTGAGGACTCTAGAATCCTCAGCCTGTTTTTGTTCACATTCGAATTAGCAGCATCCGCCGCCACCGCCACAGCAACCACCGCCGCAACAGGTTTCATCACAGATCACATCCAGTTCCATGTCGTTCACCTCCTTTCTTTGTATAGATACATATCGATATGTTTTCGCAAAAAAATGGCACGGCAACTCCGTGCTGAGCGGAGTGGCGCATGATGTTCGCGCCACGAAGTCGAAGCACAGCAGGCTTCTACGATGAAAATGTTTTCAAGACAATTTGCGTGGCTTTCTCTTCCGGCGCGAACTTGACCATCAACTGCCCGCAACAATACGCCACCTGATCCTGATTCAGCGAATAGAATGTTTGCTTCCCCTCTTCGCGGATGCTGACCAAGCCCGCGTCGCGCAGGATGGCAAGATGATGCGACACAGTGGGTTGAGGACACATCCACCTTGTCAACGATGTCGCTGACCGAACACCACTCGCAACAACAACACGCCATAATTTTCTGGCGTGTGTCGTCGGAGATCGCTTTGGCAAATAGGACAGGGTCGAATTTCATATAGATGGATTTCTATGTGAGATTATATCGAAGGATGTCTATTTGTCAAGCGTTCAAATTTGACCGAATACATCTTTCGATGTCTGCGATGATCTGGGCGTTGTCCTTGATCTCGAAACAGTGCATACCCATTTCCACCGCGGAGGCATACACGTCCGCGTGGTCATCCACGAAGATGATTTCGTTGGGTTGCAAGCCGAGCCGTTCGCAAGCCAGCGTGAAAATGCGCGGATCAGGTTTGCGCAAGCCAACTTCATGCGAGTAGATGATGAAATCGCAAATGGTGTCGAATTGATACGCCTCCGCTTCTTTCTCGCGCGCGCCGACAAAACTGTTGCTAACGATGGCGGTTTTGTACTTGGGGCGCAAACTGCGGAAATAATCGGCGAGTTCCACATTCAATGTGCCGAGGTATTCTTTCCACATATCGCCCATAAATTCATTGACCTGTTCCGCGCTCCAGCCCATGTTCTCCCCGATCTGCGTGTGGACTTGTTCAATGGTGATTGTCCCAACACTGCCGCCCGCCCAAACTTCATGGAGGCGTTGATCCAGTTCGCCTGGTTTCAGGTTCATTTTTTGCTCCCACTTCTTACCCAGCCCCAGATCGGGCGTGATCTCCAACACACCGCCGATATCGAAAACGATCGCTTTGATTGCCATAAAATCCTTTCAGCCTTGCGAAGGTTTAATAACCTTCGCAAGGCTTTCGTATGTGCGGGATAACATCCCGCACCACGATTCCCTACTTGCTCGTCAAAACCCCCAACCGATCCACATACTCCTCCAGCACGGAGAACGCGTCTTCGATGGGCTTTGTCGTGGTCATGTCAATGCCAGCGACGCGGTACACGTCCATCGGCGATTTCGATGAGCCTGCCTTGAGGAAGTTGATGTGATCCTGCGCGGCGTTCGGCACTCCGTCGAGAATCCGCTTGGCGATGGCGTTCGCGGCGGAGATGCCGATGGCATATTGGAACGAGTAGAAGTCAATGTAGAGATGCGTGGTGAACGTGCCCCACGTGATGCCCACGACGTTGGCGATCATCCTGAGCGAAGCTTCTGAAAGCGGATATTTCACCGCCGAAGCCTTCGCTGAACAAGTCCGCCATCAGTTCGATCATCGAGTCTCGGCTGTGAGCGGCTGACCCTTTTCCACGCGCTGATGCGTTTCGAGTTCGAAGCGCGCGAGCGTGGGCATGATGAAGAAATAGCGATGGAAGTTATCCATTGCCTCTTCGAGCAATGCCGTTTGGAAATATTTGTTTTGATTTGTCTTGAGCAGATGAGCGCGCGTCATCGCCTGATTGAAATTGACGCGGTCTCTGAAATGATCGAAGGATACGTGTAATAGATCATCGGCTGGACGCGGCTGGCGTAATAGGCGTGCATTGAGTGACCGAGTTCATGCGCGAGCGTAGACATGCTCCCAACGTCGTCGGTGTAACTCATCATAATGAACGGATGCGTGTCGCTTGGCACGCGCGTCGAGAATGCGCCTTGCCGTTTGCCCGCGTTGGGCGACCAATCTACCCATCGGTCAACCAGACATCCCCGTCGCATGACGCGGACGTATTCCTCTCCCATCGGCGCAAGTCCTTCGCAGATCCAATCCACTGCTTTTTCAAATGGGACTTTGTGAGTCTTCGTGGTGAGCGCCGACAATATCGTGGTTGATGCAACGTTCACGCCCCATTTACTGCGGCGAATTTTCCAATACTTGTGCCAGAGCGGAAGATCTTTTTGAAGATGTTGAGGAGATTATGGAACATCTCGACAGGCATCGTCTCGTTGAAGAGCGTGGCTTCGAGCGCGGAGTTGAATTTGCGCGCCTTCATGTTGAACACGTTGGCTTTGATCGAAGCGGTGAGATTGCTCGACAGCGTGTTCTTCGCTTCGAGATATTTGTCGTTGTAATTTCTCCCACGCGGTCTGCCGCGCTCTGCGGTCTGATCCGTTGAGTGATCGCGTCGAACGTGCTTTGGGTCAACTCCACTTTTTTGCCCTTGCTGTTTTTCGCGGGCTTGAATTTGAAATCGGCATTCGCCAACAGACTCGCCGTGTTGCGCACCGTGCCGAATGGGTCGCGCAACATGCCCATCAACTCTTCGACTTCCGCGCTACGGACGTGCGCCTGCTTGCGAAACAGATCGTTGACGAAATGCTCGTAGACTTTCATCCGCGCGTCGGATTGATCCACTGCCGCAACGTCGCTTCACCCACCGACAGGAGTTCTGGTTCCACGTAGGAAGCCGCCGCTCCCACCTGAGCCAACGCGGACATCGCCTTACCGTTCATCGCCGCGCCTTGTTCATCGTTCGCATCCACCGAACTCGACATCGTCGCATACACGCGGACTTTCATCGAGCGCTGTTCGAGCGCGTCCATCGCGTTCATCGCTTCGAGGAATGTGTCCACGCTATCGCCGAGATGTCCCTTGTATTTTTGGATCGAGGGAAGAGCATCAAGGACGCTTTTCACTTCATCATCGAATTGACTCGGCGATGCGAACACGCTTTCGGCGTTCCATGTTTGATTCTTCTTTACTTTCGCGCGGGGCAGGGGAGTGGGCATGAGGTTGTCTCCTTCAGAGTGAATTTATAAAATTCTTTTTGAGACGGAGGCGCATTTTTCATCACAGCATGTTTCATGAACCGTCTTTCGCAAATTATATTCCGTTTTGTTCCCTTTCCTCAGCGGGCTCGTATCTCTCGCATTATTTTGCGCTCATCGGCTGCTATGCCTAGTTTATGGAACGAGCCGCACAAAGAGCGAATATCCCTTTCGAGGAAGGCTTTTGCATTCGGATTCGCGTTCAAATCCATCACTTGCGGGAAATCAATGACAACCGCTTCTCCTCGATGCCAAAGAATGTTGAATGTGGAATAATCGCCATGCACACGACCAGCGGCGACGATACGCTTCAAGTTTTGGATGGACTGCCTGAATGCTTCCTCCGCCTCAGCCTTTTCCAGCCTGAGATCGGATATGCGCGAAGCAGGCAAGCCGTTCTCGTCGCCGATAAATTCCATGACGAGCGCCAGCCCGTTGACGGCGATCTCGCGCGGCACTCGAACGCCATGCTCGCGTAAGTGTTTCATTTGGGCAAACTCCTCCTGCACCCATAGCCCTTGATGCGCATCGAGTCCCCTGTGACTTCGATGGTCAATGGCTTTCTTCAATCTTGCATCGCCGATGAACCTTCCCTGCCGATACGCCGCGTCGTTCTTGAAGGACCGCACGCGGATATCGGTATACATCTTTACAGCTACCAGTCCTGTTGAATTCCTGCCTAAAAAGACGGAGGCTTCCTTGCCCGTTTTGATTCCGCAGATCAACTCATCGAGACAATCCATGTGATGGAGTTCGTTCAAGTCCGAATTCTCGAACGGCGCATCAACGTCTGCTTGGCTGACGGTTGAAACCAGCCGCGTGATGGATTGCCTGTCGGTCAATTTTCTTTTTTTACTTTTTATCTTTACATAACTTTCTTCTTCAAGTTCTTCTTCACCGTACTTATTCAAAGCGAATTTCATGTATTGGTTTCCTTGTTTGAAGTATCCTGCCATGGATGCAGGGTTGCCAGTCCCTGCGTTGACGAGAATCAAAAACCGCAGGGTGAGCGGTCACGCCTGCGGTTGGATGCTTCAAAGGAAACGAGTTAACTCGCGGTTATAAGCCAGCTGCGGGAGGCGCGCTCAATTGGACGGTGGTGAGGTGGTTGATATTTTTCATCATGGGTCGTGCCTCCTTTCCTGAATTTGTATGATCTTGCTCGTATTGTATGGGGTGAGGAGCGGTGTGTCAAGCGCTCAACTATCGTTAAATCCTTGGACCTAGAAGCAACTCTTCATCAAAAATGCCCCGAGCGTATTCGGGGCATTCTGATTCTTGAATATGAAATTGGAAACCGTCACTCAATTCTCGGCGAGGTGAAATATTTGCCGAGGAAGTCTTTCACCAGCATCCAGCCGGTCCAACAGCCGTCAATTTGTTCGCCGAGTTTGACCTCGATCCATACCGAGCCGTCTGCGAAGCGTTGTATCTTGCCGGTGTTGACGTACCAGTATGTGTTCGGCATGGCAGAGGAGAGGATCTTCGTCCCGCCGGGCGCGTTGCGTATGTACAGCCCGTCTTTGTATGTGATCTTCACGAGTTTGAAGAAGTCAGTGGTAGGAGGAGGCTGGGTTGGGTAAGTTGGCGGAGGCGACGGAGGATAGTTTGGCGGCGGCGAGCCAGCGCCGACAGGAAGATAGATCACCTGTCCCGCGTAAATAAGACTCGGGTTCGTGATCTGCGGATTCACCGCCAGCAGACTCGCTACGCTTGCCCCGGTCTTTTGCGAGATAATGCCGATGGTGTCGCCCCATTGCACGGTGTAGGTGCCGCCATACGTCGGAGCGGGAGCGGGGGGCGTGTATCCCGACGGGATGTTGATGACTTGTCCCGCGTACAACCACCATCCCAGCCCGGGGTTTGCCGCGCGGATGGCATCCACGGTGGTGTCGCACATCAGCGCGATGCCGCCGAGCGTGTCGCCCCATTGCACGGTGACCGAGGCGGGGCATTGCGCCCACGCCCGCGCCCCACCCGCCGAAGCGAAGGACGCGATCAGGAGCATGAAAACCAGCGCGATTTGAACAATTCTCTTCGTCATTGCATCTTCTCCTTGGTTGGCTCGACCGCGGGATGAAACAGCAACATCGTTCCTCGCGCGGCGACATCCTCAAGAATACTCGAAAAGAATCTTTTTTTCAACCGAAAGATGAGGATTTTTGCTGACTCTTCGGTTCGTGTAATGCTACTTCAATTTCAAATTCCCGCTCTTATCGAACTCAAAATATGGGTTGTGCGCCACTTCCCAAAGATAGCCATCAGGGTCGGCAAAATACGAACTGTACCCTCCCCAAAATACCTTCTGCGGTTCTTTCACGATCTTCACACCCTTTGATTTCAAGTCTGCGATGATCTCGTCCACCTCAGATTCGCTTCCTGCGTTATACGCCAGAGTGAACCCCGCAAAGCCGCTCCCCTCTGCGGATGTCAACGCATCTTCTGCCAGTTTCTCGCGCGGGTAAATCGCAAACACAATTCCGCCCGCCTGAAAGAATGCCACGTCGTCACTGCTTGCGCTGGCTGGCTTCCAGCCGAGAGTTTCCCCATAAAATTTTTTCGACTTTTCGAAATCTTTCACGCCCAATGTGACCAAATGCAAATGTTGATTCATGACCTGACTCCTCTATGCTGGATTATCCCACGGCGCGACGCCGCGCCCGCCCTCGCCTCTCAACGACCTTCGAACTGCCTCGCCCAACCCCGGCAGGATTTCGCCTGTCGCCGCAAGCAGACTGACTGAACTTCACGCAAACTGGATATCATTTCAAGGACCAGATACTGCAAGGAGTATCAAAGCGGCGACCGTATACAGATCAATCGCTAGGCTGAGAACGCATAGAATTCCTGCGGTGATCGCCAATTTTCCTCGCGATGAACTTTTTCCCCTTATGCTAAGAATTATTCCCAAAATTGGGATTGGTGCAGTGATCAACGGCATAATAGGTGTCATCAAAAGGCTGATGATCCCCAATACAAAGCCTGTGACTGGGGCTTTTTCTTTCTCCGTAAAAGAATCTTTAACCGATACTGAAAGCCATGCGATTAATCGTGCAATTAGATCGGCGGACCCATAGTCCATGAATTTCTCCTTTCAAAACTAACCCGTATGCTCACAAGAAGTTTCGTCGTCTGGATTTCCTCCCGTAATCTGACGATAGCAAATGTAGATTCACGATTTGATAACTCCTCTATACTGGATCATCCCACGGCGCGACACCTCGCCCGCCCTCGCCTCTAAACGACCTTTGAACTGCCTCGCCCAACCCCGGCAGGATTTCCCCCGTCACCGCCAGCAGACCGAAACACCCCGCGATCATCATATCCCCGAACGGGACAGCGAAATAAGGACGGAGCGATTGACGATTTGCGATTGACGATTTGCGATTGAACATCGAACGCCTCGGACCTGTGACCACCACATCAAAGCCATCCTTCCCAAACTCAAATACTTCGTCGGAATACATCAACGCGCCGTGTCCCATGTCGTTGAAAACATCTTCGTGTTTGAGCGAACCATCCGCTAATTTGCGGATCAACGACTCCAACTTCATCAGATCAATCTCGCCTGTGTGATGTTCGAAGACTCCCTCAATTCCCTTTTCACCCAGACGAAACGCCAGTGTGTGGAAGTTGCCGACATTACAAATGATCTTTTGTTTGCGAGTCGCCGCTTGCGGATCGAAATTTGCGCCCAATACCGCCGCAGGCGCGGTATCCATTACCACTAGCGGACAGGGCAACTCTCCCGCTGAATCCGCTACCGATTGCAAGCGTGTCATAATTTTGGGAATGTCGCTCGATAAATAAGCAAACGCTGAAAGCGAATTCTTTGCTTTTATTCTTTCATCCAAATAATCGAAACGAAATTGCCTGTCCGAGACCCCCGCAGGCGCATTGCCGTGATCGAACACAGCGACAGCGATTGCAGAAAGATCATTCAACGAAACGCCGTAATCTTTGAAGGTTTTTGAAATCAACTCGAAATCAAAATCCCGCAACTCCAAACTTTCCACTTTCAACTTTCCACCCTTTCATCTTTCGACTTTCTTCTTCACTAACGATCTTTATCCCCAACGCCTCCACCTTCTCCAACTCGTCGTTGATCGTCGTCGCGGCGGACGGGGTCATGTACACGGGAATTCCCGCCCGCGCGTATTCCTCGATCGCCCACGCCGAGGGTCCGCCTCCCATTTGATGCCCGGTGAGCAGGATGGGGGTCCGCGAATGAAGCGATTGCTTGAGACGGCGATGAACCATCATGGTCGGCGAAGGCAGGACGAGTTTGAATCCGTTCTCAAGGTCGAGATTCGAATCGTAAAGAAAAATATCCTGCGTGCCTGTGCCGATGTCTATGGTTAGGATCTTCATGATGCCTACTCTGATAATCGAATTGAATTCTAAGCCATTTTGAGCGTCTGCTGATAAATTGCTCCGCCTCTCGCTGGAAATTTTGTAATCAAATAGTCTTTAATAAAACCATTGTGCTTTTTATTTGATGGTTTTATATTCGGGTGAATAAAGGAGGTTACATGATGAGTAGCTCCAAGAACCGCCTCTGTTTGTAGTGTGAACAACTAGCCGTTTGTGTTCGAGCCAGATGAGCAATGGATTCTTCGAACAGTTTTATTCGCGCGTCAAAACAAATGTTGATTAGGTTGTACGAAGAGGAGATGTACATGAAAACCCAACGAATAATAAGAACGAAGGCGCTCACTGTTTTTGTTTTGAGTGTCTTACTATCTGCCTGCGGCGCATTCGGAACCGAAGCGCCCACCGCCACGCCCCAACCAACAGCAACGAAGACGCTGACCCCGACAGCGACCTTCACCGCTACTGCCACTTTAACGCCCACCCGCATACCCAACCTCACTGCAACCCAATACTCGGCGGAGTTGAATGCCGAAGTCCAAAAATATTTTGACTTGGGTTATCTTCCCACGACAGAGGGGAAGTTTAAGGGATACAGCAGCTTCAGTTATAAATGGGCGCAATTGGGATGGTATCGTCAATGGGACTTGTTCTCCTCCCCCAAAGTAAAGGATTTCCTTCTCTCAGCCCACTTAAAATGGTCGAGCGCGTACCACAATGCGGATGTGTCGGGCTGTGGGTTTTATTTTGCGTATCAGGAAGACACGGAATCGCATTATGCTGTCTTCCTCGATCGTACAAGAGTTTTTTTCGTAACAACAGAATATTATTACGAACCAATGACCCCAACTCATGGGTCGGGGCTGGTGAAGTTCGGCAACCCTGCCGACAAACCAGTTGAAGCCGATCTCACTCTCATTGTGATCGGGACCCGCGCCGACGTGTTCGTTGATGGAGAGTTTGTGGCGGAATATACACTTTCGGAAAGGAAGGCTGTAAGCGGATATATTGGCACTGCCTTGCTCTCCGGCACGAACAAAGATTTCGGCACAAGTTGCGACATGAGGAATATCCACACCTTCGTTCCTAACGAGTGATCTTCTCTTGCCGCAAGATCAAAGTAGTAACGACTTAAGTCGTTACTACACTTCTATGCCCAACCACATCCGAATGAAGTAACCGATGATGAATGAGAACAACGCCACGCCGAGACTCAGCCCCGCCATCTCCAAAACCGCGCGCGGAATGATTCATCTTTCGCCACCGAGATGTAGTAATTGAACGCGGCGATGATAATCACGGCGGTCGTCAGCGCCCATGCCAGATCGAAGAAATAATTTTCGAATAAAAGATACGGCAGGATGAGCAGAAAGACCGTGCAGATGTAAGCGATGCCCGTATAGAGCGCGGCGCGGGCGGGATTCTTGGTTGTGTTCTCCGAGCGCGTGGATAGATACTCCGATGCCGCCATAGACATCGCCGCGGCGATGCCCGTGATCAAGCCTGAAAGGGCGATCAATTTGACGTTTTGCAAAGCAAGCGTCAGCCCGGCGAGAGCGCCGGTGAGTTCGACGAGCGCGTCGTTGAGTCCCAGCACGACCGATCCCGCATATTCAAGACGCTCCTCGCTCAGCATCGCGATCAATTGCTCTTCGTGTTCATCTTCCTCGTGTTGGATCCGCGCCGCATCGGGGATGATCGCCGCGATTTCCGCGTAACCCTTTTGCGCTTTTTCTTCGCCGTGTTCCATGAGTTTGACGCCGAAGGTATACCCGAATATGCGGCTGATGAGGTAATACCACCAAACTTTGAGCCATTGCGGTCTCACGTCTCTGCCGCTGTGTTGTTTCCATTCGTTGTAGTGACGTAACTCGTCTTGCGCGATCTTTTCAAGTAACTTCGCGTTTT
The DNA here is from genome assembly GCA_046328795.1 of Anaerolineales bacterium. Lineage (GTDB taxonomy): Bacteria > Chloroflexota > Anaerolineae > Anaerolineales > Villigracilaceae > Defluviilinea. The sequence continues at coordinate 24,214 of JAXLVX010000034.1, read as the reverse complement.
CAGGCGACTTGATCCGTTTCGCAAGCCTGCTGTAAATGTGATACTCGGTGATCTCGGTTCGTTGGAAGCCTAGGATCTTTTGTTGCACGTCTGCCGATAATTGCATGGTTTTCTCCTCGATGTTGCGGTTATATTCTAAGCCATTTTTAGAACGGATCGCATATTGCCCGCCGCGTATGTTTGGTAGGTTGGCGGTATTGCTCTGCGAAGTGTAACTTTTTATGGGCGAATTTCTCTTGAATTTTATGGGATACGTTATATTGTGTTGATGACGTTTTCATGAGCCGAAATAATAAAATCAATATGATCCAAGGAGAATCCATTGAAACCTTTCAGATCGAATCCCTTCCTGCTTTTCGTCTTTATCCTCAGTTTCGCGGCGTATGCCTGCCAAGGGCTCGCCCCTGCGGAACCTACGCCGACGAATACCAGCACGCCCAGTCCCACAGCGACCATAACGCTCACTCCAACCGCCACCGCGACGGCGACGATCACGCCTCGCCCAACTCGCACCCCTAATCTGGCGGCAACGCAAAAAGCGGAAGATATCCTTGCCGAAGCGAAGGAATACGTGGAATACGGTTATTTATCCAGCGCGACGGGAGATTTCGAAGAGTATGATGATTTCCGCGAGGAATGGGCGCAGCTTGGTTGGTACAGACGCTTTCAATTTAATGAACACGCGCATAATTTCTTCATGAGCGCGCACGTGAAATGGTCGAGCGCGTATCGAAGCGCCGATATCTCCGGTTGCGGATTCGTGTTTGCCGCGCAAGAGAACGGCGATCACTACGCGGTTTTCCTAGACCGCACGCAAGTTCTCATGCTCTATGCCGATCCTGTCGCCGGATTCTCCCGCCGCGTGAACGTGACCAGCGGTACCGGTCGAGTGAAGTTTGATAACCCCTTCGATAAGCCTGCGGAAGCGGATTTTACGCTGATCGTCAATGACATTTATGCCTATGTGCTTGTTGACGGTGAGATGATCGGCAAATATACCCTCTCGCGGAGCAAAGACTTGGATGGTAATTTGGGTCTCACACTGCTTTCCGGCACGAACAAAGATTTCGGCACTCGTTGTGAGATGACAAACATCCGCGCTTTCTTTCCGGACAATTAGCCGATTCTAAAAAATTCCCGCCTCCTTGCGCTGATGGGGAGGCGGGAATTTTATCAAACCACAATGCTCCTGCCGGTATACTTCCCTGTGCAAACCGAATAGGGCAGAGTATCATTTCCGTATGACCAATCCCGCGCTGACAGAAGTTCTTGCAAGTTACGTCCCCCAACTGATTCAAAAACGCATCATCGCCGACCCCACGCCTATCGACTCGCCGCTGACGGAGGAATTTCAAGCGGCGGTTCTGTTCGCCGACATTTCAGGCTTCACGCTTCTCACCGAACGCCTCGCCGAGCGCGGACCCTCCGGCGTGGAAGCCCTCGCGCGCATCCTCAACGAATACTTCGGGCAATTGATCAACATCATCCACGAATATGGCGGGGATGTGGTGAAGTTCGCCGGTGACGCGGTCATCGCCGTTTGGACCATCGCCTCAGACGACGGGCGGCCTGATTCGACCTCTCGCGCCGACCAGTGGCAGTGGACGATGCGCGCCGCGGAATGCGCCCTCAAAGTCCGCGAGAAACTCACCAACTACAAAGCCGAAGACCAGAACCTCTACCTCAAACTCGCGGTGAGCATGGGTAACATTACCTCCGCGCATGTGGGCGGAGTGTTCAACCGCTGGGAGTTTTTGCTCACAGGCAACCCGCTCGTGGAAGTGGGGATCGCCAACAACCTCGCCAAAGCCGGTGAGATCCTCGTCACACCCTCGGCATGGAAGTTGATTCGCAATGACAGCATCGCGGAACCCATCGAATTTGAATTAAAAGAAACCATCGCGCAGGGCGGACGGTTGAACGGATTGAACAAACCCTCGTCCATTTTCAGCACGCCCGATGCGCCGATCATCCCCGGCGGCGTTGAGAATTCACTGCGCCCATACATCCCCGGCGCGATCATCAACCGGCTCACTGCCGGTCAAAGCAGTTGGATCGCCGAACTGCGTCGCGTGACCGTGCTGTTCGTCAACCTTCCCGAGTTGGATCAGCATACAAAATTAGAACTTGCGCAACAGATCACCAAATTGCTCCAACGTTCCATTTATCGTTACGAAGGAAGCATCAACAAGATCAACGTGGACGATAAAGGCATCACGCTGGTCGCCGCGCTGGGGTTGCCGCCGTTCTCACATGAAGACGATCCCGCGCGCGGCGTGTTAGCCGCGCTTACGATCCGCCGCGAACTGAAAGCGTTGAACGTGCGCAGTTTCATTGGCGTTGCCACCGGGCGGATCTTTTGCGGGTCGGTCGGCAACGAGACGCGCCGCGAATACACCACCATCGGTAACGCGGTCAATCTTTCGGCGCGGTTAATGGCGGCGGCTGGCATGTTGGATGAACTGACGGCGAGATACGGCATTCCGATCCTGTGCGACCGAGCTACGTACGACAGCGCGAAAGACGCGGTTGAATTTCAGACGCTTGCGGCTCAACAGGTCAAAGGTCGTAATGAACCAGTCGAGGCGTTCCATCCGCTCGAAGGGAAGAAGAGCGTCATCCGCCCGAAAGCGGAATTGATCGGACGTCAGGAAGAAAAGATCATGCTGGGGCACGCGCTGCAAGAGTTGTCGCGCGGGACGCTGCATCAAACGATCATTTTTTCGGGCGACGCGGGGATCGGAAAATCGCGCTTGTTCGAAGACCTGATCCGTCAGGCAGAGGCGCTGCGCGTGAAAACTTTTCACGGCGAGGGTGACAGCATCGAGAAGAACAGCCCTTATCACGCGTGGCGCGCGATGTTCCATACTCTTTTGGGGCTGGATGAACTGATCGCGAAACAAGAATTGAGCGGGGCAGACCGCGCTGCGATTCAATCAAGGATCGAAACGCGGTTGAATGAAGTGGAGCCTGATCTGGCGCGTTATGCGCCGTTGCTGGATGTGCTGTTGCCCACGCCGATGGCAGACAATGAATTGACCTCAGCCATGACCGGCGAGATTCGCGCGGGCAACACGCGCGAGGTGCTGGCGCGTTTACTTGGACATGCCGCGCAAGAGTCTCCGCTCTTGATCGCGATGGAAGATCTACAATGGTTCGATTCGGCTTCATGGGCATTGCTGGCAGACGTGCAACAAAAAGTGCAGCCGCTCTTGCTCGCGTTGAACACGCGTCCGTTGCCTGAGCCTGCGCCGCAGACGTTCAAACAGATTTTGGAAACGCCTCAAACCCGGCTCATTCGGCTTGAAGCCATGTCGCTGGACGATGTTGAGTCGCTGGTGTGTCAGCGGCTGGGCGTCAGGTCAATCCCCTCCGCGATCGGAAGGCTGGTGCGCGAAAAATCGGAGGGCAATCCATTTTTTGCGGAGGAACTTGCTCATGCTTTACGCGACACCGGATTGGTGATCGTGGACGGCTACGAGGCAAGAGTCAACGCGGGATTCACGAACTTCGACGATCTCGCCCTGCCCGACACGCTTCAAGCCGCGATCACGAATCGCATTGACAGCCTCGACCCTTCCCAACAATTGACTCTCAAAGTCGCCAGCGTCATCGGGCGCATTTTTACGCTTCGTTTGCTTCAAGCGGTGTACCCCATTGACTCAGATAAGCCCGCCTTGCCCAACTACATGGAATCATTGACTCGTTTGAGCCTGACGCTGATCGAATCGGAAGCGCCAGACCTTTCGTATATTTTCAAGCACGCCGTCACGCAAGAAGTGGCGTACAACTTGATGCTTTTCTCACAGCGCCGCCAACTGCATCAATCGGTGGCGGAATGGATCGAGAAGAGCAACGAGAGCAACATCGAATCGTATTTTCCTCTGCTTGCTTATCACTGGTCGCAAGCCGCCGACCTGCCCGATGCTTCGCAAAATCAACACGCCATTGTGAAGGCGGTGAATTACCTCGAAAAGGCGGGCGATCAGGCGATGCAAAATTACGCCAACAGCGAGGCGATCCAATTCCTTGAACAGGCTTTGGATTGGGAAGCAAAATTGCCCAAACCCGAAAGCAAAGGGACGCTTCGAGATCGCCAAGTGCGACGCGCGCGCTGGCATAGCAAGATCGGTCTTGCGTATTACGGTTTGGGATTATTACCTGATTGCAACACGCAGATGCGCGAAGCATTGCGCGAGTTGGGTTATCACCTGCCCGCATCCACCGCCATGTTTGGGCTGGGACTCATCCCTCCGCTGTTGAGGCAGGTCTTTCACTGGTTCGTGCCTTCGCGCATCGGTTCGGCGCGCGGCAGAGACAAAGAGACCGCGTTGGAAATTGCGCGGCTGTATGAATTGCTCGGCAGAAATTATTTCTATTCCAATGAAACCCTGCCGATCATGTATTGCATTTTGCATTTTCTGAATTACGCCGAGAAGGCAGGCGCGACTCCCGAACTTGCCAGCGCGTATTCCGGCATGGCGGTGTTATGTGGGTTTGCTCAACTGCATCCGCTCGCCGAAAAATATGTGGAACGCGCCCTTGCGGTCGCCAAAGAAGTGAACCAGCCCTCCAATTTGATCACGGTCAACGTGGTGACGAGCGTGTATCACATCGCCGTTGGAAAGTGGGGCGACATCCGCGCCAAAGCTCAGAAGGCGCGCGAGTTGTGCGAAGAACTCGGCGATTATCGTCAGTGGGGCGATGCGCTTTCCGTGTTGGGCGAAAGCGCGTTTCTCTCCGGTCACATCGCCGAAGGACTTCTCGCTCAAACAGCATTGCTTGAAGATGCCCGCCGCAGGAACAGCCCACTGCAAACTGTGTGGGGACTGGCTGGCGTGGCGTGGAACAACATCCGTTTGGGAAATGAGGCGGTCTCTGTCCCGATGCTCGAAGAGGCGCTTCAAATCCTTGATGAGATTCCCAACCGCGCCTCGTCCATCAACGTGAACGCGCAACTTGCTCTGGCAAATCTGCGGCTGGGAGAAACCAAGAAAGCCTTGCGCTCTGCCGACAAAGTGCTGGAGTTGACAGAGGGGATGTCTCCAACGGTCTACGCATTGCTCATGGGATTTTCCGCCATCGCGGAGGTCTACTTCACGCTTTGGGATAAAACGATTCATTCGCCGCTTCGGTCTGGTTCGGCGCTAGCGGGCGGAGTTGACCTTCAGCGTTTGACATCCTCCGCCGGGAAGGCACTTGCTTTGTTGAACGCGTATAAAAAAGTATTTCCCATAGGTCAGCCGTATCTCGCCTATTATCAAGGCTGGCATCAAGCGTTGACGGGAAAGACTCAACAGGCAGTGAAGACGTGGCAAAAAGGACTCGAAGCCGCGCAGAAATTTGATCTGCTGTACGAAGAGGGATTGATCCGACTCAAACTCGCGGAGTCGAACGAAGATCGCGCGGCGCATCTTGAGCGAGCCATTCAGATCTTCGAGACGATGGGCGCGGCTCACGAGTTGGAAGCAGCGACTAGGATGAAGGCGGGCTAGACCCCGTTCGCCGATGAATACATCGCGCGCCGATAGCGCATATCGGCGATACGTTCTCCATTATTACAATCGTTTTGCCAATGTGTATGATCTCGGCGAGTTCATGCGTTATTGGACGCGCCGCAAAGCGTTTGAGTTGATCGGCTGGCAGCCCGGTGACCGCACCTTGGACCTTTGCACCGGCACCGGCGGGCTTGCCCTCGCGTTTGCCTCGCGCGGAGCGAACGTCATCGGCGTGGATATTGCGCGGGGCATGTTGAAGCGGGCTTCCACAAAAGGGAACGGCTCATCGGCAAACTGGCTGGAGATGGATGCGATCCGCCTCGGCTTTCCCGATGAAGCGTTCGACGTGTCCATGTTATCGCTGGCGCTTCATCACATGCCTGAAGTTGTGCAATTGAAAGTGTTGAGCGAGTTGCGCCGCGTCACGCGCCGTCGCATCCTGCTCATCGAACCGGAAGTGCCGGTCAAGCCGAATTGGTTCGGCGCGTGGGCGTTCGTCGCATCGGTCATTGACGAATCGGAATACATGCGCGAGTGGGTAAAGCAAGATTTTATCGGCACGTGCGAAAAGGCGGGCTTGCGAGTCGAGTCAGTGGAAACGTCACGGTTTTGGATTCACCGTTTTGTGCTTTGTTCCCCGCAACTTTGATCAATGTCATTCTGAGCGGAGCGAAGAATCTCCGTTGCAATGTAAGAGACCCTTCGCTGTCGCTCAGGGTGACATATCTAATAGGATGAACGCAAGTAACACTCACGGCGCGATCACCACGCGCACATCACTTGTAAAGTTTTCCAAATCATCCAGCCGCTGATTAATTTTATCTGCCTCAAGCGGAATCACTTGCGAGACCACGCGCGATGTATCCAGAATCCCTCGCCGCGCCCATTCCACGAGCAAGGGCAACTCGCTCAACAGGTGATCGTTCGAGCCGATGATCTCCGCTTCTTTGCCGAGCAGCTGCGCGTACGTGTTGATCGAGATCGGCTGTTGGTTCAAGCCCACCATCACCGCGCGCCCCAAATTGCCGAGGCAATCAATCGCCTGCTCCATCGTCTTCCGCAACCCGATCATCTCTACAGAAACATTCACGCCCCTGCCCTTCGTCAACTTGCGGATCTCCTCCACCGCATCCGCGCGGCTCGCATCAATTGGGATGGCGTCATATTCCGACGCGAGTTCAAGTTTGTCCTGCTGGATGTCCACCGCGTAGACTTCGACCGCGCCCATCGCTTTCGCCAACTGGATGGCAGACAGACCGAGTCCTCCGACGCCGAAGACTGCCGCAGTTTCCCCAGCCTTGATCCTGCTTTTGGTCAACGCGTGCAGGGCGGTGGCTGAGGCGCACATCAACGTCGCGCCTGCCTCGAAAGGAATCTCGTCGGGCAATTGAATCGCGTTCCGCGCAGGGATGGAAATATATTCGGCGTAGCCGCCATCTACGTGATGTCCGAGCATCTTCACCGAGTCGCAAAATTGTTCGTTGCCGGTACTACAATAATAACAATCGCCGCAGGTGATGTTGTAATGCAAACAGACGCGATCTCCCGCTTTGACGTTGGTCACGTGTGAGCCTGTTTTTTCAACAACTCCCGCAACTTCATGTCCGAGCGTGATGGGCAAAAATCCCATCGCGGAGCGTCCCGCGCGATAATGCGCGTCGGAATGACAAATCCCCGCCGCGCGGACACGCGCGAGGATGTCTTTATCGCCGAACGCTGGAATGGGAATCTCTTGCAATTCCAGCGGCTTGCCAATGTGAGTCAGTCGAACGGCTTTCATTCAGTTGCCTTTTCTGTTGTTGCATTGGTTCGAGAACGCTCTTCCCACCACAGCCCGAAGCGGTATCCGATCCATGCGTAGGTTGTGCCGCCGACCGCATCGAGGATGTAATGTTGATGCGTGAACAATGTGGATAGCGTGATCATCGCGTAAATGAAGAAACAGAGCCAGCCGTATTTCGGATACCAGCGATTATAAAAAAGCGCGAGGCTGGTCGTGACGTAGACATGCGCGCTGGGGAACGCCGCGTAATCGCCGTCCATTGCGCGGAGGAGGATGAGCAGTTTTGTAAAAATATCGGTTCCGGGCAACGGGGTGTCTATAATGTAGGTGGGGAAGAAGTAGAACGTTAGGACTCCCATAATGCAAGTGAGCAAAAATCCCGCGGCAAACTCGCGGAAGAGTCTTTCACTGCTTTTCCCAACGAGCCAAACCCCGGCAGTGGTAATGATCGGATACCAAAGCGCATACGGGATAACCCAGATCACCCACAGCGGAAAAACGTCAATGGGCAGTTTGGGAATGATCCCGCCCTGCATGACGCGCGTGGCGATCGAGTAATTGAATTGGATCAACAAGATCCCGCTGATGATGAGGATTCGCTTTTTCAATGATGGCTGCATGGATAAGACTCCAAAAGATGATGCTGTGCGGTCAACGCGCGACTGGCGTTTTTCTTGCCCACCCGGCGATCACGCGGATATCTTCCGGCGACGTGCGGCAGCATCCGCCGATCAGACGCGCGCCAGCCTGATACCACGTCTTCGCCTCCTCGCCAAACGATTCGGTTGCGGGCTTGCCGTCCCAATCGTTCGTAACCGCGTCGTATCCCTCGCCGAGGTTGGGATACACAAGAATTGGCTTGGCGGTTTGCTGTTTACCCTCGCGGATCAACGACGGGATGTATTTCGGCGATGTGCAATTGACCCCGATTGCTGTGATCTGCGGATTGTCATCCAGCAAGCGGACGCAATCGGCGAATAATTGACCCTCGGAAATATGTTTTTCGTCCCGCGCCGAAAAACTGAACCACGCCGTGACCGTTGGAAATTCTTGCAACAGTTTTGAAAGCGCTTGCGCCTCGGTCAGCGACGGGATGGTTTCGCAGGCAAGCATATCGGGCTTTGCTTCCAACAGCGCCTTCATGCGCGGACGATGAAACTCGATCAAATCTTTTTCGGTCAAGCCGTAGTCCCCGCGATATTCTGAGCCGTCTGCGAGGTACGCGCCGTACGGTCCAATGGATGCGGCGACGAACGGCGCGGAGTGATGATCGTGATGTCCTCCGTCTGCCCAATATTCCTCTTGCGCGTCTTTTGCGAGGTGAACGGATTGTTGGATCAACGCGATCGCTTCCTTTTCGTTCAAGCCGCGTTTTTTGTATCCTTCGATGGTCGCTTGATAACTGGCGGTGATGACGCAGTCCGCGCCCGCGTTGAAATAGTCGTAATGGAGTTGTCGGATCGCTTCGGGTTGTTCCATCAAAATCTTTGCCGACCAGAGATCGTCTTTCAAGTTATATCCGCGATGTTCGAGCTCGGTGGCAAGCGCGCCGTCTAAGATGAGGACGTGTTCATGATCCAGAATGGAAGCGATGGGGTTCATGCCCGCGAGGATACCATACAAAACTTCCGAGTTCTCAAAGAACTCGGAAGTGTGGTTTACTTCTTCGAGATAGTGCGCGGAATGCGCTTGGGTTTGGCGGGAGTCTCTGCTGGGGTGGAGGGGATTTCCTCCACTGGCGGGGCAGGAGGAGGTTCCGGTAGTGAAGCGGGCGGAGGCGGGGTCACGGTCACCGGTTCAGCCATCCCGTTCAAACGGGCGAAGTAATCTTTGACGAGCGTGTCGTTGTAAAAGACAAGCGAGAGGATGCCGACCGCCATCGCGAAGGCGTTGCCGAAGAGGACGCAGGCGATCTCAATGACCGCGATGTTGGTGGACGGTTTGACCGGCTGTGTGCCGAATAGTTTTGCGGCATAGACCAACTCGAACGAGCCGAAGATGATCGGCAGGATCGAGAACGGGGCGCAGATAAAGCCGATGAATGTGCCGAGCGCGGTGATCCCGAAAAGGATGTTCACCACGCCGCTGGCGAGGGTGGTCCATGCGATGATGTGGACGAGGGTGGGTTTGGTCGTGTTCATAACGATCTCCTGTTTTGTTTTCTACACTTCATACGGGAGTTCAGGCGATTGGTTGCAAACAAAAAGCCCGCGATGTTCGCAGGCTTTGAAAGTTCATTCTTGAATCGCTTATGATGTGGTCATGGATGCGTTTTGCCCGGCGGCGGCATTCCCAAATTGACCGAACAAATGGGCGTAAACTGCCGTTGCGTAAACAATGATGCCGAACGTGATCACGGTGGCGGCGATCTGCCCGAGGCAGGGAATCAGATTCAAAACGGTTTGCACGATTCCAACCACAATGCTGATGGCAAAACTTAGCCCGATGTTGACCGCCCACGCGGTGATGAACGGCGACGAGTTTTGGCTGATCAGGCTGAACACTTCGCGGAATTTGAAGCACGAAGCCAGTGTCCCTTCGCGGGCGAAGATGACAAGGATGGCGGGGTAAATGACCGATAGCGCCAACACGTAGACAATCAATACGCACAGAAGACAAACGAACAACGCGGTTCCCATTCCCGCAATGGCGGTCGCAAGATCATCCAGATCGCTGTTGCCGGAGAGAATGGCTGGCACGATCAGAAAACTCAATGGCAGGCAGAAGACGACGATGACTGGCAGGGCATACACAAGACCCGCAACGGTCAATAACAACCCGTCCATGAATTTCTTGCCGAGGTCGTCCCAAGTGGGGAGAGGTTCGGGCGAGCCGTTCATCACGTTGCGGATGATGCCGACCATGTACCCGGTCCACGAAAAGTTGAGGATAGGGATGAGCGTGATCAACGCGCCCAATCCAAGTTTGCTCAACCAATTTTTGTCGTCGAACACAAATGAAAATGACTTTCCGATGTTCATTGCTATCTCCGGATCAAAATCGCTGATGATGCGAAAGGCAATCAAAAAAGGCTCACCGCAAAACAGTGAGCCTTTTGTTATCTTGCCGAGGCTTACGCCCAGCCCTGATTCTTGATGAAGTTGGTGACGACGGGAATGTTAACCATTTGCCCTTGGTATGCCTGATATGCCCAGTAGAGGAACACCAGCCACAACACCGGCACGCACAACCCGCCGAAGCCCACCGTCACGGTCGTGATGATGGTCGCGACGATCCAGAAAGCGATGCTTGCCGCAATGGACTGCACGGCGTGGAACTTGATGAACGGTCGCGCTTTTTTATCTTCCATCAGCAGAACGATAATGCCGATGAGTGGGGCGAAAACATAACTCAACGCAGCCCACAGTTTGTCGTCACTTGTTGTTTCCATGGTTTTACTCCTATGAGAATTGCTTGATTTGGATTTCCATGATTTTACAACCAAACAGAACAAAGTGCAACAGGCTAATGTAGGAAAGTAGGGGCAAAGACGCGCTATCCCTGCTGGTACAATCGCCGCATGATAAAAATCGTCTTCATGGGATCGCCCGAATTTGCATTGCCTAGTCTCCGCGCGTTGGTGGGCGCGTATGATGTTGTTGGCGTGATCACTCAGCCCGATCGCGCCTCGGGGCGCGGGCGCGAAGTGAAAATGCCGCCGGTCAAAACGCTCGCGCTCGAACTGGGCATCCCGATCATGCAACCCGAAAAATTGCGCGCGCCCGAAGCGATGGAAAAACTCCGCGCGTGGTCGCCCGATCTCATCGTCGTCGCCGCGTTCGGGCAAATCCTCAAACAGGATGTGCTGGACTTGCCGCGCTTCGGATGCCTCAACGTTCACGCCTCTCTGCTTCCGCGATGGCGCGGCGCGGCTCCCATCAACGCCGCGATTCTTCATGGGGATGACGTGACCGGCGTGACCATCATGAAAATGGATGCGGGACTCGACACCGGCGCGATGATCGCCAAACGCGCCATGCGCCTCCCTCCCGACGGGACGGCTGGCTCAGTCACCTCGACGTTATCTCACCTCGGCGCCGACTTGCTGATCGAAACTCTACCGCGCTGGCTCGCCGGTGAAATTCAACCAGAGCCGCAAGACGATTTACTGTCAACGTATGCGCCGATGATGAAAAAGAAGAAGGGCGTCTCGACTTCACGCGCGATGTGAATGAACTCGAAAGACAAGTCCGCGCGTTGAATCCGTGGCCCGGCGCGTTCATGGAGTTTGACGGGACGATATTGAAAATTCATCACGCGCACGTAGGACAAATTGCCAATTTGTCCCACGATGCGAAGATCGAGGAGGGCAGAGGCTGATTTGGCAAAACCAGCCCGCCGGCGCGAGAGGCGGAGTTCTTATCCTAGATGAGGTTCAGCCGCCCGCCGGGAAAAAATCCATGAGCGGGAAAATCGTTTCTTGCGGGCGCGCGTTACTGGGCTGGGTAAATCATGGCAAAATACGTCGCGGCGATTGACCAAGGACGACCAGCACTCGTTTCATCATTTTCGATCATGGCGGGAATGTTGTTGTGCTTGACCAAAAAGAACACAGACAAATTTACTCGAAACCCGCTGGGGTGGAGCATGATCCGCTGGAGATTTGGGGGAAATTACGTTGGAGGTGATGGAGGGAGCGATTGCAAAAGTTGGCAGTGATCAGTTATCAGTGACCAGAGGCATCGCCGCGATCGGGATCACGACCAACGCGAAACGACTGTCGTGACAAGAACACCGCAAGTCAATTTACAACGCCATCGTCTGGCAAGATAAGGCAACGGATGCGATCTGCGCGAAACTTGCGAAATCAAGAGTGGCAAAACCGATTCAGAAAAAAGACGGGCTTGCCTCTTGCCACATATTTCTCAGGTCCGAAAATAAAAATGGATCTTGGATAACGTCCAAGACGCGAAAGAGAAAGCCAAAAAGAGTGGGATTTGTTGTTTGGGATAATTGACACGTGGTTGATCTTGAATCTCACAGGTGAGCACGTCACCGATGTGACCAACGCCTCACGCACGATGCTTATGAATCTCAAGTCACTGGATTGGGACAAGGAGATCTTCAAGGTGCTTGGCATCCCGCGCGCGATGTTGCTGACGATCAAATCGTCGTCTGAAATTTATGGATATGTAGCGGGGTTTCCCGCTCAATGCGGGGGCGAGATGACCTCGCCCCTACGCGGCATTCCCATCGCAGGCGACCTCGGCGACCAGCAGCTGCGTTGTTCGGGCAGACGTGTTTCAAAGCAGGCGAAGCGAAGAACACGTATGGAACAGGTTGTTTTATGTTGATGAACACAGGCGAGAAGCCCGTGCAAAGCAAAGCGGGGTTGCTCACCACGTTGGGATACAAGATTGGGAATCGCAAAGCCGTCTATGCGTTGGAGGGTTCGATTGTGATCGCGGGCGCGTTGGTTCAATGGCTGAGGATAATTTGGGATTGATCCAATCGTCGGCGGAGGTAGCGGTGTCGAAGTCCGTTGAGGATAACGGCGGAATCTATTTCGTCCCCGCGTTCAGCGGACTCTACGCGCCGTATTGAAGTCCGACGCGCGCGGCGTGATCGTTGGGATGACGCGCTACGTCAACAAAGGTCATCTCGCCTGCGCCGCGCTCGAAGCGACAGCCTACCAGACGCGCGAAGTTCTCGACGCGATGGAAAAAGATCTGGGCGTGAAGTTGTCCGCGCTCAAAGTGGACGGCGGCATGGTCTTCAACGAACTGCTCATGCAATTTCAAGCGGATATGCTGAACGCGCCAGTCGTGTCCCAAAGTGGCAGAGACCACGTCGCTTGGCGCGGCATACGCGGCGGGACCGCTGTCGGCTTTTGGAAGGATTTCGACGAATTGAAAAACAACTGGGGCAAAGAGAAAGAATGGAAACCTCAATGGACTCGAAAGGACGAAAGAAGTTATACTCAGGTTGGAAGAAAGCCGTCACGCGAACGTTTGATTGGGTTGAATAATATTGGTGTAGGATGCGCCTTCTAGCGCATCCGTCTGCGTTAGAGAACGCCGACTACACAAAACATGAATCGCACAGAAACATTATCCGCCCTCAAGAAAATCCCAACCCCTCCGTCCTCATCATCGGCGGAGGCATCAACGGTATCAGCGCGTTCCGCGACCTCGCCATCAACGGCGTGGATGTTCTGCTCGTCGAGCGCGGCGATTTTTGTTCGGGCGCATCGTCCGCTTCTTCGCACATGGCGCACGGCGGGATTCGTTATCTCGAAAACGGCGAATTTCGTCTCGTGCGCGAAGCCGTGCGCGAACGCAACCTCATGTTGCAGAATGCGCCGCACATCGTCAAACCGCTTCCAACAGCCATTCCCATTTTCAAAAGATTTTCAGGCTTGCTCAACGCGCCGCTCAAATTTTTCGGCATGTTAGATAAGCCCAGCGAACGCGGCTCGCTCGTCATCAAGATCGGCTTGATGTTCTACGATGCGTTCACCGGCAAAGGACGCGCGGTTCCTCGTCATAAATTTTTGTCGCGCAAGAAATCGCTTGCCGATTGGAATCTGCTAAACCCGAACATCGTCAACACAGCGGTGTATTACGACGGCGCGATCACAAACCCCGAACGCCTCGGCATCGAATTGATCCTCGACGCCGAATCCGAAAACCCGAACGCGCGCGCTCTCAATTACGTCAGCATGGTGGGCGGCGCGGAAAATACGATCATCCTGCGCGACGAACTCACCGACGAAACATACGACGTGCATCCGAAGTTGGTCATCAACGCGGCGGGCGCGTGGATCGACTCGACCAACAAAAAACTCGGCGTGTCCACAAATTTCATCGGCGGCTCGAAAGGCTCGCACATCGTGGTGGATCATCCCGAACTCCGCGCGGCGATCGGCGACCACGAATTTTTCTTCGAGAACGACGACGGTCGCATCGTCTTGATCTTTCCGCTGTTCGATAAAGTCCTCATCGGCACATCAGACATCCCTATTGAGAATCCCGAAGAAGCGCGTTGCACGGATGACGAAGTGGATTATTTTTTGCGGATGACGAGCCGAGTCTTCCCGGACCTCGAACTGACTCGCCAGCGCATCGTTTTTCGATTCTCCGGCGTTCGTCCGCTCCCGCGCTCCTCAGCGAAGACCGTCGTCAGCCAGATCTCGCGCGATCACACCATCGAAGTCCTCAGCGGCGTATCGGACGAATCTCACCTTCCCGGGCCTTCTCGCTCGTCGGCGGCAGATTCCTCCTTCCCGCGCGTTCGGCGAACAGGCGGCGGATAAAGCGCTCGCCCACCTCGGCTTGACGCGCAAGCGCGACACGCGTTCCCTGCCCATCGGCGGCGGGCGCGGGTATGCGCGCGATATCGATGTGAATCAAAGCGGCAATACGGGAAGCCTCTTCGCATGGACGGGCGTTTCGGGTGAGCGGCTGAAAATTTTATTCGCGCGCTACGGCACGCGAGCCGAAGCCATCGCCACATACATCAATGGCGGTACAGATTCCGCGCTCGAGTCTCTGCCCGATTATTCGTTTCGTGAAATTGCCTACCTCGTTCAACACGAAAAGATCGTCCACCTCGATGATTTCGCTAAGGCGATCCATGCTTGCCATGCTGGGACGATTAACGCGCGAAATGATCCTCGGAACTCACGCACACACCTTAGGCAACATCCTCAACTGGGACGGCGAACAGAAAAGCCGAAGCGATGCGCGCGTCTCCATTTTGGCAGACAGGCACGAGTCCGCTTATGATATGGGTGGTAGAATAACCTCACAAGGTATGTCACCCTGAGCGACAGCGAAGGGTCTCTGTCACAACAATCGAGACTCTTTCGGTCGCTGGGAAACGCTCCCTCACATCGTCCTGCCGTTTTTCGGGAGAGTGACATTCATAGTAGAGTAGAATAGCGTCCTGGATGAATATTTCCATTGTCGTTCCCGTCTATCGTGGCGAAGCGTTGATCGAGTCGCTCGTTGAGCGATTGGCGAAATCCCTACCCAAATTTTCAAAAAAATATGAAGTCTTGCTCGTGAATGACGGCAGTCCTGATAACAGCGGCAAGAGATTGCAAAAATTGGCGCGCAATACAGTAAGTGAGGAACGCCTGATGCGACGGCACGCACAATGCCACGTTATGCGGCTCGCGCCGCGCAATATGAGATCATGGTCACCATGGATCAAGACCTCCAGCATCCGCCAGAAGAGATCTCCGTTTTGCTCAAACAACTCGAAAACGGATTCGACGTAGTCTACGGTGTCGAAGAAATTGCCGCAAGGATCTCTGCGCAACGCAATGACCGCGAACATCAAGAATATTCTTGCGCGGGTGATGGGCATTCCGTCGGTAAAAAATATATCCGCGTTCCGCGCATTTCGCACCTCCGGAGTTGCGCAACGCCTTCACGAATTTTCAAAGCCCCACCTTTATTGACGTTTTACTTTCGTGGGGTACAACGCGATTCATTTCCGTCTCGTTGAGATCGAAAAACCCGAAGAACGCTCGAACTATAATTTTTCCGCATTGGTGAAAGCCGCGTTGTTGATCCTCACAGGCTACAGCACAACGCCCCTGCGTCTGGCAAGTTGATCGATTCTGATGACCGTTTTCGGGCTGGGCGCACCATTTTATGTGGTCATCATTTCATTTATGGCAGGGAGCATCCCTGGCTTCCCGTTCCTCGCCTCCATCATCGCGCTGTTCAGCGGCGCGCAATTGTTCGCGCCGGGGAATTTTTCGGCGAATATCTCGCGCGCATGTTCGACCGCAGTATGGATCGTCCCGCGTACGTTGTTCAAGAAACGGCGGGCAAATGAATGTGGTCATCTTGCAGCCATCGTACATTCCGTAAGGTGATACTTCGATCAGATCCGCCGCGCAGACTTGTTCATCTTTTATGACGACATTCATATCACGACAAACATGGCTGGCGCAACCGCAATCAGATCAAAACACATCAGGAAGCAATGGCTGACCATCCCCGTCAATTCAAAGGGGAGCGTTACGCAAGGCGTGCCAATCAAAGACGTTCGTATTGACTGGTTCAAGCCTTGGGCGAAGAGTCATCTCAAATCGTTGACGATCTCCTATTCGAAATCGCCTCACTTCAAGGGCTACCCGTCTCTGCTTGGCGACCTTTACCAACGCCGCGACGAATTCCTCGCCGACTTCACCATCGAGACCTCCATCCGTCTCGCGCGTGAATTGGGATTCACCACCGCAAAATTCATGCGCTCCTCCGAGCTGACGAATCTTGAAGGACAAAAACCGATCGCGTGATCAGCGTGTTGAAACAAGTCGGCGCTGACGCATTACATTTCCAGGCCCCTCGGCGAGTTCGTACATGGAGCCTGAAAAATTCGATGGCGCGGGAATCACGTTTGAGTACATGCAATACGATTATCCTGAATACTCGCAGATGTATCCGCCGTATGACCCGTACGTTTCCATTTTGGACTTGATGTTCATGGACGGAATGAACGCAGGCGATTATTTTGAAAAGGGAAAGGAACGCGAACCCCGTCCAAATTTCATTTGACGGGGTCTTCGCTGCGCTACGACATGAGCATGGATGAGACCCAGAAAAAACTCGGCGAATACTTTGTTGAAAAACTCGAAGAATTCGGCGCGACGCCAAAGGGCGTGGACTATAACGGACTTGAATCGCAGGCTCTTCGCTTCGAGCAACTCGTGAAGGTGATTGACCCATCCAAGTCATTTACTGTGATTGATTATGGGTGCGGCTATGGCGCGATGTTCGACTTTTGTACAAAAAAGGCTGGGCGTTCGGAATATTGCGGTATTGACCTGCTCGAAGGGATGGTTCTGGCTGGGCGTGAAGCGCACAAAGGTTTCTCGAACGCGCGTTTCACAACAAATGAAAGTGAAATTTAACGTGGATTATTTGCTGGCAGGCTCGATCTTCAACATCAAACTGGACGAGTCGTATGAAGCATGGCAAACCTTCACCTGCGAAACGCTCAAACGAATGAACGCGCTTTTTTGCACGAAAGGATTCGCCTTCAACATGCTCACCAAATATTCCGACGCCGACCGCATGGCACAGCGCTCCGACCTTTTTTATGGCGACCCTCTCTTCTTTTTCGATTTCTGCAAACGCAATTTCTCGCGCAACGTGGCGCTGCTTCACGATTATGGGTTGTACGATTTCACGATCCTTGTGCGGAAGGGTATAGATCGTGCGCGACCGTTGGTCGCCCCTACCACGTGAAATGAAAACTATCCAAGCCCCGCGCGCTTCGGCGATCCTCTATAATTTACCGGATAAGCCAGAAACAGGCGAAGCCGTGGGCTGTTGCCTGCGAATATCTGCCCCATCGTGACGATCACGTTCATGAAGGCGGATGTTCCATTTGAATTTGTGGATATTTCGTCTGAAACCTTGCACGTGGATTGAATTCGGGTAGAGTGCGCGGATAAAAGCGTGATGTTGGCGGCTTGTTGTATGCGCACACCTACGGATGAGTCCACGCCTGATGATTTTTTCTGGGCATGGGCGAAGTCGCTGAACCCCGAAATGCTGATCGTGGATGATCGCTGTTTGTGCATCCCCTCTTTAATGCGAACTCCTCCGTGATGTGACCTTGTTCAGCACAGGCTACGCCAAGATCGTTGACCTTGATTTCGGCGGATATGTTTTTTTACGCGACGATGTGGAAGTATCAACCCGAGTCTTTGCCGTTTCATTTGCATAGCATGGAGGAATTTGAAAAACTATAAAACCGCCGTGCAGAATCGTTCGCGATTTGACTATCGAGATACCGACTGGTTGATGACCGATCTCGAAAATGCCTACGTGGGGCGAGTATCGCCAAACGGTCGAAACAAAATTGGAAGCGTCGCTGGCTCATCGCAAGACCCTGAATAAAGTTTATAAGTCGAGTCTGCCAAAGGACATTCAACTTCCAGAAAAATATCAAACGTGGCGGTTCAATATCCGCGTGAAGAATAAAAAGCGCGTTATGGATGAAATCTTTGCCAATGGTCTATTCGCCAGTTCGCATTATGCCTCGCTGGCGGGAATTATGTCCGATGGGAACACGCCAGTGGCGGAGTCGCTGGCTGGGGAGGTGATCAACCTCTTCAACGATCATTACTTCACGGCGGAGATGGCAGAGCGGGTTTGCGAGATTGCTTCAAAGGCTATCGCCCTTTCGCAATGACATACTGGGCAAGTGGTAGAATCGTCTCGATGCCTTCCAAAAAACGCAAATACAAAGTTGATCTGGTCATCCCTGTCTACAACGAAGCGGGCGTGATCGAGAAAGTCCACGCGCAGATTCGCGGAGTGGTGGATGCGTTGCCGCATGAGTTCCGCTTCATCTATGTGAACGACGGCTCGGAGGATGGGACGGAGGAGTCGTTGCAATCGGTGAGGCAGGTTGACCGTCGTGTGACCGCGTTGTCGCTTAGCACGAACTTCGGTCACCAAGCCGCGCTCACCGCAGGTCTCGATCATGCGACAGGCGACATCGTCATTTCGATGGACGGCGACGGTCAGCATCCGCCGGAGATGATCCCGCAGATGATCGAGTTGATCGCGCAGGGCTATGACATTGTGCAGGGGCAGCGCGCCGAGGAAGCCCGCGCGTCGTTCTTCAAAAAATTTTCATCCGATCTTTTTTATAAACTCATCAACACGGTGAGCGGAACGCAGATGATCGCGGGCGCGGCGGATTTTCGCGCGTTGAACCGCCAAGCGGTGGACGCGTTGAGGGCGATGCCCGAGTATCATCGTTTTCTGCGCGGCATGATCTCGTGGATGGGATATAAAAGCGTCATCCTGCCGTATCACCAGCCGCCGCGCATGGCGGGACGTTCGAAATATTCGTTGGGAAAAATGTTTCGGCTCGCGTCCGACGCGATCTTTTCTTTTTCGTTGATCCCGTTGTATATCGGCTTGAGTTCGGGATTGATCTTCTTCGCGCTGGCGTTCGCGCAACTGAGTTGGGTGCTTTGGCTTTCGATTTCGAATAATACCGAACATGTGATCGCCCCGGGTTGGAGTTCGTTGATGGCGGTTCTACTTATTGCGAGTGGGATCATTATGATCCTGCTTGGCTTCATCGGCGTGTATGTTGGTTATATTTTTCAAGAGGTCAAACGCAGACCTGTGTATCTATTGAAAGGGGAGGAGAAATAACTTTGCACGATAAGCCCTATTATCAATTTGTGTTTTTGCGCCATGGAGAATCGACCGGCAACGCCGAATCGCGCTGGCAGGGACAATCCGATTATCCGCTCACCGAACGCGGACGCGCGCAAGCGGCTGCCTTGGCGAATCGTTGGAAAGCAGAAAAAGTAACGTTCGATCTGGCGATCTCCAGCACGTTGAAACGCGCGAAAGAAACTGCTGAGATCGTCACCTCCGCGTTGAACGTGAAATTGGAGTTCGATGATATTTGGCTCGAACGCGATATCGGCGACATGGAGGGATTGACGTCGGTCGAAGTGCAGCAGCGACCCAAGCCTCCGTACGTCACGCCATATGATTCGATCGGCGGCGACGGCGAAGGCGATTGGGAATTATTTTTGCGCGCGGGTCAGGCATTGCACGGCTTGCTACAACGATCTGCGGGAAGTTATCTCATCGTGTCGCATGGCGGCTTGTTGAATCAATTGATGCACGCCATCGTCGGCGTGGCGCATCATGCCGACCCATCGGGCGTGCGATTCCGATTTAGCAACACCGCTTTCGCGCGCGCCACGTATTTTCCTCATCATCATCGCTGGGCGATTGACGCGCTCAACGATCATGCCCATCTCAATTCTGTGGGCTATGCAAAGTTTGAAATGAGAAGCGGCCGTGACCCTGAATGAGACCGCGAGTCACATCAACGCGAAGATGAAGATCCTCGCGCTCGGCGCGGGAGCCATCGGCTCATACGTGGGCGGGAGCCTCGCGCTGGCGGGGAGTCAACTCGTCTTCCTCGAACGCGCGAACAAGATAGAAGAACTTCGCGCGCGCGGCTTGCGATTGGATTTGACATTGGATGAAAGAAGAAAGACGAACGATGTTTTTCGGCTGGACTCATCCTCGGTCATCTTTGTCTCCTCGATGGAAGACGCGCTTCATTATGGACCGTTCGACCTGATACTGTTTGCGTTGAAGTCCTACGACACTTCGGCGGCGCTCGAGAACATCAAGCCCTACGCGGACAAGATGCCGCCGTTCCTGTGTCTGTCAAACGGACTCTCGAATGAAGGGTTGATCGCCGACGTGTTGGGAAAAGATAAAGTCATCCCCGGCACAGTGACCACCGCCGTCGGTAAACGCGGACCGGGCGATGTTGTGTTGGAACGTCTGCGCGGCATCGGCATTGCAAAGGGAAATCCCCTCGTGCCGAGTTTGCTGGTTGCGTTCGATAATGCTTTATTGAATCCGCGTCTCTTCGCTGACGCGGCTTCGATGAAATGGTCGAAACTGCTCACGAACCTGATCGCCAACCCGACCTCCGCGATTCTCGACATGAGCGCGTCTGAGGTTCTTGCGAATAGGAAATTGTACAGATTGGAAGTTGAGATGCTGCGAGAATGTCTCGCGGTGATGAAGGCGCAGGGAATCGAAGTGGTTGACCTGCCCGGCACACCGGTCCGCGCATTGGCGTTTGCAACCAAATTGCCGTTGTGGTTATCCAAGCCGTTCCTCAGCCGCGCGGCGGGCGCGGGACGTGGAAATAAAATGCCGTCCTTTCACATTGACTTGCATTCCGGTCGCGGCAAGAGCGAAGTAGATTATCTGCACGGCGAGGTTGTCCGCGCGGGAGAGAAGTTCAACGTGCCGACGCCGGTGAATAAAATGTTGACGGAAACATTGCTTGCGTTAGTTCGCAAAGAGATTCCGCTGGATGAGTTTGCGAAGAAGCCTGAGAAATTAATACAAAGGTACTCGGTGGTCGAGTAGGCGGCGCTCGTCCGCCGTATCGAGACCACAAGTACGCGAACTAATTTTTTGAAACAAGAGTGTATTTGGCACGTGGTGGTTTCGATACGTCCCGCGATGCTTCGACTTCGCTAGCGCTTCGCTCAGCACACGCGGGAGTACTCAACCACCGAATTATGAATGATTTGAAGATTTTGAATCAAACTGGTGGTTTCGATACGCCCTCCGCTATCGCTTCGGGCTACTCAACCACCGATACATGGATGAATATGAACGATAATTTTCAACTCGTACAACCTCGATCCACAGTCGAAATTCACCTCCCGGATGGGCGCGTGTTATCCGGGCCGCGCGGGGCGGCGGTGGGGGATTTTCTGTCCGCCATCCCGCACGATTCGCAGATCGTTGGGGCGGTGATCAACGGCGACCTGCGCGAATTAACCTTCCCCGTCGGAATGGACTCGCGTGTCACGCCGGTCACCATGAGTTCGCCCGACGGCACGCGCATCTACCGGCGCTCGCTCACCTTCCTGCTTGAAATGGTCTTCGCGGATATGTATCCGATGGCGACGTTGTTCATTGATCATTCCGTCGCGTCGGGCGGATATTACTGCGAGGTGAAGGGACGCAAGCCGCTGTCTGAATCTGAGCTGGGCGTGTTGAAAGTTTTAATGCAGAAGTTCGTCAAGGACGATCTCCCGTTCGTGCGAAAAGAAGTGCCGCTAAAAGAAGCGCTGGATTATTTTCTCGCGCGGGGCGAAGAAGATAAAGTTCAGTTATTGAAATATCGCAGGAAGTCGTATCTCACGCTGTACAGCCTCAACGAACGCATGGACTATCATCACGGTGGTTACATGGTTCCATCCACAAGATATTTGCAGTGGTTCGATCTTGTCCCTGCGGGCAATGGGTTTACCTTGTTGTATCCGAGCCGCAGAAATCCCAATGAACTTTCGCCGACCGCTGAATATCCGAAATTGTTGGCGACCTTTTTGCAATACGGCGACTGGCTCGAAAAACTCGGCATCTCGAACGTGGGCGCATTGAACAAAGCCATCGAAAGCGGGCGCGGCGGCGAGATCGTGCTGGTGTCGGAGCGTTCCACGAACAGCGGCTGGCGCAGATCGCGCGGCAGGTGGCGGAGCAGATCGAACACTCACATTTGATCCTTGTTTCGGGTCCATCGTCATCGGGCAAGACAACGTTCTCGCGGCGGCTCACCGTGCAATTGCTCGCGCTGGGCATTTCGCCGTTCCCGCTTGAACTCGATAATTATTTTCTCTCGCGCGATGAAACTCCGCTCGGCGAAGACGGCAAGCCCGATTTTGAGGCGCTCGAAGCGCTCGATCTTCCTTTGCTTGCCGAACATTTGCAAAAATTGATTCACGGCGACGCGGTGCAACTACCGCGTTACAACTTCAAGACCGGGCAGAGGGAGGCGGGAGAGGTCATCCGCCTGGCGTACGGTCAGCCGATCATCCTCGAGGGGATTCACGGACTCGACCCGCGCCTCATCCCCGACAGTTTGAGCGGCGAGGCGTTCCGCATCTACATCTCGGCTCTGACGCAGTTGAATCTGGATCGCCATAATCGAGTCTCTACCACCGACACGCGTTTACTCCGCCGCATCGTGCGCGACGCGCGCGAACGCGGCTACACCGCAACGCAGACCATCTCGCGCTGGGAGTCGGTGCGGCGGGGCGAGGCGAAATATATTTTCCCCAATCAAGAAAACGCGGACGTGATGTTCAACTCGGCGTTGGTGTATGAAATGGCGGCGTTGAAATCGCTTGCCGAACCGCTGCTTCGCCAAGTGCAATACGGCACGCCGGAACACATCGAAGCGAAACGCCTGCTCGCGTTCCTCGAATGGTTCGTGCCGCTCGACCTGAATCTCGTGCCTGAGACATCGCTCTTGCGCGAGTTCCTCGGCGGCTCGATCTTGAAGGATTTTACGGTGTGGAAGAATAAGTAGAGGCGGGAAAAACCTGGCGGACTATGCTGAAACGACAGGAATTCATCGCAAATAACTCCCCGCGCTGACGAAAATATCCATCAGCGATTTTCGTTCTTGCAGGTCGTCCACGTACACGCCGTTGCGCGTGCGCGAGGAGTGGATCATCCTCCAGCCGCCGAGAGACATGCCGACGTGGGTGATGTCGCCTTTGTTATCGTTTTCGTTGAAAAAGAATAGATCGCCGGGTTGGTAGGGCGGTTCGACTGGATTCGCCGCGTCGCATTGCATGTCGGCGTCGCGCGGAATTTCGATTCCGATCCAGCGGTGGAGCAGTTGCGCAAAGCCCGAACAGTCAATGCCGTTGCCGCTTGAGCCGCCCCAAAGATATGGCACGCCGACCATTCGCGTTGAATCAGATTCAAGCATGGCGCGTTTTTCTTCAACATCTTGCGGGATGTCGCTCAACGCGCGCAGATGATGCGACTCGACCCAGCCGACTTTGTTCGCGCGAACCTTCGACCAGCCATCTTGCGTGTTTTCGATGATGATACCTGTTCCGCTTACAAGCCGCGTGACCACCTCGCTGTCGGAGTTTGGCTCAGCGCGGACTTCGATAGCAGGCGCGATCACGAGATGAGTCGCGGCAGGCGCGAGTCCCTCGCCGAGATAGGGACGATATGCCCAGCCCAAGTATCCGTCCGTTTGGCGGACGAAGACCCACTTGCCTTGTTCATCCAATACTTCGAGTTCTGTGCCGAAGGTCAACTCGCTGAGGAGCGGCACGCGGAAGGTGGGACTTTCGTGCAAGCCTGTGAGATTCGTCGCAACGTGGACACGCTCGTTCGCGTCAGTGTGAAGAATGCGGACGGAAGCCGTATCAAGCCTCCACTGTGGAAAGAGGCGAGGCAGTTCATCCAATTGAGATCTGTGGAGGACGCGTCCGCTGAGGGTGAGGGAGTCGTTTGTCTGCGAATCAATTTTTACATCGAACACGGTGGTGCGTTTGTCGAGCGATTTGGCGAAGTTATCGAGGATCGTTTGCATGGAACGATTCTACCATCTGTGATAGCATGTGCGCGTTTGGGAGATCGAACGATGA